>NZ_JAUG01000001.1 GCF_000708285.2 Pedobacter borealis DSM 19626
TTTCTAGTAAGTTCCGTTAAAGTTTCGGCACAATCCAGTCAGTTGTAGATTTCATATCTGGAATGACCTAGTTATTTATCAATAACCTGAGTTCGATAATTATTAGCTGAAAATCATATCTTATACACGCCTAATCCAGCTTTATCGTCCTGCTGAATTTATTTCAGCATCTTTTTAGCGTGAAAGACCCTGAAATAAATTCAGGGTGACGACCGCCTTAACTGAAAACTTGATTAAAACGTCACAAAGTGAGATTTAATAATTGAACTCAGGTTATTAGTAAGCAATTGCAAAATAACGTCAATGGTAGCGAAGTGCAACGCAGTCGAGAACCACGATTGCTCAGCGAAGCTAAATCTGTCAAGATAGATCTCCCCCTTATCCATGGTCTGTGTCCTCACAGACCATTTATGGATGAGATGCTGTGGGAGTAAATAATGAATTACGAGTGTTCTGTGAGGACACAGACCACGGAATGAAAGTATAACTCTTTGATGCTAGTTTGGGTTATATTGCAATCAATTCTAAGTTGTTAATTCTTTCGAAGTGCTTTTTGTTAAGTGTGGCCATTTTTATCTTTCTGGATAGGGCAGTTGCTCCAATAAAAATATCCGGAATTTCAATCAGATTTTTGTTTTTCTTTAGTTGTTTCGTAATATCTACAGCTATATCACTTGCTTGTTTATCAAAAGGAAGTATGGTTACCTGTTCAAAAAAATCTTTCCAGAATTCAATTTCCTCAGTTTTGGCGCCAATCATAATTTCATATTCGGTTATAATGATACTGCGAAAAGATGATAGACTTTTGTTAGTTTATAAAATGTACTTTTTTCTTTCAGTTGTTTACGATAAAAGTCAATTAGGATAGAAGTGTCCAGACAAATTATTTCGTTCTCCATGAGTTGAAATTTTTTCTGTTTTGCTGATGCAACTTATATTGCTCTGCACTCATAGTGGTAGCTTTGAGTAAAAAATCTTGAAAATCAGATAAGTCTTTAGTAGCTTTTTGCTCAATAAACTCTTCATTTAAAACTGATTTTAGTTGCTTGATCTTTGCAGCAGGAAGTTTTTTAATTGCAGCTAACAATTGTTCATAGCCTATGTCGATTGTTATTTCCATATACCGAAAATACAAAATTTAAAAAATCAAAGAAAATCTATATGTTGCTTTACTTCAGTTCATCTAATACTTTGAACAGCTTCTTGTTAATTCCACTTCCGCTATAATTGTTAATGTTAATCACCACTACGTATTTGTTTCCTGCTGCATCGGTATGGTAACCGGCAAATGCCGAAACATCATTTATTGTTCCACTTTTAATTTTCATACCATTGTACTCGGGTAAGGCCTTATAATAATCTGCGAACCAGTTTTCTTTCTGGATCTGGAAAAGTATATCCGCCATTGCCGAAGTTGTTATTCTATCTCCCGGAGAAAGCCCGCTACCATCAATAATGTTTAATGCCGTTTTATCAATGCCTTTATCGGCCCAGAAATTGATTTCGGTTTCCGCTCCTTTACTTGTTGTACCTGCTTTGCCTGATTTTATCGCAATGGTTTTTAAAAGTGATTCGCCATATAAATTGATGCTTTTCTTTAAAAACCAGTAAGTCATCTCGCTTAAACTAGGCGAACTGATGGTGCTTATTTTCTGTGTAACCGAAGGAATGACCTGATTGTTCAAGGTCATTAACCTTGCCGTTGTGGCTTGCTGTCCTGTCGAAATACCCAATCTTTTCAAAGTATCCTGTAAGCGGTAAGCGCAATCAAAAGCAGGGTCGGGGAGGGCTAAGGAAATGCCTGTTTTGGCAATGCCTATTCCCCAGCTTCCGCGGAGGTAAGCCGTATTGCTATATGGAGGCAAAAAAGCATAAGCGCGATCTCCAGATCCTGAATCGCCGGTTTTTAGTTCATTTACAATTTGCACATAAGGTGTTGCCGGAACTGTTTTTACTACCTTAACTTCATCTGCTGTACTACTTCTAGGTTTCAAATGAATATCAAATTGATTTTCGCGCCAGGCTAAGCCAGAAGTCCCGACACCATAGTAATTGCCAATATCCTGCCAAACCCAACCCTCAGGCGTTGTTTGTGTGCCAAAAATGCGATCGTCGCCAATTATTGTGCCTTCAATTTTTTTGATTCCTGCAGATTTTACTGCAGTAACCCATTGCGTTAAAACAGCATTTTCTTTGTTTTGATATCGCCAGGAGCCCAAAGTTGGATCACCACTGCCAATAATAATCAGGTTTCCTTTTAATATTCCATCTGTAGTAATTGTTCCGGTATAGGCCAATGTGGTTTGGAATTGAAAATCTTTCCCTAAAATACTGAAAGCCGTGGCCGCAGTAATGGTTTTTAGCGTTGAAGCCGTGGCCAGGCCGATCTGCTCATTTTTGGCATACAATGTTTTGCCCGTATTGGCATCTAAAACGCAAAGTGAAACAATAGCATGTTTTGCCTGCTCATCATTTAATAAATTATCGAAGGCTTTTTCGAGGTTCTGAATTCGGTTTTGAGCAATTGCAGCTATACCTGAGAAAAGAAATAAGGTTAATATTTTGAAAAATTTCATGTAAGGCAAAGATTATTTTATATCAGAAAACCTGTATAGTTAGACTTGTTTATGACGTTTGTATTGTTTGTAGGGTATGCATCTAAAAACGTTGATGGAAACCTCACTTTTTTATTCTCGTTCCATTTGATTTCTATAGCATTTATTTTTCCATCAATTTCTTCTATTAAATCGATTTCCTGTTGTTGAAAGCTTCGCCAGAAATAATATTTAGCGTGCTTTCTTTTGTTATTACTGGCTTTGATATATTCTGAAATAATATAATTTTCAAAAAGCTGACCAGCATCCTGCCTCAGTGCAAGCATATTAAAGTTTTCGATCACGGCATTGCGGATCCCAGTATCATAAAAATATATTTTTTTGCTTTTTTTTATTTCATTCCGCAGATTACTGCTGTATGCACCTAATCTGAATACAACAAAACATTGCTCTAATAAATCGATATAACGCTCAACTGTTAGTTTATCGGCTTCAATCATTTGGCCAAGCTCGGTATACGAAACCTCATTACCAATTTGCAAGGCTAAGGCCTGCACTAATTTTTCGAGCTGCAAAGGCTTTCTGATGCCGGTAAGTGATAAAATATCTTTAAAAAGATAACTATTGGCCAAGTTCATTAAGAGTTCTTTTTCTTCTCCTGGATAATTAATCGCATCGGGATAAGAGCCATAGATCAATCTTTTTTCCAATGCCTGTTCTTCAGTAAGGATATTGGTATCATCAACAAGTTCTGCTACCGAAAAAGGAAAAAGATGATATTCAAATTTTCTTCCCGTTAGCGATTCTTTTATACCAACAGCCAGATCTAATGATGAAGAGCCTGTAACCAAAAGTTGCACATCGGTAAAATTATCTACGATCAATTTTAATGTTAAACCGATATTCGTAACCCGTTGGGCTTCGTCGATAAAAATAAATTTATTTGAGCCGATAATTGATTTTAGCCGCTCAATACTGATGTCTGTTAATGTGGTTCGAACATTGGCTTCATCACAATTAAGAAAAACAAAAGGCAATCCTGTCTTATTTACCAATTGCTTTAACATAGTGGTTTTGCCTACCTGCCTTGCACCGGTAACTATAATTGCTTTTTGTTTAAAAAACTTTGATTCTATGTACGTTTGCAGACCTCTAATTATCATTTCATTATATCATATTTAATAACAAATATAATGAAATTTAATCGTAATCTCTTTTTTATATATAATTTAGTGATTATGATCTCTTTTTTATATATAATTTAGTGATTACGATCTCTTTTTTATGTTACAGCAAATTTATCCATTAAACAGTTTATTGCGTTTAATTTCTTTTCCCTGTCTCAATTTTGCTGCGTGATAGATAGTCGGTACATCGTTGGTCCATTTTTTTAGGGTGAAAACAATGGCGAGTATTTCTAACCTCGTTGCCAGCCCGATCCAAAAGCAAAACTCAAATAATACCACCGATTCGCAATGAACCATAATTTCGACCAAAGTGGCGAATATAGTCAACGTCCAGATTTTAGCGCCGATAGAATGCGTAGCGATTTCTTTTCTGAATTTGATATAGCTTAATGCATAGGTTGAAGCTTCAAAAGCACCGAGTACAATCAGTTTTGCCAGGTTGACTTTAAAAAAATCAGGACATTGGATATAAGTAGCAACCGCAACCGAGATAAAAAATACCTGATCAATACTGGAGTCTAAACGTCGTAATTTTTCGGAGGAGATATTGAGTTTTCTGGCTATTATTCCATCGAATACATCTGTTAATAAACCGATCGATAATAATGTGATTGCAAGAAAAGAATAATGATTGACGTGGAAAACGCTTAATAGAATTATTATAAAACCAATCAGTAACCTGGAATATATTAAAGCGATTGGAATATGTTTCATGGTGAAGAGCGGGTATAAAAAAAGTCCCCCGATTTTACACCGGGGGACTTCTCTTGAGGTTATTAATTAAACTAATTCTTTCTGAATTAGATATTCGGCAATCTGAACTGCATTGGTTGCAGCGCCTTTGCGCAAGTTATCGGCAACAATCCAAAGGTTTAATGCTTTTGGCGCCGATTCATCTCTGCGGATACGGCCTACAAAAACTTCATCTTTTTCATGCGCATCTTTTGGCATCGGGTATTTTAAGTTGGCAACATCATCAACAACGATTATACCTGGTGCTTTTTCTAAAATACTGCGCACTTCAGCTAAATCGAAGTCATTTTCGAACTCGATGTTTACTGATTCTGAGTGACCACCCATTACTGGGATACGAACTGTAGTAGCGGTAACTTTAATGCTATCGTCGCTCATGATTTTGTTCGTTTCCTTAACCATTTTCATTTCTTCTTTGGTATATCCGTTATCTGTGAAAACATCAATATGTGGAAGAACGTTTAAGTCGATTTCGTATGGATAAGCTTTAGGACCATCAATGCCTTTACGCTCGTTCATTAATTGCTCAACCGCTTTAACACCTGTACCCGTAACTGATTGATAAGTAGAAACGATTACACGTTTAATTTTGTATTTATCGTGCAAAGGTTTTAAAACCACCACCATTTGAATGGTAGAACAGTTCGGGTTAGCAATGATTTTGTTATCGATAGAAAGTTCGTGTGCATTAACTTCTGGTACAATTAATTTAATTGCAGGATCCATTCTCCATGCAGAAGAGTTATCGATAACGGTTGTTCCGGCTTCTTTAAAACGTGGAGCATGCTCTAATGACGTATTTCCACCTGCTGAAAACAAAGCGATATCTGGTTTCATGCTGATTGCAGTATCCATGCTAACAATTGGGAACTTCTTACCCTTAAAAGTAATTTCCTTGCCAACACTCTTTTCTGATGCTACGGGAATCAACTCTGTTAAGGGGAAATTTCTTTCCTCCAATACTTTTAACATGACAGTGCCTACCAATCCGGTGGCACCTACTACTGCTACTTTCATTTTAAATTTTAATTATATATTATTAAACATTTGATATAAGGCCAAATATGCTAAAAATTAAGCTTATATCCCTGTTGTTACCAATTAAATTTGCTTTTAATATTTAAAATCTTACTTTTTCAGTAGAAAATAGGGTTAAAAAAGATTAGGCATAATTCAATTTAGCTATACTTGAAGTGTATTAAATGAGAAGGTGTTTGTGACCTTAGGTTGTAGAGAGTGCAACAACTCGCGTGAGTCGTCACCCTGAATTTATTTCAGGGTCTGTTTCTCAAGAAAGATGCTGAACTAAATTCAGCATGACGATCGGAGAGATTTAAGAGATTGTATCATAAAGGCGATTTCACTTCAAATGCTGTCATGTTGAGCTTGTCGAAACACCTCAAAGCGTATTTAACAGGTCCTTCGACAGGCTCAGGATGACAATCTATATTTATGATACAACCTCTTGGATAAGTTTTAAATCAAATTGGCTTTAATATAATCACAGCTTGTTTTAATCGAACCAACTGGATCAGGTTGGTAATTGGTTTCGTGCTCTACAAAGAAATGTTGCATGCCTGAAAGTTTTGCCTGAGCAAAAATGCTTTTAAAATCAATAGAACCTTTGCCTACCTCGGTATTCCATTCAGGTTTGGATTTGTCCATATCTTTAACGTGCCACATTGGGAAACGGCCTGGGTATTTTTTAAACAAAGCTAATGGATCGTTACCTGAGCGTACCACCCAATACAAATCCATTTCGAAATTTACCAGATTTTTATCGGTTTCGCTTAAGTAAACATCGTAACCAGTAGTATCACCTAATTTTTTAAATTCAAAATCGTGGTTGTGGTAGGCGAATTTCAAACCAGATGCTTTTGCAATTTCGGCAACCTTATTAAAATCATCAGCAGTTTTCTTAAAGCCATCTACTCCTTTGCTCATATCTACATGCGCACCGGCAATGGTAAAGTATTTACCGCCAATGGCAGCTGAAGATTCGATATCGGCTTTTAACTTATCGGTTTTTCCGGTTTTTGAAAATTCATCCATTCCGTAATGTCCGCTTGGTGCTTTTAAACCGTTCGCGTTTAATAATGCTTTAAATTCTTTTGGGGTTAAGCCCCAAAATTTTCCATTAGAAAAACCATAGGTTTCTACTTCTTTGTATCCGGCTTGTGCCACTTTTTCGATGATGCCTTTTACATCTTTTGGCAGTTCATTACGTAAAGAGTACAGTTGTAAGCCAATATTTTTATTTACTTTATCAAAGGCAAACGACGGAATTAATAATGCCGCTCCGGCAGCTAATCCTGCCTGTTTTAAGAATGTTCTTCTTGAATTCATCTCTTAAATTTAAATAATTTCTTTTTTAATATATGCACAGCTTGCTGCAACAGACTCTATCGGGTTTGGCTTGTAATTGGTTTCGTGTTCCACAAAGAAGTGTTTCATGCCCGAAAGTTTGGCATCAGCAAAAATAGGTTTGAAATTGATAGAACCTGTTCCTACTTCAGCATTTAATGCTGGATTTGCTTTATCCATATCTTTAACATGCCACATGGTAAAACGGCCTGGGTTTTCTTTAAATAGTTTGATCGGATCGTTTCCTGAACGTACTACCCAATATAAATCAAGCTCAAAATCAACAAGATTTTTATCGGTTCCTTTTAATAATATTTCGTAACCAGTGGTATCACCTTGTTTCTCGAATTCGAAATTGTGATTGTGGTAAGCTAACCTAATACCAGCTTCTTTGGCCAATTTTCCGGCTTCATTAATTTTAACTGCAATTTTTTTGTAGTCGTTGGCACTTTTTCTAATGCTTTCATCTAACCAGGGGATGGTTACATATTCGCTTCCAAGCACTTTGGCGGCAGCAATTGCTGCTTTTAATTCTTCAGTGTTTCCATCGGTTAAATAACTGCCTAAACCGTAGTGACCGCTTGGTGCAGTTAATCCGTTATCATCAAGCAATTTTTTGAATTCGGCAGGTGTTAAGCCCCAAAATTGATCCTTTATAGAGAAACCATAAGTTTCAACTTCTTTAAAGCCAGCTTTAGCTACTTTGACCAATGTTCCTTTTACATCCTTCGGAAGTTCATCTCTTAAAGAATATAACTGCAGACCAACTAATTTTTTATCGGAGGCTACACAAGCAAAAGATGGAATCAAAAGTGCTGCAGCTGCAGCCATACTACTGTTTAAAATAAAACTTCTTCTTGATAACATAGGTATATTTTTAGATGTCGCAAATGGAAACTGCCTTTTTTAGAGAGGCTATTTTATCTGCATTTTTAGGTATAAATTCTTGTGCAACGAAACCTTTAAAGCCAGTTTCGGCAATGGCTTTCATGATGGCAGGATAATATAGTTCCTGTGTATCGTCTATCTCATTTCTACCCGGAACACCAGCGGTGTGATAGTGGGCGATGTATTGATGATATTCTCTGATGTTTCTAATTACATCACCTTCATCAATTTGCATGTGGTAGATATCGTATAACAATTTGAAGTTTTCAGATCCTAAACGTTTGCAAAGTTCAGCGCCCCATGAAGTTCTATCGCACTGGTAATCTTTATGGTTAATTTTGCTATTTAGCAACTCCATTACAAGTACCACATTGTGTTTTTCTGCCAAGGGCATTAACTGTTTTAATCCTTTCACGCAGTTGTTCCAACCTGTTTCATCATCTTTACCACGGCGGCTTCCACTAAAGCAGATTAAGTATTTGTAGCCAGCTTCGGCAACAAGTGGAATCATTGCGGTATAGTTTTGAATTAACTTTTCGTGGAATTTTTCGTCGTTAAAACCATCTGTTAAATTAATTTCGGCACCATTACACATGGTAGATTCTAAACCATATTTCTTTAAAGTCGGCCAATCTTTTGGTCCAACTAAATCAATGCCTGTAATGCCGATCTTTTTAGCTTCAATACAAAGCGTTTCTACATCCAAACCGCTAAAACACCAGCGGCAAACGGCATGATTAATATTTCCTTTTAGCCTTAGTGGCTGATCTGATTCTGATTTATCCATTGCTAATGCTGAAAATCCTGAAGAAACACCAATCGCAGCAGTTCCTGCGATGATGTTCTTTAAAGCATTTCTTCTATTTACGTTCGACGCCATATTAAACAGTTTTAGGTTCTATTTCAGCCTTGGATTTATCGTTGAAAACCAATGCAAATAATAAAAATACCACTAATGCAATTCCTGCTGGGATAATCCAGATCATTTTCCAGTCCATCACGCCATCTGCTGCTTTGTAGGCATCAGAAATTTTACCAGCTACGGCAAATCCAATTAACATACCTACGCCATAAGTAGCTAGGGTAATTAAGCCCTGGGCTGAACTTTTAAAACGCTCGCCAGCTTTAGAGTTGGTATAAATCTGTCCTGAAACGAAAAAGAAATCGTAGCAAACACCGTGTAATGCAATTCCTAAGATCAGCATAAAACTCAGTTCGCCTGCATTGCCGTAAGCAAATAATGCATAACGTACTGCCCAAGCCAGCATGCCCACCAAGATGGTCATTTTAAAGCCGAATCTTTTAAAGAATACTGGGATAAATAATAAGAAAATAACTTCTGAAGCCTGACCAATCGTCATTTTTCCCGTGGGGTTATCCATACCGATATTGGAAAGGAATGGATTTGCATTTTGATAGTAAAAAGCCAAAGGGATACAGATCAAAATAGATGAAATAAAGAAAATTAAGAAATTTCTGTCTTTCAAAAGTTTTAAAGCATCTAGACCTAATACATCAGAAACGGTAATTTTTTCGTCTGAAGATACTTTAGGTGGCGTCTTTGGTAAGGTAAAGCTGAATAAACCCAAAGCTAAAGACACTATACCAGCCATTAAGAAAGTATTTTTCAATAAGCCAGCTTCTGTACCTTCTTTTGAATCCCAATGGAAGAAATAACTGATTAATAAACCTGCAGCAATCCAGCCTAAGGTGCCCCATATGCGAATTGATGAAAATTCTTTCTCCGGATCTTTCATTTGATTGAAAGAAACTGAATTTACCAAAGCCAGTGTTGGCATAAAAAGAATCATGTAACCCAACACGTAAGGATAAAATATGCTTACATCTGTAGCATTATACATTTGGTACATCAATAGTGCTCCGACAATGTGTAGCACACCTAAAATGCGCTCAGCGTTAAAATATCTATCGGCAATTAAACCTACAATAAAAGGAGCAATGATAGCACCCCATGACTGGGTTGAAAATACAGCCCCGGTTTCTGAACCCGTGGCTTTAAGGTTGTTTCCTAAGAAAGTTCCAAGTGTTACAAACCAGGCACCCCAGATAAAAAATTCCAGGAACATCATGGCAGAGAGTTTAAAGCGAGTAGTGCTATTCATTTGGCTTATATAAGGTTGTATTAAGGTATAAGGTTAAAGGTATAGGGTGTAAGGTTAATGCGAAAGCGGATAAACTTTATGCTTTCCCGCTTTCTAACTCAAATGTCTGGTTTAAGCGAAAGAAAGGAAACCTTCAGCTTCTACCTTACGCCTTAAACCTCAATTATAGTTCTTTAATAGAGATGTTTTTGTACCAAACCTCATCTCCGTGATCTTGTAAGGCAATTTTGCCTGTTTTAAAAGTTCCCCAGTTTTCCCATGTTGCAAATTTGCTGCCCGCAACAATCTTTTTCCAGTTATCATCCCAAAGGCTGGTTTTTACTACTTCAACACCGTTTAAAATTAGCGTTAGTTTGCCCTTTTTGCTAATGATTTCTGCTTTATTCCATTCGCCAACAGCCTTAACAGGCTCTGATGAACTTTTTACCAGATCATATAAATCGCCGGCACGGTGTTTAGTGATTTTTCCATCTGGGTGGCCGTCATTATCAATAACCTGCATTTCTAAACCTGTAGAATAGGTAGCATGGTATTTTGGTTCTTCGTGAACATAAAAAATTAAACCGCTATTTGCTTTTGGAGCCACTTTCCACTCATACTTTAAATGGAAATCGCCGTATTCTTTATCGGTAACCAAATCACCGCCGCCGTCTTTACCTTTGGTGACTAAATCTAAATGCAGGGCACCGTCCTGAACCTGCCAGGCGCTGCCAACTGTAGTTTTGTTGTAAGTATGCCAGCCCGTTGTTGTTTTACCATCAAAAAGTGGTTTAAAGCCTTTTTGAGCTTTTGATATTTGTGTTACCGCTAACAAGATGCAAGCAGAAAGAAAGATTTTTTTCATTTTTTTAGAATAAAACCTGATAGGATTAATTCGAAGTTTTTAATGTTTTCAAAGGCCTCATTGAGGACTTCGTCGTTTTAAAAGCTATCAGGTTATGATAATTAAAGAGTTAAATTGTTCCAGCCTTTACGGTATTCGCGTTTTACAAACTGGTTTGCTTCGTCAAAATTGGTAACTTTCATATTGTCGTTATCCCAAAGCATTTTAGTGTATCTGCCTGGGTAAGTAGTCTTGCCGTTTACCGTTTTTTGGATATCAAAACTTCTGATTGCCAGATTTGCCATCAGTAAAGCTTCTGTTAATGGACCTGCAATTTCGAAAGGAGAACTCACTTCTTGCTTGCCATAACCTGCAATTGCAGCTTCAACCCATTGTTTATAGTGTCCGTTTGCACCATCTGGTACGCGAGCGTATTTTGGTGCAACTTTAATGTCTTTGTTTTTACTTAAAGGCAATAATTTCGGATTGGCACTATACGTTTCAGACATCATTTTACCTTTAGTTCCGATAAACAAGGTACCATTACCACCATCGCCAAAAGTTTCGTCTGCTTCTAATTCTTCAGGACGTTCTGGTTGAATACCACCATCCATCCAGTGCAAGGTAACATCACCTTTGGTTTTATTCGTCTTAGGGAATTTTAAAGTAACGTGGCTTGACGGTGGGCAGCTTTCAGGAAAATAACCACGTTTAAATTCATCTACATAAACAGAACCTACACTGGCCTGAACTTCTTTTGCGTATTTTAAGTTTAATACGCTAAATGGAGCTTCGATTAAGTGACAGCCCATATCGCCCAGGGCACCAGTGCCATAATCCCACCAGCCACGCCAGTTAAAAGGAACCAATTTGTCAATATAATCTTTTTCAGGCGCAGTACCTAGCCATAAATTCCAATCCAATTCGGCAGGGATTTCGGCTTTTTTTGTTGGGCGAGGAATGCCTTGTGGCCAAACCGGTCTATCAGTCCACGCGTAAACCGTGTGTACATCGCCAATTAAGCCCGCTTCATACCATTCTTTCATTTGGCGCGGACCATCGTTTGATGCACCTTGATTTCCCATTTGGGTTACCACTTTATATTTTTTTGCGGCAGCAGTTAGCATACGCGCCTCATAAATATCATGTGTTAAAGGTTTTTGCACATAAACGTGTTTCCCCAATTGCATAGCTGCTAAAGCCTGTATGGCATGGTTATGATCCGGAGTAGAAACAGACACAGCATCGAAATTTTTATGTTCCTTATCTAACATTTCGCGCCAATCTTTATAGTATTTTGCTTTAGGGAAAGCTTTAACACTATTTGCTGCACGGCGATCGTCTACATCGCATAAAAAAGCAATGTCTGCTTTTCCGCTTTTGTAAAACATGCTTAAATCGCTTTGGCCTTTTCCGCCAACACCAATGCCGGCAACCAATAAACGATCGCTTGGTGCTAAATAACCAGGCCCACCTAAAACATGGCGGGGCACGATCATAAAAGCAGCAGCGGCAATAGCTGTGGTCTTAATAAAATCACGGCGGTTACTCGTGTTTTTATTTTCTTGCTCTGTTTTCATATGTAGTAAATCGATTTGCTAATTTGGTTAAAATTATTTTTTTAGGGATAAAATATACTTTACCATTAATTTTGCATCGTCTTTTTTAAGGGTAGCGTGAGCAGTCATCGGCATATTGCCCCAAACTCCCGTTCCACCTTTAATAATCTTATCAGCTAACATGTTGATGTTTTTCTCAGTAGCCGGATATTTTTTTGCAACTTCTACGTATGCAGGGCCAATAATTTTGTTGGTCTTGTTATGGCAACCAAGGCAATCAGATTTGTTAATCAGTTTTTCACCTGGATTTGATTGAAAAGCAGCATGGTTTGTCATTGTTGCCGTTGCAACCACAGTTTTCTCCTTCGTTAAATCGGCTTTTGAAAACGACGCCATAAAAATGACTACAGCGCCTAAAGCTAAAAATGTTTTTTTCATCTTGTGTGTGTTTTGTGTTTTGTTAATCTTATAATCCTAATATTTTTTTATTGAAAGCGCTATCACTACCCGATGCTGCAAAATCGTCAAATGCTTTATCGGTTACGTTAATGATGTTCTTTTTAATAAATTCTGCGCCTTCGCGGGCACCATCTTGCTGGTTTTTGATACAGCACTCCCATTCCATAACGGCCCAACCTTTAAAATCATATTGCGCTAATTTACTAAAAATGGTTTTAAAATCAACCTGACCATCACCTGGTGAGCGGTAACGACCAGCACGGTTTGCCCAACTCTGGTATCCACCAAAAGTGCCTTGTTTGCCTGTAGGGTTAAATTCTGCATCTTTAACGTGGAACGCTTTTATGCGTTCGTGGTAAAAATCGATGTATTGAATGTAATCCAATTGTTGCAACACAAAGTGTGATGGATCATACAATAAGCATGCCCGAGGATGATTATTTACCGCAGCGAGGAACATTTCATAGGTTTCGCCATCAAATAAATCTTCACCCGGATGTATTTCGTAGCAAACATCAACACCACATTGGTCGAATTCGTTTAAGATAGGCGTCCAGCGTTTTGCCAATTCTGCAAAACCTTCTTCAACCAATCCTGCCGGGCGTTGTGGCCAGGGATGGAAATATTGCCACAATAATGAACCACTAAATGTCGCATGTGCATTTAAACCTAAGTTTTGAGAAGCTTTAGCCGCATATTTCATTTGCTGCACCGCCCATTCTGTTCTTGCTTTTGGATTTTTGTGTACTTCTTTTGGTGCAAAGGCATCAAAAAGGTCATCATAAGCCGGGTGTACCGCAACCAATTGACCTTGTAAGTGTGTAGAAAGTTCAGTAATTTCTAAGCCATAAGAAGCTATTTTTCCTTTCAGTTCATCTGCATAGGTTTTGCTTTCGGCAGCTTTTTGAAGATCGATAAATCTTGTATCTAAGGTTGGCATTTGAATACCTTTAAAACCTAAACCTGCTGCCCATTTACAAATACTGTCTAGGGAGTTAAATGGGGCTTCATCGCTTATAAATTGTGCTAAAAATACTGCTGGTCCTTTTATCGTTGTCATGTTGGATTGTTATAATTTATAATCTAACCATTTTTGGTCTGATTGGCTAGAGGCCACTACATTTTCGATAAATGCCATTCCTCTAATTCCATCTTCAGTACCTGGAAAGTCTAACATTGCTGCAGTAGGTTGCTCGTTATTCAACTTCGCATCTACTGTTAATGCAAAGTTTTTATAAATATTTGCAAATGCTTCTAAGTAACCTTCAGGGTGACCGCCCGGTGTACGGGTATTGTGCTGAGCGAAACTGCCCATATAACCGTTGCCTGTTCTGTAAATTTGAGCAGGGGCATTTAACCATTTCACAATTAAGGTATTCGGTTCCATCTGGTGCCATTCCATGCCACCTTTTTCGCCATATACTTTAATTTTTAATGCATTTTCTTCTCCGGCAGCAATTTGTGAAGCCACAAGAACGCCATTGGCACCATTATCGAATTTTAACAATACGTTTCCATCATCGTCAATAGCTCTACCTGGAACAACAATGCTTAAATCGGCACAGATTTTTGTGATTTTTAAACCTGAGATATACTCTGCCAAATGAGCGGCATGTGTGCCGATATCGCCCATGCTACCGCTTTTTCCGGTTTTAGATGGGTCAGTACGCCAGGCTGCCTGCGCATTTCCTTCGCGTTCTGATAAGGTGCTTAACCAGCCTTGAGGATATTCGACCATGATTTTTCTGATTGCGCCTAAAGCACCTTCGCTAACCATTTGTTTGGCCTGTTTAACCATTGGGTAACCAGAGTAGGTATGCGTTAAACATAGTGTTAAGCCAGTTTCTTCTACTTTGGCTTTTAGCTGTTTTGCTTCTTCCAAAGTTAAAGTCATCGGTTTTTCAATCACCACGTTAAAACCCTTATCCAAAGCCATCATTGCAGGAGCAAAGTGAGCAAAGTTCGGGGTAACGATGGTTACAAAGTCAATTCTTTCATCTGCTGGCAACTCACTTTCCTTCGTCAGCATTTCTTCGTAATTGGTATAGATTCTGTTATCCGGAAGAAAAAGTAGTTTTCCAGATTCGTATCCAATTTCAGGATTTACACTTAAAGCTCCGGCAGATAATTCAATAAGGCCATCCATATTGGCAGCCAAACGGTGTACGGCACCGATAAAAGCGTCTTTTCCACCGCCTATCATGCCCATTCTTAATTTTCTTTTCATGTTTATAAAGGTGAGGGGTTTAAGGTTTAAGGTTTAGGGCAATTTCCCTTATACCTTAAACCTTACGCCTTTTACCTGTCTAGATGTTGTTTTTCTATATCTTATTGGTGTATGACATAAGGTTTAAGTTTTAGGGCGATTAAACCCTACACCTTTAACCTTACGCCTTTTACCTGTCTAGATGTTGTTTTTCTATATCTTATTGGTGTATGACATAAGGTTTAAGTTTTAGGGCGATTAAACCCTACACCTTTAACCTTATGCCTTTTACCTCTTTTTAGATGTTCTTTTTCTTTAATTCTTTTACAGCGTAATCGCAAGCACGGGCAGTTAAAGCCATGAATGTTAACGATGGGTTTTGGCAAGCGATTGATGGCATACAAGATCCATCGGTTACGAAAACATTATTTACTTCGTGCATCTGGTTCCATTTATTCAGTACAGAAGTTTTTGGATCATTACCCATCCTTGCGGTACCCATTTCGTGGATTGCCATACCTGGATAACAGCCATTATCGAATGTTTTGATGTTTTTCATGCCTGCCTTTTCTAACATTTCGGCAGCATCATTCATCATATCCACGCGCATTTTTTTCTCGTTCTCTTTGTACTCACAGTCAATAGCCAATACGGGTTGTCCCCACTTGTCTTTTTTGGTTTTATCGATATATACTTTGTTTTCGTAATAAGGTAACATCTCTCCAAAACCGCCCAAGCCCATAGACCATTTGCCTGGAGTGGTCATTTTTTGTTTTAAATCTGCTCCGAAAGACAATTCAGCAATATCATCTTGCCAATTTGATCTGCTTGCCCCGCCCTGATAACCGAAACCACGCAGATAATCACGTTTATCGTTGCCGATATTCTGATACCTAGGGACATAAATTCCGTTTGCACGGCGTCCATAAGTGTATTTGTCATCAAAACCTTCGGCCTCTCCAGATGCTCCGCAACGGAAATGGTGGTCCATTAAATTGTGTCCTAACTGACCACTTCCATTACCCAATCCATTTGGGTGTGCTTCTGATGTAGAGTTTAATAAAACGAAGGTTGAACCTAGCGTAGAACCATTTACGAAAACGATTTTAGCATAAAATTCCATCGTTTTGTTGGTTTCTGCATCAATAACCATTACACCTTTGGCTTTTTTAGTGTCTTTATCATAGATAATATGATTTACGATAGAGTATGGTCTTAACGTTAAACGTTTAGTTGCCATTGCCGCAGGAAGGGTAGAAGACTGCGTACTGAAATAAGCGCCAAACGGACAGCCTCGGCTACATAAATTTCTGTACTGGCAATTGCCACGGCCTTTATGTGGTACCGTAAGATTGGCAACACGGCCAATCATCATAATCCGTTCTCTTTTATAGTGCTCTTCGATACGTGCTTTAACGGATTTTTCTACAATATTTAAATCCATTGGAGGTAAAAACTGTCCGTCAGGGCAGGTAGGCCAGTTTTCTTTCGAGCCGCTGATCCCCGCAAAACGTTCTGCATAATCGTACCATGGCGAAAGTTCCGCATATCGAACAGGCCAATCGCTTCCATGTCCGTCTCTTGCATTATCTTCAAAGTTATGATCGCTTAAACGATAACTTTGGCGGCCCCACATTAACGATTTTCCCCCAACGTGGAAACCACGGTACCAATCGAAACGTTTATCTTCCGTATATGGACATTCTAAATCGTTTACCCACCATTTTTCATTTGCTTCCTGGTAAGGATAATCTCTTTTTTGTACCGGGTGAGTACGTTTTTGCTCTTCGGTAAGTTTTCCTGCATGTTTAAAATCCCATGGATTTTTCATTGCCGTTTCGTAGCCGGTAATGTGCTCGATGTTCATTCCTCTTTCGAGCATTAACACGCGTAAGCCCTTTTCAGTAAGCTCTTTTGCAGCCCAGCCGCCACTAATCCCCGATCCTATAACAATAGCATCGTAAGTATTTTCTGCTTTTAAATTTGTATTTAAATTCATGATGTCTTGTTGTTGTTTTAGAAATTAGGTTGCCCAGGATTTTTGACCTGGTTTTAATGGTGCGTTGCCATCATATCGGCCTGGAATAAGCACATATTCGCGTGCTTTGGTGCAACCAATTTCTGAAGAATAATAACCAAGTAAGGTTAAATCTCTTGCGGTAATAAAAAAGTAAGCCAAATCTTTATTCTCTTCTGATTTGCTCGCTTTTTGGGCAAGCGCGATTGCCCTTAAATCAATCATTAGTTTTTTACGATCGGCTGGTGTTAAAGTGATATAACTTTTTCCGAAATCTTTCATTGATTTAGCCTGAAGATCTTTAAAACCTTGCGCAAATGAGGTTTGCATGGTGGCAGGGTAACAATCTTTCATCATCATCGGAATAAACTTTCCTAAGCCTGCAGCTTTGGCGCCCGCAGACGATTTGGTAGTCGGGACAATAATATCAGCGAATTCAGCGAAAATTTTTTCGTCTTCCAGTGAATAGAGGACAAAGTTCTTTTCGTTTTCCGGCAGCGTAAAACTTTCAAATAAAACGCCCATTGTACTTGCTGAGATTGCTCCACCCAGCAAAAATGCAACGTTTTTGAGTGCTTCTCTTCTGTGCATCGTCTTTATGATTTTATATATTGGTTACTTATGTGTTGAATTAGTAATATTAGAAAAAATATAACGGAAAGAGTAACTTTTTTAAGTTAAATTATCGGTATGCAATGTGATTGTTACTGAGTAGAATTGTTCTAAATAAATTACTTTTTGCCACTCTATTATAGTTTAAACCGTGTTTTTATATCAATTTTACTTGGTGTAAAAAGTACATTTAGTATAGGTAAGCATATTATTTACTAATAAATCTTAAAACACCGATTTTTTAAGGAGAAAATCTGCTTAAAGTAGATTTTTTTTGATGTAGTTATAGCTTTCAGCTATACTATCATAAGGTGCTTTCTTGATGATGTCCTGTTCTGTAAAAATATAATCTACTCCAGCCAATTTAGCAGCAGCAAAAATGCGCTTGAAATCTATCCTGCCAGAACCCACTTCTACGAAAACTGCTTTGTCTGCTTTATCCATATCCTTAACATGGAACATTTTATAACGGCCCGGATTTTTGTTGAACATATCAACAGGATTTAAACCTGCATTTACCGCCCAAAAGATATCGAGTTCAAAACCGACCAGTTTGGCATCGGTTTCAGCGAGCAGGATTTCGTAGCCTGTAGCCCCATTGCCCTGATCTTTAAATTCGAAGTTATGGTTGTGATAAGCTAATTTCAATCCTGACTTTTGGCAAAGCTCGGCCGCTTGGTTAAATTTTGAGGCCATGCGTTTGTAATCATCTAATGTTCCATTGGCCCTGATATCGGTAGGCAAAGCTGGAATAACGAAATATTTCTGGCCAACGGTGGCTGCGGTTTCGATGTGCGATTTTAGCACTTTATCGTCGCCTGAGGATAAAAACTCAGTTAGGTTATAATGGCCGCTGGGAGAGGTGAGGCCATTTGCTTTTAATAAGGTATTAAAGTCTTTTGCTTCCAAACCCCAAAAACCTTTCACTTCGTATTTGCCAGGATAACCATAATAGGTTTCTACCTGGTTATAACCGATTTTAGCTACCTGTTCTATGGTCGCTTTAACATCTGCAGTTAACTGCTCCCTTAAAGTGAAAAGTCCGATTCCGATTTTTGAAACTTTAGCAGACTCAGCTAACGCTGTTGTAACTAATGATGGACTTAAAAAAGCTGCTGCACCAGCAAGGCTTACCTTTTGTAAAAATGATCTTCTTGTTGTCATAATGTTTTAGAATTAAAAAACCGGAGCGTAAACTCCGGTTTTATTTGTTAGAATGAATAAGCTAATGATCCCCAGAAGGTACGTTGAAGTAATGTTCTGCCAATCATTAATGTGCCAGGGGTTATGGTTGAGAAATCTCTGAACTGATCTCCTCGAACATCGCCCTCTGTCAGCACTTTTGCATTTAACAAGTTGTCTGCCCAAAATCTTATCGAAATCTTTTTAGTAAAATTATATCCTGCCCCAGCTTTCATTACCACATAAGCAGGTAGTTTATAGCTATCGCTAGGAGAGGTGAAGCGGCTACCTACGTAATTTGCTGCTACATATAGGTTAAAGTTTTTGTAGTCGTAATTGGCGCCAAGTTCGGTGTTGAGTACAGGAACACGTTCGGTCCTTTTGCCGGTGAAGCTATAGATCCGATTGCCGAATTCGGCTGCAACAGCGGCGTTGTTACTCGTGTTTGCTTCGTAATCGGTGTATTTGGAGTCTTGCAATGTTCCGGTTAAACGTAAGCTTAGTGGTTTAGCAATTTTGTAAGAAACCTCATACTCGGCACTCCAGGTACGTGTAGAACCAAATGCCACCAATGCCTGTAAACCTGAAGCAACTGTTGGAACATTAATGGTTAATGACGTGTTTTTAATTGCCGAATAACTTCCTGATGCGAAAATGGCCAAGTTATTTTTAGCGTATTTAAAACCCACTTCGCCCAAATAAACCGGGCGTTTTTTAATGTTTACAGGGTTATAGGCTGATGCATTATAGTCGCCAATGTTTGGTGCGTTGTAAGCTTTTGTAGCCCTTGCAAAAATACTTGATGTATTGTTTATTTTGTAGTTTGCTCCTACTGAAGCTGCCCAGTTGGTTAAAGTTTCATCATAATGCGTGTAGCCTAAGATATTAGGGTTTGCACTGGCGGTTGTATTAACCGTACCATTTGCATTTAATGCATAATAAGGTCTGTCGCCTTTAACATTTTGATTATCAATGCGGGCACCAATATCTAAGCGCCATTTTTCAGATATTTTAATCTCGTCTCCGGCATATAAGGATAGGGTTCTCGTATCACCAATAAAAGTGTTTTTGGTCTGGATGGTACGCTCTGCAACTGTTGGTGATTGTAATAAAATGCTAGGATGCTCTTTAAATTCAGTAAATGAACGGAAAGCATAACGTAAATCATCCCGGTTATACTGGTGGATGCCCAATCCGATGTTAAGACTGTGGTTTTTTACTTTCTTTCTTAAATCCAGGTAATCAACAATCTGAACATCACTATTAATTTGTCCTTGTGCATTAGAGGTAATTACGTAATCTCCAGCTACGAAAGGCGCTACTGAACCGCCTGGGTAGTAATAAGGCGTTGCTGCTGTTCTCGCTACAATTCCTGCAGGGGCAGTATAGGTAGAATTGGTATGGGTATTTTGATAACGAAAATTGTTAACAATCTGCCAGCCACTGTCGGTTAGGTAGTTGAACTGAAAACCACCCGATCCCAATTTGGTGTGGATTCCATCCGTTAAACTAAAATTATGGCTTCCTGCTGCCGGATCGTTATAGCTCCACTCTGTTTGCGTTGGCGTAATCGATTGAGCGGCCATATCATAATCGCGGTAAGTAGTTGGTTTCCCGGTACCATCGTAAGGGTAATAACTCGTTAGTAAGAACTGAACTTTATCATTCAGGTATTTACCATACACCCTAAAAAATCCTTTATTGTTCTTAAAATTAAAAGTCATGTTCCCTTTAATCTGTCCACCCTCGTTAGCTGGCTTAAAACCTTGATCTACTACACCATTATCGGTACGGTAAAAACCACCGATATTGTATTTAATCTGGTCGTTTATTTTGCCTCCGGTGTTGCCATCAACACGGTACAAACCTTGCGAAAAACCTGTTGTAAACTTAAATTGACCATATTGTTTATCTGCACCAACATAGCTGATGTTATTTACTACCGCACCTGGTGTGTTGGCCTGAACGATTGATGCGTTACCCCCTCTGATGGCTTCTATGTTCTGGATAGTCAGATCTGTTTTATAGTATTGATCTACAGATGGGTTTGTGTTGAACCCTGTTGGTAAAAGCGGTAAACCATCTTCCTGTATACCCAGGAAGATATATCCGCCCTGCTGCGGAAACCCCCTTACCCAAACATTTCCCGGGCCGTCGCCACCTGTACTTTCTACCGTTAAACCTGGTATGGCTTTTAATAAATCGGTACTGTTTAAAGGTGCCCGGTTGGTAATATCTTTATTACTCACTGAAGTTAAGGCCACACTGCTTTCTAATTTTTTCTTTGGATTACCACCGGTTACCATCACACTTTCCAATTGTAGGTTATCTTCTGATAGGCTGATACTCAGGTTTTCGTCGGCATTGCCAGGTGATAGGTTTACTTCTTTGGAAATGAAACCTACGTATCTTACCACGATTACACGGCTGTCAACAGTTAAGCCTTTTAGTGCAAAAGCGCCATTTTCGTCGGTTATGGTCCCGATTGATTTTCCTTTAACGGTAACTGATACCCCAGGGATGGCATTCCCTTTACTGTCGGTTACTTTTCCGGTAACAATGCCTTCAAAGGCTTTTAGTAGTTCGAGGTTGTTATTGGCGGGAATAGAATAGAGCAGAATCTGATCTTTAACTATTCTATATCCCACGTCATAACGTTTTAGCGAATTCTCAAGAAAGTATTTAAGTTTTTGGTTAACCACGTTAATAGAAACTTTACGGTTGGAGTTTATTAATTGTGGGCTGTAAACAAATTTAACATTGGCTAAGTGTTCTGTTTTTTCTATAATGGTTTTAATATCTGTTTGATCGGCTTTAATCGAAATTGATTTGTTCAGGAAATCTTGTGCGTCGACATTTTTGGCAAAAGCACCACAAGTAAAAATTATTATTGCAAGTATTTGGTAAATCGAAACTCTCATTGCATATATCGCCAGCGAAATAAGTTGATTTTTTTTCATAAATTTGGTTATTGTTCATTAAATGATTGGATTTATTGGACATAGAAATACCATGAATACATTTCTAATGTATTTAACTCGCCGGCAATGCCCCACATTGTCGGCTTTGTTTTTAGAAAAATATTATGGAAAATGGAGCCGCGGTTATGGGCTGTTGGTGTTGTGGTTCTTCTTCATCATGTTTATATATTTGGTTAGTTTTTATTGGAAACCACAATGCTGGTTCCCTGGATGTAATATTTGCTTGAGATGGTTCCACAGATCAGGTCGAGCTGCTCATATAGCCCTTTTTTGCTTAAATCTCCGGTAAAAGTATAGGTCGAAATCTGCTCATTATCCGATTTTATCTCTATCCCATATGCTTCAGATAAGGTTTTGAAAATTTCTTTAATGCTTTCTTCTTTAAAATTGTAGCTCAAGCTTGTGGGTATGTTATAAGCTTCGGCCAATGGAATAGGCTTGCTTACCAATGTTTTATTTAATTTGTGGTCGGAAAAAACACCTTTTTGATTTGGCGTAAGCAGAATTGGTTTCGCCAGTTTTTCTTTAGAGAAAGTAAATAGCGAATTTTTTTGATTTTCTTCTACCTGAACTTTTCCGGTCCTTACGGCAACTTGGGCGGGAAGTTTATCTGTTGACGATTTTACCCAAAAGCTGGTACCCAAAACACGTATAACCAGTTTTTGATTATATACATAAAACGGTCGCTTTGGGTTTTTGCTTACCGAAAAGAAGGCTGTTCCTTTTAAATAAACCATTCTTTTGTTGGTAGCAAAAATCTTTGGATAAATAATATTGGCCTGCGGTTTAAGTGTTACCGTGCTTTCATCGCTAAGCGCTATAATGATGGGACGATCAGTATCATTGGTTTTGCTGATTAAGCTTAAATTGCTGTTTTCATCAATAAAAGATTGTTCAGCATGGTTGTAGTTCGTTAGGTATAATCCCCCGATAAAAAAGGCAACCAATATAGCTGCTGCAATTGCAAATTTTGGCCAAAGCTTTTTAACCTTTAATGTTGGTGCTGGTTTGCGTTCAATATTATTGATGTTTAGCCAGGTATTGGCCTGCATTTCCTCCAGTGCTGTTGACGATAGATCTTTAAAATTCCTGCTATTTAAGTTATGATACCATTTATCTACCCAAAGCTTTTCGGCTTCGGTACAATTTCCGTTTTCGTAACGGCTTAGTAAATCGTAAAATGATTTCTGGTCCATAAGAAAGAATATTTGGCTTTATACTATACAAGTAACACAATGAATGCGAACCCCTAAAGGCAGGAGATAAAAAAGTTAAAATAATTTTCAATTGCCTGGTAATCAGTTACAAAAAGATGTAGAAATTTTTAATATATTCTTTAATTCTTTTAATTGAGCGGGTAATATGGTATTCAACAGCTTTTTCGGAAATATTTAAACCAGCAGAAATATCTTTAGTAGATTGGTGTTGGTATCGGCTCAGCCTGAAGACTTCTTGTGTTTTTTCTGGAAGGGAGTTGATACCTTCTTCAATGATGGAAGATAGATCATGAAGATCGACCAGGTTTGCAGTATCCTGATGGTTTTCTGAATAAGTTAGGCTTTGGTATTCCATGTACTTATTCTCCATAACCAGGCTCCTGATGTGGTTGATTACACTTAACTTCAAGGCACCGAACAAATAAGCCTGGAGGTTATTAATCACCGCTTCCTGCCGCTTTTCCCAAAGGGAGATAAAGATGTTCTGCACCAGTTCTTCAGCAATTACCTTATCGCCTGTTTTTTTGTAGGCTGCCAATAAAAGCTCATTACTATAAGTGAAATATATTTTTTCGTAAGCCTGTTTATCGCCCAGTTTTAAGCGATCAAGTAAATCATCAGATTTTTCAGGCTCAGCGTGAGTCATTTGTTATTTGGTTATGCAGGTAAGTGTAGTAAATGTAATAAAATTAATGTTGAAATGTAATCAAGTTTGATTGTGTATGGTTTCATTGTTGAAAGGTTCTAATACCTGAGATATCAGTTAATCGTTTTCAGTTAGCAATTTGCAGTTAGCAATACAACAAATAAACAATCCGGTTTACAGTTAACTAGTTTATACAATTAGCCGATTAATCCTTTTTAAACTATCTAACCGATTAACCAGTTTAAACAATTAACCACTATTCTATACACTAAGTATAAATATTTTATCGCCTTTTATCTCATTTTTTTACCTTTGCTCAATCTCAAAAAAATTATGCAAGAAAAAATTGTTGTTTTAGGCTCTAATGGGCAAATTGGTACCGAGTTGGTAACCATGTTACGTAAAATATATGGTGATGATCATGTGGTTGCATGCGATATTCGCAGACCAGATTACGACATCAAAAACTCTGCACCGTTTGAATTTGTGAATGTGCTTGATAAGGAAATGATCAATGGCATTTTTCATAAATACAGACCAACACAGGTTTACCTTTTAGCAGCTTTATTATCGGCTACAGGTGAGCAGAATCCAAAATTAGCCTGGGATTTGAATATGAACGGCTTGCTGAATGTTTTAGATTTAGCATTAGAATATAAAACGGCAAAGGTATATTGGCCAAGTTCAATCGCTGTATTTGGGCCAAATTCGCCAAAAGATAATACCTCGCAATATTGTGTAATGGATCCGAATACCGTTTATGGAATCAGTAAACTGGCAGGTGAGCGCTGGTGCGAATATTATAACCAAAAATACGGATTAGATGTAAGGAGTATCCGTTATCCAGGATTAATCAGCTGGAAAGCTGCCCCAGGTGGTGGAACAACAGATTATGCGATTCATATTTTTCACGACGCATTGAAAAAAGGCAGCTACCAGAGTTTCTTAAATGCAGAAACGGAGTTGCCAATGATGTATATGGATGATGCCATTCGTGGAACCATCGAACTAATGGATGCACCGGCAGATCAGATTTCGGTGCGTAGCAGCTATAATTTTGGTGGGGTAAGTTTTACACCTGAGATTTTAGCAGCCGAAATCAGAAAACATATTCCAGATTTTACATTATCTTACGCCGCTAATGATCCCCGTCAGCAAATTGCAAATAGCTGGCCACGTTCTATCGACGATAACTATGCTGCAAAAGATTGGGGATGGAAACCAGCATTCGATTTATCGAAACTGACAATTGATATGTTGAATAATTTAAAAAAATAATATAAAGGTAGAGGGTTGAAAGGTTGAAGGCATAAGGTCTCCTATCTCAAATCTTATATCTCAATACTCGAAAAATGGGAAGAGCATTCGAATTTAGAAAAGAGAGAAAATTTAAGCGTTGGGCCAAAATGGCGGTTCAGTTTACGCGTATTGGTAAAGATATTGTAATGGCGGTTAAGGAATCCGGACCTCATCCAGAAACCAACTCGCGCTTACGTACGGCTATGCAAAATGCGAAAGCGGTAAACATGCCAAAAGATAGGGTAGAGGCAGCTATTAAGCGTGCATCTGATAAATCGATGGCCAATTACGAAGAAATTGTATATGAAGGTTATGCGCCACACGGTGTTGCCGTTTTAATTGAAACTGCTACTGATAATACCAACCGTACCGTAGCAAACGTTCGTAGTTATTTTAACAAAACAGATGGTTCTTTGGGTAAAACCGGATCGTTAGATTTCGTTTTTAACCGCAAATCTGTTTTCCGTTTTGTACCAGCTGAAGGTTTAGACTTAGAAGAGTTAGAGTTTGAACTCATTGATGCTGGTTTAGAAGAATTGTACGTAGAGGCTGATGAAGAAGGCAACGATATCGCTGTTGCTCAAGGTGCTTTCGAAAACTTTGGATCTTTACAAAAAGCTTTAGAAGAAAAAGGCATAGAGTTAAAGAGTTCAAAACTAGAGCGTATTGCTTTGTCTCACCACGAGGTAACGGAAGAGCAGGCAGCTGATGTTTTGAAATTGATTGATAAGTTAGAGGAAGATGATGATGTGCAGGCAGTTTACCATAATATGGCAGAATAACATCAATTAGAATATTTTACAAGAGCTTGAAGATTTTTCTTCAGGCTTTTTTTGTGGTTTTTGTTTTTGAAGAGCAAAATCGGTGCTTATTGGTTAAGACGGTCCCGCCATCATTTCAAGTCCTCGGCCTCGTTCCTCAACCTCCGGGCTTTCCATTTTGTCGGGTCTAGGTTACTTAGGTCAACCTAGGTAAATTAAACCTGACAGCAGCGGGCACGAACTCCCGATTTTTTCAATCGGGGTGAGTAAAGCGGATGGCAGGGCTTTTGGAACCGATAAGATACCGAACCTTGCTTTTCTAATTCTTTTACTCCTGATCGTCACCCTGATCCGATAGCTATCGGATTTATTTCAGGGTCTTGCCAGATAGATACTGAAACAAGTTCATTATGACGGATCGTTCTACTATTTCTTATGTGAAAATAGCCAGGTTAACAATTCTGGCTCTGCAAAGGCACTGTCCCAGCTATTGTGGTTATCATTTGGATATAGGGTAAATTTCACTTCATCGCCAACAGTTTTCAAACGTTCGGCAATGGCAATCGAAAAAGCCGGATCAACTACATCATCTTTTGCCCCATGGAAAATCCAAAGCGGTATTTTTTGATATTTTTTAATGTTGTTGGTGTTATCGCCACCACAGATGGCAATGGCAGCGGCAAATTTGCGGCGTTCTCTTCTTAACAGCTCATAAGTACCCATTGCCCCCATTGATAAACCGCCCACGTACACCTGCTCTTTGTTTATATAAGGTTTATTAAGGAAGTTTTTAACCATGCCTTGTAGCGCATGCATAATTTTGGTTGGTTTGCCACCCTCCACAAAACTGATTCTCCTTTTGCCTTTGGCATCTTTCTCAAAATTGGCATTTGCCCAAAAGTCGTTTGATGGGCATTGTGGGAAAACAACAATAGCAGGGAAATTTTTGCGTAAATCATTTTTTAAAAACAATTTTCCACCATGTACCAGTTGACTGGTATTGTCATTCCCCCTTTCGCCGCTTCCATGGAGGAAAAAGATGATCGGATATTTTTGGTCGGGATTAAAATTCTCGGGAAACAGGATTCTGTAATAAATAGAGTCCTTTCCTTTGATATAGCTTCCCTTGTCGTATTTTTTTAAGTCTTGAGCGTTTAAAAAGAGTACAGAAAAAAGAATGCAGATGGTAAAAAAAATCTTTTTCATCCGTTTTATATTATTTTAAAGTTGATGAAGCTATCATGATTTGTTATTTCAAGGTGTGTTTTGATAAATTATGATGGTTTCATTTAACAAAAATAGAAAACCCTGGCTACTTTACAATAGCACAGGGTTCATAACCAAACCTAACTGTCTTTATTTCAGTGTAAAAGATGCTTCTTTTACATCGCGTGAATTTGTGCCAATGAATACTTTAAAATCGCCGGGTTCAGCCACGAATTTTAGATCAGCATTGTAAAACTTAAGATCATTTTCGGAAATGTTGAAAGTGACGGTTTTACTTTCTCCGGCTTTTAAATTAATCTTTTGAAAACCTTTTAGCTCTTTTACCGGACGGGTAATGCTTCCCACAAGATCTTGAATGTATAATTGAACGACCTCTTTACCTTCATATTTACCCGTATTACTTAGCGTAACCGATGCCGTGATCGTTTTCCCTTTGGTTAAGGTATTTGAACTTAATTTAACATCGCTGTAATTAAACGTGGTATAGCTCAGGCCAAAACCGAAAGGATATAAAGGATCGTTGCTTACATCTAAATAGTTGGAGCGGAATTTTTCGAACCATTTACCCTCTGCCAACGGTCGACCGGTGTTTTTATGTGCATAATACAAAGGCACCTGACCTACATTTTGAGGGAAAGTTGCACTCAGTTTACCCGAAGGATTAACATCGCCAAAAAGTACATCAGCAATTGCATTTCCTGCTTCACTACCCGGGAACCAAACATTTAAAATGGAAGCAATATTTTCCTGCTCCCAGTTTAATGCCAACGGACGACCGGTAAACAACACCAGTACCACTGGTTTGCCAGTTTTAGCCAGTGCTTTTAACAGGTTTTTCTGTGTCTCGGGAATCTGGATATCGGTTACACTACTGCTTTCGCCTGTAAATTCAGAACCTTCACCAATGGTAGTCACAATAACGTCCGATTTTTTAGCAACCTCTAGCGCTTCCTTGATCATTTCTGCTTCGGTTCGAGGATCGCGTTTGTAAGTAGGATTGTGGATGTTGACATAGCGTTGCTCCATTGCAGAATCTGCTAAAAAATTAGCGCCGCGTGCGGTTAAAATTTTCGCTTTATCACCCAAAACATTTTTTAAACCTTGAAGTACCGTTATCGATTTATCGAAAAGGGCAGCAACACTCCAGGTACCGTACATGTTGGCAGTATTATCTGCCAATGGACCGATTAAGCCAATAGTACCTGATTTTTTTAATGGAAGTATATTATTGTTATTTTTTAGTAACACGAAGCTTTCAGCAGCAATTTCGCGTGCAACCTGACGGTTAGCTGGACTAAAAACCTCTTTTTCTGCTCTTTCTGCATTACAGAATTTATAAGGATCAGCAAATAAACCAAGTTTATATTTTGCCTGAAGCACTAATCGGCATGCCCTGTCTATTTGTGCCATGCCAACTTTTTTCTCTGCCAATGATTTTTTTAAAGTACCTAAAAAGCCTTCGCCCACCATATCCATATCAATGCCAGCATTTAAAGCCAAGGCAGAAACAGTTTGTAAATCGCCCATGCCGTGGGCAATCATTTCAGGAATACCCGTATAATCAGTTACCACGAACCCTTTAAAGCCCCATTGGTTACGTAAAACATCGGTCACTAACCATTTACTTCCGGTTGCAGGGATACCATCAACTTCGTTAAAAGAGGCCATAATACTGGCTGCTCCTGCATCAACAGCGGCTTTATAAGGAGGGAAATATTCATTGTACATGCGCACTTTGCTCATATCGGTGGTATTATAATCTCTGCCAGCTTCAGCAGCACCATAAAGCGCATAATGTTTTACGCAGGCTAAAATTTCGTTATTAGCCTGAAGTTTACCTTGATAACCTTTCACCATGGCTGCGGCAATTTGTGAACCTAAATAAGCATCTTCGCCACTTCCTTCCGAAATGCGGCCCCAACGCGGGTCTCTAGAAATATCAACCATAGGAGAGAAGGTCCAGTTAATTCCACTTGCACTGGCTTCTATCGCAGCAACCCTTGCCGATTTTTGTACTGTGGCCATATCCCAAACGCAACTCATTCCTAATGGAATGGGGAAAACGGTATTATAACCATGGATTACGTCCATTCCAAAAAGCAATGGGATTTTCATGCGGCTGTTTTCTACTGCAATCTTTTGAACTGCCTTTATCTTATCTACTCCTTTAATGTTAAATAATCCACCAACCTGTCCATCCCTGATTTTTTTAGAAATGTCGCTGCTGTTAGCCTGGCCGGTGGTGATATCGCCGGAACTTGGCAGGTTCAGCTGACCAATTTTTTCATCAATGGTCATTTTCGCCATGAGGTTGCTGATGAAGGCATTCATCTTTGCATCTGCTGCCGAAACAGATTTTTTGCTTTGTGCTGATCCATTCAGTACAAGTAGGGTTAAAAAAACAACCAGGATATTCGCTCTCTTCATTATATGTGTGTTTTATTCTTTTAATTAGCGGACGATCGTTTCCAACGAGTGCCTAAATAGCTTTACGATTTTATCGTGTTTTAACATTAATCGCTAAAAGCGATTGGTTATTTTCACACCCGTTACAAACGAGCGTGAGCTATGTATTTTATTAATCAACTTTCTTTACCTCGGTTTTTGCCGATACACCATTCTCATTTATTGCTTCAATGGTAAAATAATAAGCTTTTTGGCTGTCCATTGCTTTGAACCAGTACTCATTAAAATCATGGATCATGATGCAATTGTATAGTTTATCTGGCGCAGTACCGTAGTAAAGATTATAGGCAAATGCATTATCAACAGGCTGCCATTTGATGTAGGCGCTGCGTTTATCTTTTTCTGTCCTCAATACAATCAGGTTTTTAACCTTTGTTGGTTTTTCTCCATTTCCATTGCCGAAAACACGTAAGCCACTAATGGCAAATTTTCCGGTTGGCATATGGATGTTTATCATTTTGATGAATCTGGTTTTTACCGGTTTCTGCAGTTCGATATAATCGTGCGGCACATCGGTTTTGTTCTGGCTTTTATCAACCAGCGTAGTCCATTTTTTACCATCAGTTGATGATAGAATCTTATATTGATGGTAAATTCCGATCTGTTTACCAATAAATTCTGCATCCTGATCTGCATAATTAATCTGGATGGCATTAACCGTTGCCAGACTACCCAGATCGGTTTGGATCCATTCGCCATTGTTTGCGGTTTTTGCACTCCAATAAGTTTTAATGCTTTCATCAACGGCATTGTTGGCATTAAAGCTTCCTAAAGTTGAAGAAACAGTAACGGGTTTTTTATAGTTAATTAGCATCCAACCTGGACCTGCCGGACCACCTTCCTTTCTTTCGGAAGGTAGATAGAGCGGATAATCTCCAAAGGCAGTATTGGTCCACATCACATCGTCTTTATCAAAACCGGTTGGCCAGATACCCATTCTGCGCTCCCAGGTGTTTTTTACACAGATAATGCTCGTAGAAATGTGCCAGTAATTTTTACTGTTATCCTGAAAGGTTGCGCCATGCCCTGCACCACGCGAAAATCCACCACCTTTATAACTTAAAGGATCAGATTGAGGCGTAAATGGGCTATCGTAAAACAAAGGTTTGGTTCCAACCACCACTCCATCAGAATAACCGCTAAATTCGGTTCCTGGTGCTCCGTATTGAAAGTAATATTTGCCATTATGTTTGGTCATCCATGCACCTTCGGCAAAAGGATCAAGAAATGTATTGTCCATATATTCGCCAAAACGCTGCCAGCCATACCGCCAACTTTCAAGCAGGTACATTGGTGTGCGGGTACCTTTAGGTTGAAAAGTTTTGCGGTCTAATTCCACACCATACATGGGGTAGTTATTACTGCTTCCGTTATACATGTAAAATTTGCCATCGTCATCGGTAAAAAAGGACGGATCCCAGCCACCAATTTCTAAAGAATCAACCAATGGGAACCATTTGTTCCCTTTTGGGTCGGTACTTCCCCATAAAGTGAAGTTTTTAGTATAGGTACTCCCGAAAACGACCATAGTATCGCCAACGATGCCTACCCCTGGTGCACAGAGTTCATCTTTTGTTTTGTTCCATGGACGGAGAAATTTTCTTTCATGGAATTTCCAGTTCAGCATATCAGCGCTATGCCAATAACCCCATTGGTTGGTGCTGAAAAGATAGAAATCGCCCTTATAATTTACAATCACCGGATCGGCAGTGGCACGGTGTTTCCCCCATTCGGTAAAAGATTCGAATGGTGTATAACCATAATCTACATTGATTGGATTGCAGTAAGTTTTTTGATTTTGTGCAAATGCCGAAGCAGTGCAGATCATGATTGTTATTGTTATAATCAGTCTTCTCATTTTATTTTTTTAAAGTAGGATGTTCAAAACCTAATTTTTGTAATCCATTTTGAACATTCTTGTTTCCCATAAAAAGCTTCCAAAGTAGACCCGATCTGTAATTTTCGATCATCACGACCATTGGGCCTTGGTCGATACCTAAATATCTTTTCGGATACCAATTGTCCTGCTCTGAAAAGGCATCGTAAAAACCATATTTCCCCCAAACTTTATCGCCCAGATCTTCGTAAAGATGCCTGATTACCCTCATCGATTCTTTTGGAGTGTATGGGATTGATGATATAGCTGCAGTAGGAGAGATTACGCCAAAATCTTCCTGAGGGTTATGTGCAGCATAACCTTTTACCGAATAACTGGCTGTTAAACCCCAGTTGTTTTCTCCATAACCTTTAAATTTCTTTGGGTTGGCCACACAGTAATCGTGTATGGCAAGTGTGTGGTTTACGTTATTTTCCCAATAATTTGCATAACGGTCTTTTAAACCTTTCGGATTTAGACCTAAATAGGAGTAATGTGCCCAAAATAATGGTCCTACAGAATTTTTCTGGCCTTGATAATCAAGTGTAAAAGGATGTCCGTAAAATTTGAAATTAGTTTTAATCTGTCCGTTTCTTGCCCAACCTTCGTGATAAACTTCAGCAGGAACACCATGCGTAGGGGATGAGGCCGCCATTACATACATTATTAAACATTCGTTATAACCTTTTACGGGAAAGTTCATTTCCCATTTATACGCTGGCGACCAATGCCAGTACAATACATTTTGGCCATTGCGGTACCAGTCGAAATCGATTCCTTTCCAAAGTTCATCAGCTTTTTTCGCTAATGCCTTTTCACCATCGGTTCCATTTTTATAATATTCGTTAATACAGATTAAGGCCTGTGCAACAAAAGAAGTTTCTACGAGATCGCCTCCATTATCTTTTTGCCCAAAAGGACGTACTTTGGCAGTTTCTCCATTTATCCAATGCGACCATGCACCATGAAAACGATCGGCTTTGGATAGAAAATCCAATATTTTGTTTAATCGGTCTAATCCTTCTTTTTTTGTTACATAACCTCTATCAATACCGCTTAAAATGGCCATCAAGCCAAAGCCAGTTGCACCGGTTGCCACTGTATTCTTATCATTTTCCGGGTACACATTATCCACATGAAAGCGTTCTCTACCAGCACCTGATGTTGGTTCAGCCCCATCCCAAAAATATTGGAAAGTCTGTTTTTGCACAAGATCCAGTAATTCAATGTCGGTAAGGTTTTTTTTGATCTTCAGATCAGGATTGTATGCCTGTTTTTCACGCTGTGCACATGATGATAGCGTAAAAAGGGTAAATGATAATAAAAGGAAGTTTCGGAATATAAATTTCATTGCTGCTGTATAATGTTAAAGATTGGGACTGCTAAAACCAAGATTTTTCATACCTGTTTTAACTTCGGGAGCCGACATAAATAAGTTCCAGATTAATTTGGTTCTATAATTTTCGATCATCACTACTATCGGTCCCTGATCTATGGCCAAAGTAGAAGAAGCAAACCATTGATCTTTTAGCGAGAAAGCATCGTAAAAACCATAATTTCCCCAGGTTTTGTCGCCCAGTTTATAATAAAAATATTTTAGCGCCTGCATCGATTCGGTTGGCGTATACGGAAAAGATGATAAGGCTGCGGTAGGGGCAATTACACCAACATCATTGTTCGGCGCGCTTGCAGCATATCCGTTAGGAATATCACTTGCCGTTAAACCCCAGCAATTTTCACCATAACCATAGTTCCCGAGCGGATTAGCTTTGCAATAATTATAATTAATCTGCGTGTGTGCTTTAGTCTGTGTTTCGTAATTTGCGTAAGCATCGCTTAAACCTGTTGGATTGATACCCAAGAAAGAATAGTGTGCAAAAAATAATGGGCCACCATTGGCTGTGCCTAAAGGAAGTTGAACACCATAATAGGTATTCCCATTTTTCATTGCTCCATTTTGTGCCCAACCAATATCATAAACGGTTTTTGGAATGGAGAAAGTAGGTGAAGCTGCGGCCATCACATAAGTGATCAAACATTCGTTCCAGCCTTTAATGGGCAGGTTCATGTCCCAGTTATAATTAGGGCTCCAATGCCAGTAAAGTGTATTACTGTTATCTTTTCTGTACCAGGCCCATTCTACGCCGTTATAAATGGTATTAATATCCGCTCGTAACGCAGTTTCTGCTGCATCAGTTCCATTAAAATATTGACGGGCGGTGATTAGTCCTGCCATTAAAAATGAAGTCTCAACGAGATCGCCACCATTATCTTTGGTACTGAACGGAATTGCTTTTCCGGTATTGCCATCCAACCAATGTGGATAGGCGCCATGAAAACGATCAGCAGTTTTTAAAAAGGATACCATCTTTTGGATCCTCGTCAATCCATCTGCCCTGCTGATGAAATTCCTGCTGATACCAGTAACCAAGGCCATGATTCCAAAACCCGATCCACCAGAAGTTACGGTATTACCAGATGTATTTCTTTCCCTTGCAAGGCCACTGGTTGGGTGTGCAAAATCCCAGAAATATTTGAATGTTTGTTTTTGAACGAGCGTTAAAAGTTCATCGTCGCTGATGCGTGCAAATTTGTCTGCATCATCAACAGCAGTGATCAGGTTTACAGCAACCGCTGATTGAAGTTTACCACCGGTTTTTGATGATAAATTGTTATTAACGTTTAAAATATATTTTGTAATGGGCTGCAATGCCGTAGCGGTAATTACAACCGTATTATCGTTGTTCTCTAATTTGGAAGTGAATGCTACCGGATTTCCAGAGGCATCGGTAAGGGTAACATTGCCACTTATAGAAGTGGAATTGATTGGTGATGAGAATGTTATTTTGATAATTGGGTTATTGTTTAAGCCATAATAGGTAAAGCCACTGTAAGCATCGTTTACCTTTAAATCGCTAAAAGAAAATGAGCTTGGTGTAACGGGTGGATCAACCGGTGCAGGTGTATCACTTTTTTTGCACGCAAAAAAAACAATTGATAAGATTAAAATATAAAAATATTTATTGTTCATAGTAGGAGAGTTGAAAAGGGCCACCATTTGGCAGCCCTTTTAATTTTGGCTATCAGAATGGGAAAGCTATTTTCCTCTTCCTTCGAGTTTTGCTAAAGCACTTATTTCTTCGGGTGCCAAAGCTTTATTAAAAATGCGAACTTCATCTAATTTGCCAGTTAAATAACTGGCCCAATCTTGCTTGCCTGTTGAGGTTGTTAAACTAGGGGTAGTTTGAAAATGAACGGTTCCGAAAACCATTTTACCTGCATTCTGAAATGTTAAGGCACCCAGATTTGCAACCGTTTTTTCGCCCAATTTAGATCCGTTAACATATACTTTAAATGTTGATGTTGCCTGATCATAACTATAAGCAATTTGTGTCCATTTACCCCATGGCGATGTGATTTTTAAAAAGTTATCACCTCCATTGTTTACTACTCCAGAATAAGTACGTGCTACTAGTTTACCCGTAGTTGCATCGCCTCCATTTTCGAAGAACAAGGTTAGGTTACCCCAAAAATCCGATGATTTTGAAACATCTATAAGCCCAACAATACCTTTATCATTTAAAGGCATATTAACCCAGCAGGTAAGAGTGAAACTTTTTAAGCTTTGAACGGCAGCAGGAGTATTAGATACAACATAACCATTTAAAGCACCCTGTAAGCCTTGTCCTTTTACCCCGGCAGCAAACGAAGTACCTGTGTTTACGCCCACAGTATTAGAAATACTATCAGTTAATCCTCCATCGAAAGCCCAATAGGCTACCAAACTACTTGGAGCAATTTGTTTTGCACTGGTGTAGCCACCGATATTCAAAGCTGGAGCATAGCTTGATGGATCAAATTTTTTCTGACAAGAAGATAAGCCTAAACCCACAACTGCCAATAATAAATATTTTGTTTTCATTTTTAAATCAATTGAAGAGGTTAGTATCCAGGATTTTGTGTCAAAACACCTACACTTATGTCAATCTCAGTTGATGGAATAGGCCAAACTTCGTTTTTACCAGCTTTCCAGCCTTTGGCACCAAATACAGCAGTACCACGACCCTGGCGAATTACATCAAAATAACGGTCAGATTCCATCGCTAACTCAAGTTGTCTTTCTTTCCAAATGGCCTGACGCAGTGCATCTTTATCACTTGTTGTAACATCAGGAACAACACCAGCTACACCACCACGTGCACGTGCACGAACCCTGTTTAATGAAGTTTTAGCTAAAGTTGGATTGTTTAGCTCGTTAGCAGCTTCTGCGTTCATCAAAAGAACATCGGCAAAGCGAAGTACACGTACGTTTTGGTCAGCTCCCTGTGTATAACCAGAGATAATGTTGGCAAATGGTACGTAAGATTTCTCATTATACATCGGATTATCTGCGCTGTTAGAGATTGCATCACCTTGGGGGGTAGTTTCTCCTCTATATAGAATTGTTGCGTTCCGACGAACATCGCCTGCTTCGAAAGCTGCATCCAATGCTGGTGTAGGTACGTTGAAACCCCATCCAAGGTCTGGCGTGTTTGCTCTTGCACCTTGTACCTGGCTGTATTGCGAATTTGATGCATCTTTATTATTCAATAAAAGTGCGCATTGAATTTCAAATACAGATTCTACGTTGTTTTCATGGTTGGTTCTAAAGCCTTCCTGAAAATTAGGATATAAATCATAACCTAAAGTCATAACGGTATTGGTGTAGGATAAAACCTGGTCCCATTTACCTAGATACATGGCAACTTTAGCATGCAAAGCAAGAGCAGCGCCTTTTGTTGCTCTGCCTAAATCGGCAGCCGGATAGGTTTGTGGCAACACTGCAGCAGCCTCATCTAAGTCTTTTTCGATTGCCGCATAAACCTGGGCTTTAGGTGTTCTCGGAATATTAAACTCAGAAACATCTTTGGGTACCGTTAAACGTAAAGGTATATCACCAAATGCTCTTACTAACCTGAAATATGAATAAGCGCGAACAAATTTGGCTTCTGCCAGGTAACGTGCTTTTAAACTGGCATCCATGTTAATTCCAGGAACGTTATCTAAAACCTGGTTACATAAATTAATGTTTTGGTACTGTGCCTGCCAGAAACCTCCAAATTGACCTTCGGTTGAAGATGCCGTGTAATTATCAAAGCTATTTAAATAACTTGCGTCGTTTGCTGTACTTCCCTTCTCGGCGTCATCGCCAGGAATACTTTCAACAGCTAAAGCAGGGAAGGCAGTGTTGCCCCAACTTCGTAAGTTACCATAAATAGCGATTACAGCTTTTGAAGCGTCATCTGCTGTTTTCCAAAAGGTAGCTTCTGGTTGTTTTGCCTGTGGATCAACATTTAAAAATTCCTTTTTACATGCAGGCATTACCAAAGTAGTTGCTAAGATTGCAATTAAACCCAGCTTTTGGATGTATGTATTTTTATGATTTAATTTCATTGTCTTAATTATTAGAATTGAACCTGAACACCTAATCTGTATGTAGCTGCAAGCGGATAAACATTTGCATCTATACCTCTTGAAATAGGACCACTATTGGCATCATACCCGATTTCAGGAGTAAATCCTTTATATCCGAATAAGTTAACAGCATTTTGTGCGTCAAGAAATACTCTGATTTTTTTCATCGACCATTTGCCCATTAATGAAGCAGGAAGTGAGTAACCTAATTGTACTGTTCTTAAACGGATATAAGAACCATCTTCCACATAGAATGAGTTAGGTGCAGCATTTGACGTAGATCCAACATTAGCTGATGGGTAAGTGTTAGATGTACCAGCACCATGCCATCTGTTATCGTAAAAATCTTTGCTGAAGTTTTCATTACCGAAACGGTAAGCAATGTTTGCATTGTAAACATCAACATCTGCAACACCTTGAATGTCTAAAGCTAAATCCCATCCTTTGTAAGCGAAAGTTGTATTGATACCATAACTGTATTTAGGATTTGGATTTCCTAATACTACACGGTCTTTCCCATCAATGGCGCCATCACCATTTTGGTCTACATAACGGAAGTCGCCCGGTTTTGCGCCAGTTTGCGCTGACGCAGCAACTTCAGCAGGAGTTTGGAAAATTCCTGCAACCTGATAACCAAAGAATGATCCTATTGGGTCACCTTGTACGGTACGTGTTGCTAAAGCACCGTTAGCAATGCCTTGTCCACCACTATAAATTGGGTTTGAACCCGTAATTACCGATAATACTTTGTTGTTATTAATTCCTATGTTTCCACTAATCGAATAACTTAAACCACTTTTAGTTTGATCTCTCCAGGTGCCCAGAAATTCGACCCCCCGGTTACGTAAATCAGCTTGGTTACCAATTAAGCTTGCGGTGGCTGTACCAATTGAAGTGAAGATCGGTATGCCAAATATAGCCTGCTCTGTTTTTTTATTATAAAAACTTGCTTCAATATTTAATCTGTTTTTTAGGAATGCTGCTTCAAATCCAATGTCAGTACCCGTTGTACGCTCCCAGTTTAAGAATGAAGGAACTAACGACGCCACGCTGGCACCTGTGTAGGCTACACCATTTAATACCGTAACATAGCCAGCTATTTGAGATACTGTTAATGTTGTTGGGTTTATCGGAACACCCGCATTACCTACTTTACCCCATGATGCTTTAAGTTTTAAATTATTAAAAACTTTTTGGTCTTTCATGAAGTCCTCGTTAGAAACAACCCAACCAGCACCAACTGCAGGGAAATAACCCCAAAGATCACCACCTCCGAAAAATTGAGATGCCGCATCAGCACGCAATGTGGCATTTAATAAATATTTGTCTTTATAAGAATAATTTGCCCTACCGAAATAAGAAAGGTAAGTAGATAAGCTGCCACCGTCTACTACTTCACGGGTGCTTGCTGTACCTAATGCCAGGTATAAATCTCCTTCACTGCTGTAAGGAACATTTAATGCACTGGAATTGAGATAATAATTTTTTCTTCTTTGCGCTGTTGTACCTGCTAAAACTGTTAGATTATGATTGCCGAAAGTGTTTTTATAGGTTAAAGTGTTCTCTAAAATCCAGTTTCTGTTCTCATCCCGGTTGATGGTTAAACGGCTAATGTCATTCAGTTGACCCTGTGTTGCTTTATAAACGGGTGTATAGCCTTTTACTTCATTTTGTCCAAAATCACCACCTGCACTGGTTTTAAAAGTAAAGTTTTTAGCAAAGGTTAGCTCTGCATAAACATTTCCGTTAATTCGGTAGTTTTTAGATTTTTGATTGAAGAAGTCTAAAGTTACCTGAGGATTGAAGTTGTTACCACCTCCTAAACCGAAATCATTGGCATCTCCATAAGTCCCATCTGCATAATAAACCGGAACTACTGGACCAGCAGCATATAATTGACGGAAAATAGCTCCGTTGATATCATTTGAATTAATAGACGTTCCGGAAACCGAATATCCTACTTTCAACGATTTCAGAATTTGGAAATCATTGGCTAATCTGGCTGTATAACGTTTCCAGTTTTGATTTTTAACAATACCGTCCTCATTATCGTAACCTAAAGAGAAGTTATAGGTCGATTTTTCAGAACCGCCATTAACAGAGATCTGATGCGTAGTTTGTAATGCATTTCTTAATCCCTGATTGTACCAGTTGGTACCTTCGCCATAACTGGAAGGATTGGCAAATAATTGAGTGGCTCCGTTTGATGCAGATAATTCATTGATAATTGTTGCATATTCGGTGGCATTTGCCATTTCGATCGGGTTGGTTACTTTTTTATAGCCAACAGCTCCATTGTAATTAATAACCGGACTATCGTTCTTACCTTTTTTAGTGGTAACTAATATAACCCCGTTAGCTGCCCGGATACCATAAATAGATTGAGATGATGCATCTTTCAGAATGCTCATATCAGCAATATCCGCAGGATTTAAGAAACTTATGTCATCGTACCAAACTCCATCAACCACGTATAATACGCCAAGGCTGCCATAAATAGTTCCTGTACCGCGGATTGTAATTTGTGGTGTCGAACCCGGGGTACCTGAATTGGTAATACTAACACCTGCAACCTTACCCTGCAATGCACTTACAGCATTAACCGATGCTTGTTTTGAAATGTCCTCACCTTTTACAGTGGCTACAGACCCAGTTACATCAATTTTTCTTTGCGTACCGTAACCCACAACCACAACCTGCTCTAATTGTTGTGTTGATGATGCTAGAGATACATTAATTGTAGTTTGGTTATTTACAGCCTGTTCTAATGCTGTATAGCCTACAAAGTTAAATACCAATGTGGCACTGGCCGGTGCGCTAAGAGAGTAGTTGCCGTTTACATCCGTCTGCGTACCATTTTGTGTGCCCTTGATTAAGATAGTTACGCCTGGTAACGGAGTTTTGTCGCCCCCATCTGTTACCCTACCTTTTACAGTAATGTTTTGCGCAAATGCTACGTTAATTGCGAGTAAACAAAATACGGCCAGAACAGAAATTCTTGTAAAGATTCTTTTCATGCTTATTAAAATTTAGTTTAATTGTTAGTTAAATGTGGGGTTGTTTTTGCTGATGTGCAAGTGTTTTTACCTCTACATTAATACATCATCTGATACTGTGGGGTATCTCAATCAAATAAACCAAATGCCATTTTAGCCTAAAAATGCAGTTTTTTAGATTTTAACATCACATTAATAAATACACAAGTGTACAAATAACACTAAGTATTTTGTGGGGCTAGAAAGCTTGCTATGAGAGGTAATGATGTAGTGCCGATTGGGTAAGATAACATGAAAAAGCCCCAAAAATCGTTTTTTGTGCAAACGTTCCCGAGGCTGGTTCGAGCAATTTTTGACCGCTCTAATTTGATTCTAGCTGCAAGATTAAAGTTCCATTAAAAACTCTGTCAGGTTTTTATCGTGCGGTACTTCGAGCTTTTTGCGTAAGCGATATCTTCTGATTTCTACACCTCTTAAACTAATATTTAGTAGTGATGACATCTCTTTGCTACTCATATTCATCCTGAGGTAGGCGCAGAGTTTCAAATCATTCGGAACAAGATCGGGATGCTGTGCCTTTAATTTTTTAAAGAAACTTTCGTGTGCCTCATTAAAACTATTCTCAAATAAATGCCAATCACGCTCATCATTCATACCATCATTAATTACTTTCTGGATTTTGCGGGTTTGATCATCTGAGAGTTTTTTCCCATTCTCATCCTTTAATTTGGTGATCTCATCACTCAGCTTTTGGAGCAGCTCGTTTTTATAAACAAGGGTCATGGCTGAGTTGGCCAGTTCTCTATTTTTCGAGGCGAGTTCTGCCTGTAATTTTTCTGTTTGCAGCTTGATGATCTGCTTTTCGTTGATCTCTGTTTCCTGCTTCAGGATCTCTTCTTGCTCAGCTTGTAAGCGGTCGCTGATTTTTTGGCTATCCCGCTGTAGTTTTCTTTCGTAAATTTTCTTACCCAGAATCAACACCACCACAAATAAAACAACATAACACAAAATGGCCCAATTATTTAGATACCATGGACGCAAAATAGTAAACGAATAAACGGTTTCCCCGCTTACTGAAGTATCATCGATTTTTGCCCTAACTTTAAAAATATAGTTGCCAGCACTTAAATTGGTAAAATCTTTTTGTGTGGCATAACTCCAATCAGACCAGGCCTTAGAATATCCTTCTAAATAAAACTGATATTTAACCTTAGCCTGTCGGTAATAGGGCAATGCATAAGAAATGCGGATATTGTTACGGCTGTTTTGGATCTCTGTTGCTTCCTCACCATTTCCAGCTTCGCTGATGAGCGAAAATTTATCGGTAATATCTTCTACACGCCTGATCAGTACGGCAGGCAATTTTTGTTTCTGCAAACTCAGTTGAGCCGTAGGATTGTAGATTACGAACCCATCATCAACGCTGATCAGATAAATGGAATTGCTGATGCGGCTAATGTTCTCGTAATATTGAACCATACGGCCATCTAAAATGCTGAATTGATTCGAATCTATTTCTACTTTACCAGGTTCGCTAAAGTTAACCAGTGCTGTTTTGCCGTGATTAATAAACCAATATTTTTTGCCACCCGCATTAATAATTTTATTAGAGGATTGGAAAGAACCAAGCTCTTTGTTAAGGGCTTCGTACTTGGTAAACTTGTCGCTTAGCTCATCATAGGTATAAAACCCTGCATCAGAAGAAAAAACAATTTTGTTCTCTAAATTGAAAATATTGATGTTGTAATTGCCGGGAAGACCATTTTTTTCATCGAAATACTTGGTGCTGACCACACTGGTATAATTAGCACTTAAGTTCAATTTAAACAGACCTTTATAAGCATGTGCTACCCAGATATCTCCTTTGTTGTCTTGTTCAACATATCTCGACGGGGCATCAAAGCCTGCAATTTTTGTAGCAAACTTTAAGCCCGAAGCTGGAGATTCTGTAAAGAGCGAAAGCCCGGTATAAGTGCCTTGAACAAGGTAATTCGGATTTGAGTTTAATTTTTTAATTGTCCAGCCACCAGATGATCTCGATAACCAATCAATTTTATCGCCGTTTACTTTAAATGTGCCGCTATTGTGTCCACAGATCAGCTCATTATCAATAATGGTGAGTTCCCATACCTGCCCTTGCGAATTAGCGATTAACCGAAAATTAAATGGCAGTAGGTTATCTGGCGACCACTCGCTATAAAATAAACCTTGATTGGTACCGAGATAAATTTTATTGTTAAAGATAATGCTGGAGTAAACAGTACCAAACTGACCTGTTTTATCAAAATAAAAATATAAAGGAGAGTTAAGTTCTATACGGTCGATCCCATTATCAAGACCTGTCCAAAGATTTTGTTCATTATCGGCATATAAACTTAAAACAGTATTGTTCTGTAAACCGCTCGATTTATTGATCCGCTGCACAACTCTTCCATTTTCATCAATAATGATCAGGCCATTAAGGATAGTGCCGTAAGCAAAATATTTACCCAATAAACTTACTCCATTGTTAAGTTGGTAGGTTTTAAGGTAGCTATTTGCTGCTGTGTTTAGCGGCGTAAAATCTTTTCCGTCATAGGTAAATAATCCGTTTTTACTGGTACCGATAATGAGGCCGCTGGTTTTGTAAGGAAGGATAGAAAGAATTCCTTCTTTGCCAAGTTTTTCACTATTTGGGATGTGGACCAATTTGTTGCCAATGAGCTCGAACAAACCTTTTTCCAGTACTTCAATTAAGTGCCTTTTGTTCACCTTATGAAGAAACAGAAAGGAAGATGGCGATTTTACAACCTCGATTTTGTTGTTTTTATAGATGAAAATTTTCGAAAAGGATTGAAAGATTACCCTATCCTGGTCTACATAGATTTTCCAAACTTCATCATTGATTTTTATTCCTTTTGGCAAAAGATTGGTAAGTGAACTATAGGTTAACTTGTTGCTTTTAATCGACCAAAAGCCAAATTCACCAAAGCTACCAGTATAAATTCTTCCTTTGTTATCTGTAGCCACCGATCTAACAATTTGCCGATTTGGCATCTGATATTTCTGCCAGTAGCGGCCATCGAAAGTTAAAAGTCCTTCAGCATTGCCAAAGTACATCACACCATTTTTATCTTTTGCTACACTCCAGTTCTGGTTTCCTGACGAATAAACCGATTTTGGATAATTTTCTATATATGGAACGCCTATGCTTTTAATTTCTGATGCATGGGCATTTATTGCGAAGCAGGATAATAATAATAGGAGCCGGAAATAGTTTAGCATAAAATGGTTAATAGGTAAAGCCATTAATACACAAAGTAAATGAAAAATTGTTTAATACGGTGGTTAATAGATAATGATTGAGATCTGTTGGTTGATAGTCAATGGTCCATAGTTAATGGCGTATAGTTCATAGCTATTTGCCATTTCCCATTTCCCTTAGATATTGACTTAACCTCACAATGAATTTTTTAACTTAGAAATCATCTTACAAAGTTGTTCGTATTCAGCATAAAGTCTTTTAAACTCGGCCTCTGCAATATAATCTCTGGAGAAAGCCATAAATAAGCAACTTACCACCTCCAATCCAGAGCGGACAGAATAAGTTAAGAATCTTGAAAATTCAGCTTTTGATTGTCCCATGCAACCTTCGGCAATATTAAGGTTTACTGAATCAGCTGCTTTCTTAATTTGATTAGCTAAACTGAAAAGTTCTATCCTAGGAAAACTTTTTGCTATAATATCTATTTCGTTACTGAGTTTTAATGAAACCTGCCAAACCTTTAATTCTTCAAATTTGAAAGCCATAATGTTAAATTTGAAATAAATATAATTATCTCTCTCAACATTATGGTCTTTAATTTTATAGTTATTAACTCTTTGACTATTAACGAATAGGCTGCGAAATATGGCTATTGACCATCAACTAATAGGCAATAAGCACGGTTTAACTTTTCACTGCTACCGGCTGCGGAACCTTTACATAATAGCCTGTGCCATCGTAAGGGCGCTTGCGTGGATTGGTAGTGCACTCCACTGAGCAACAGCCCTGAAGCTGATCACCGCATTCATCGCATTGGGTAATGTGCTCATTACATTCCGGATTGGCGCAGTTGATCATTTTAGGGGTAGTTTTACCACAGTTATAACAAACTGAAACAATGGTAGGGTTTACCGCATTTACATCAACAGCAATGCGATTGTCGAAAACATAACACTTACCTTCAAAATCCTTTCCACCCGCTTCTTTTCCATATTTAATAATGCCACCATGTAATTGGTAAACATCGTTAAAGCCATGGTGTAAAAGCAAAGCAGAAGCTTTTTCGCATTTAATACCTCCGGTACAATAGGTTAATATTTTCTTGTCTTTATATTGGGCAAGTTGATTGATCTGTTCAGGGAAATCGCGGAAATTCTCGATATCGAGTGTTAATGCATTTTTAAATTTACCAAGATTGTGTTCATAATTGGAGCGGACATCCAGGATAATTACATCCTCATCATCTTTCATTTTCATGAAATCTACAGGCTCTAAATGTTTGCCTGTTTTTTCATTCGGATTAATAATCGAGGTATCTCTTAAACCAGAATGAACAATTTCGGATTTATAACGGCAGTGCATTTTCAGGAACGATGGCTCCTCAACATCATCAATTTTAAACGCTGTTGTTGCAAACCTTTCATCGGCATGTACGGCTTTCATGTAAGCGTCGCAAGCCTCAACAGTGCCAGAAACAGTGCCGTTTAAACCTTCATCAGCAACGATAATCCGGCCAACTAAACCTAATGATTTACAAAATTTAAGGTGATCGGCAGCAAATTGTTCTGCCTCTGCTATGTAACTATAGCAATAGTAAAGTAGTGTTTGATATTTTTCCATAACGCTGTTGATACCGTTGCAAACGGCGTTTAAAGCGAGGCAAAGATAGTAAAAAAAGATATAAGGTAGAAGGTAAGGTGGAAGGTTTTTAACTCCTGATTTCAGAATCTTCCCTGTTTAGGAAAATAGCTAAAATTGGTTCAGTAAACCTTACGCCTTATACCCTATACCTTAAACCTTATTATAAGGCGTAAGCTAAAAAAGATATAAGGTAGAAGGTAAGGTGGAAGGTTTTTAACTCCTGATTTCAGAATCTTCCCTGTTTAGGAAAATAGCTAAAATTGGTTCAGTAAACCTTACGTCTTATACCCTATACCTTAAACCTTATTATAAGGTGTAAGCTATTCTAAATCCTTGTGTTAATTTGCGGGCACCGTCGTAAGCAAAGCCATAACTGGCCCTTAATACCAGGCGCTGGAAGCCGAAATAAAATTCTTTATAATTTCTTTTTTCTGGAGAAGACAAATAGCCACCCCCAATAAATTCTTCCAATTTAGCTTTACGCAGTAACGGCACTTTATTTGTGAAAAAGCCTGCAAAGTTATGCTCTAAATGCGCTTCGAAGTATTGTTGATTGGTGCTAAACTGATAAAAATCTAAATATTGAAACTTTCTTATATTAGGAGGGAAGATGGTAGAAATGTTACCTGAAAAATGTTTGAAATCAGGATAATACATCTTTGCATTATTAAGAAACTTTCCTGCCCCAACCAAAAATGAACTATAGCCCAATAACCCTAGGCTAATTCTATCCTGATAAACTTCTGCTTTTACAAAATCGTAATCAACATCGCTATTTAAAACGTTGTTAAATCCTTTTTTATACAATACCGTAATTCTAGGAAAATGAGATTCAGTATAAAACTTACCATCCGGACGGGTAATGTATTTCTGACCGATGGTGTAGGTTAAACTCACAGTTGCACTTAGCGAGTTGTACGTAGGAAAAAGTGGCGTTTCTATAGTTGGACTAAAAGGATTGTTCGACGTAAATTCCCTATCCTTGGCATCGATAAACTTAAATGTAGCGTTATTGATTAAATTTTTGTTCCTGCTATAATCTACACTTGCACTTCCCTGTAATCCTGTTGCCAGTTCCCTGGTTGTGTTAATGTTAATGAAGCTTTTCTCGTAAAATTTCGAGAAGTTTTTTTCGTAAAGCAATGAGTTAATGGTATTGCCTAATGCAGTCATTGAGCCCAGATTATTTAGGTCAAAAATGCCATTTCCGAACGATGCACCTATACTGGCCCTTTTAAGCGGATTGTAATAGTAACTTCCGGTTAAACTTCCGGTAAGTTTTTGGTTGGCAAAACCATACCTCAGTTCAGGCCGGATAGAATAAGATCTTCTATTCTCGAAATCCTTTCTGTACGTAAGCCCATATTTTACTGCAAAACCTTCTACAGTGTTGTAAAATATGGCTTTAAGTACCGGATCGAAAGACCAGTATTCCTTATCATAGCGATCGTTAACACTATATCCTCTTAGCAGTAATTTGCGGATACCAAACTTATTGTTGTCTTTTTCTAGTGAATCGAGATACTTTTTCGATTCCTTTAATTTAGCAATACTATCTTTTTTAACGTAATTAAGCTTTTCATCACCCGTTAAAGGAATCGGCCTATTGTTTGTCCAGTAGGTAGAGTCTTTTTTGTTCACCATTTCAGTTATTTTCAATATTTCGCCATTGAAAAAGTTTTTAGGAAACTTAGGGTCAACATTGTAATTGCCATAAATACCAACAAAATAGCCTGCAATTTTAAAGCCTAACACATTACCCGCAAATTGAAAATTGATGGCGGTAGGCATATAAACCTCCTTAACCTTGGTAAATTGTTGGCTGATGTTTAAGGTATCGATAAAGTTGATGCCCGATTTTTTAGTTAAATAAACATCGGTATTGTAAATTCTCCAGCTGCCATCAATAATGTATATAATTCCCCTAAACACAGGATCATTTTCACGACGGGGGACGACCTCTATTTTGTGGATCAGTTCTCCATTCTCTTTGGTTTCGCCAAGCAACTTGTATTTATAGTAAAACAGGGCATTGTCTGCAATTGGCGAAATGAAGCCCCTGGTGCTTAATTTGTTTTCGAGCAGGTAATTATCATAAAAATTAATGATGAGATCAGATGCTTTATTAAAACTGAAAGCATTGTTTCTTCCGGCAACTTTTGATGAAATCATTTCTTCGTGTACATCATTAGGCCTTCTAAAATTAAACTTACTCTGCGATTCTGATAAATAAATGATGCCTTTTCGATTGGTATCGAGCTCCAAAACTTTTTGGATATCCCCACCGAAAAACTTTTTAGGGGCACCCCTTAAACGTTGTACGCCTTTAATGTAAACATCGCAACTAAATTCCTTAACTTCATTTAGATGTGTTTTTCTCTGTTTGATGGTTTTACGGATAATGGCATAAGCCGGATCTTCGGCATTTGCCCTGATGTTTACATTTTCTAAAGTATAACTTTCAGATGTTAGGGTTATATTGAGCGAAATATCATCGGTAAGGTTGATGATATGCTCCTGCTGTTTATAGCCCACTGCCCTGAAATTTAATGTGTATTCTCCCGTTTTTAGCTTCATCGAATATCTCCCGTCAACATTTGCAGACGTGCCGGTAGTGGTGTTTTTTAAATAAACCGATGCAAAAGGAACAGGCTGTCCGTTGGTATCCTTAACTATACCTGTGATCGTAAATTGTTGAGCAAAAACAAAATTGGTGAGGCCACAAAAAAATAGGAGCGCGCAAATTCTTATCATAAATTAGATTAGTAAGCTATAAATATCGAATAACTTTTAAGACTATACATATAGGGGGGTGTTAAAGTTTGTTAAGATTGAAAAAAAAATGGGATGATATTAGAGCCTGTTTAAATTTCATTATAAATTATTAGTAACCTGAGTTCGATAATTATTTGCTGAAAATTATATCTTATTTACGCCTAATCCCGCTTTATCGTCCTGCTGAATTTATTTCAGCATCTTTTTAGCGTGAAAGACCCTGAAATAAATTCAGGGTGACGACCGTCTTAACAGAAAACTTGATTAAAACGCCACAAAATGAAAAAAACCTCAGTGTGACAAAAATGTTAGATAAGTAAAATAATTGTATCAAATTTAAACAGGCTCTTAATTTTTTTCAGAATAATAAAACGTAATCACCATTAGCCAACTAATCAAACGTTTGTCTCTAAAGTATGTTGTTAAAATTGCCTTTTTAGGTCTGTAAAGACTTTTTTTTATAACTTTGGGCGTAAAATTAACCATATAAAAAGGCCATGTATAAAACATTACAACCTGTTCTTCAGAAAGAACTTGAAGAAATCGAAAACGCTGGATTATTTAAACGCGAACGTATTATTATTACCCCTCAGGGTGCCGACATTAAAGTAAGTGGCGGTGCTGAAGTAGTTAACTTTTGCGCAAATAATTATTTAGGGCTCTCTTCTCATCCAAATGTGATAGAAGCGGCTAAAAAAGCGATCGACGATCATGGTTATGGAATGTCTTCGGTACGCTTTATTTGCGGTACGCAAGATGTACACAAAGAATTGGAGGCTAAAATTTCTAAATTTTTAGGTACAGAAGATACCATTTTGTATGCTGCTGCATTTGATGCCAATGGCGGTGTTTTTGAACCATTATTTAATGCAGAAGATGCCATTATTTCTGATGAATTAAATCACGCATCAATTATCGATGGTGTTAGATTGTGTAAAGCACAACGTTTCCGTTATAAAAATGCAGATATGGAGGATTTGGAAAAACAGTTAATTGCTGCTAAAGATTGCAGACATAGAATCATTGTTACCGATGGTGCTTTCTCTATGGACGGATCAGTTGCTCCGCTGGATAAAATTGCAGATCTGGCTGATAAATATGAAGCCTTGATTATGATCGATGAATCGCATTGTACAGGTTTTATCGGTAAAAATGGCCGCGGAACACACGAACACTTCAACGTAATGGACCGTATCGATATCATTACCGGTACTTTAGGTAAAGCTTTAGGTGGTGCATCTGGCGGTTTTACTTCAGGTAAAAAAGAAATCGTTGATATGTTGCGCCAACGTTCACGTCCATATTTATTCTCTAATACCTTAGCACCAGCAATTGCAGGGGCATCTATCGCAGTATTAGATATGTTAAGTGAAACCACGTCGTTAAGAGATAAATTAGAAAACAATACCAAGTATTTCCGTGAAAAAATGACTGCAGCTGGTTTCGATATTAAACCAGGTTTCCATCCAATTGTTCCGGTAATGTTGTACGATGCAAAAATTGCACAACAATTTGCTGCTAAAATGTTAGAAGAAGGTATTTATGTAATCGGGTTCTTTTATCCTGTTGTGCCTCAAGGCAAAGCGAGAATCCGTGTACAATTATCAGCCGGACATGAGCAACATCACTTAGATAAAGCGATTGCTGCATTTACCAAAATAGGTAAAGAGTTAGGTGTAATTTAAAACCTATATATCTACGATAACTATAAAAGCCGCTTAAGCGGCTTTTATAGTTTATGGGTTCATTTTCTTTTATAATGGTATTGTAAACAGATTATTTGAACTCATCAACCCTGAAATTATTGGATAATTTGCCGTATATTTGAAGCCATGTTACAGGACAAAATAACACAATATACCGATAAAATTAATGCTTTCGTAACTGAAAAAGCAGACGAGTTAGAGCAATTCCGCATCAAGTATTTAGGAAGTAAAGGCGTAATCAAAGAGATTTTCGACGAATTCAAATCTGTTTCTGTTGAAGAAAAAAGATCGTTAGGTAAAGTTTTAAATGAGTTTAAGCAGCTTGCCGAATCAAAATACCTCACCTTAAAAGAATCTACGGAAAGTGCTGAGGTGAAAACTGAAAACGCACAACAGGATTTAACTTTACCGGGTGAAGGTTTCGAGATTGGCTCACGCCATCCTTTAGCCTTAGTGCGTAGAGAAATTGTAGAAATTTTTGCTAAACTTGGTTTTACAGTTGCAGAAGGTCCTGAAATTGAAGATGATTGGCATAACTTCTCTGCACTAAACTTCCCTGAAGAGCATCCTGCAAGAGATATGCAAGATACTTTCTTCATTAAAAAAGGTGGAGAAAAAGGCGATATCGCACTGCGTACGCATACTTCTTCTGTGCAGGTGCGCATGATGGAGCAGGGCCAGCCGCCGTTCAGGGCAATTATGCCAGGTCGTGTTTACCGTAACGAGGCCATTTCTGCACGTGCACACTGCTTTTTCCATCAGGTAGAAGGTTTGTATGTTGATGAAAACGTTTCATTTGCCGATTTAAAGCAAACTTTATTTTATTTCGTTCAGGAATTATACGGAGAAGGTACAAAAGTGCGTTTCCGTCCATCATATTTTCCTTTTACAGAGCCATCTGCAGAGATGGATATTTCATGTACCATTTGTAAAGGGGCAGGTTGCCAATTTTGTAAATACAGCGGTTGGGTAGAGATTTTGGGCTGTGGTATGGTAGATCCCAATGTTTTGGAAAACTGTGGTATCGATTCGAAAAAATATAGCGGTTTTGCATTTGGAATGGGAATAGAACGTATTACCAACCTGAAATACGAAATTAAAGATCTGCGTTTGTTCTCTGAAAACGATGCGCGTTTCTTAAAGCAATTTAAATCTGCTTTAATTTAATGATGAAGTATTTATATAGCATATTGTTTGTACTCTTAATTGCCACAGGCTGTGGTAAGGATGAAGGTTACATTCCTGATGTGCCGGTAAATTATAATGTAACACTTCAAGAGTTTTCCATTAAACAAAAAGATAATGTTATGCTAGTTGCTGATCGGGGTGTTGGCGGTTTAATTATTGTGAGGATATCATCCAACAATTATGTAGCATTTGATCGTTGCAGTACCGTAAATCCAGAGAAAATTTGTAAAATAGTGCCTGATGACAGTGGGTTTACCGCAACTGATCCATGTTCTGGCGCAAAATTTTCACTGCTTGATGGTAGTCCACAAAAAGCACCCGCAGAAAGAAGCTTAAAAGCATACAATGTTTCTTTGCAAGGCAACACACTATTACACGTAAGCAATTAAAATGGAAGCTGAAAAAATAAAAGAAACAGTAAAAAAGGCTGCCAAAGAACTATTTAGAAAATACGGTTACCATAAAACCAGTGTAAACGAAATTGCTAAAAAGGCGCGTATTGCCAAAGCAACAATTTACAAATATTTCGAAAGTAAAGAACAGGTGCTGGATAGTATATTGATGGATTACCTTGATCAGAATCTTCACGAAATCCTGCATAATAAATTAAGCTACGCATCAGAAGAAGAACATTTAAAAGCATTGGTGATGAAAACCAGCCGTTTATCTTTTACGGCGTGTAACGAATTTATCGGCTGGGATTTTGTTCGCGAAAACGCAAACTCACAGGAGTTTTTAAAACATTTATCAGATCAGCTAGAGGCTTTGTTGTTAGCCGCTTACCTGCAATTGGATAACTTTAAAAATAACCCTGCCAGGAGAGAAGGATTGGCCTTTCTGCTGAAAGCCAGTAAGAGCATAGTATTTTCATTCGCATTTACCTCAGTTAGCGATTCTGATGTCCGTAAGAACTTTGTAAGTTTCCAGAAAGAAATATTGCCATTTTTGGTAAAAGCCGCACTTTAGTTTATAAGCTGAATAAGGCGTCGTCATGAGGGTGTATTAAGACGATTTTAGCCCAGATGCTGTCATGTTGAGCCTGTCGAAACACCTTAAAGAGTATTTAAAAAGGTCCTTCGACAAGCTCAGGATGACAAATCTATATTTATGATACAACCTGAATCTGGTCTTAACATCCCCACTAAGACACTCAATAAACTTATTGGTATATCGTAACGAGACACTCCACTAGAAAAAGATAAAAAGGGGGTAAACGCATAAATCCGCGTTTATATGTCTGTATCTGTGGTTAAAAAAATCGACTTATTGATTATAATAATCTTTCATCTTAAATTTTTGCACAGTTCTTTTTATTTTTCCATCAACCAGTTTTTGCGTAATCACCGTAACATTATCTGCAATACTCGAATCTTCAATTACCGATGAATCTTCGTAAAGCACATTTTTAGTATCATATTTATAATTGATGGTTTTGTCAAAACAGCATCCATCTTTTTGGTGGATGGCAATCTGCTTTGTTTTTTTATCAATATCGAACATGCCCAGGTTTTCGCTTGCCAGTTTAGTAAGTTCTTTATTCAGTAAAAACTTATTTTCTTTTGATGATAAATAAATGTTGTAAGATGGACTGGCATAAGCGCCATTATTACCGTTTCTTATCGCAATATCTTCAGAGCCGTCAAAATTAAAATCGCCAAAAATTAAAGGTGTTTGGTATTTGCCCAGATCGAGCCATCCAAGTTTGGCATTTTGGGTTTCAGTTAAGCCAAAATCTAAATCTTCAGAATGGAAGGTGTCTACTTCTCTATCTGTGATTTTATCGTAAATAATAATTGTAGCTTTTCCGCTACAAGCGTTACCTTCGCATTTATCAACAAAAATTTTGGCCTTGTATTGGTCAGAGCTGTTATTAGCTAAGAATTTAAACTGTGCTTTTGAAGTATTGGCAATTAATAAAATACTGCAAAAGATAATCAAACTTTTCATTAAATATTTTTCGGTAAAATTACATCAATATCAGTCTGTAAAAAGTTAAAAAAGGTTAACGTTTTCTTTTTCGTGTTTTGATATAGCTTTGAACTGCCGATTTTGTGGTAAGCCAATCTCTACCTTCTTTTTTCAGTTATTCCCATTTGAATACTTTTACTGCAACAGCATAAATACCAATGCCCCAAAGCAATAAGATCATAATTTGGAATTTAACGTCCCATAAGCCCAAGCCTTCAAAAGCCACTTTGCGCATGGCATCGTTTAAATAGGTCAAGGGTAATGCTCTGCTAATGGGCTGTAACCAGCTAGGAAAAGCCTCGATAGAAAAGAATGTCCCTGATAGTAAAAACTGCGGTAAAGTGACGATGTTCGAGATGGGTGGTACCATACTTTCGTTTTTAGCAATGCCTGAAATGATAAAACCAAAGCCCATAAAAACAATCACACCAAGCGTAGCCAGTATGAGCATATTGACGACGGTGAGCGCACCATGGACGAGTGTAAAACCAAAAAAGAAATGACCTATTAAAATGATAAACAACGCACCAATTAAGGCAAAACCAATGCGGGCAATACCTTCGCCGATTACAATGCTCGAACGCTTTACAGGTGTAGCAAAAAAGCGTTTAATAACCAGGGTTTGGCGTAGACTTAAAAATACGAATGCAGTCCCGAAAACACCCGTGCTTAATAGCGAGAAACCTAATTGCCCAGGAAGTATAAAATCGATGGTTTTATATTCGCGGCCAGTAATGGTGCTTTCTTTTATCTCTGCTACTGTCGGTTTTAATGTTTTATCGTAAAAAATATTGTTTAAAACTGATTTTAAAATCCCGCCTTTATCTCTTGATGCGGAGGTGTAAACTACGTTGACCGAATAAGCAGCTGAATTGACTTTTCTGTGAACATCAATCATGGCATCAACATTGCCTTTTTCTAACAGTTTATCAAACTCAGCTTTCGATTTATCTTTAACCAGGCGGATCATTCCTGTTTTTTCCAACATGCCCATTACCGGGTTGTTTACATCAGCGCCTGGTGTTACGCCCACATCGATGCGTGTTCCTCCGCCACCTAAAAATCCGAAGACTAAAATAAATATCAAAGGAAAAGCAAGCGTAAATACCACTGCCGATGGGCTCCGCATAATTGACCGGAAACTCGCTTTGGCAAGGGCAAGGGTCGCGATAAGGTTACTATAACCCCCAGCCCCTGAAGGGGAGTTTGAATTTCTGTCGTGTATATCTTTTTGCATATTAATTCTGCTGGATTTTGTTTTTTTTAAAAAAAAATGTATTAGACACTAGGTTTCAAGCCCCCTTCAGGGGGTTAGGGGGTGGCTTATTCTCTCCATTCCTGGCCGGTAAGGTTGATGAAAACATCTTCCAGATTGGCCTTTTTAACCTCTTTTTTACGTTCAAAACCACTGCTCACTAATTTATCTATTAAATTATCAGGAGTATCCAGCGCGATAATCTGCCCGCGTTCTACAAAAGCAACGCGATCGCAAAGTTGCTCCGCCTCGTCCATATAGTGCGTGGTAATTACAACAGTGGTGCCTGCATTGCGGATTTCGATAATCAGATCCCAGAGATTTCTTCTGGCCTGTGGATCTAAGCCTGTTGTGGGCTCATCCAAAAAAATAATTTTGGGTTGGTTGATTAATGTAGTGGCTATGGAGAAGCGCTGTTTCTGACCGCCAGAAAGTGCTTTGTATTTGGCTTTGGCCTTATCCTGAAGGTTTACTTTCTCCAGCATTTCCATCGGTTTGATGCTGGCACCATATAAACCAGCAAAAAGTTCGATCAGTTCGATGAGATTCAGATTTGGATAATAACCAGCTGCTTGTAGCTGTACACCGATAATCTGTTTAATATCCTGCGGCTGCTTGTCGACAGAAAAGCCATTAACGATAATTTCGCCGGAGGTTTTATCCCTTAGGGTTTCAATAATTTCGAGGGTAGTGGTTTTTCCGGCGCCATTAGGACCAAGCAGACCAAAAATCTCATGCTCGTAAACTTCAAAGCTAAGCCCTTGAACGGCCACGAAATCATCGTATTTTTTTACCAGGTTTTTAACGCTGATAATGGCTTTTTTTGTTTCCATATTGCGAATGTAAGCAGCTTTAAATGAATTGGGAATGAATTTTTGAGTACATAGCCGAAAATGTCGGTAAAATGATGTTTTATGCAGGCGAAAATAGATTATAAAAGAAATCTGCGGATCGGCGGCTTATTCTTGCCGCAAATCCGCAGATCGTATTATTGTATTTTGGCCTTTAAGCTTTAGTCTTTCAACCTTAAACCCTCCGCCTTCCAACCTTCTACCTTAACACTACCAAACCAGATCGCCTTTCATTACATCAACAAAATCGTCGAATAAGTATCGCGAATCGTGTGGACCTGGTGAAGACTCTGGGTGATATTGAACCGAAAATGCCTTTTTGCCTTTAACACGGATACCCTCGATCGATTTATCGTTTAAGTTAACGTGGGTAATCTCTACTTTATCAGAGTTTCTAACCTCATCAGGAATTACACCAAAACCGTGGTTTTGTGAAGTAACCTCGCAGTGGTTTTTGATAATGTTTTTTACCGGATGGTTTAATCCACGGTGACCGTTAAACATTTTCATGGTGCCGATACCATTAGCTTCGGCCAATAACTGGTGACCTAAACAGATCCCGAACATTGGTTTATTTACCGCTAGAATATCTTTGATTGTTTCTACAGCGTAAGGCATCACTGATGGATCGCCAGGGCCATTAGAAATGAAATAACCATCAGGGCTGAATTTTTCCATTTCGGCAAAAGTAGTTTTAGCAGGGAAAACCTGAACATAGATATCGCGGTTTTCGAAACTGCGCAAAATATTTTTCTTGATACCTAAATCTAAAGCCGCCACTTTTAAGCCCGCTTCAGGGTTGCCATAAAAATAAGGCTCGGTTGTACTTACTTTAGATGAAAGCTCTAAACCTTCCATTGAAGGTACTTCGGCTAATTTTTGTTTTAATTCTTCTAAATCCGTAATCTCAGAAGAAATAATCGCATTCATTGCGCCTTTATCTCTAATGTGGCGAACCAATGCACGTGTGTCGATATCAGAAATGGCAACCAGATTGTCGTTCTGAAAATAATCCTGAATCGATTCTGTTGCTTCTTTACGGCTATAAACGATGTTGTAATTTTTGCAGACTAAACCAGCAATTTTAATCGAACCTGATTCGATTTCATCTTTGTGGATACCGTAATTACCAATATGCGCATTGGTGGTAACCATTATCTGGCCAAAATAACTTGGATCAGTAAAAATTTCCTGGTAACCTGTCATCCCGGTATTAAAACAAATTTCGCCAGTAGTGGTGCCAATTTTTCCGGCCGCTTTGCCGTAAAAAACTGTGCCATCGGCCAGTAATAAAATCGCAGGTAACTTGGTGTAGTTAGTCATGGTAATTACAATATGGATTTTGATTTAAAAAAGAGTTGAAAAAAGAATGGCTTTCGGCATTAAAGCCGTTTTTGCTGGGTGCAAAAAAAGATGAATATATCCCTTCCATTTCGGGGTACAAAGATAGAGTTTTAGATTGGAAATGTAAAGAGAAAAGTGAAATAAGGTGAAAGGTTTAAGGTGTAGGGCGTAAGGTTGCTCAAGCTTAAACCTTATGCCTCAAACCTTATACCTTTTTAAAGAAAAAACAATACTTTTGGCAACACAAAACAAATCCCATGTCGGTACATAAAGAAATCAAACGCATCACCACGCACACTTTACAGGAAATGAAGCAACGCGGTGAAAAAATATCTATGTTAACGGCCTACGATTATTCGATGGCTACCATTTTAGATGATGCAGGATTAGACGTTCTACTTGTTGGCGATTCGGCTTCTAATGTAATGGCTGGTCATGAAACAACTTTGCCTATTACGCTAGATCAGATGATTTACCATGCCGCCTCGGTAATCAGGGCAGTTAAACGCGCTTTCGTTGTTGTCGATTTACCTTTTGGCTCTTATCAGGGAAATTCAAAGGAAGCTTTGAACTCAGCGATAAGAATTATGAAAGAATCGGGTGCCCACGGTGTTAAATTGGAAGGCGGTGAAGAAATTATCGAATCGGTTCAACGTATTATCACAGCAGGAATACCTGTTATGGGGCATTTGGGTTTAACACCTCAATCTATTTATAAATTCGGAACATATACAGTCCGCGCTAAGGAAGAAGAAGAAGCAAATAAGTTAAAAACAGATGTTTTAGCTTTACAGGCTGCGGGCTGCTTTGCTATCGTATTAGAAAAAATTCCTGCTGCTTTAGGTAAAGAAGTTACAGAAAGTTTGAATATCCCAACTATCGGTATTGGTGCCGGGCAAAACTGCGATGGCCAGGTTTTGGTTGTAAATGATATGATTGGCTTAACAAAAGGGTTTAAACCACGTTTTTTACGTCAGTATATTAATTTATACGATGAAATTTTGGGCGCAGCACAATCGTATATTCGTGATGTAAAAGCAAACGATTTCCCGAACGAGAAAGAACAGTATTAACCCCAAACCCCTAAAGGGGCTTTATTACATGAGGTTAATATTTAAAAAATAAATCAATATATAATTAATTTAAGTTCCCCTTTAGGGGCGGAGGGGTTAAATGCCAATTACCGATAACGACATCCTTTTTGAAGACAATCATTTAATCGCCATTAATAAAAGGGCAGGTGATATTGTGCAGGTTGATGAAACCGGCGACGAGCCTTTGGATGAACAGGTAAAAAAGTATATCGCTAAAAAGTACAATAAACCCAATGGTGCTTTTTTGGGGGTGGTACACCGTTTAGATCGGCCGGTGAGCGGCGTAATCTTATTTGCTAAAACGAGTAAGGCTTTGGAACGGATGAATGCCGCTTTTAAAAATAGGGAAGTAAAGAAAACCTATTGGGCAGTAGTGAAGAACAAGCCAGAGAAAGAGTCGGCTACTTTGATCCATTGGCTGGTTAAAAACCCGCAGAAAAATGTGGTTTCCTATTACAATACAGAAGTTACTGGTAGTCAGCGTGCGGAGCTTTCTTACAAAGTAAAGGCGAAGGTTGGCGATTATTACCTCTTAGAGGTAGATCCCTTAACCGGACGTTCGCACCAAATCAGGGTTCAGCTCTCATCAATGGGATGCCCGATTATGGGTGATAATAAATATGGCTATCCCCGCGGAAGCAGAAAAGGGAGCATTTGCCTACATGCCCGCCGTTTACAGTTTATACACCCGGTTAAAAAAGAACCCGTAAATATATTTGCAAAGCTGCCTGTTGATGGTTTTTGGGAACGCTTCGAAGACTTATAGCACAACAATATTTAATATAATTAAGATATCCAGTCACAATATTTAATATTTGATCGGATTTTTTATGATTTGGCATCATATTTCCTCTGTTCATGATTAAAAACCAAATTAATCATGAAAAACACCATCTTATCTATCGCTGCAGCAGGCTTACTGGCTTCTACATTGGTTTCGTGTGATAGCACTAAAAAAACGGAAACAACCAAAGACTCTAGTGAAATTTCCGCTAATGGAGACACCATTACCAAAATAACGACAAAAACAACTGAAACAGTTAAAACCGATGTTCCAATTTTCTCAAATGAAGAGGTAAACAAAGGGCTTGCTGAATATGCTAAACTTAAAGACGAATATGTTGCAGCTGTGAAAAGTAAAAATGCTGCAGAAATTAAAGCGTTAAGCGATAAATATACGGCTTGGGCAAATCAGGCAACAGGCTGGGCAAGCAAGCTAAAGCCAGATGAAATACAGAAGTATTCTGATTATGTGCTTAAGTTAAGCGAAGAATGGACGAAAGCAGCGAAGGAAGCAGTAACTAAGTAAAGCTCAAATTATAGAAAATCGTCATTCTCGCGTATGCGGGAATCTTAAAGCACTTTTGTTAGGCATTAAGATTCCCAATCAAGTTGGGAATGACGGTTCTTCGGAATTTATTTACAATCAATTTTGTCAAAAGTCATCGATCCACCAAACTTTAGTTTGCTTAGGTCTTTGAACTTGGTTTCTCCTTTTACTTCCTGTACATCGCCAAATCCCTCTGCTAGCTGATCACCCTTTTTCAAAAAAACCACTTCCCTAATTGATGTTTTGCCTTCAGACTGAAAAGTATAATTAGCAATTATGGTATCGCCTTTAACAATTCCGGCTAAAGTGCCTGCATTTTTATCTTTTTCGTATAAATTATAACCTAGTGTACCTGTTACCTTATTATCCGCTGTTTTTAACGACAGGGTGGCAGTATCCCGGTTTTTAATATACTGGAAGCACCGAATAGAATCAGGGCTTGCCGTTGCATTGGTTACTATGGTGGAATCTATTTTAGCCTGTGTTTTTTTGCCGTGCCGCCCTGGCAAGATGCCATCAATAAAGTGGCTGCTCCTAGTATTGGGAAGATGTTTTTCATTAGGATATATTCTTTTCTTATCGGATTGATTTTTTATTATTAAGCAAAGCCCCTGCCAAAAAGATTCTTAAACCTGTGCCGATCTTACATTGGAATTATTTTATCCTAAATATATGAGCTATGTTATAAGCTTAACTGGGAAGTTATTTTAAAAAAAACAACGAAATGCTGGTTCCTTTGTGTTCTTCAGATTTAATATCGACCTCTATTTTATGGAATCGGGCAATACTTTGTACAATGGCCAGCCCCAGACCAAAGCCGTTTTCTTCGGTATTTCCCCTTTTAAACCGATCGAAAGCATTTTCTACCAGTGCTGCGCTCATACCAGATCCGGTATCGCTGATGGTGAGGATATATTTTTCGGCCTCGGTTTTATCTGTTATGGCAATGGTACCTCCCTCAATATTGTACTTTATCGCATTATTAATGATATTGATTAAAAGGGTATGTATCAGTGCTTTATTTCCGGTAAAATGAAAATTCTTTGAAAGGTGGGCATTATAACTGATATTTTTATCTGCTATTCGATCTTCCAGATCTTCATATATATCATCGATTTCCTGTTTGAGGCTAATTTCTTCGGTTTTCAGATACTGATTGTTTTCTACCTTCGAAATGAGCAACAGGCTGTTGATAATTACCTTTAAGCGGTTTAAGGTTTTTAAAGAGGCGTAGATTTTGTTTTCATGCTCTACCGGAATATCTGGCGTGTTGAGCATATTTTCGAAGCGCGTACTTAAAATTGAAATGGGGGTAAGCAGCTCATGCGAAACGTTAGCTATAAACTGCTTTTCTAAAGCGAAAAGTGTATTTATTTTACGCATTAAAGAGTTTATGCTATTATCAAGGATTTTAAAATCGTTGGTAGTAGTTGGTATATTTTGGTAATTGTAATGTGACGGATCATCAACCAGATTGATCTTTTTGTCGATAATGAGATAAAAAGGCCTTAATAAAAAGTTTGAGAAGGTAAAATCTGCTACCAAAGTAATAAGTAAGGCGGCAACCAACACAATCAGCATGTAAAAGCGGATCGAATTTTTAATCGATTGGAGCGCTGTCATCGTTTCTCCAATCTCCAGATTATACCAGTTTGTATGATAAGAAAATTTATAATTGAGGATTCTATATACCTCAATATCTCCTTCAATTTCCCTCTTTTCTGTAAATACTTTTGCTGTAGAGTCTTTCTGATTATCGGGGATATCTGTTAAAACGATAAATTCTTCCTTTAAAATATTGTAATCAGTAAAAGATTGTTCCTTATTTAAAAGACTGTCGATCTCATTATCGTTTAAGTTTTTAATGATTTTGTTTTTCTTTTTGATTAAACGGTTGTCAAATTGGTTGTAGGCAAGTTTATCCAACGAAAATAAAATGATAGCCCCCAACACCAAGATGATGGCGATTTTGGTTACTGCATTGTATAAGGAAAACTTAACCTGTAACTTCATTTTATTTAATGGTTCATTGGTTCAATTGCCATTGGTTCATTGGTAGATCGACGCTTAACTTCTGACTTCCGATTTCCCGACTCTCTAGCAATTAATCCGATAGCCAATACTCCTTACGGTTTCAAACCAATCTGTTGCACTAACTGCTGCAAGTTTTTTTCGCAGGTTTTTAACATGAACATCAACAAAGTTGGAATCAGAATTGACTTCTAAAATATCACCCCAAACGTGTTCAGTTAAACTCATTCTCGATACCACGCGGTTTTTGTTCAACACCAAATAGTTAAATATTTCGAATTCCTTTTTGGTAAGGTTTAGTCTTTCATCACCAAATGAAACAGTCCTGTTCTGAATATTGAGCAAAAAATTATGAATGTTTACCTCATTTTTCTCTAACTTGTGTTTTCTACGTGTAATGGCATGCATACGTGCTAAAAGTTCATTTAGCGAAAATGGTTTGGGTAAATAATCGTCTGCGCCTTCATCAAGTCCCTTAATCCGGTCATCTACAGCACTACGGGCGGTTAAGATAATTACAGCATCATCACGATCTTTCATGGCTTTTAACTGTTTTAAAATTTCAAAACCATCACCATCTGGCAAACCTAAATCGAGTAAAATGAAATCATAATTGTTTACAAATATTTTTTCTTCCGCAGAAGATTTTTTCCAGGCATGCTCTACAATAAATCCTTCTTTGCTCAAGAATTCATCCATTTCAAGCGCCAGGCTTTTTTCATCTTCAACTATGAGTACGTTCATTTTAATTTAGTTAATGTTCTTTAGTCTTTCAGCTTTATGCTTTAGTCTCTAAAACTAAGTTAATATTTTTTAAGATGATCGCACAAGCTTCTTCAATTTCTTCTTTGGTAATAATTAAAGGAGGGGCAATGCGCATAGAATTGCTGCAATGTAAAAACCAGTCTGATAACACCCCGTCTAAAATGCAGGCATCAATGATTTTTTTGTTGATCTCGAAATTTTCAAATTCAACCGCCAACATTAAACCTTTCCCCCTTATTTCTTTAATGGCAGGATGTTGAAGGAGCTGTTTAAACAATTGGCCTTTTTCTTCTACTTCGTCAACAATATGATCATCAACCAAGGTACGTAAGGTAGCCAATCCAGCAGCACAACAAACCGGATGACCGCCAAAAGTAGTCATGTGGCCCAAAATTGGCGTATGCGATAATATCGACATAATCTCCAGTGAACTGATAAAAGCCCCAATTGGCATTCCACCACCGATTCCCTTCGCCAGGAGCAGCACATCGGGCACAACATTATAATGCTCAAAAGCAAACATTTTACCGCTGCGACCGAAGCCAGATTGTATTTCGTCGAAGATTAATAAAGTTCCGGTTTCTGTGCATTTTGCTCGTAAAGCTTGCATATAGTTTAAATCGGCCACCCGGATTCCGGCTTCACCCTGAATGGGTTCGATAAAAACAGCAGCAATTTCTGAGGTGATTTTTTCGAGACCAGCAATGTTATTATGCTTGATAAAACTTACATGTGGCAAGAATGGGCCGTAGCCGGAGGAATAGAAATCGCTTTCCATTAAACTTTCGGCACCCTGCGTACTCCCGTGGTAAGCATTTTTGCAAGCGATAAATCCTTTACGTCCAGTATAACGTTTAGCTAGTTTCATTGCGCCTTCTACAGCCTCGGTTCCTGAGTTTAAAAAGTAGGTGCAGCTTAAGCTTTCAGGTAAAATATCGGCAAGGGCCTTGGCAAAATTTACCTGAGGCGTTTGTACATATTCGCCATAAACCATTAGGTGCATGTAGGTTTCTGCTTGCTCTTGAATAGCTTTCACTACCGCGGGATGGCAATGGCCAACATTACTTACACCGATACCGGCAATTAGATCGAGGTGTTTTTTGTTTTGGGCATCGTAAATGTAAATTCCTTTTGCCCTTACAAATTCGAGCATAAGCGGCTCTGGAGAGGTTTGTGCATTGTGTTGTAAAAACAACTGACGTTGGGTAAGCATGGCACAAAAGTACGGATTTAAGAAAGATTCTACTTCTTCTTTGACATCTTGTGATAAAAATCCAGATATTTTCTGCCAATAGAAATCCTGATGTTATTATTTAAAATCACATATGATCTTTCTAATGTTTTAATTTGACTTTCAGCCACAATAAATGATCTGTGGATTTGTGAGAAATCTGCATTTGTCGTTAGTAGTGCCAATGCTTCAGAAAAGCTTGACCTCGAAAGAATTGCTTTGTCCTCTAGGTATATTTTGGTTAATCTCTCTTGGGCCTCTACCGCATAAATTTTGTCTAATTTGATTTTAATAAACCTATTTCTTTGCTCATCGCTTTTTAAAAGAATAAAATCATTAACCTTTTCTGCTTGAATATTTGAAGAATTTGAAAATAACCGCTTAATGATTTGATCAAATTTTGCCTGTGAAAATGGTTTTAATAGAAAAGCATCTGCTTCCAGCTCATAGGAGTGAATGGCATAATTGGCATGGGCTGTAGTAAATACCAGCTTGTTGGTTTTGTGCTTGATTAATTTTGCGAGTTCAATGCCGTTCATTGTTGGTATTTCAATATCAAGAAAGATCACATCAACACGTTTTTTAAGGTTTTCGATTTCTTTGAGCGCAGTTGGAGCGCTACTGTACGACTTGAGTAATTTAAGTTCGGGCTGTAAAGCAATATAATCAGTTATAATATCCAGGGCAGAAAATTCATCATCAATGGCAAGGCAGGTATACATATTTCAGGAGTAATTGAGAGGTTAATTATTTTTAATTTAGAAATGATCGAGACTAAAGTAATAGTTATGTTACAGTTTTCCAAATCTATAAAATTAGGAAAAGATCAAAATGGTCGTTCATGTTGCTTAGTTGGCTGTTCATGTTGGTTAGATGGCAATTGATGCAGAAAATTTTATTTTAGATTTTTATCAATGAGGTTTGAGGTAATTAATCAAATAAATTAACCTTAAACTTTAAGAAAATGAAAAAACTATTATTTATTGGAATGATGTGCTTAACTAGTACTGTTACTTTTGGAGAAGGATTATTAACTTATTCAAAGACGTGTACTGTTCATTATTCAAGAGTTGTACTTAACGAAAATGGAGATCAAATAGGTTTTATAAGTTTTGATACTTCAGCTGCGAGTTGTTCGGAGGCAACGGCAAACGCACGTGCTGCTGCTGATTTATTACAGCTTGCACTTTAACTATTTGTATATTAATAAAGCCAAGTAAATTGGCTTTATTAATATACAAAATCTATAAAAATGTATACGCATTAATACGATTCTTATTTTGTAGATGTTTAGATTTTAAACGTTTATGAGAATTATAAGTTTAATGGTATTGATGAAATTTCAATGTGTAAGTCAAAATAAATTAATATGCCATCAAGATTAAAATTAATTATTAGTTTTTTACTAATAATTTTTAGCTTAACAGTAAAGTCTCAAATTCACGCGATTATTCAATATAAATTAATTACTACAAATAAAAATTTAAGGGATCATAATCAAAATTATATTTTGTATGTAAATGGTTTAAAATCAATACAAGTTTCTGGAAATAGCTTACTTCCTATCTCAAATGAAGATGAAAATAATCTAATGGATATAAAGATAATAAAAAGTGGAAAACCAATATTTATTTTAAAAGATTTTAAAAGCAACAAATTATCTTTATCTGATCATATTTCAACGAAACAATATTTAATTAATGATACCCTGAATTTGTTTAAATGGAAGATAACAAATGATTATAAGGTAATTCAAAAATTTAAATGTAGAAAGGCAGTCACAAATTTTCGTGGCAGAAATTATATAGCATGGTTTACCGAAGAATTGCCAATACAGAATGGACCATGGAAGTTTTGTGGACTGCCGGGACTGATAATTAATGTTGGTGATGATAAATCTTTTTTTAATTATGAGTTAACAGGCATTGACTTAAAATCAAAATTTGATGAAAAAATCATCTCTTTGCCAAAGGAATACTTAAATAACATAGCAATGGAGCATAAAAATTTTATAGCATTAATAAATAAAAAACAGGCGGATTATGAAAAGCTTTCAAGAACATACAACAATAGTGCTAAAGGAGTTTCGAACGTAACTATAAGCATTCCCGAAAAACAAGAAAAATTTTAATGGCCAGATGGTTTATTGCTTTAGCAATCTTCTTTTTTCATAATGTAGTATTCTGTCAAACCGTAAAATTAATCGGAAAGGTTGTAACAAAATATGAAAAATTACCCTCCGCTTCGATTCAACTTAAAACTTTTGGAAATGAAGATATTTTAATTTATGGTTTTTCTGACGAAGAAGGAAATTATAAACTTAGCGGTCCAATAGACCAATCCGATAAATTCGTTTTAATTGCGGCCTATATTGGTTATAAAAGAGATACAGTAATTGTAAGTCGGACTGATCTTTTAAAACAAGCTACTTTTCAGCATAATTTCAATTTAACAGAAGATAAAAGACAGCTTGATGAAATTTACATCAAAGCGCCTAATGCCATTCAGGTAAATAACGATACCACAACCTATAATGTTCAGCGTTTTACAAGTCCTGAGGATAGAAATCTGGAAAGTGTTTTAAGGAAAATGCCTGGAATGGAGGTAAACAAAGACGGAACGATTTTTTTTAAAGGTAAAAAAATTAGCAAAGTATTATTAGAGGGTGATGATTTAACAGGAGAGGGTTATAAAGCCATTACCAAAAACCTAAAGCCCGAGTTTGTTGAAGAAGTACAGGCTATAGAACATTATGTTGAAGATAATCTGCTTAAGGGTATTATTAACAGCGATGATATTGTTTTAAACCTCAAAGTAAAGAATAAGCAAGCTAAAAAGATAATAGGGAGTATCGACGGTGGTTTAGGTACAAACGATAGGAGGGTATTGTCTACAAACCTCATCTCTTTCATTAATAAAACCAAGGCCTTTGCTTTTGCTAACCATAATAATTTAAGTACAGAATCAAATGGGAATATCTTGGATCTGGTAGATGAGAATCGAGCTTTTACAGGAAATAATCAAATTATCCGTCATGAAGTTGGCACTTATAATCCTTTTGATGCGACTTCATATACCCTTAACAATATCATTCAAGGCAGTATAAATGCCATTACAAGGGTAACAGACAAGTTTAAGATCAGCTACGCACTATTGTATTCTTGGAGTAAACTGTACGGACAAACATCTATGCAGAATATTTATTTTCCACCAAATTCGATATATACTGAAGATAATGATGTTAGAACCAGTTTGAGCAAAACTTTTAAAGCTGATTTCAGCGCAGATTACCTGGTAAAAAGTAATGCCCGTTTCTGGGCTAAGTTTACATACAAACAAGTACCTGAGCGATTTAATAGTTCCGCTTTTTCTATATACGATAATATAGTTGGTGATAGTGTTTCGCAAAATCAGGCTGATTTAAACCGAAATTTTAACGCACAGTTGAAGTATACTGTCAAGGCAAATCAAAGAACCGCTTATTTGCTTTCGGCTAAAGTTTTAGCCGATGATGTAAACCAAAACTACCGAACAAGCTCAAAGCTTTATCAAAATATTCCCATATTTAATGGAAGCCAAAATTTATACCAGATAGTAAATAACAATAATTTTAAATTGAAATTCGATTTTGAGGGTTTAAAGAGATACAATACAAGTTTTCTGTATTTAAATGTGGGTAATGAAATTAACCATTTTAAAATAAGATCAAATTTGTTTGGGGAATTCCAGAATAATCAAATATCAATTGGTGATGCTTTTATCAATGATAATCTCTTTAAACTAAATCAAAGTTACATTACTGGGAAATATGTTTACGATAATCAACCTGTTAAGGTACTATTACAGTTAAAATCTACGGTTCAAGTGTTAAAAAATATGGGTAAGGATAGTACTTATTTGATTTTGGAACCAAGTTTATCTTTTTCTTATAAGTTGACCGATATACAGGGTATTTCTTTAAGTTATAACTATAAAAATTCGAATCCCCAGCCTATTGAATATTATGAAAATTATATCCTTACCAATCTGCGTAGTTTAAATAGTGGATTGAATAATTTTTATAATTATAATACTCATAATCTCGGGGTGAATTATAATTTAAATGATTTCGCTAACAGTTATTTTAACCTCAATTTGGGCATAAATGGAAGTTATAGTCAATACGGATTTCTTTACACTAATTTTTTCTTAAATACTTTAAACTACGCTAAGAAAGAACCGTTTAAAGGCGTTAAAACAATAACTGCCAATTTTAACGCAAAGAAATTTTTTCCTGCCTTGTCCATGTCGTTTACGGCAAATTATGTTCCCTCTTTCTTAACTTATTATGGTAAAGCAATCACTGTGATAAATGAATATCATGCTTTTAACCAATCGGCCTCATTAAAAATAAATACCGGGTTTAATCTGCCAATAAATTTTGGATTAGGAACCGAACTGCAAATTAATTCGACCAGAAGTGAAGGAGAACAAATTGCTAAAAATAAAGCCTATAAATACACATTCGAATATAGGTATAAGATCAGTGATAAAATTTTCAATATCTCTTCTTACAACAGGTATAATGTGAATAATCAAAACTTTAACCTGATTGATACGGAACTGCAGTTTAATCCTATTAAAGGGAATTTCAAGTATAGTATTCAGGGCAAAAACCTTGCAAACCTTAAAGCTTTTACCAATTTAAATATTAATGAAGTATATTCTTCTAATTACTCATCTTCTATATTAGGCAGATATATAATGTTTAACGTATCGATGTCAATCAAATAATTAATTAAACAAAAAAGACCTACATCGCTGTAAGTCTTTTTCTTTATTGCCTCTGACCGCCTTTAAATCTATTGAGTAACTCGCGTTTAAAACCTTCCTGCGCCCGGTAAAACTTTCCAACAATTTTTATCGGCAATACCGATTTAAGTTTGTTGTAATATTTTTTATCGAGATTAAGATCTCTTTGCTTGAAGTCGAATTCGCTGGTAATTAAACTTTGAACCTGTGCATCGGTTAGGTTATCTATTTCAGTCGTTTTCCTGAATGAGATCATTTTCTGCATACGTTCTTTTCGCAAGGCATTTTGTTCAGCCTGCATATCGTTATAAATCGGCCAGAAAATTTTAGCCTCTTCTGGTGATAAATCCAGTTTTTGAGTGAAAAATGCTATTTTAAGTGATTCTATTTCTTCTCCCTTTGGTCTTTGTGCCAACAGGGTTGTGGGTAATAAAAACATTAAAGCAACAAAAAGTAAATTTTTCATTTTCATCTGTTTATTCTTGTTTTCAAAGGTGATGAAGCTATCATGATTTCGATATAGTTTTTGTTATTGTTAATCATGATGGTTCCATTAATTATTTAGTTCCTGAGATAAATCACTTGACGAGAAATTACTCAAGATGTAGTTTTCCATTTCTGTATCTGAAGCAGAAGTAGTTTTTATATGAGATGATGTAGTGTTTTGCGCTTCTAAATGATCGATGATCGTACTTTCATCAATGTCATATAATAGCTGCTCGTTTATTGCTTCTGCAGATTGTAGCTGCTGAATCGCAGTAGTTGAGCCGTTCTGGTAAAAATAAACACCAAACGAAGCCATTAATAAGAAACAGGCCGCGCTTGCGTATTTAACAATGTTGCGCCTCCATAAAGGAATAACTTTAGCCTCCCTTTTAGGCTCCGATGCTACAATCCTGTCAGTAATTCTACGTTGCAGCGTATCGAAATAATTTTCAGGTACTGCAAAGGACTGTTCTGCCTTAGGCATTTCAGACAGGGCAATTCGGGTTTGTATGCGTTCCGTTAGATCTTCAAAATAATTCTGCGGAACTTCAAAATTATTGTTACTGGTTTTCTGTTTCAACCCATCTAAAAAGACAGCAGAAAAAATGTCCTCATCACAATTTTCGAAATATCCATCAGGAACGGAGAAAGGATTGCGTTTCCCCATTGCCGCAAGTGCAGGGGCTTCGTTCATCCAGTCGTTATTTTCTATATTTTCGTTCATCACAGATATATGATACAATTAAAGTGAAAAGGTTTAATAGTCTACTTCATCATTTGTAATAAAAGCTTCAATTTTTTTTGCAGCGATGTGAAATGATGCTTTTAAAGCCCCTACGGAGGTACCTAAAACTTCCGAAATCTCTTCATATTTCATATCGTCGAAATATTTCATGTTGAAGATAATCCGTTGTTTTTCAGGCAGGGTAAGGATTGCTTTTTGCAGTTTAAGCTCAAGTTTATCGCCGTTAAAATAAGATGAGGCAACTAAGTTATCGGCAAGCTCGGATGATACTTCATCTAAAGGTGTATTGTTCCGCTGTTTTTGCTTGTTTAAGAAAGTGATGGATTCGTTGGTGGCAATACGGTAAATCCAGGTATAAAGCTGAGAATCGCTTCTAAATTTATCAAGGTTTTTCCAGACTTTAACAAATACTTCTTGTAAAAGATCGTCGCAATCATCGTGGTTTAAAACCAGCCTGCGAATGTGCCAGTATATTTTTTGCTGATATTTTTTCAGCAACAGGTTAAAGGCTTCATTACGCGTACGCTCAACAGCGAACATGGCAAGAATTTCTGAATCTTCAACTTGTTTCATTTATGATAATTATAAAACCACAAAGACACTAAGTCCACAAAGGTTTGGTTATGCTTGGTGTTTTTGGTGTCTTTGTGGTTAAATTTTAAATTTTATTTTTTTCTGCCAATTACTTTTTGAACAGCTTCAACAATGTTTACAGCATCTAAGCCATATTTAGACATTAATTGATCTGGTGTTCCGCTTTCGCCAAAAGTATCGTTAGTGGCTACAAACTCTTGTGGTGTTGGCAATTCTGTAGTTAACAAACGCGCTACACTTTCGCCTAAGCCACCAAATTTATTATGCTCTTCGCAGGTAACCACACAACCAGTTTTTTTAACTGATTTTAAGATGGCTTCGTCATCTAAAGGTTTAATGGTGTGGATATTGATAATTTCAGCATCGATACCCAATTCAGCTAATTTCTCACCAGCTTCGATTGCTTTCCAAACCATATGGCCTGTAGCGATAATGGTAACATCTGTCCCTTCGTTAACCATCCATGCTTTACCGATCTCAAATTTTTGATCCGGATCTGTAAATACAGGAATTACCGGACGGCCAAAACGTAAATAAACCGGGCCTTCGTATTCTGCAATGGCCATAGTTGCTGCTTTAGTCTGGTTGTAATCGCAAGGATTGATGACTACCATTCCTGGCAACATTTTCATTAAACCTATATCTTCTAAAATTTGGTGGGTTGCACCATCTTCGCCTAAGGTTAAACCCGCGTGAGATGCACAGATTTTAACGTTTTTATTAGAATAAGCTACTGATTGGCGGATCTGGTCGTAAACGCGGCCTGTAGAAAAGTTGGCAAAAGTACCTGTAAAAGGAATTTTACCACCAATAGTCATGCCTGCTGCAATACCGATCATGTTTGCTTCTGCAATACCAACCTGTGTAAAACGCTCAGGAAAATCTTTAATAAAAGCATCCATTTTAAGTGATCCAACTAAATCGGCACATAAGGCAACTACATTTTCGTTTTTCTTTCCAGCCTCATGTAAACCAGCTCCAAAACCCGAACGTGTATCTTTTTTTTCTGTATATGTATATTTTTTCATACCCCAAACCCCTAAAGGGGCTTTATTTGTAGTTAAAATTAAAAGTTATTTACTCCCCCTTCAGGGGGCAGGGGGTTAGTAATCCCCTAAAGTTTCTGGTAATTGCGCTAACGCTGCTGCCAACTGCTCATCATTAGGCGCAGTACCATGCCATTTATGTGTGCCCATCATATAATCTACACCAGCACCCATTTGAGTACTCATTAAATTTAGAATTGGTTTACCTTTTCCGGTTAGAGTTTTAGCATAATGTAAGCCTTCAACGATTGCTTGCATATCGTTACCATCGGTATTGATTACGTGCCAGCCAAAAGCTTCGAATTTAGCTTGTAAATCATCCAAGGCAAGTACTTTGTTTGTTGGCCCGTCAATTTGCTGTCCGTTATAATCAACAGATGCAATTAAATGATCTACTTTATTAAAAGGGGCGAACATTGCTGCTTCCCAGTTTTGTCCTTCCTGTAATTCTCCATCACCTAATAAGGCAAAAATGATAGATTTATCTCCGTTTAACCTTTTAGCCAACGCTGCACCAATAGCAACTGATAAGCCCTGACCTAACGAGCCCGAAGCAATACGGATACCCGGTAAATGTTCGTGGGTGGTTGGGTGACCTTGTAATCTAGAATCTAGTTTACGGAAAGTTGCCAGTTCACTTTTATCGAAATAACCAGCATGAGCTAATGTACTGTACCATACCGGAGAAATGTGTCCGTTCGAAAGGAAGAAAAGATCTTCGCCAGCGCCTTCCATTGTGAAATCTGTTTTGTGGTTCAAAACTTCAAAATATAAAGCAGTAAAAAAATCTGTACATCCAAGCGAAGCGCCTGGGTGGCCAGATTGACATCCGTGAACCATTCTTACGATATCTCTTCTAATTTGAGAGGCAATATCTTCTAGATCTTTAATTGTATGTTTCATTAAATAAGAGGTTGTTGTTACATAGCAAAGGTAATATTTTACCCGCTATATCATAATTAGTTATTGATTAAATCGAGTACTTGTTGCGTTGAGTTTTTTGTGTCAACTTTCTTGATGATATGGGTAATTTTTCCATCACCATCTATAATGAAAGTGGTACGTACCGTACCCATGTATTTTTTGCCGTACATATTTTTTTCTGCCCAAACACCGTAGTCGTTTACGATTTTCTGGTCGGTATCTGCAAGCAGGGTAAATGGTAAATTATGCTTGGTAACAAACTTTTGGTGCGATTTTTCGTCATCAACGCTAACCCCTAAAACCACAATGCCTTTTGCTTGTAAGCCCTGGTAGTTATCCCTGAAATCGCAAGCTTCGGCGGTACAGCCTGGTGTATCATCTTTAGGGTAAAAATACAGAACAACCGTTTTGCCTTGATAATCACTTAAAGAAACTTCAATGCCGTTTTGATCTTTTGATGTAATTGCCGGTGCCTGATCACCTTCTTTTAACGCTGCCATATTTATAATGATTGAATTTTGAATGTTATAATGATTGAATGATTAATAGTGCATGCAATTTAAACAGTTTAACTTATTATACTGTTCAATTTATGTTAAAAGATGACATTTAATAGTATAAATGATTGATATTGATGCGGAAATGCTTATGAAATCTGTAAATTCTTAAAATATTGTTCCTATTTAAAGAATGTTACTGTGTATTTTCTGGTGTTTTCTTTCATATCCATTACTATTAATTCCAATGTATGCTTTCCGGAAGTTGTTCTTTCGTCAAAGCTATGCCAAAGTGTAGCTGTTTTAGCATCGAATTCCATCAACGCCCATTTGCCGTCGATATAGCCATTAAAACTTTTTATTCCGGATAGATTATCGCTGATCCTGAAAAATATTTTAGATAAACCCGCCATGTTTTTCCCTTCAGCAATATTTACAGGTACGATCCTTGGTGCAAGGGTGTCAATTGCGATATAAAAACTGCCAAAGTTTTTTGGAGTAGCCTTAACATAGCCATTTTTGAAAAACCCGCCCTGAGATGTACCGTTGTTATTTACAATTAGGGCTTTGCTTCTTAAGTTTTCGGGAAGATTATAAGCCTTGATTGAGATATCGAAACCGATATGCAGCGGCGTGTACTTATTATGAATCTGATGTAAAGCCGACCATGCATTTCCCGTTGGTTTAGGCAACTTTTTATAAGTGAAATTTAAATCGCTGTACAATGTCCCGAGTGGGAAAACCACTTTAATATCATCGGTATTAAACTCATTTACCTTATTATATGGATAAACTATTCCAGTGGGAATAACCGGAGCTGTAACCGGAGCTGAACCTGCATTCACAGTAAAAGGCAGAACAGAAGAGTTTCCTTTCGAATCGGTTATGATGTAGCGCAACTGATGCGAGGCAGCATCGTTGAAATTAATCCTGCCACTGTTTACCAAACCACTATAAATTTTTAAAGGATTGCCGGGTTCGACAAAACTTTTCTGAATACTTCTTTTGGTATTTAAATAAGTTGGGTAATCGATGTGCGAGTTGATGGCCTTACTGTCTTCAAACGCAAAGCGTTCAAGGGCAGAAGTATATATTTTCTTCCCATCAACCTCCAGTTGGATCGAATATACCCCGTTGGTGCCCGATAAACCATTGTGCCGATCGGTTACCACGATGCCAAAGCCAACCTCACCGGTTAAACTGATGGGGGCAGTGGTTTTATAATTGCCATTTGCTCCACTAATGCCGATGGCTTGTTTAGGTGTATTTTCGTTAAAGGTTTTGCCATTTAAACGGTATACATACAAACCATGAATAACAGGTGGAATGTTATCGGGTATGATGATTCCGAAAAATTGCGGGTTTATGGTTTCTTCTGTTTTGGTATCTCTGATTTCGAAATGCAGATGCGGACCGCCCGAACTACCACGGTTACCAGACCAGGCAATAATCTCGCCTTTATGTACCGGAATTAATGTGGCATCGGGGAACTCATCAATCTCAAATGATTTTTTTTCGTATTCAAGGTTTTTAACAATGGTTGCAATTTTGGGAGCAAACCGTTGAAGGTGGCCATATACAGTAGTGAAACCATTAGGGTGGTTGATGTACAGTGCCTGTCCGAAACCACTGTTCTGAACCCTTAACCTCGAAATATATCCATCTGCAACGGCATAAACCGGGTAACCTTCGCGTTGGTTGGTTCTGAAATCAATTCCAGAATGAAAGTGATTGCCGCGGATTTCACCAAAAGAACCTGCAAGGGCAGGAGGGCTAATATCCAAAGGTTGTCTGAAATCGGTAATCGGGTATTTATTCGTACTATAAATCTGTTGCGCCTGAATAAAAGTTGAAGCAAATAAAAGGCAAATTGAAACTAAAAATTTTAACTTGTACTGGATCGGGTTTTTAATCATTCGTTACTTTACATCAAAATTTAAAAGTTGCTTTCCTTCTAACCAGGCTTCCAATTTATCGCCTTTATTTATTTTTCCGACGCCCTGCGGTGTTCCGGTAAAAATTAAATCGCCTTTTTTTAAAGTAATATATTGAGAAACAAAGCTGATTATCTTCTCGAACGAGAATAACAAATCTTTAGTATGGCCTATCTGGCGGCTTTCTCCATTTACCTTCAACTCAAAATTTAAGTTGTAAAGATCCTCAAAATCACTTTTAGGATGGAAGATACTGATAGGTGCCGAGTGATCAAAAGCTTTGGCAAGCTCCCATGGCAATCCTTTTTCTTTATGTTTGCTCTGGATATCACGGGCGGTAAAATCGATGCCTAACCCCACTTCATCATAATAATTAGCGGCGAATTTTTCTGCGATATGTTTTCCTTCTTTACAGATTTTTAATACCACTTCTAATTCGTAATGTACATCATCAGAAAAATCAGGCAGGTAAAAAGGTTTATTGTCTTTTAAAACAGCTGTATCAGGTTTCAGAAAAATTACGGGTATAGTTGGAACCGGATTGTTCAGTTCTTTTGCATGTTCGGCATAATTTCGGCCAATGGCGATGATTTTCATTCTTAAGACTATGAAATATGATAAAATAGACGGGAATTAAATCCACATCAATCAAAAATAGAAAAGAAAATGGTGTTATAAAACCGAGATCCGTTTTACCTGGCTTTCGGAACCGGCAATAACCCTCAAAAAGTAAATACCAGGATTAATCCTGTTTGGAATGACGAAGCTTTTGGTCTGCTCGCCAGCATTTAGGCGTTCATTTGAAAGTGTTGCCACTTCATTTCCCAATAAATCGATGATTTTGATTGTAGTCTGTGTGCCATCTTTTCCGATAGATAAGATAATATTTAATTGATCTTCTACAGGATTTGGATATATTTTTACGATGGTTAACAATTTATCTTTTGCTACAACCGTTGTATTTTTTGGAGTTGTGGAGTAAGTATTGAACATTCCAGAGCCACCAACTGTCATATACAGTGGTTTGTAAGGCGTAATGTTGGCTTTGATTTCAGGAATTCTGCTTACTTTTTTTGTTCTGTTTTTTAAGCTAATGCGAATACTATCACCTTGTTGTGCCCAAGAATTTACGCCGCACAGTAAGACAATGCACAATGTGCATGCAAGTTTTGTGAGGAACGTTATCTTAGCGTAGAGTTTCATCAAATTGGTATAGCAAATGTATTAATTTAAAACAAAGAAATTAAACATTTTGTTTAAAACCCATAATTTAACACAATTTAACAATAAAATTTAAATTTCATAGTGTTAAAAATACACAATAATTTGGTTGTTAAATTGTTATAGTTAGTTTACTTTTGCTCGCAAAAAATAATCAACGAAGTGTCAAATCATAAAAATGTCAACGCGTTAACCGCCGGCGGGGTTCTAATAAGTTTAGGAATTGTGTTCGGTGACATTGGTACATCTCCATTATATACCTTAAATGCAATTTTTACAACCATTTTAGGCGGTAAACAGGATATAAATCCCACAAATGTTCTTGGTGTACTTTCTTGCATCATTTGGACGCTAACACTACAAACCACCATTAAATATGTTATTATTACCTTAAGGGCCGACAATAAAGGTGAGGGTGGTATTTTCTCTTTATTTTCTTTGGTTCGGAAAAAGGCGAAGTGGCTGGTGGTTCCGGCTGTGGTAGGAGGTTGCGCATTACTCGCCGATGGAATTATTACACCAAGTATTACGGTTACCTCAGCAATTGAAGGTTTAACCAGTAAGTTCGATGTGCCGGTTATCCCCATTGTATTAAGCATTTTAACGGTTCTGTTTATTATCCAGCAGTTTGGAACCAATTTGGTTGGAAAGCTTTTTGGGCCCGTAATGTTTGTTTGGTTTGCTGTTTTGGGTGTTTTGGGTATGTTTTTTATTGTTAAAGATTTTACGATCCTAAAGGCATTTAACCCTTATTACGCCATTCATTTACTGGTTACCAATAAACTAGCGTTTTTAATTCTCGGCGGTGTATTTTTATGTACAACAGGGGCTGAGGCCTTATATTCAGACTTAGGCCACTGCGGTAGAAATAACATCAGAATCAGTTGGATTTTTGTGAAATTAACCCTTATTCTAAACTATTTAGGGCAAGGCGTTTGGATTTTGCAGAACAGTGGGAGTTATGTTCCTGGCGCTAAAATGAATCCATTTTTTCAGATTGTTCCTGATCAGTTTCAGATTCCGATGGTTATACTGGCCACTATGGCGGCAGTAATTGCGAGTCAGGCTTTAATTAGTGGATCTTTTACCTTAATTGCTGAAGCAGTACGTTTAAACCTTTGGCCTAAAATTAAAATTGTTTACCCATCGGTTTCTAAAGGCCAGTTATACGTTCCCTCTATTAACTGGATGTTATGGATTGGTTGCTGTGGTATTGTACTGTTGTTTCAAAAAGCAGAGAAAATGGATGCGGCATATGGTTTATCGATCACCATAGCCATGTTAATGACTACCATTCTGGTTAGTTTTTATTTGATAAGCAGACGTTTCCCGAAATATTTAGTTGCGATATTCTTTTTTACCTATGTAATTATTGAAGGAACATTTTTGATCAGTAATTTAACCAAATTCTTACATGGTGGTTGGGTAACCGTATTAATTGGTTCGTTATTGTTTACTGTGATGTGGAGTTGGTTTGTAGCCCGCAAAATCAAAAACCGCTTTGTTAAATATGTCGAAATTGAGGATTATTATGAGATTTTAACCGAGCTGAGCGGAGATGAATCGGTTCCGAAATACTCGTCTCAGCTGGTTTATTTAACCAGTGCGAACTTTAAAACGGAGATTGAATCAAAAATAATCTATTCCATTATACAAAAGGAACCAAAACGTGCCGATGTGTACTGGTTGGTACATGTTGATGTAATGGACGAGCCTTATACCTTAGATTATAAAGTTGAATTCCTGATCCCGGGAAAACTGATCAGGATTGATTTTAGATTAGGTTTCAGGATTGAGCAACGTGTAAACTTATTGTATCGTAAAGTGGTTGAAGAGTTGGTGAAAAATGGAGAAATCGATATTACCAGTCAGTACACTTCGTTAAACAAGCATAAAATTGCTGGCGATTTCAGGTTTGTTCTTTTAGAAAAACATTTATCTAAGTTTACCAAGTTAAGTTTCTATGAAAGACAGATTATGGATTATTACTTTATCCTTAAAAAATTAAGTTTATCAGAAGAGCGGAGTTTTGGCTTGGATAGCAGTTATGTTGATGTAGAGAAAGTTCCGTTGATTTTCGTTACACCAGATGATATTGAATTGAACAGGTTGCCGGTTTAACTGATGAGAACTGCAATTTTAATATTGGGCATCAGTTTGTTTATAGTTGGCCCCATAGCTAAACTATACCATTTCGATCATGCAAATAATTATATGATAGCATCTGGATTGGGGCTGGTAATGATTACCGCGCTGGCCTTTATAAAGAAGAAATAAATTGAATCCTCTTTCTGTTAAAGAATGGGGATTTTTTGTTAGAAGGACATTTGCGAGATCGTCACCCTGAACTTGTTTCAGGGTCTTACCACTCAAGGGCTATCGGTTGGTGTCTCACCGACCGAAACATTTAATCTCTGAAATGTGTAAGAATCCCGAATTCATCAATCCCTGTTTCGTAAAAAATTGCGCTACTCCATTTATAATCTTCTGGTTGAGTACATAGATTCCATTTTTCTCTAGTTGGATTATCGTGTATATAATCGAGTTTTTGTATCAGGGTATCTTCTTTGCTCAAAGGGATGGCCAGTGGATCTCTTTTCCAAAACTGAAATATTCTATCATTCTTTTGTGAACGGTATCGGTTTATAAGTGGAGGGTTATTAACTAACAAGTACCTCCTGAACTCGTGTGCTGTAAATTTGGTAAAGCTGGCTGCAGGAGCCTCCTTTCCGTTTAATTTCAACATATTCCAGATTAAATGAATGTGGTTTGGCATAATCACATAGCCATATACTTCAATAAGTTTTTGATTGACCAGAAATTTTAGTGAATTTATGATGATCATTTTTAAGTTATCATCATTTAATAAATGTGCAAAGTCACAGATGGTATCTGTATAGAAATATGGATAATTGTAATCCATTTGTCCCTGTCTTTTATGGAAGATATGCATAGTTTAAAATTTAAATTGTAGGGACAATTTTAACTCAAGATACGAAAAAAGATAATATGCTGTAGTAGGCTTCGGTCGGTGAGACACCAACCGATAGAACTGAGGGGCTTTTTGTTTTAAAAGGTGGGGATTTGTGGGTTAGTGAGTATCTACCAATAGAAGCATTGCCATGCCAAGGCTATCGATTGGTGTCTCACTGGCCGAAAGAATTGGAAGATACTGAAATAAATTCAGCATGACCAAGTAAGTAATAATCTACTGCTTTGCCCTTAAGTACTTACTGATTGTATTGGTATAATTATCATCAAAGCCTATAGCAGAAATTTCTTTATACTTTATCTTTGTTGGTTCATCATCTATGAAACCTGCAGGATCGAAGTTTAGAATTTTTAAACTTCTTCTTTTCACTTTCACAATCTCTCCGATTTTAAAAAAGAAGCGATCATTGTTTTCGTTTTCTACAGCACATTTTAAGTTTATGCTTTTTATAGAATTGAAAATGGTTTCCCAGCTTTCTAAATCAATTTGGTAAGGCATTTCGATCAGCTTTTTCTGGCCCTCCTGTTCCATTATGGAATCGAAAAATTGATCATAGTCGTTGTGTCTGATCTTGGTAATAGAAGATGTTGGAAAAATAGTAAATCCTTTAAATAGAAAATCATCGTTCTCTTTAAGGAGAACAAAATCAAATGAGTGATCTAAGATATAACCATGAGAAAGCACATAAGATTTGTTACCAACGTCTCTTTTAATTTTGACATAGTTTTTCTGTGTCTGATGTTTCTCTATTTTCTCAAAAATTGTCATATCATTCATTAATAACCTAAGCCTCCGGATTTGCCAGTTTACTATGCCTGTAACCATAGGCAAAATAAACCACGAGGCCAATTACCAGCCAGATGCCGAAGCCGATCCAGTTCGAAATACCAAGTTCGCACATCATATACAAACAGCTGATCAATCCTAAAACCGGAATTAACGACAAGTTTTTGGTAATGCAATAGTAGGTGATGACCACACAGATGATCAAGAAAATCCACATGGGAATTTTGTGTTTAAACAACCCCCAACCGCTTTCGTATTTCTTTTCTACGGGTACTTTTGAGGCTGAAATAAACTGTTCGTAACGATCGGCCGGTAATGCACTTAAATAAGATTCTGCATCTACTTTTTCGGCCAATACAATTTGTGGCGAGGCATTTTTAACAATTTCCTCTTTAACAATTTTAAGTTCATCGCCACTTAAAGAAGTAACAAAAGTTACCGTTTGGATTGTTTTAGGGGAATTGAAAAAGAAAGCTTTTGTTTCTTTCCCATATTTTGTGAATGCAAAAATTATAGTCGCAATTAAAACAATAGGTACAATAAACTTACTGTTTACATAAGGTATCTTGAATTTTCCACGCTGTACATCAGGCCTGTTCTGTAACACTAAAACCCCTGCGCAAACCAGTACGAAAGCGAAAAGTGTTCCGATAGAACAAAGATCGGTAACGATAGTAAGATTCATAAACAACGATGGTACAGCTACAACAAATCCTACCACAATGGTTGCAAACGAAGGTGTTTTGTATTTAGGGTGAATTTTCGAAAAAGATTTTGGTAATAAGCCATCTCTGCTCATGCTCATCCAGATACGGGGTTGACCCATTTGGAAAACCAAAAGCACGCTGGCCATGGCAAATACCGCACTTACGGCAATAATACCGCTCATTAATTTTAAGTTAATCTGATCAAAAACGAATGCCAACGGATCGCCAACGGCTAAGGTATCTGATTTAACAATACCAGTTAAAACCAGTGCAATAGCCACATAAAGGATAGTACATATAATAATCGCCCACATCATTCCGCGCGGTAAATCGCGTTGTGGATTTTTACATTCTTCGGCCGTTGTAGAAATGGCATCGAAACCGATATAAGCAAAAAATACTGCCGAAACTCCCTTTAAAACTCCTGAAACACCGTTCGGAGCAAATGGATCCCAGTTTTTTGTGTCTACATAAAATATACCTACCGCTAATACCAAAAGAATTACCGCAAGTTTAACCACCACCATCGCATTACTGGCATTGCGACTTTCTTTCATACCGCGGTAAATTAACCAGGTAATTAAAATGATAATACCTAAAGCAGGAATATCTGCAACAAGATGAAAACTACCGATTGTTGGGGCGGTAAGCCATGCGTTATTGGCCAAGGCTGTAGCCGAATCTAAATCTGCCAGGTTTTTACCAGCCGCCAGAAGCGCTTCAGCATGTTTATGCCCGTTATAGGCACTTAAATAGTCCATTGTCATCCAGTCGGGTACATGGATGCCCTCTATGCCGAGGGGAGGTATTTTGATGGTAGAGAGTAGTCCTGTAAAGTAATCAGACCAGGATATGGCTACCGTAATATTACCGATGGAATATTCCATAATGAGCGACCAACCGATAATCCAGGCAACCAGTTCGCCGAAAGCTACATAAGAATAAGTATAGGCACTACCCGAAACAGGTACCATTGAAGCAAACTCTGCGTAAGCAAAGGCCGCAAAACTACAGGCTACTGCCGTAAAAATAAATAAAAAGATTACCGCCGGGCCACCATCTGCACTTGCCTTGCCAATCGTACTAAAAATTCCTGCTCCAATAATCGCTGCAATTCCAAAAGCTGTTAAATCGCGAACACCGAGTGTTTTATGTAGTGTATTTTCATGGTCGCCATAGCCTTTTGCCGCATCTTGTAATATCTTGGAAATAGATTTCTTTCTGAATAGCTTTTCGAACATCTTTTGTTTGCTTGTTTCCTCAAACTTATAAAAAGTTTGGTTAAAAACGTTTAAAGCAGGATATAATTTTTAATACACCACACTCTAGTAGGCAAAATGCCAACGAAAAGAATGGCAATTATTAGATTAAAGTAAAAAAAAGCAATTATTTGGCTTGAATAATCCTTTGTTTGATTCGCATAATTTTAGGGTAAGTGAAACAGTTAATTTTGCTATCGATAATCAATCAGATAAATAAGAGTACTTAAATATATGTTTGATTGGAATATTTATATACTATTACAGTACCAATATGAATGCAGATATAGCACAAATAAAATATATAAAAGAACGTCACCAGGGTTTGGCTACTCTACTGGCCTTTGCCTTAATTCCATTGTCGGGTTTTGCTACCGATATTTATATCCCCTCATTACCTACCATGGCTGGCGAAATGCAGGTGAGCAATGTTCAGGTTCAACTTACACTCAGCATTTTTCTAATTAGCTATGGGGTTGCACAACTTTTTATCGGTAGTGTGCTCGATAGTTTTGGCAGATATAAAATCTGTTTATACGCCTTATTAATTTTCGCGGCGGCAAGTATAATCATTGCAACTACCCATAACATTTACCTTATTTATTTAATGCGCATTATCCATGGGCTTACTGTAGGTGCAATTGTAGTGGCAAAAAGAGCATACTTCGTCGATCTTTTTGAGGGCGATCAGCTAAAACATTACCTGAGTTTGTTTTCCATCATCTGGTCTACCGGACCCATTGTAGCACCTTTTATTGGTGGTTATCTGCAAACAGTATTTGGCTGGGAATCTAATTTCTATTTCTTGGCCGGTTTTGCACTTGTTTTTGCGGTGCTCGAGTTATTGTTCAGTGGCGAAACCTTAAAGCATTTTACCGATTTTCAACTGAAAAATATAACAGGTATTTATATCGAAATGATTAAAACAACAAGCTTTACCTTGGGTATCGTGATGTTGGGTTTAGCTTATTGTATGGTAATGGTTTACAACATGACTGGACCATTTATCATCGAGCACCATTTTAAATTTTCTCCGGTTATTGCCGGTTATAGTTCCCTGTTTTTAGGTTTCGCCTGGATGGTAGGGGGCTTTATCGGCAAGGCCACCATTAATAGGCCCTTCTTTAAAAGATTAATGATCAACTCGCTGTTTCAGGTAGCGTTTGTAGTTCTGATGATTATAAGCTTAAATTTTGTTTCTAATCTCTGGTCTTTAATTTTATTTGCCTTTTTAATCCATGTAGGAGCAGGCTTCACCTTCAATAATTACTTCACTTTTTGCCTGAGCAAATTCCCTAAAAATGCAGGAATTGCAGGTGGCTTAACCGGAGGGATTACCTATGTTATTGTTTCTTTTTTGAGTTATGGCATTGTAAACCTGATCCCTGCTAAAGATGAGCGTAACCTCAGTTACAGTTATCTGATCATGATCCTGTTGTCGGTTCTGGTAATGTTTGTGATTCTTAGGATTAGAAAGAAGGATGAAGCCTAAATAGTTACTGCGGTAGTAATTAGAAATGATTTTTTTTGAAGAGCAAAGCCTGCAACAAATGGGTGGGGTTCTGTCCTGCTGTTTGTTACAATCCTTTTTGGGAAAAAGTTGGTAAAAATAATGTATCCAATACCCAAAAGGGATTTTCACTTCCATCAGGTCTATTAACCAGGGTACAGCAGATAAAACAATGGATATGCTTACCGAAAAACATGTTAGTACGTTGAGGTTCTGGATTTTTGCTTAGTTTCCGTGCCCGCTGTGTTTCCGTGGCAAAAAATGCTTAGCAATATGCTAAGGCCAGTTGATAATTCTCCTTCGTTTTGTCACGCTGAGCGGAGTCGAAGTGCCTTTACAACGTCCATGCCGTAAAAAAAGAATTAAACTTCTGTCTTAGCGAGATGCTAAGACCAGAACTAGTATTGATCTGTGCTCATCCTTTTTATCCGTGGTTCAACAAAACAAAAAAGTCGTGGCAAAAAGCCACGACCTTTAATTTATCACTTTAAGGGGATAAAGTCTTCTACCTTCCACCTCACAACCTTCCACCTTTCCTTATCCCAGTTTCTCCAGTTCTGTTTTTACAAAACTTGCCAGTTCTTTTACATATTCTGCGCTGAAATCAAATTTGATTCCTGCTGTTTCATATATTTCGTTCATTGGCTTAGTATAACCTAATGAAAGTGCCGCTAAGTATTGATTTAAAGCCTTTTCTGGATTTTCTTTATAGTTTTTCCAAACCGCAATGGCACCTAACTGGGCAATTGCATACTCAATATAGTAAAACGGAACTTCGAATAAATGCAGTTGTTTTTGCCAGCCATTTCCAAATTGTTGTTCTAAATCTTTCCAATCGGCAAAACCAGCGCCAAAACGGTTAAAAATCTGCTTAAAAGTTTCTTCACGGTCAGCCGCAGTATGGTTTGGGTTGGTGTAAATCCAGTGTTGAAACTGATCAATTACAGCAACCCACGGTAAAGTTTTCAAAACATCAGCCAACTGTTCTTTTTTAGCACGGTTTAAATCTTCTTCGTTGTCGAAATAAACATCCCAGTTATCCATAGAGATGAGCTCCATACTCATAGATGCGAGTTCAGCAACTTCAGAAGGGCAATGTTTAAAGTCGTTTAATTCTAAATCTGCGGTTAAAAAAGTATGTACCGCATGGCCGCCTTCGTGAACCATTGTGGTTAAATCGCGCAACGAATTTGCCGAATTCATGAAGATAAACGGGGCTCCTGTTTCAGCCAATGGGTAATTGTAACCACCTGGCGCTTTACCCTTTCTGCTCTCTACATCAAAAAGGTTATTGGCTTTCATGGTTGCCAATTTTGAGCCCAATTTTTCATCAATGGCATTAAAGCAGGCAATACTTTTATCAATCAGTTCTTCGCCGTTGTTAAAAGGTTTCAAAGCTGGTTTGCCACTAATGCTTACTTCTAAATCCCAAGGCCTTAATACTTCTAGTCCTAAAGCTTCCCGGCGTTTTTCGGCCTGCTCTTTTAAAATCGGTACGATTTCTTTTTCAATAGCATTGGCAAAATCATAACAGTCTTGTGGGGTATAATCGAAACGGCCCAAAGCCTGGAACATGTAATCGCGGTAATTCTCAAAACCCGCATTTAAGGCAACCTGATTACGCAGTTTAATCAGCTCATCAAACAACACGTTTAAATCATCTTTATCAATTAAGCGGCGTTGTTGAATCGTTTTCCATGCATTTTCGCGTACCTCGCGGTTTAAATCTTTGATAAAAATCGAGGCTTGCTCCAAAGTATATTCCTGACCATTTAGCTCAACACTCATGGCGCCTGTAATGCTCTGGTATTTTTGTTGTTTCACCTGTAATTCGGTAAACAGCTCAATATTTTCATCGCGGTAAAGCGCTAATGCTTTTTTTATCGCACGACTGTAAACGAAATATTTTTCTTTGTCCAGGTCATTCATAAAAGGACTTTCGACAAATTTTTTGTTCAATTCGTTGGCGAATGGAGAAATTTTCGGCTCTATTTCAGTTGCAAAATATTGAAATTTTTTAACCAATTCTTCATTTGCGGTATCGCAACTCATTTTAATATACCTCCAGGCAAAATCTTCTTCTAAAGCAGCTTCAAGCTCCGAACGGTCTTTTAACCAGTGTTCTAACCCAGCGGTGCTGGTTATTTCGCGGTTTTGCAGTTCGGTAAAAAGTGGTTCTAAATTTTCCCAGGTAATGTTTAGTTCCTGTGGAATGTATGTTCTAGGTTTCTTAGTTATCATAATGGTCAATTATTGAATTAGAGAATGATTGAAGGAGTGAATGGCTTACGGCGCAATGTTATATGCTCTCATTCAAAATTCAATCATTCGTTCATTTTTATTTATGTCTCAAATACGCATCTATTAAAAAGCATATCGCAAATACTACCGATGCATAACCATTTAAGGTTTGAAACGCCCTGTTCACTTTGCTGATATCATTTGGTTTTACCAGTAAGTGCTGATAAATCAACATCGAACAGAAAAACACAATACCTACGTAATAAACCCAGCTAAAGGAGGTAAAAAACACAGGCAAAATAACACAGGTAGCAGAGAGTATATGCAACAGCACCGAAACATTCAAAGCATTTTTAATGCCAAGTGCCGATGGGATGGAATGTAATTTCTCTTCCCGGTCAAATTCTTCGTCCTGTAATGCGTATATAATATCAAATCCACTTACCCAGAACAATACGGTTAAGGAGTAAAGCACAGGAACCAAGGCAAAATGTCCGGTTACGGCAATGTAAGCGCCGATAGGAGCAAGCGCCAGGCCTAAGCCCAATACCAAATGACAAAGCGCCGTAAATCTTTTGGTGTAGCTATAAAACAAAACTACAAACAAAGCTACTGGCGACAGATAGAAACAAAGCGGATTGATAAAGTAAGTGGTAATGGCGAAAAGTACACAATTGGCGATTACGAAAATCAGCGCTTCGTTTGCCGAAACTTTACCCGCAGGGATATCGCGCATTTTGGTGCGTGGATTTTTTGCATCAATATTTCTGTCCAGATACCGGTTAAAAGCCATAGCCGAGTTTCTGGCAAAAACCATACAAAGCAAAACTAAAATCAGTTTATACCAGGAAAATGGGTTTTCTGTTGTAGTTACGCCCAAAAAGAAACCAATCATGGCAAATGGTAGCGCAAAAACAGAGTGGGCGAATAATACGAGTGAAAAGTATTTTTTCATTTTTTTTTTAGAACTGATTAATTTCCCGCAGGGGATGATTACACAGATTATTTGATTACACAGATTTTTAATGTTAAACTGAAAATTGTGCACCGCGAACCGAAAACCATTTAAAACTTCTTATAATCCGTTGGCACAACAAAATCTTTATTCACCTCATAAATGAAATTCAGCACTTCATCTTTTCCTGTTCCTTTTTCGGCAGAGGAAATAAAGGTGGCAGGGATCTCTTCGAAAAACTCACCTAATTTTTTCTTAAAGGCAGCTACATTTTTCTGGGTGGTTGTCATGCCCTGTTTATCAGCCTTGGTAAAAATTAGCGAAAAAGGTATCTGTTTTTCACCTAACCAATAGCAAAATTCTATATCAATTCCCTGTGGCTCTAACCGGCTGTCTATCAAAACAAAAACGCATTGTAAACTTTCTCTTTTGGTTATATAGGCGCGGATAAATTTCTCCCATTTCTCTCTGCTGGTTTTAGAAACCTTGGCATAGCCATACCCCGGTAAATCGACAATGTACCAGGCTTCGTTAATCAGAAAGTGATTAATTAACTGCGTTTTTCCCGGGCGTTGAGAGGTTTTGGCTAATCCATGTTGATTAACCAACATGTTGATTAATGAAGATTTACCCACGTTAGAGCGGCCAATAAATGCATATTCGGGCATAGTTGGTGCTGGTAGTGCCGAAATCTGGGTGTTGCTGCAAACAAATGTTGCCGTTTTGATAATCATAATGCAAAGGTAGGGTTTTGAGTCCGAAGTCGGAAGTCGGAAGTCGGAAGTTCAAATTGATAATTTTTAAATATGATTTTTGACACTGCGCTGAATACTTTGCGCCAAAGACTTCGGACTCCGGACTAAAGACTCCCGACTTTTATCTATCTTTGCCCCATATCATGAATCAGAATATCACCCCATACCAAGTAGAAGATGCAACTAAAAAGGAGCAGGTTGCAACCATGTTTAATAACATTTCGGGTACTTACGATTTTTTAAACCATTTTCTTTCTCTAGGGATAGATGTATTATGGCGTAAGAAAGCCATTAAAGAACTGGTTTCCATCCACCCGAGAACTTTGCTTGATGTGGCTACAGGAACCGGCGATTTTGCCTTTGAAGCCATTAAAAAGCTTCATCCCGAAAAGGTAATTGGTGTTGATATTTCTGAAGGTATGTTAGAAGTAGCCAAGAAGAAAATTAACGAGCGTAGTTTAAATGAAGTTTTTGCCGTTCAGGTAGGCGATTCTGAAGGTCTGCATTTCGAAAATGATACTTTTGATGCGATTACCTGCGCCTATGGTGTGCGTAATTTCGAAAACCTCGAAAAAGGATTAACCGATATGTACAGGGTATTAAAGCCCAATGGGAAAATGGTGATACTGGAATTTTCGAAACCAAAGATTTTTCCGGTAAAACAATTGTATAGTTTTTATTTTAAACAGGTAACGCCTTTCTTTGGAAAACTATTTTCTAAAGACCACAGAGCTTATACCTATTTGCCAGAATCGGTAGCAGCTTTTCCTGACGGAGAAGATTTTACCAGTCTGATGGAAAAAGTTGGCTTTAAAAGTACCAAACAAAGCATTTTAACGTTTGGAATTAGTTCGATATATGTAGGAACCAAATGATCAGAAAATTAAGCCTCATTCTTTCACTTTTTATTATTTCTACAACCACCTTTGCTCAAAACTGGGGTGGTGGAATAGACGATGAAGATTGGAGTTTTGGTTTTAATTTCCAGTATATCTCAGCCGAATACAAAATTCTTAAAAAGCAAAATTGGCGATCGCCTTTTTATGAGGTGCCAAATTCCCCGGATCCTTCTTACGATCCAAACTCGGGCATTCCGGTTACCTCAACATTAAATTCTATTTCAAGCCCACCGTCGCAAGGTTTTGGGTTGGGTTTTGTAATGAATAGAATGATCTCTGATAACTTCGATATCAGGGCAACGCCGTCCCTTATTTTTAGTGATAGGATAGTAACTTACGAGTATGAACCTATGGCGCCGATCAACGTAGGCAATGGGCAAACGAAAAACTTTCAAACCGTGGTTGAAAGAAAAGTTCAGGCAACCATGTTCGAATTTCCATTAGGCCTAAAGGTGAAGTCGAACCGGATGAATAATTTTAGGGTATATTGGTTGGGCGGCGCTAAATATTCAATAGATATAGCTTCGAAAAAGAAAACTTTCGATGAAGGCGAAACACCTGTAAATAAGTTTTTAAAAAATCAAAGAAATTACCTGTCGTACGAAACAGGTATTGGTTTCGATATTTACTTTGAGTATTTTAAAATGTCGCCCGAAATAAAACTCTCCTATTCGACCAACGATTTGCTTCAGCACGACAATACGGTTTATGCCAATCCAATAGATAAGTTGAAATTACGTCAATTAACATTCAGTTTGATTTTTCAATAGTCCTGCAATCCAAAAAAACTTACCTTTGTTGGTGTAGGTAAATCAAAGATGGTATCTTAAAGAATTACCGAGACTTAAAAATCATAAAAATGTCTAAAATCGTATTAATTACAGGCGCAACTTCTGGTATTGGCGAAGCTTGTGCACATACATTTGCCCAGCAAGGTTACAATCTGGTGTTATTGGCCCGCAGAGAAGATCGGTTGGCAAAAATTGCCCATCATTTAGAAGACAAGTATGCCATTACCATCAAACAGGTTTTTGCTGATGTTCGCGATAAAGAAAGTCTTACCGCTGCTTTAGAAGTTTTGCCGGCAGAATGGAAAAAGGTTAATGTTTTGATTAACAATGCGGGCTTAAGCCAGGGTTTAGATCCGATTGATAAAGGCGATACCAACGATTGGGACACCATGATTGATACGAATGTAAAGGGTTTGCTTTATGTAACCAAAATTGTTTCCAACTGGATGATACCAAACCAGTCCGGCCATATTATTAACATTGGTTCCATTGCCGGAAAGGAAGTTTATCCAAATGGAAACGTATATTGTGCCAGCAAACATGCTGTTGATGCTTTGAGTAAAGGCATGCGCATCGATTTACTGCCCCATGGCATAAAGGTTACCGAAATTAATCCGGGCATGGTAGAAACCGAATTTTCGGTGGTGCGCTTTAAAGGTGATGAAGACCGGGCAAAAAAGGTATATGAAAACCTGGAGCCGTTAATTGCCGACGATATTGCAGATGCCATTTGGTATGTAGTAAGCAGGCCAAGACATGTTAACATTAATGACATGCTGATTATGCCTACCGCACAGGCTACAGCAACAATTATAAACAGAAGTTAACTGTTTAAATTGTTTAAACTGGTTAACTGTTGTGAACAGCAATGGCATTTAACCGATTAAGGGAGGAAGGATATGAGCTATTAACCATGGACCATCAGCCAGAACAATTAACCGATTTAAACAGTTTACCGATTAACCTTATAACCATTAACCAATTAAAAGAAATGATATCAAACACAATAGATCAGGAAATAAAAAAAGCCATGTTGGCTAAAAACAATGCACAGTTAAGAGGTTTAAGAGCAATAAAGGCAGCTTTACTTTTAGCTAAAACAGAGAAAGGATCTTCAGAAGAAATTACGGAAGAAACTGAACTTAAAATTCTTCAGAAACTGATTAAACAACGCCGCGAATCTGCTGATATTTACAAGCAACAAAATCGCGAAGATTTGTATCAGGTAGAAGAAGAAGAAATTGAAGTGATTGGTCAATTTTTGCCAAAACAGTTAGATAGGGCAGAGGTTGCTGCAATTATCGAGGGTGTAATCAAACAATCTGGTGCTACATCGGTTAAGGATATGGGGAAGGTAATGGGCATGGCAAATGCAGCGCTTGCAGGTAAAGCTGATGGTAAATTAATTGCTGAGATTGTTAAAGAAAAACTAGCTTAATTGAGGTAGAGGGTATAAAGGCGTAAGGTTAACAATCTCTGGTCGCTTATCGCTCTGCGCAATGCAAATAACGTTTTTATACCGTTTTCGATTTTATTTCAGAAAAATGGCATAGAAATGCATAAATTTAATTTTACTCTACTAACTTAGTAGCACAATACCATCTAGAATATATATGACCTACCCGATAATAGAAGAAGACGGATTTAAATACATCGAAGCTGGAACAGGCGAAACACTGGTATTGCTACATGGCCTAATGGGCGAACTAAGCAATTGGGAACTGGTTATAGAACAGTTTAAAGATCGCTATCGTGTAATTATTCCAATTTTACCAATTTACGATTTGCCTATTTTAACATTAGGCGTAAAAGCATTGTCGAGATATCTTCATCGCTTTTTAAAATATAAAAATTTAAACCAGGTAGTACTTGTTGGTAATTCGCTTGGTGGCCATGTGGGTTTGGTATTTACGGTTGCCCATCAGGAGTTTGTTAAAGCCTTGGTACTAACAGGTAGCTCTGGTTTATACGAAAATGCTTTTGGAGGATCTTTCCCGCGGAGAGAGAGCTACGATTACATTAAGGAAAAAGTAGAGTTTACTTTTTACGATCCTGCAACTGCAACCAAAGAACTCGTTGATGATGTTTTTAAAACGGTTAACGACAGATCAAGGGTTATTAGGATTTTAACCATGGCAAAATCGGCAATACGCCACAATATGTCTAAAGAACTGTCGAAAATTACCATACCAGTTTCTTTAATCTGGGGTAAAAATGATAAGGTTACGCCACCAGAAGTGGCAGAAGAATTTCATGAATTGTTGCCGAATTCGGAATTAAATTGGGTTGATAAATGTGGGCATGCGCCTATGATGGAACATCCGGAAATATTTAATGCATTTTTAGAGAAATTTTTAGATAGAATATTGTTAAAATAAATGTTTGCAGCAGAAATCATATCAGATGCAATTCCATCACTAAGGGCCGATGACACGGTGCAGAAAGCTTTAGATCGTATGAACGATTTTAAACTAAAGCATTTGCCGGTTGTTAACGAGGTAACTTTATTGGGTTTGGTTTCTGAAGATGATTTACTAAATATTGATAATCACGATACACTTTTAAGCGATAGTGCGGTAAACATACTTAATGTTTTCGTGTTGAGTAATGTACATACTTATGATGTAATCAGGTTATTGAGTCAGTTAAAATTGACAGCTGTTCCGGTTTTAGATCAACAGAAAAATTACCTGGGTTTAATTTCGATCAATAACATGGTAAATGCCGTGGCCGAACAGTATGCGGTAAATGAACCTGGAGGAATTATCGTCTTGGAGATCAGTAACCGCGATAATTCTCTGGCACATATTGCACAGATTGTTGAAGCCGATAATGCACAGGTGCTCTCTTCTTACGTGAATTCTTTCGAAAATTCTACACGTTTAGAAGTAACGCTCAAAGTAAATAAAACAGAAATTACTTCATTGGTAGCTTCTTTCGAAAGATATGATTATCTGGTTAAAGAGGTATACAATAACACGCAGATTGATGATGGGTCGCAGGAGCGTTACGATTCTTTCATGAACTATTTAAATGTATAAACCTACTTTATGAGGATTGCAATTTACGGGAGAGATTTTAATGACACGGTTTTGCCCTACGTTCAAGAGGTTTTTAATCATTTAGCCGAGCATCATATCCAGCCGGTTTTATATTCAAAATTTAAAACATCTCTTCATGGCAAAATTAAATTGCCTGCCAATACGGTTATTTTTCACAACCATAGCGAACTAAAAGACCTTGCCGATGTATTGTTGAGCTTAGGAGGCGATGGCACCTTACTGGATACCTTATCGTTAATCCGCAATTCGGGCATACCCGTAATAGGGATCAATTTTGGCCGGTTGGGTTTTCTGGCCAGCATCAATAAAAATGAAATCGGATCGGCGCTAAAAGCCTTAATTAACGGAGAATATACCCTAGATTCCCGTTCTCTTTTAACTTTAGAATCGGATAATGGCCTGTTTGGAGAAGAGAATTTTGCACTGAATGATATTACCATTCACCGCCGCGATAATTCTGCCATGATGATTATCCATGCCTCAATGAACAATGAGTTTATTAATTCTTATTGGGCCGATGGATTGATTATTGCAACCCCAACAGGATCAACAGCCTACTCATTAAGCTGCGGCGGTCCGATTATTTATCCCGATTCTGAAAACTTTGTAATTACACCCATTGCACCGCATAACTTAAATGTAAGGCCGGTGGTTGTACCAGATGATAATAAACTCTCTTTTGAGGTAGAAGCACGCGAATCGAAATTTCTGGTTTCTTGTGATAGTCGAACGGTAACCGTAGAGCGTTCAGTAAAAATTAGCATAAAAAAGGCAGATTTTTGCGTAAATCTTATCCGCCTTAACAATGAAACCTACTTAAACACGTTAAGGAATAAATTATTATGGGGCATTGATACCCGTAACTACTAAGTATGACGCCAGCCAAACCTCTGTTAATTCTCCTCTTTTTTATCTTTAGCGGACAAATTCTTCGTGCGCAAGAAGGTACCTGGGAAGTTGGGCTAATGGGTGGAGGAGCAGGTTACATGGGCGATCTCAATCAAAATAATCCATTGCAGATTAGTGGACTCTCTGGTGGTGTCTATGTAAAACGTAACTTTAACCAATATTTAGGCGTTCGCTTAAATTATACTTACGGGCAGGTTAAGGCAGATGATGCTAATTCTAATAATGAACAGTTCCGTGAAAGAAACCTGCGTTTTAAAACAGCATTGAATGAATTTAGCGGTTTGATCGATTTTAATTTTTTTAACTTCAGTATAGGTGGCGGAACCAGACAATTCACTCCTTACCTTTTTACTGGTGTTGGTTTAGTTGTTTTTAAACCTACGGTAAAAATTGATGGTAAAAGATACCGGTTAGATCGACTCAGAACCGAAGGTCAGGAAAATGGTTATAACAATGCTGTTTTAACTATCCCATATGGATTAGGGCTAAGGTATAATTACAAAAATACCTGGAGTGTTTTTACTGAACTCGGTTACCGGACACCACTTACCGATTATATTGACGATGTAAGCGGCCGCTATCCGGTTAATCCTGTAATCGTTGGAAATGGCCAAAATCAGGTCAATTTATCCGATCCTTCACGTTACCAAATCGGACAAGCGGGTACACAAAGAGGCGATTTTAGAAAAAGGGACACTTATCTATTTGTTAGTGTTGGCATATCTTTTACCTTTGTATCCTCAAAATGCTATTCCTTTTAAGCTGATTTTGACATAATTAATGGGATTTAAAGAACAAATAGACTATAGCCGCCTGCCAAAGCACATTGCCGTAATCATGGATGGTAATGGAAGATGGGCAAAAGGCCAGGGTAAAGTGCGGGTTTTCGGACATGAACAAGGTGTACTTTCTGTAAAAGACATTGTAGAAGGTTGTGTTGAAGTAGGTATCGAGTACCTCACTTTATATGCTTTTTCTACAGAAAATTGGAACAGGCCTAAAGAAGAGGTAGATGCATTGATGCAGATTCTGATTTCTACCATTAACAAAGAAACCGAAACGCTTAATAAAAACAATATTAAGCTGAATGCCATTGGTAATATTGCATCTTTACCTCAAGAATGTATAGATGATTTAAAAGAAGCCATGGAAAAGACTGCCCATAACGAAAAATGTACTTTAACATTAGCGTTGAGCTATAGTGCAAAGTGGGAGATTTTGGAGGCCGCCAAAAAAATTGCATCGGCTGTGAAAGATAATACCATTTCTTTGGATGATATAAACGAAGACCTGTTTTCATCTAAACTAACAACCGTAAATATACCCGATCCTGAACTCATGATCAGGACCAGTGGCGAGCACCGTATCAGCAATTATCTGCTTTGGCAAATGGCTTATACCGAGTTTTATTTTACTGATGTTTTATGGCCGGATTTCAGACGAGAAGATCTTTTCGAGGCTATTGTAGACTATCAAAAACGCGAACGCCGTTTTGGTAAAATTAGCGAACAATTAAACTAATTTTTCTTTTAACACTTTTTAACAAGCGTTTAAACTAACTTAGCACCACTTTTATACGATAAATGAAACCATAATAAGGGAACAACGTAAAGAAATTTTGCTTTATAAAATATCGTTACCTTTTGGCCATTACTGAACAATTAATTTTAATGAAAAGAATATTTCAAGTTTTAATCCTACTAGTTTTAGCCGCTCCGGCCTTCGCTCAAGTACGTCCACAAGGTCAGGCACCGGTAACCCCTTCTTTAAAGGTTGGTGGCTTAGATCTCGATTATTTTAGTCCAAAAGAATATATCATTGGTGGTACCACGGTAACCGGAACCCAATATTTAGATAAAGAAGTATTAATTACCTTATCTAAACTAACTAAAGGCGATAAAATCGTGCTTCCTGGCGAGGCAACTTCTGATGCGATTAAAACGCTTTGGGCGCAGGGATTGTTTGATGATGTTAAACTTAATATCGAAAAGTTTGTTCAGGATTCGGTTTATTTTGAAATTGAAGTAGTGGAACGCCCGCGTTTAAGCTCCATCGATTTAAAAGGTATCCGTAAATCTGAAAAAACAGCTATTCAGGAAAAGCTAAATGATAAAACAGGTAAAATTGTAAACGATAACCTGTACAATACCACCTCGGCTATTGTTAAAAAATACTTATTGGATAAGGGCTTTTTCTTTACCCAGATCGATTACAAAACACGTAAAGATCCGAATGCAGAAAACAGTGTGGTATTAGAAGCAAATATCGATAAAGGTCACCGTGTTAAAGTACAGCATATCGATTTTACCGGAAACAAAGATTTTAAATCAGCAAAACTTAGAAAATACCTTAAAAACCCTAAACAATTTGCCTGGTGGCGCTTTTGGGGCTCTGGAAAATTCGCGAAAGAAAAATACGAAGAGAACAAGGTAAAAATGATTGCCAAAATGCACGAGAAAGGTTATCGTGATGCCGAATTATTAAAGGATACCATTTACCAGCACAACAAGAAAAAGGTTAACATCAGGATGGACCTTTACGAAGGAAAAAAATATTATTTCGGTAATATTACCTGGGCAGGTAATGCCATTTATCCGGATAGTATTTTGCAAAAAGTATTAACCATCGAAAAAGGTGATGTTTTTAGCGAAGAAAAATTAAATAAAAAATTAAATGGCGGTGGCGAAAACGGTGGCGACATTAACAGTATGTATACCGATAATGGATATTTAACTTTTAATATCGATCCGGTACAGACCAAAATTTATGGCGATACTGTTGATGTGGAATTACGCATGTACGAAGGACCACAGTATACCAACAACCGCATTACTTTAAAAGGTAATACCATCACAAACGATAAAGTTGTTTTACGTGAGATCCGTACCAAACCAGGACAGAAATTTAACAAAAGTGATTTAATCCGTACCATCCGCGAAATTGGTCAATTGGGTAACTTTGATGAATCTAAAACTGTACCTACACCTCGTCCTAATCCGGCAGATGGTACCGTAGATATTGAATATGCTGTAGAAGAGAAACCTTCAGATCAGATTGAGTTATCAGGTGGTTTTGGTGGTGGCCGTATCATTGGTACATTAGGTTTAACTTTCAATAACTTTTCGTTACGTAACTTATTTAATTTAAAAGCTTACAAACCATTGCCAAAAGGTGATGGGCAGAAATTAAGCTTACGTGGACAAACCAACGGTAAATATTACCAATCATATAGTTTCTCCTTCTCTCAACCTTGGTTTGGTGGCGAGAAACCGGTAAGTTTTGGTGTGAGTGCCTTTACTTCATTACAATCTAATGGATTAAGTTCAGATAATGCGCAGTTTCAAAAAATACGTTTAAATGGTGTAACGGTTAGTTTGGGTAGAAGATTAAACTGGCCAGATAACTATTTCCAGTTAAGTCATGCCGTTAGTGTACAACAATACATCTTAAACAACTATTCAGGATATTTATTCAATACGGGTACATCTTACAACATAAGCTTATCACAGGAGATTAGCCGCGATTCAAGAGATTCGCCAATCTTCCCTAAATCTGGATCATTCTTACGTTTCACCGTTCAGGCAACGCCTCCATTTTCATTGTTAAATAAAACAAACTATGCAACAGCATCAGATAGGGAGAAATATCGCTTTACTGAATATCATAAATGGAAATTCGATTCGCAATGGTACCAGCGTGTAGCCGGAAACCTGGTAATCAAAGCGCAGGCCCAATTTGGTTTCTTAGGGCAATATAGCAAAGCAGTTGGCCAATCAGCATTCGAGCGTTTTAAACTTGGTGGTGATGGTATGCAGGGATTCGATTTCTTGCAGGGATCTGAGCTGATCGCGATGCGTGGTTACGCTAACAATGCTGTTATCCCGAATGGATCCGATCCGGCTGTAGCGCAGCAATCAGGTAGCCCAATTTATACCAAATATGTATTAGAGGCACGTTATCCCGTTATTGCAAGCCAACAAGCCACAGCCTTCGTTTTGGCCTTTGCTGAGGCTGGTAACACCTGGAACAGATTTGGTGATTTTAATCCTTTTAACGTTAGAAGATCAGTGGGTGTAGGTGCAAGGATCTTCCTTCCTATATTTGGTTTGTTGGGTATCGATTATGGACATGCATTTGATACCATACCAGGGCTATCAGATGGAGGAAAGCAAAATTTTACATTTAGTATTGCACAACAATTAGGTGGATTTTAATTGATAAAGAACAAAAATTTAACTAATTATGCAATAAATCATTGCTATAGGAGTTTAAAGAAAGCTTAGGTTATTAACTATATCATTAACACACACACAAATGAAGAAGTATCTTTTTATCGCATTCCTACTTTGCACTTCTTTTGGTGCCTTTGCACAGAAGTTTGCTTATGTAGACACGGAGTATATTTTGAAACATTTACCAGAATATAAATCGGCGCTAAGTCAATTAGATGTTGCCTCTAAACAATGGCAGCAACAGGTAGATCAGAATTTTTCTGAAATAGACAGGATGTACAAAGCTTATCAGTCCGATCAGGTTTTGTTAACCGATGATATGCGCAAGCGCCGTGAAAACGAGATTATAGAAAAAGAAAAACAGGCTAAAGAATTTCAACGTTCTAAGTTTGGGCCAGATGGGGATCTTTTTCAAAGCAGGGTAAAATTAATTAAACCCATTCAAGATAAAGTAGCCGAGGCGATTAAACAGATTGCAAAATCTAAATATTTAGACTTCATTTTCGACAAGAGCAGTGAAGCAACAATGATGATTTATGCAAGTAGCAGTTACGATGTTAGTAATGACGTAATTGTAAAATTAGGTTATAAACCAGGGACTGTAAATAATTAGTATATTCGGCCCTGATTTTTGAAGAAAAACAATTAGAAAAAAATAAAAAAAGTAAAATAGAACGATGAGAAAGTTAATTAACGTATTCTTTGTAGCAGCAGGTTTATTGTTTACAGCGAATATGGCAAGTGCACAACAAAAATTGGGTCACATTAATTCTGAAGAGGTATTTGCAAATTTACCAGAGGCTAAAGCAGCTCAAACAACTTTAGAGACCTTAGGTAAACAAAAACAAGCTGATATTGATGCAATGATCAAAGAATATCAAAGTAAAATGGCTGCAGCAGAAGCTAAGCAAAAAACTTTGAGTGAGGCTAACAAAGAAACAGTGGGTAAAGAATTACAAGCTGCGGGTCAAGAATTACAGGATTTAGAAAAACGCATTACTGATGCGCGTACTAAAGCTTCGCAAGATATAGGTACTAAACAAGGTGAATTATTCCAACCTATTCAGGCTAAAGTTGCAACTGCAATTTCTGCTGTAGCTAAAGAAAAAGGTTTAGCTTACGTTTTCGATATCGCAAACGGACAAGGTGGTAACAATTTAGTTTTCTGGGATGGTGGTGATGATATTACTGCTTCAGTAAAAACTAAACTAGGAATCACTGCAACTGCTGCAAAACCAGCGGCACCTAAAAAGTAGTTCTGAGTCGGAAGTTCGGAGTTCAAAATCTCCTTACCAATTCAAAATATAAGGCGGAATTAAGTTTAACTTAGTTCCGCTTTTTTTGTTTTAAGATTTTCGTCATGCTGAATTTATTTCAGCATCTTTGATGTCTAACTTCAGCGCAGCAGATCCTGAAACAAGTTCAGGAAGACGACCGTTTTAAAGATTTAACTTTTCAATATTTATCTATAACTTCCAACACAATGCAGGCTTCGCCAATAGGTATTTTCGATTCAGGTTACGGTGGTTTAACAGTTTTCCGGTCTATTGCCGATAAATTGCCCGATTACAATTATATCTATTTGGGCGATAATGCCCGCTCGCCCTATGGCGACCATTCTTTCGAGACCATTTATAAATATACTTTAGAATGCGTAGAATGGCTTTTTGCTAAAGGATGCCATTTGGTTATCCTGGCCTGCAATACAGCATCTGCAAAAGCGCTTAGAACGATCCAACAGAAGGATTTGCCAAGCAAGTATCCTGGTAGAAGAGTGCTTGGCGTAATCAGGCCCACAGCTGAGGTAATTGATGGTTATACGAATACTAAATCGGTAGGCGTGATGGGGACCAGAGGTACAGTTAATTCTCAATCTTATCCTTTAGAGATCAATAAATTTTTTCCTGAGATTAAAGTTTACCAGCAAAGTTGTCCGATGTGGGTTCCACTGATCGAAAATAATGAACACTTACAATCAGGTGCAGACTTTTTTATAAATGAATATTGCGATCAATTACTTAACCAATCGGCAGCTATCGATTGCGTGCTATTGGCTTGTACACACTATCCTTTATTAATGCCTAAACTGAAGAAGGTATTCCCCGACCATATAAGCGTTTTAACGCAAGGCGAGATTGTATCCAGTAGTTTAGCTGATTATTTAAAGAGGCACCCTGAGATGGAAGAAAAACTAGCTAAACATGGCGAAAGGCATTTCTATACCAGCGGCGATCCAATTGCTTTTGATGAACACGCCTCTATTTTTTTCGGAGAGCCGTTGAAATCGGATAGAATGATTGTTTAACTGTAAACTGAACTCTGGTAATTGTTTGAATTGGTTAACTGGAAATTGCGCATTGAAAATTGTTAATTCCTGAGCTGCGTCCTGCTGAACTTGTTCAGCATCTATTCTGTTGATAAAAATCTTTAAATTGATTTGGTGCCAGCACAACCGGAAAGCTGCAGTAGAACTTTCTCCTTTGCGTCGGTAACTATAAAAGTTCAACTGTTAATATATTAAAATTAATTGAATAGCACGGTCTGTGCTGCTAATTCAAACAAGTGTGTATAATATACACTAACTAAGCCAGCCGTTTAAACCTATTCGAATTAATTCGAAGGAGTTATCGGAGTTAGCGCTAGATTAGTTGCACTTTTAATTCATCTGTCAGCTTAAACTCATCATAATAAAAGAAAACATTTTTCTTTAGGTTGTAACGAGTTAAAAGGATAACTTTGCGGCTTCAAACCCACACAATGAGTGATCAGATAAAACACGAATGCGGAATCGCTTTTATTCGCCTGTTAAAACCACTTTCTTACTACCAGCAAAAGTACGGTACAGCACTTTACGGCCTTAACAAATTATACCTTTTAATGGAAAAACAGCATAACCGGGGCCAGGATGGCGCGGGTATTGCCACCATTAAGCTGGATATGAAACCGGGCAGTAGGTACATTAGCCGATACCGGAGCATGGCATCTAATGCGGTAGCAGATATCTTCGAATATGTGCAGAACAAATTTGTCGATATCCAAGAAAACACGCCTGAATTAATGCAGGATACAGAATGGCTCAAAAACAACGTAAGCTTTATCGGCGAGGTGTTAATGGGCCATTTGCGTTATGGTACGCATGGTAAAAACAGCATCGAAAATTGCCACCCTTTTTTAAGGCAAAACAACTGGATGACACGTAACCTGGTAATTGCAGGTAACTTCAACATGACGAATGTTGATGAGTTATTGGAGCAATTGTACGAGTTAGGTCAACATCCAAAAGAAAAAGCAGATACCGTAACGGTATTAGAAAAAATCGGTCACTTTTTAGATGATGAAAACCAGGAGCTTTTCGATCAGTATAAAAAAGAAGGGCATGATAACATTGCGATTACACACAAAATATCTGATAATTTAGATATTGCAAATATCCTTCGCCGTTCGGCCAAAACATGGGATGGAGGTTATTCGATCTGTGGTATGGTGGGTAATGGCGATTCGTTCATTATGCGCGATCCGGCAGGTATCCGTCCGGCGTATTACTACTATGATGATGAGATTGTTGTAGCAGCTTCGGAACGACCAGCTTTACAAACCGCATTTAATATCCAGTTTAAAGATGTTAAAGAGATCGATCCTGGTCATGCTTTAATTATTAAGAAAAACGGTGAGGTGAGCATGGAGCAGTTCCGCGAGCCAACCGAAAGATTGTCGTGCTCTTTCGAACGTATTTATTTCTCAAAGGGAAGTGATGTGGAGATTTACCGCGAACGTAAACAGCTTGGTCGCTTATTAAGCGATAAAATCCTTCAGGCCGTTAATTACGATTTAAAAAATACAGTATTCTCATTTATTCCAAATACGGCAGAAGTAGCCTTCTTCGGAATGGTTGATGGTGTTCAGCAATATGTGCGCAGGCACCAGAAAGATATACTTTTACATAAAAAAGAAACATTAACAGATCAGCAGCTTGAAGACCTGTTATCATTAGCACCCCGTGTAGAAAAGCTGGCGGTTAAGGATGTAAAACTGAGAACTTTTATTACTCAGGACGCAGACCGTAGCGAAATGGTAGCACATGTTTACGATACTACCTATGGTATTATCAATAACCATCAGGATACTTTAGTGGCACTTGATGATTCGATTGTACGTGGTACAACCTTAAAGCAGAGTATCATTAAAATTGTTGACCGCTTACACCCTAAGAAAATTATTATTGTTTCTTCTGCACCTCAGATCCGTTACCCTGATTGTTATGGTATCGATATGAGCAGGATGGGGCAGTTCGTGGCTTTCGATGCGGCTATTCAGTTGTTAACGGAGCGCGGTATGTGGCAGGTGATCGAAGACGTTTACACGAAATGTAAAGCTTCGTTGCTTTTACCTAAAGAGGAAATTGTAAACCACGTTAAAGAAATTTATAAACCGTTTACGCCTGAAGAAATTTCGGCTAAAATTGCACAGATTATTACGCCAAAAGGTACTGTTGCTGAGGTTGAAGTAATTTATCAAAGTTTAGAGAACTTGCACGAAGCTTGTCCGAAAAACAAAGGTGACTGGTATTTCTCAGGAAATTACCCTACCCCGGGTGGAAATAAAGTGGTAAATAAAGCTTTCGTCAACTGGAAAGAAGGAAATAATCAAAGGGCTTATTAGGCCCTAAATGGTACTTGAATAATAAATAGCTCATATTTATATGGGCTATTTTTTTTCTCATTTTTGCCAGGGAGAACACTTGAGAAAAGCCCTTCGACTCCGCTACCATTGACAGATTGCACTATAAGGCTCGTCATTGCGAGGAGGAACGACGAAGCAATCTTTCATGCTATTGATCCTTGCCATAAAGATTGCTTCGTCGGCTGAAAAAGCCTTCTCGCAATGACGATAATCTGAGGAGATTTATATCTTTTAAATTCTCCTGGCATCATCCTGATCCGATAGCTATCGGATTTATCTCGGGATCTGTTTTAGTGTTATTACTGATAATATTGGAGAAAAGAAGTTGATGATTTTAGCGGCTCGTGAGGACACGAACCACGGCGTGGGAGGGTTTTTCGTCTTCCATTAATACTACTGTATTTTCCCACCTAAACCTGACATTCGCGGAAAGCCCGGAGGCAAATTCTTCATTTGCCGAGGACTTGAAGCATTGGCAGGACTAACAATAATAGTAACACTGTACCTGCTTTTCAAAACTTTTAACCACTAAGACACAAATTAATTAACTTCGTGAAGGTTCAATTGTTTCCAAACAGTGCGTCATCCTGACCTGTAGCGCAGCGGAAAGCTACGCAGTAAATTTATTTTAGGATCTGTTTTAGTGTTATTACTGATATATTGGAGAACAGAAGTTAATAATTTTAGCGGTTCGTGAGGACACGTACCACGGCGGAATAAAATTATTTATATTCTCGTGTCTGCCCTTCAACTCCGCTCAGGGTGACAAAACGTGAGGAAATTCCGTGTGTTCTGTGTTTCCGTGGCTAACAACGTGGCTAACAATAAGATGTGTATGCTGCGATTTTCTTTATCATCTTTGTGGTAAAAATCTATGCGTAGAACTTCAGGTAAGTTTTAACGATGAGCCAAATGGCAAAAAAGATGATGACCATACCTGCGATTTTATTCAGTTTTTTAAGCGCGTCTTCTTTTATTTTATAACGGAGTTTACTCGAGTAGAAACTCTTTGCACCATCTATACTCAATTGGGTGGCCATGGCGATAAAAAAGCAGACTAGCTTTTCGTTCAGCATGTTATTCAATTTAACCGAGATAATCCCACTTACAATAATCCAGAACATTAAGGTAGAGGGGGTAAGGATGCACATTAAAAAACCTTTTATTACATAGCCACGTTTACTTACTTTTTGAAGCGTTGAACTATTATAGTGCACCGTTATTTTAGAAACCAGGTAATATATACCTACGGCTAACAAAAATAGGCCCCCAATGGTGCCTACATATTTATCAAATTCTGCTTTATAATCAAAAAACTGGCTGCCAAAAAGAACCAGGCCAATTAAGACCACATCACTAATAATTACGCCAACAGCTAAAGAAAACCCAGCTTTGAAGCCCCTCTCTATGCTGGTTTTAATCATTGCAAAAAATACCGGCCCTGTTAAAAACGACGAAATAATCCCTGCTCCTATACCTAGTAATATGGCTTCAAACATGCATTGTATTGTTTATAATATGCGAATATGCAACTTTATACCTAAACATTTAACATTTATTTTTGTTGCATAGGTTGCATAAAATTTACTGGTTTTCATTTTTTTTTATTTATGTTTAGAGCCACTAAAACTAGATTTAAAAAATGAGTTCAGAACAAACACAAACCAAATGGGGGCAATTTATTCCTTTGGTTACGGTATTCTTTTTCTGGGGCTTTGTAGCCGCCAGTAATGATATTTTAATACCGGTATTTAAAAAAGCTTTTGATTTATCGCAAGCCGAAAGTCAATTGGTTTCATTGGCATTTTATATTGCTTATACAGTGGGAGCTTTAATTTATAATGGTATTTCTGTTATAATAGGACAAGATATTGTAAACAAACTGGGTTATAAAAATTCGCTTGCGCTTGGTCTGGTTATTTCGGCCCTTGGAACCTTATTGTTTTACCCTGCAGCAAACCTGCATTCATTTCCTTTAATGCTTTCAGGCTTATTTATTGTCGCATTAGGTTTCTCCTTACAGCAGACTGTTGCAAATCCATTAGCTATTGCATTAGGGCCAATTAAAACAGGTTCGCAACGTTTAACGCTTGCCGGTGGTATTAATAACTTTGGTACAACCATTGGACCACTTATTGTAAGTTTCGCTATTTTTGGTTCTGCGACAAATGCAACTACAAATATTAGTATAGAAAGCGTTAAAATTCCATATCTAATTTTAGGAGTTGCTTTTATTGCCGTTGCTGTTTTCTTAAAAATGTCATCGTTGCCTGATCGACCTGCTTTGGTTGAAGCTGTGGTTGAGGATACTAAATCGATTAAGGGATCTGCTTTGCAATATCCGCAATTGGTTTTGGGTATGATTGCCATATTTGTTTATGTGGGTGTTGAGGTATCTACCGCAAGTAATCTACCAGCTTATATGGAGAAAGATTTAGGCTTTGCCATTAAAGATATTGCCCCTTATATCTCTTTATATTGGGCAAGTATGATGATCGGTCGTTGGACAGGTGCTGTTGAAGCTTTTACTGATAATATCAGCACACAGAAAGTATTACGTTTTATTGCACCATATTTAGCTTTTGGTATTTTCTTAGCTGTAAATGCTATAGCAAAACATGATCTTGCTCCATTTTATGTATACAGTTTGATTATATTGGTGTTAATTGCTGCTGATATGGCGAGTAAAGGTAACCCGGCCCGCATGTTGCTAATCTTTTCGGCAATAGGTATTACTGCGTTGTTAATCGGAATATTTACTAAAGGAATGGTAAGTGTTTATGCCATTACCAGTGTAGGTTTATTCTGTAGCACTTTATGGCCTTGTATTTTTACCTTGGCAGTAAGCGGTTTAGGTAAACACACCAGTCAGGGAAGTAGCTTCTTAATTATGATGATTATGGGCGGTGGTATTATTAGCTGGGCACAAGGTGCTGTATCAGAATTTACAGGTATTCAATACAGTTATGTGGTTGGTATTATCTGTTTTGCTTACTTGGCATTCTATGCCTGGAAAGTGGCTGGAATATTAAGATCACAAGGAATAAATTTTGATCAAAAAATTTCTGGCGGACATTAATTTTTAATAAAGTAATTTTGCAGCCACAGAGATTTAGTTCTTTGTGGCTTTTTTGATTTTTATAATGGCAGATAAACCAAGTTTCGATTCGATATTTATGAACCTTGCCACCGATTTGGCAGCCCGTTCGCATTGCGTGCGTGCCCATGTAGGTGCAGTGTTAACAAAAGATACCCGTATTATTTCTATCGGCTACAATGGCCCACCGGCTGGTACGCACAATTGCGATGAGGAATGGCCAGAGCATGGCTGTGCGCGTGATAGTAAGGGGAGTTGTTCTTTAGCCTTACACGCTGAGGAGAATGCAATCCTGTATGCTTCTAAAAACGGTTCGAAAATAGAAGGCTGTACTTTATATACCACCTTATCGCCTTGTATTGCCTGCGCCCGCTTGATTCTGTCTTCGGGAATTAAATTGGTTTATTATTCTAAATCGTATGCGGCTTACAAAGGTTTGCCTAGCGATGAAGGAGTAGACTTTTTACGGAAATTTGGAGTTGAGGTGGTTTTGATGGAATCGTAAAGGTTTATTGGTAGTTGCAAGTATTCCATATGGATTATTGTTACTGCAAATTTGCAACTGTAGACCGCAAACTGATTCATTAGTCATTGGTTCATGACTTATTCATTAATTGTTTAAATCGACTCTGGATTTTTTCCTTACAACTTCCGTTCCGAGTATTTTGGTAGTCCATCTAATTCTATTTCTATGTGCTTGCGACAAGGTATTTTGATAAAATATAGGCTATAGATTTGGTTTTAAATGACAAAGGGGTGATCTCTCGACCATCCCCAAACTAAACTATTACTCAATCCATTCTGATGGAGGTGGAGTTATCGAAGGCTCCTTAAAATTTGGATGTGCAATATAATAATGAATTACACCTTGACTATCTTTCAGCGCTGCAAGTTTAAATGTCACTAGTTTTGGTGGTCCAGGAGTACATTGTCCAAAGCCTTGAAACCCAATTCTAGTAATTTTAACTTTTTGAATTGCTGGATTAAATGTTCTATCATAATATTTTTCTGCAACATCAAACTTATCCTCTGGATGGTCAACGAACCAACTGTTAGTTTGTTGAAACTGATTAAGAAAAACTGTAAAAGTTTCTCCAGCATCGTCTTTTCCGTTAAAGGTCATACTGCTCCAAGTACTTGTAATTTTTTGCACAGTAGGCGACCCGCAATTTATCCGAGTATAGGCAAATATTCTGGATGCACTTTCACTACTATTACCGGGATCATTCCCTAAAAGAGTACCAACTTCTCCAGTTGGATATTCTGGTGTTCCACCAATAACTGCAACGGCATATCCAACAGCATATCCTTCACGTAGTTGTACATGTGCCATCTGTATAGTGAAACCGTCCCAAGGAATCAGAGTTTTCCATTGTGTACCATCTCCATAGGGGAATAATTCACTTTTTGCGTAAGATTCCCAATTCGGAACATTCGCTGATGCATTAGGTTTACCTGAAAAAGTTTCCAGTTCTTTCTTTGGTTCAATGATGCTGTCTTTTTTACAGCCATAAAAGGTAAAAGTTGCGGACAAGGCAAGGACGAGCATTAAGCTTAAATGTTTTTTCATAGATATAAATTAAGTTTAGTAATTAATAGATGTAAGATATGTAAATTTTTATTGACTTAGATGTAAGTATGGTAGGTAATTAAATAAATCAGTCTAATTTCTGAACCTATAGCTTTGTTTACGGGTTTGAATATTTGCAAAATACTGATATTTAAGCATATGGTTTATCAACCACATCAAGTAAGTGGAACAACTTACCCTCCCCACACAAACCTTACAGGTAATTTCGAAATGTAACCCATTCACCGAGGATTTTACGGTGTGCGAACACATGAAGCAAAAATTAATAGTATTGCTAAACATCTCGTTTGCAAGCAACGGCTTTAATAAAAAAGAATTAGAGAGTTTGTCTGATTTAATCATTGGACAACAAACATTGGTAACCCACAATCACTCTAGCATTTGAATCTGAAGTTCCAGCTACAATAGATTTGATCACTAAGTTTTTTCTAAGCTTAAAGGTTTTGTAATGAGCGGATTGTCCGCCCTTAACAAGACACCAGTAAGTTGATAGCGGTATGTTTTTGCTGAAAAAAAAATAGTATAATGGGTTTTTAATTGTTTATTTGCCGTATTTTATTTGTCCTTATTTATACCTATTTTTGCGGATGCAAGAAAAAATCATTATCGTCGATTTTGGTTCGCAATTTACACAACTCATCGCTCGTAGGGTTCGCGAACTAAATATTTACTGTGAAATATATCCATACAACAATCTTCCTGAGGTTACGCCTGATGTAAAAGGAGTTATTTTTTCGGGTAGTCCATTCTCCGTTCGTCAGGAAGATGCACCTCAGATCGATTTATCGAAATACCATTTAAAATTTCCTTTATTGGCTGTTTGTTATGGTGCACAATATATTGCCCAACATTCTGGCGGTGCAGTGCAGCCATCTTCAACACGCGAATATGGTCGTGCTAACCTGAATTTTGTAAACCAGGAGAATAAATTATTTAAAGGCATTAACATCGGTTCACAAGTTTGGATGAGCCATGGCGATACCATTACCGATATTCCAGAAAATTTTGAGTTGATTGCCAGTACCGATAGCGTAAAAGTGGCAGCTTACCATATTACAGATTCAGATACTTATGCCATCCAGTTTCACCCTGAGGTAACGCACAGTATTGATGGGAAAATCCTTTTAGAAAACTTCTTGGTTGATATTTGCGGATGTAGCCAGGACTGGACTTCTGCTGCTTTTGTTGAAACCACAATTGCCGATATTAAAGCTACTGTAGGTAACGATAAAGTTGTTTTAGCACTTTCAGGTGGTGTTGATAGTAGTGTTGCAGCGGTACTTTTACATAAAGCCATCGGTACAAACCTACACTGTATATTTGTTGATAATGGTTTATTGCGTAAAAATGAATATGAAAGTGTTTTAGAGCAATATAAAGATTTTGGCTTAAATATTAAAGGCGTTGATGCTAAAGACAAATTCTTGGGTCAGTTGGCCGGGGTAGAAGATCCAGAAACAAAACGTAAAATTATTGGCCGTGTATTTATCGAAGTTTTCGACGAAGAATCTCACCTGATCCAAGATGTAAAGTGGTTGGCCCAAGGTACAATCTATCCTGATATTATTGAATCAGTTTCGGTTAAAGGGCCGTCGGCAACCATAAAATCGCACCATAATGTAGGTGGTTTACCAGATTTTATGAAACTTAAAGTAGTAGAGCCACTTAAAACTTTGTTTAAAGATGAAGTAAGAAGAGTAGGCACCACTTTAGGATTAGAATCGTTTATTTTAGGCCGTCACCCATTTCCAGGCCCAGGCCTGGGTATCCGCATTATCGGAGAAGTTACTCCAGAAAAAGTTGCCATTTTACAAGATGCCGATAAAATTTATATCGACAATTTAAAAGAAGCAGGCCTTTACGATAAAGTATGGCAGGCAGGCGCTATCTTCTTACCGGTAAGATCTGTAGGAGTGATGGGCGATGAGCGCACTTACGAAAATGTAATTGCATTAAGAGCAGTCGAATCACTTGATGGGATGACTGCAGATTGGTGCCATTTACCTTATCCGGTATTGGCTAAAATCTCAAACGAGATCATCAATAAAGTTAAAGGGATCAATAGAGTGGTATACGATATCAGCTCTAAACCACCTGCAACTATCGAGTGGGAATAGTTTTTAGTTCAGAGTCCTGAGTCATTAGTCGGGAGTCGATATACAAATAATATGCTTATGCTAGCAAGGTGGAATAAACTTTGCTAGCATATTTTGTTAAAAATGATAGGTATGAATTTCAAGAAGGTTTATTGGTTGCTGGTTTTGTTTACGGTAGTTTTGGGTGCTTGTTCACCTAAAATCAGGACACCCAAGCCTGAAACGGAAAAACCGGTTCAAAAAGAAAAACCAGCAGATAAAAAGCCTATCAAAAAGTTTTCGCAGGCAAGTGTTTCCTTGCTTGTTCCCTTTAAACTGGATGAGCTAAATTTAAAAACAGCTACAAAAGCCGACATTGAGAAATATGCCATGCCTATCGATTTTTATCAGGGCTTTAAATTGGGGTTAGATTCTGCTGCGATTCAGGGGTTAAATTTTAAACTCAATGTTTTCGATACACAGGATGATAATGCACATATATCGGTTTTGTACAAAAATGAGCGTTTTAAACAAAGCAATTTAATTATTGGCCCTGTTTTTCCCGATGGGTTAAAGTTTATCTCCAATTATGCCAAAGAAAACAATGCAATCATCGTATCTCCTTTGGCTGCTTCCGAACCTGCAGAATTTAATAATCCAAATCTGGTGTCCATTGTAAATAATATTGGTTTACATGGAAAAAAGATAGCCACATACATTGCTAAAAATTATAACCCTGCCAATACTATAGTGGTACTGATTAACCCTAAGAAAACAGAAGACGAACAGTTTGCAGTGCCAATAAGGAACTATTTTCAAACCAGTACCAAGTTTGTGGTACAGGAGTATGCTTCGGCCTATGCTTTTGAAACAAAAATGATCAAAGGCAAAGAATATGCCGTGGTGCTTACCTCATCTGACAGGACTTTTGTATTGCCAACAGTAGAAAAACTGTATAAATTAAAGCATCTACCCACTGGTGGTTATAGCATTAATCTATTTGGTCATCCCAATTGGGTAAAACAGAATTATCCTACCGATAAATTACAAGACCTAAATACCATTATCAGTTCTTCTTATAAAATAGACTACAAAAATAGTGCAGTTGTTGCCTTTATTAAAAAATATCGCTACAGGTATGGATTTGAGCCTGGAGAATACGCCTTTAAAGGCTTTGATGTTGGCTATTATTTCGGTAAACTGTTAACTACTTATGGAGAGGATTATAGAGATTATCTGGTAAAAGATAAATATAAAGGCCTCCATAATAACTTTTCATTTATCCATGATGAAAAATTAGGCTATATTAACACCAGTTTAATGTTACTGAAGTTTAAAAATTTTGCGTTAAACCTAGTTGAGTAATTCTATAATTTTTTCTTCCATTTTAATTATTGCATGAGAGCAGATCATCAGTTAAGAGCCTTTGAACAGATTTTAAGTAATTATGATGGAAGTTTGCCCTTGCATCGTTTTCTACCAACCTATTTTAAGCAGCATAAGCAAATGGGTTCATCCGATAGGAGATGGGCTACACGTCATATGTATAGCTTTTTTAGATTAGGAAAGGCTTTGCCGGCACTTCCACAGGAAGAACGTTTAAGTATTGCCGATTTCTTATGCCACGATACACTTAGCCTTATTGTAGAGAAAAATCTGCCGGAATTAAAGGAAAGTATTATACTGCCGCTGGGAGAAAAAATATCCATCATTAAAACCAGGTATCCGGATTTTGATTTACAGGAGGTATATCCGTTTCACGCAAATCTATCTGATGGATTAGACCGGGAAGCGTTTTGTACCTCATTCTTTAAACAGCCAGATCTGTTTATCAGGGTAGGAGGAGAAGAATCTGCAGCTATTATTGCAACATTACAAGATGAAAACATTGCGGTTAAAGCGATTTCTGATACTGCTCTGGCTTTGCCTAATGGAACCAAGTTAGAAACCATATTAAAAGAAGGTAGTTATCAGGTTCAGGATTTATCTTCTCAGCATACAGGCAGTTATTTTAAACCGAACAAATGGGATAAATGGTGGGATTGCTGCGCGGCATCTGGTGGGAAAACATTGCTTTTACATAGTTTAGAGCCTGTTATCGAGCTTTTGGTTTCCGATCTGAGAGAAAGTGTACTCCTAAACTTAGATGAACGTTTCCGTTTAGCCGGAATCAAAAAGTACCATAAAAAAGAAATCGATCTTTTACAGAATAACGACCAGATATTGCATCACTATGCCTTTGACGGGATTATTTTGGATGCACCCTGCACTGGTTCTGGAACATGGGGAAGAACACCCGAAATGCTCACGTTTTTCGAGGAAAGAAAAATTAATCAATTTGCAAACATCCAGAAGGGGATTGTCCAAAATATTGTAAAATATTTAAAGCCGGGTAAGCCTTTAGTTTATATTACCTGTTCTGCCTTTGCCGAAGAAAACGAAGTCATTGTTCAGCATATGATTGATACTTTGCCATTAGCGCTGGAAAAAATGGAATTGATAAAGGGTTATGAAAACAGTGCCGATACGATGTTTGTGGCGAGGTTGATTAAGAAGAGCCAGGATTAATCGCTCGGTTCGTCACCCTGAATTTATTTCAGGGTCTCAACATATAGATGCTGAAATAAATTCAGCATGACGCTCACTTAAAGCGACACTACGTATGCTCAAACCACGATTTGAAATTCTTTTTAAAGTATTTTACCGCTTCGATTAAAACGGCTATTGCTCCAATAATTAAGGTATATTCTTCAAAGCTGTTCATGATGTAAGCTTTATGTTTAGATGAATATACGCAATTATTGTTACATATTGATTGGAGGATTGTCATTTAATAGCGTGATCGTCATTGCGACCGTAGTGTTCCAAAGGAACTCCTTCAGAGGAGAAATCTTTAACCTTATATTCAAAGATTTCTCCATTTCGCTACCAATGAAGAATTGGTAGGCTTCGGTCGAAATGACGATTTAGCTGAATCTACTAAAGCCCAGTATTATTTCTGAACAATTTAATCGCTATAGCCAATAAAATTACCCCAAAGGCTTTACGTAAGATGTTCAATCCCGATTTTCCGAAAAGTTTTTCCAGTCTGTTGGTATTTTTCAATACAAAGTATACAAACAACATATTGAGTATAATGCCCACTAAAATATTCTGGGTATGGTATTCTGTTTTTAGCGAAAGTAGGGTAGTCATTGTTCCAGCTCCGGCAATTAAAGGAAAAGCCAATGGAACGATAGAGACTGTTTCTGGTGCTTCTTCTTTAAAAATCGTTAATCCCAATACCATTTCCATGGCGATAAAAAAGATCACGAAAGAACCCGCAATGGCAAAAGATTCTACATCTAATCCGATTACTTTTAATAACGATTCGCCAACAAATAAAAAGAGAATCATTAAGCCTGTAGCAACTAAAGATGCTTTTTCTGATTCGATATGACCTGCTTTTCTACGTAATTCGATTACAACGGGAATGGCGCCTAAAATATCGATAATAGCGAAGAGCACCATCGTTGTGGATAGGATCTGGCTTAAGTTGAACGTCATAAAATCGAATTTCATAGCAGCGCAATTTTAAGCAAAGGTAGCGGAATTTGTATCAATTCCTCCATTGTACTGTTATTTATTAGAAATAGAACTGTGTTCTTAACGTAAGCACATTGTCTTTTCTATCAGCAGTATAACCCTGAATTTGGGTCGATTCGTTTTTAATGATATCATAATAAAGTACAGCCTTAAAATGTGTATTAAAATGATGTAAAAAACCAAACCCAAAAGTATCAAAACGAACATCCGCTGGAGAAAGCCCCTGAGTATTTGAAATATCAAGCCCTTTCACCTTTGAATTTGGATCATACCAATCGTATTTTAAAATAAGCTGATTGTCGGTGCTATTCAAGGTTTGTACAAAGGTAAAGTAAGCACCAGTAAAGGTTCGGGTATAATAAGGCAAGGATACCGATTTACTATCAACAGGATAAGAGCCAGGAGTGGTTGAGGTAGTTGAAGTGCCTGTTTGTAGCCCTGATACCACTTCTGCCCTTAATTCAGATTTCCAGCTCTTGGTTTTTGTAGCCAATTGAATATCTGCACCATAATATCTCCGTGGAGCAACCTTATTAATTGTTGAAGCGGATGAATCTTTAACCATTTTCCATTGATCGTTGCTTCTATCCATTTTATAGCTTACGGGCAAACGATGATTTAAACCGCCTTGTAGCGTACTGATACCGCCCGCAATGGTGAAGTTTTTAAAGGCATAGGTTTTATGACTTAACCGGAAAATAAAATCCTTGCTGTTGTCAAATTCTCCGCTACCAGCCAAGCCCTGTCCGTTGTAAATGCCAAAATCGAATACAAAGTTTTTCAACCGGGCATCTTTCCAACGAGGATTTAGGGTAAACGTAACCCCCAGATCGCGTTCTGTTTTCATTAAAATCTGCGACATCCGGCCACGCTCCGGCGCTTCCCTCACTGAAGAAGATAATTGCAGTTCGTTCCCAAACGGACGGCCTGAAAGCCCTAAAGTAACCGCCAGTATTTTCCATTTATTTTCGTAATAACGTCCCCAAAAATCACGAATGGCAACACCTTGTTCAGTACCGTCAAACTGAAGTACAAAATAGGTAGAAGGACTGCCATCATCTGTTAACATCATATAATCTGCTCTTAAACGACCTCTTCTTAACCTAAACCGATTATTGGTAAACTCGCCAAAGTTTCCGCCTTGATACTCTGCCTGTGCACCATTTGCTTGCGCAACCTGGAATTGAGGCTGCAGGTATCCGCTAAAAGATAATGAGCCATATTTCTTAGAGATAATGAGCAAATGGTTAACCGTGGTAGAATCCATTACATCGTTAATTGTTCTCTGCGCATATCCTGCAGCGGAAATGAATAGCAAAACAATCGTTAAGAAGAAATAAGTGATCTTAAATTTGGCAAAATAGCGGTACATGTTATCAATTTTTTGCAAAGATAGTTTTATTAACAATTATTTAACATAAAAAAGCCCCGACTTTTGGTCGAGGCTTTAATTTTTTGAAAAATATAATTTATTTAACGTCTTTCAAATTAGAATTCTTTTTACTGTATCCAAAGTAAATGATAAATCCTAATGCTAACCAGCCAAATAATCTTAACCAGTTTGTCCAGCCTAAACCAAGAATCATTAAACCGCAGGCAACAACACCCAAAATTGGAATTAAAGGTACCCAAGGTGTTCTAAACTGACGAGGAAGATCTGGATCGGTTTTTCTTAAGATGATTACTGCTATACAAACCAGCATAAATGCAAATAATGTACCTATACTCGTCATATCACCAACTACATCACCAGGGATAAATGCAGCAAATAAACCTACAATTACCAAGATTACTAAGTTAGCTTTATAAGGTGTTTTAAATTTATGGTGTAAATCGCTGAACATTTTAGGTAATAAACCATCTTTACTCATCGAATAAAATACACGGCTTTGGCCCAATAACATCACCAAGATTACAGAAGAGAAACCAGCTAAGATAGCTACTGTTACTAATTTAGATAACCATGAGTATCCAGTCATATATTCGCTAATTGCAGCAACCACAGATGCTTCGCCACCTTTAGTTCTGAAAAACTCAACTGGTGCAATTCCTGTTAAAACGTGTGCGAATAATATGTATAATACAGTACAAACTGCTAACGATCCTAAAATACCAATTGGCATTGCTGTTTTAGGATTTTTTGTTTCCTGAGCGGCAGTACTTACCGCATCAAAACCGATAAAGGCAAAGAATACCGTTCCGGCAGCGCCAATAACGCCCCAAAAACCACCAAAACTATGGCTAATACCTGCATGATCTACATAAGTGGTAGCAGCCGGAATGTATGGGTGGTGGTTAGATTCGTTTATAAAACCCCAACCTAAAACAATAATTAAGATAACAATACCCACTTTGGTAATTACGATTAAACCGTTTACAAAAGCAGATTCTGAAGTTCCTTTAATTAAAAGTAAACTTAACAAGCCTACTATAAACAAGGCAGGAAGATTCATAATTCCATTTACGGTACCATCTGGATGCGATTGGAAAGGCGAGTGGCACCACTCGTAGGGTATGGGTGAGGTATGTAATACTTCTACCAATAGTTTATTCAGATATTCGCTCCAGGCTATACCTACAGTAGCGGCACCTACAGCATATTCTAACACTAAATCCCATCCAATAACCCAAGCCATTAGCTCGCCCATAGTAGCATAAGTATAAGTATATGCACTACCAGAGATTGGAATAGAAGAAGAGAGCTCGGCATAACATAAACCTGCCAAAGCACAGCCTATTGCAGCTATTATAAAACCGATTGTAACTGATGGTCCAGCATTTTGAGCGGCTGCAGCAGCAGTACGAACAAATAGCCCGGCACCAATAATAGCCCCTACACCTAATGCAACTAATGCACCTGCACTAAGTGTGCGCTTTAAGCCTTTGCTTGAATCACCTGCTTCTTCAAGCAATAGATGCATTGGCTTTTTAGTAAATAAACCCATATTATAGTTTTTGTTTAGATTAATTCAGCTCCAAACGTAATTAAAAATTACGGAAATGTAAAAGGGATTTTGGTTAAAAATCCCCTTTATTTGATAAGTTTTAGTTATTTATCTTTATTCAGGAAGGTTTTGTGCTTTATTCAATTCAACTTCTTGTGCTTTTGCAATCGAATCAACTTGTTTTTGCATGTTGTGTTGTAGCGAATCCATGCTTTTATTCATTTCTGCACCAGAAGTAATAATTTTATTGTTCATTTCTGTTTGCTGTTGCAATACTTCGCTAGTTGTCGGGCTACTTGATACTGCAATGTACGGAGCAATAACTAGTGAAACAATAGACATTAATTTGATTAAAATGTTCATCGAAGGGCCTGAAGTATCTTTAAAAGGATCTCCAACGGTATCGCCGGTTACAGAAGCTTTATGTGGTTCTGATTTTTTGTAGTGCATTTCGCCATTAATCATTACCCCCTGCTCAAAAGATTTCTTAGCATTATCCCAGGCGCCACCTGCATTGCTTTGGAAAATACCCATTAATACACCAGTAACAGTTACTCCAGCTAGCAATCCACCCAAAACTTCAGGGCCAAAAGTAAAGCCAACAATTATTGGGGTAATTAGGGCGATAGCACCCGGCATCATCATTTCGCGGATAGATGCTTTGGTTGAAATGGCTACACATTTTTCGTACTCTGGTTTGGCTTTGTACTCCATAATGCCAGGAATTTCCCTGAACTGGCGACGAACTTCCTGAACCATATCCATAGCCGCTTTACCCACCGCCTGGATGCAAAGGGCCGAGAAAATGAAAGGAATCATCCCACCAACAAACAATCCGGCTAAAACCGGTGCTTTATAAATATCTATCGCGGTAATACCTGCAATACCAACAAAAGCAGCAAATAATGCCAGAGAAGTTAATGCTGCAGATGCAATGGCAAATCCTTTACCAGTTGCTGCAGTGGTATTTCCAACAGCGTCTAAATTATCGGTACGTTCGCGTACTTCTGGCGGTAACTGACTCATTTCGGCAATACCGCCAGCATTATCCGCAATCGGTCCGAAAGCATCAATGGCCAATTGCATAGCTGTGGTGGCCATCATACCTGCGGCTGCGATGGCTACACCATATAAACCAGCAAAGTGATACGATAACATAATCCCGCCTGCTAAAACCAAAATTGGAATAACGGTCGATTTCATTCCGACAGCTAAACCTGCAATAATATTGGTGGCATGTCCGGTTGATGATTGTTGGATAATAGAATTTACAGGGCCTTTGCCCATCGCGGTAAAATATTCGGTAACAATACTCATAATGGTACCCACTACTAAACCAACAATAATGGCGTAAAACACATTGATACTAGAGAATTCATAACCACGTAATTTTAAGTTTTCTGGCAACATCCATTTTACGATAAAGAACGAAGCTACTGCTGTAATCAAAATTGACGACCAGTTACCTAAGTTCAGCGCATTCTGCACATTTGATTTATCATCTTTAATGGTCACGAACCAGGTACCTATAATAGAGAATAAAATTCCCAGCCCGCAAATTACCATTGGCAAAAGGATGGGAGACATACCTCCGAATTTATCAGTTACTGTAATTTCCTGTCCTAAAACCATGGTGGCTAATATCGTTGCTACATATGAGCCAAATAAATCGGCACCCATACCTGCAACATCACCCACGTTATCACCTACGTTATCGGCAATGGTTGCAGGGTTACGTACATCATCTTCCGGAATTCCAGCCTCAACTTTACCCACTAAATCTGCGCCAACATCAGCAGCTTTGGTATAAATACCACCACCTACACGGGCAAATAAGGCAATAGATTCGGCACCCAAAGAAAATCCGGTTAAAACCTCAATAGCCGTTCTCATTTCAGTGCTATCTACATGTGTAACATGAAATAGCTGTAAAAAAACAATAAATAAACCACCTAAACCTAAAATTGCTAATCCAGCTACGCCTAAACCCATTACGGTACCGCCAGTAAAAGAAACTTTTAATGCTTGTTTTAAACTTGTTCTTGCAGCCTGTGTGGTTCTAACATTCGCTTTTGTGGCCGATTTCATTCCGATATAACCAGCAGTTGCAGAAAATACAGCTCCAATAATAAAAGAGATAGAGATAATCCAGCTCGAATGCATAGGTACCCCTTTAATTTCGGTAATTGTTCCTGAGTAGGCTAGGAGCGCAGCCGTAAAAACAGCGAAAATGCTCAATACCCTCCATTCGGCTTTTAAAAAGGCCATAGCTCCATCGGCGATATAGCCCGCAAGTTCCTGCATGTTTTTATCACCTGCATCTTGCTTGTTCACCCAGGCGCTTTTAATCATCATAACTATAATCCCGACAAGGCCTAGCGCCGGAATACAGTAAATTAAATTGTTTTGTAAAAAATCCATAGTTAATAATTGGTTTTATATTTGGTTAGTTGTTTATGTTGTTGTGTAACTGGTTAACTGTTTAAATTGGTCAATTGTTTAATCTATTTCAAACGTTCAGCGCCAAACGCTTCTCTCCAAACTACGTACTTATATCTAGCAAGATAATAAAATATTTTTCTTGTGATTAAATTTTTCATTGTCAAGTAGAATAAAATTTCGCTCAATTAAAATAATACAAGCGAAGTACTCCTATTTTCTTTTTTTTAAATAAATTAGCCACAAACTAAACCAAACTAAAAATGAATATTGAAAAAGAAGATGGACCTTCTAAAAGAAAATTAAGCCTTTTTGATGCCACTATGCTGGTAATGGGTTCGATGATCGGAAGCGGTATCTTTATTGTTAGTGCCGACATCATGCGGAATTTAGGTTCCGGTTATTGGCTGATTGTGGTTTGGGTGATCACTGGGGTGATGACAGTTGCCGCCGCAATTTCTTATGGAGAACTTTCTTCCATGTTTCCCAAAGCTGGTGGGCAATACACTTACCTGAAAGAGATTTTCGGTAAAATGATGGGATTTCTTTACGGTTGGGGCTTGTTTACCGTAATTCAGACTGGCACCATTGCAGCTGTTGCTGTTGCTTTTGGTAAATTTACGGCCTATCTAATACCAGCTTTAAACGATGCTGCTCCAATTTTTCAAAGTGGCGGTTATAAAATTACCTGGATACAGATTTTAGCCATCGGTGTGATTCTGCTTTTAACCTATATTAATACAAAAGGTGTTGAAGGCGGTAAAATTTTGCAGAACATTTTTACTGGTTCTAAAATTGTCGCTTTAATCGGCTTAATTATTTTAGGCTTTCTTTTGGTGAAAAACAGTTTTTGGGCCGGAAATATGAGCTTTGGCTGGGATGCTTTCAATAATCTTAAAACAGATCCAAGCGGCAATTTTCTGAAATCGGGATGGGAATCCATTTCCGGAATGGCAATAATGGGTGGAATTGCAGCGGCCATGGTTGGTTCGGTATTTTCGAGTGTGGCCTGGGAAAACGTAACTTTTGTCTCGGGAGAAATCGAAAATCCTAAAAAAAATGTTGTACGTTCTATGGTTTTAGGTACTTCAGCAGTGATGATTCTTTATTTATTGGTCAATTTTATCTATCTCAATACCCTAAACAGAGAGAGTATTGCATTTGCCCTCAATGATCGGGTTGCTGTTGCAGCCTCAGAACAGATTTTCGGTAGTGGAATTGGTACAATTGTAATTGCCTTGTTGGTGATGATTTCTACTTTTGGTTGTGTGAACGGAATCGTATTAGCGGGTGCAAGGGTTTTTCAAACCATGGCAAAAGATGGAATGTTTTTTAAAGCAGCATTAAAAAACAATAAAAATGGAGTTCCTGAAAGATCACTTTGGATGCAGGGCATTTGGGCATCTGCTTTATGTTTAAGTGGGCAATATGGTAATCTTTTAGATATGATATCCTTTGTTATTGTGCTATTTTATATGATTACTGTTTTTGGTGTTATTTATTTAAGGATAAAACAACCTGGTCTTGAAAGGCCTTACAAAACCTGGTTATATCCAGTTACGCCAATTATTTATTTATTAATAGGGGCAGCATTTTGTATTTTGCTACTCATTTATAAACAACAATATACCTGGCCAGGGCTTGTGATTGTTTTGCTGGGTGTGCCGGTCTACTTTTTCATTAACAAAAAAGAGCAGTAGGATAAGCAAGGATAGATCCTGAAACAAGTTCAGGATGACGGTTCGAGAAGGGAATTTACAACGGAACCTCGCAGACTTTAAAAACTGCGAGGTTTTTTTACATTAAAGAATACTTTCTGTCAATCGGCTTTTAGGTCTCAAATCTCATATCTAACCTCTCAAATCCCGTTTTTGGATTTCGAAAATCAGGGTTCTGTGTCAATCGGTTCCGAAAGCCCCGTTATCCGCTTTACTTCTCCCGATAGAAAAAATCGGGATCGTGTTCGCTGCTACCGGGTTTAAGTAACTCAAAACTGTGCTTAAACTCAGTTTTCTAAACCCGACATGGCGGATACCGGCCCTGTGTGTAAGGCCTGCAGGCGTATGAGCATGTGGCGGGACTGGCACTGCGAAGAACCACAGGTTTTGCTTTTCTAAAAAAAAACTAAATTTTTAAATCCTGATGAGCAGCAGCGTGTTTTTCCTAAACCCTAAACCCTAAACCCTAAACCCTCTACCTTATATATATGCTAAATCTTACCGCTCCAAATCCCATTTTCACATTTTGAAAAGCAGGGTTCTGTTTCAATCGGTTCCGAAAGCCCCGTTATCCGCTTTACTTCTCCCGATGAAAAAATCGGGATCGTGTTCGCTGCTACCGGGTTTAGGTAAGTTAAACCTGTGCTTAAACTCAGTTTTCTAAACCCGACATGGCGGATACCGGCCCTGTGTGTAAGGCCTGCAGGCGTATGAGCATGTGGCGGGACTGGCACTGCGAAGAACCACAGGTTTTGCTTTTCTGAAAAAAAAAACTAAATTTTTAAACACTGTTGAGTTGCTGGTTGTTTACCCTAAACCCTAAACCCTAAACCCTAAACCCTAAACCCTAAACCCTAAACCCTAATTGTACGCCAAATCTCACATCTCTTGTCTAATATCTCAAATCTCACCTCCCTAATCACTCGTCTCGAACAAAAAGCGTATTTTTGCAAATAATGGGAACACTAGTAGATTCAGGGATAAAGGGTTATAAAAATTACGGCACGCATTTGCGCGAAAAGTATAAAGGGCAGCGTGTATTTAAAGTAATTGTAGATGGAGGTTTTACCTGCCCCAACCGCGATGGGAGCAAAGGTTACGGTGGTTGTACGTATTGTAACGTAGATTCTTTTACGCCGGAGCCTTCGCGTAAAAATCCAAATATTAAAGATCAGCTTGCCGAAGGCATGTTAAGGGCTAAAACTTCTTATAAAGCTGATAAGTATATTGTTTATTTTCAGCCTAATACCAATACCTATGCACCAGTACATTATTTAAAGATGATGTATGATGAAGCGCTATCGATTAATACCGAAGATATTGTTGGTTTTGCTGTAGGTACACGTCCTGATTGTATCGATGCAGAAAAGGTAGCTTTGTTAGAAAGTTATACCGACCGCTTCGATGTAGATTTAGAAATGGGCATGGAATCGATCTATGATGAAACCCTCGATCAGATCAACAGGGGCTGCAGCCATGGCGAATTTGTTGCTGCGGTAGAACTTTTAAAAGATAGTAAGCTCGATCTGTGCGTGCATACCATTTTTGGCTTCCCATGGGAAACCCGCGAGCAGATGCACGGCTACATTCATGAAATTAACCGTTTCCCACAAATCAAGTTTGTAAAGTTCCATCACCTTCATGTTGTAGAAGGATCTATAATGGGGGCTAAGTATAAAAAGGAACCCTTTAAATTGTTTTCTCTAGAAGAATATACCGACTTACTTTGCGAATTAATTCCTTTATTACGTCCGGATATTGTTATTCAGCGGCTTTTTGGTATTTCGGATTGGGATTTATTGATTGCACCTAACTGGGGACTTAACAAATCAGCAATTCAAACCTATATGGATAAAGAAATTGAAAAAAGAGGCGTAGTTCAAGGATCTGCTTATTTTTTGTAAAAAGTTAAATTTTTTAACAATTTTTTTAAAAACCCATGAAATTTCATGGGTTTTTCTGTTATTTATGATTTTTTAAGTCGATTTTTTATAAATTTCAGCTAAAATCATATAAATTATGGTTAATATGTGATTTTGTTTTTATTAAAAACTTGCATTAAAATCCCCTGTATTTTTTGTTATTTTTATTTTTAAGGTTAATTTTTGTGTTGTTTTGTAAAAATCACTCGTTTTTATTAAAATATTTTAATTTAATGGTGTAAAAATTGCAATATGTCGTATTTTTAGAAAAATAAATCAAGCATATTTTAATTATTTAAACAATACAAACAAATTAAACTAAAAACTATGAGTAAAATCTCCTTTAAACAGTATGCGCCTTTTGCGATATTGATGATTGTCGCAATTTTCGCTCTATTTATTCCACTTCTTCCTAATTTCGATGAAGGCAAGTATAGTGGGCCTGATATTGCATTCATATTAATCGCTTCTGCGCTTGTATTTTTAATGACTCCAGGCCTTGCATTCTTTTATGGTGGAATGGTTCATCGTAAAAATGTATTATCTACCATGATTAAAAGTGTGGTAGCCGCAGGAGTAATTACAGTTTTATGGACAGTAGTAGGTTTTAGTTTAGCCTTCGGAGATACCATTGGTGGCTTTATTGGAAATCCATCAACGTTTTTGTTCTTTAAAGGTGTAAATTCTGGAGCACCACACCTTCAGGGAGGAGCAGACTTAACCATTCCGCTATCTTTATTTGCTGTGTTTCAATTAATGTTCGCCATTATTACCCCAGGTTTAGTGGTAGGTGCCGTAGCAGAGCGTATCCGTTTTACCTCATATATCTTATTTATTGTTTTATTCGCAATATTCGTTTATTCTCCATTAGCCCACTGGACATGGCACCCACAAGGTTTCTTGTTTAAAATGGGGGTATTGGATTTTGCGGGAGGTACCGTAGTTCACATTTCTGCTGGTATGGCTGCATTGGCTGGCGCATTGGTTTTAAAACGTAGAAAATCTCACTTAGAGCATAAAGAAGTTCCGCCTGCAAATATCCCTTACGTATTAATTGGTACAGGTTTATTATGGTTCGGTTGGTTCGGTTTTAATGCAGGTTCTGCATTAGGTGCAAATAGCTTAGCTGTTTCGGCATTCTTAACTACCAATACGGCTGCTGGTGCTGCAGGTTTATCGTGGATGTTCTTTGATGTTGCAAGAGGTAAAAAACCTTCGGTTTTAGGTTTTTGTATCGGTGCAGTAGTTGGTTTGGTAGCCATTACACCAGGTGCAGGTTTTGTAAGTATTCCATCTAGTATATTTATTGGTGCTATTGCCGCAGTTATTTCTAACCTTGTGGTTTCTTGGAAACAAAAAACCAGTTTAGATGATACGTTAGACGTTTTTCCTTGTCATGGTGTGGGCGGTATCGTTGGTATGTTGTTAACCGGTGTTTTTGCAACAAAAACAGTAAATGCTGCTGGTGCTGATGGCTTGTTTTATGGTAACCCGACTTTCTTTATCACGCAATTAAAAGGTGCTGTAATTGTAATCATATTCAGTTTCGTTGTATCATTTATCATCTTCAAATTCATCAACCTAATTCAACCGATCCGCGTATCAGAAGAAGAAGAAGAAATGGGTCTTGATGCATCTCAACACGACGAGAAATACTCTCAAGGTACCTTGCTAGTTGAAGAAAGAGCGATCTATATCGAAAAAAACAGTCCATTAACAGAATCAATATCTTAAGGATTTTATAATATCTAAACTCAAAATAAGCTCAAACATGAAGAAACTTTTAACCGCTATTTTTGCAATGGCCAGCACTACGTGTGCCCTGGCTCAAGAGACCACTACATCACCACTTGAAATTTCAGGATCGGTAGATACGTACTTTAAATATGATTTTGCTAAAAATCCATTAAATGGAAAAACATCTTTTGTAACTGATCACAACTCGGTATCATTAGGTATGATTGATATTGCCTTGAAGAAAAAAACAGGTAAAGCTTCATTTGTTGGAGAGCTTTCTTTTGGCCCAAGAGGACAATCGCAATCTATTCCTGATGCGGCAGCCGGAGGTTCGTCTTTTAATATTCAAAACTTATATGTTAACTACGATTTTACCGATCAGTTAAGTATGACAGCAGGTTACATGGGTACATTCATTGGATATGAGGTAATCTCTCCAGTTGGAAATTTCAACTACTCTACTTCATACCTGTTTACCAATGGTCCATTCCAAAATGCGGGAATTAAAGCCACTTATAAATTCAGCGATAAAGTAAGTTTAATGGCTGGTTTATTTAACGATTGGAACGTTTACTCAGCTTCGAGAGGTGTTTCGGCTATCGGTGGCCAATTAATGGTTGCTCCTGTTGAAGGCTGGACTGCTTACATCAATGCTTTATCTGGTGCTGGTTTTGGCGGGTATGGAACGATTATCGATTTAACCACTTCATATCAAATTACAGAGAAATTTAAATTGGGTTTAAATGCAGCCAATTATGATATCAAAGATAGTTCGGTACCGGGAAGTTACGCAGGTGCTGTCTTATACCCTCAATTTGCTGTATTGGATGCAGTAACTTTAGGTTTAAGAGGTGAGTACTTTAAATTTAAAGCCGCGGGTGCAGTTCCGGCTACTGCTTTTACTGCAGTAACACTTACCGCAAATATTAAATCTGGTGGTTTAACATTTATCCCAGAAGTAAGATTAGACCATAACAGTGATAAACCTTTCTTTAAAGAAGGTGGCGCTGCGGCACCGAATGGTGGCCAGTTCTCTTTGGCAGCAGTTTACGCTTTTTAAGGAAATAAAATTGTTAATATTAAGCCGTCCCGATGTAAATAGGGACGGCTTTTTCGTACCTTTAAATAATTAGATCTGCCTGTTAACCGATTCAAATGAAACATCTTCTTTTTATTATTCTTGTTCTTTTTTCAATTCAATTATCTGCACAGCAAAAACAGTTTTCGAAAGATGATAATGGTAAATTCATTTATTATCAGGTGGTAGACTCGCAAATGATAAGCAAAGATACCTTGTTGCAAAGGGCTAAATCTTTTGTTAATGTTGCTTATAAAAAATCGATGAGGCAAGAAAGTGCTACCGATTCTTCTGTTTTGGCTAAAGGAACTATGGTAATTGATAAAACAATTTTGGTAGCTGGCCATCCAAGCGGAGAAGTAAGTTATAATTTCGTTTTTGAGGCGCGTAATGGCAAATATAGGTTTTGGTTAACCGATATGCTGTTTATCCCATACCAAAGAGACCGTTACGGAAACTTTGTAGCCACTACCAAAATTGGCGTGCCTTTAGAGCGTACACCTGGGAAATTGAGTGCTGGTGCATGGAAAGATATTTTAAATAGCGCCTATAACAAAATAGAAAAATTTGGTGATGATTTTAAGAAGTATTTAGCAACCAATAGGGTTGAAAAAGTCAAAAAGAAAGCTGAAACCATTTCAACGAAAAAGTGGTAATTAGTGCATAGAAAATAATTCCTCAGCCTTTTGGTAACGGAACTTAGAAATTTCGTTGATTTTGTTGTTCACTACCACGGCATTTACAATAACACCAATTGGTCCCCAGCCAATGCTATAGTGCAAGGTATCATGCATTAATACACCGCCGTCTATTTTTTCGAAATGGTGCTGGTGGTGCCAGAAAGCAAATGGACCAAACCGTTGCTCGTCGATAAAATACTCCTTATCCTTAACGTCTGTTATCTCCGTTACCCAGTTTAACTTAATGCCAAACAATGGGGCAACCTTATAGGTGATAATCAGGCCAGGGTACATTTTAGTATTGACGATGTTTGGTGAGGTTACATCAAAGGTCATATTCTTTGGGGTGATTTCGGCCAGGTTTATTGGCGAAGAAAAAAAGTCCCAGGCGATATCCAAATCAACAGGGAGTTTTTGGGTAAATTCTAATCTATAGGTTTTCAAGTTCTAAATTTATAGAACAACAAGTATAAAGCTATTTTGTTGCTTTATCTTTCAATTTGCCATCAATTAGTTTCACTAATGCTTGGAATTCTTTTTCTTCGTAGCCAATAGATTGGTAAATGATTTTACCATTTTCATCGATCAGAATATTTCTCGGGATAGATTGTTTTGCAAATTTGCTAAAAATATCTCTCTTCAGATCAGGTAATATTGGGAATGTGAATCCCGTTTTAGCTTTGTAGGGTATCAATTTATCCCAGCCTTCTTCACGCCCGAATACAAAAAATGCGAAGTTTTTATTGTCTTTATGTTTATCCCAAATTTCTTTTTGAGCCAAAGGTAACTCTGTATTACACGGGGGACACCAGGTTGCAAATAAATTTATCAGGATTAGTTTACCTTTATAATCGGTAATATTTACGGTTTTACCTTTCTCTACCTCGAAGCTAAATTTTGGACTTTCATCGCCTATTTTAGTGTAGGTGCCATTGTCTTCACTTTGTGCGGAAACAGAAATCGCAGTGAATAGTATAAAAAGGAATAGGAATATCTTTTTCATGGTTCTGATTTATGATTAAAGATACTCCTAATCTGGCTTATTTCAAATTTAATGCACCATTTTATCGGCACAGGTAGAACTGGCAAATGCTTCTGGTTTAGCCTTAAAAATAAAGCCCATACTTAAAATATATCCCATGGCATCGTTAAGTGCTTTGTTCGATTTAAACGATGGACTGGTGTTGATATCGGCATGTACTTCTAAAGCCACGTCATAAATATCAAGTAAATCACAAATAGAATAAGCAGTTTCGATTGATTTTTGTACTTCCATTAACATTCTTTCTTTAATGCTTACCTGTTGTGTGCTTTTTTCCTGATGGATGTACATAAAACCGCCATGATGTTCTCTTAACAGCACAATTACGGTTGCAAAATCGGTTATTGCGCCTTTTACCTGCGAATCGGTACCGATGCAAACTTTAAGCTTAAAGCCGTTTTGACTTTCTCTGATAATCGCGTTTTCTACTTCTTCGAGGATTGAAGATTGAATAATTTCACCACTAAATTTTTTCCACGTCATACATTTGTATTTTTTGAGGTTAATTCCAAAGGAATCCCTTTGGGACGAATGGTAATCAGGTTTTTATAAAAATAAGTGCTAAAAATTAAATATGTGTTAAGGTTAGGTTGTTTATTTGCTAACAAAAAGTTAGTTATCAACAAGTTAGTGATAATAGTTTAAATGAACTTATTATTTGTTGAAACAAATTATTATTCGGTCCGTTAATATTTGTACATTCATTAAAATTCTTAATTATGAGAGCAGAATTAATTCAAGAGCTCCAGTTATTACAAAATAGCAGAGCAAATAAATTTGCAGATGAACTGGCTGACAAGATCTTATCTTCGGTTGATGCCGTTAACGAAAAAGTGCTATCATCAATGTCTAAACGTGGTAACATGTTAATGTTGCTCGAGAAAAGATTAAACTTTTCTACGCTGCGGAAACTTAGGGAAAGATTTTTCAAGCCGTAACTAAGGCTGTAGTTCTTGGCGTAAAGAGAAATGATTACCTTTATGGCGGAATGATAGAAAATGCCTTAAAAAAATTAAATATTACTGCACTTAATGAGATGCAGGAGTCTTCTGTAAAAGCAGCCAAGACTGGTAAAGATGTAATATTGATTGCGCCAACGGGTTCAGGGAAAACGCTGGCCTTTTTATTGCCATTACTTTCCAACCTAAAAACCGGAGTAAAAGGAGTGCAGGCTTTAATTTTGGTTCCTTCGAGAGAGCTTGCCTTACAAATAGAGCAGGTTTTTAAACAAATGGGTACTTCATTCAAAGTAAACTGCTGTTACGGTGGTCATGCCGTACGGATAGAAAAGAATAATCTTGCACATCCACCTGCCGTCCTGATCGGAACACCTGGTAGAATAGCTTACCATTTAGAGCATCAAAACTTTGACGAATCTTTTATAGAAACCTTAGTTTTAGATGAATTTGATAAAGCACTGGAGTTTGGCTTTGAGCAAGACATGTCTTACATCATTGGCTCACTGCTTTCGCTAAAACAACGTATACTTACTTCTGCTACCAAAATGGAAGAAATTCCGGCTTTTGTAAAGTTAAATGTGCCTGTTGAAGTCGATTTTTCAAAAAATATCGAGGCAAAACCAGATCTAAAGCTCAAAAAAATAACTGCACCTGCAGCCGATAAGTTAGATTACCTTTTCAGATTACTGAGTAAAATAGGTAGTAAAAATACATTGGTTTTTTGTAACCACAGGGAAACGGTAGATCGGATAAGTGATTTACTTTTCGAAAATGGTTTAGGTCACGATGTTTTTCATGGCGGGATGGAGCAGTTCGATCGTGAAAAGGCATTACTTAAATTTAGAAATGGTAGCCATCGGATTTTAATCACAACTGATCTCGCTGCCCGAGGCCTGGATATTCCTGAGGTGGAACATATTGTACATTATCAATTGCCTTACACCGAAGATGCCTATATCCATCGCAATGGCAGAACGGCAAGGATGCATGCAAAAGGAACAGCTTATGCCATTTTAACTACAGAAGAACACTATAAGTATTTACCGGATGATATTGAGGAAGAAGTTTTATCCGAAAAGTATAAATTACCAGAAGCCAGCGATTGGGTAACTTTATACATTGCACATGGCAAGAAGGATAAAATTAACAAAATTGATATTGTAGGTTTATTTTTGCAGAAAGGTAATTTAACAAAAGAAGATCTTGGCCTGATCGAAGTTAAAGATACCAGCAGTTACGTCGCGGTTAAAAGAAACAAAGTAGAAAAATTATTGAAAGCATTGAGTGGCGAAAAAATTAAAGGTAAAAAACTTAAATTAGAAGTAGCGAGTTAGTTCATTGGTTCATTGGTTCATTGGTTCATTGGTTCATTGGTTCATTGGTTCATTGGTTCATTGGTTCATTGGTTCATTGGTTCATTGGTAAAATGGGGATTAAAGTTCTAGATTTATTTTTGTAGTCATTCAATAATTTATTTATTTAACCGTTTATTTAATAGCTCAATCGTTCAATATACTCATTCATAAATTTTCTAATTTAATCACGCTATAATCCGCTAACTCAATCACTCACTAATTCAGACATTCTCTAATTCAAACATTAAAAATGAGCAATAACGATATATTAAAAAAACTAAGAGTAGCCCTATCATTAAAAACAGAGGATATCATAACCATTTGCGACCTGGTTGGATTTAAGGTAACCAAGGCAGAACTGGGCGATATTTTCAGAAATGAAGACCATGAGAATTTTAAACCTTGCGGCGATCAGATTCTGCGTAATTTTTTAAACGGTCTTGTGATTTACAAAAGGGGTCCGAGGGATGAAAAAAAGCAATAATTTATGCTTTTTAATATTTTTTATACTGATCACACTTTCCTTTAACGCTCTCGCCCAGTCTCAGTTTAAAATAAGTGGTAGTGTAATCGATTCTTTGAAGAAGCCTATTGAGGGCGTAAGCATCCGATTGATTACCGATAAAGATACGCTCCGCTCAAATTCAGATGCGAAGGGAAACTTTGCATTCGCAAAAATAACCCGAAATAAATTCTACCTTACCATTACTGCATTGGGTTACAGGCCGTTTGCTTCTGTCTACGAAATCGAATCTTCGAAAAAAAACTCCGTTTTAGAACCCATTATGCTCAAGATGGAAACGATCCGTCTCGAAGATGTGGAGGTTAAAGTAAAGGTAGACCCCATTAAGATCAAGAAAGATACGATTGAGTATAACGCTGCTGCCTATACCGTAAGAGAAAATGATAAAGTGGAAGATCTGTTAAAACAACTGCAAGGCATTGAGGTTGACGAAAAAGGTGCTGTTACCGCCATGGGCAAAAAAATGACCAAGTTGAGGGTGAATGGAGAAGATTTTTTCACCAGTAATGTAGAAGATTACATCAGGCAGTTGCCCGCCGATATTATTGCCAAGCTTCAGGTAATTGAGGATTATGGTGATGAAGCCAATTTTACAGGCATAAAAGTGGGTACACCACAAAAAATGCTAAACCTGGTTACTAAGCCTGGCATGGACAAAGGTGTTTTTGGCGGCGTGAATATGAGTTCTGCGACCAATAATGCCCACAACTTTAGTGGTAACGGTAGCATCTGGAAAAAAACGAAGCAAATTGGCTTTGGAAGCCGTTATGGGATAACCGATAATGAATTTACCAAAATGAATAATGGGGGTTTAAATGGTAATATCAGAGACAAAATTTCGAAGGAATTTAGCTTTAATGGTGGCTATCATTTTAGTAATGGAATTAATAAATCTATTCAGAGTAATTACCTTGAAACGTTTAACCCACAGGGAACAATATTCGATTTAAGAGAAAGTGCCAATAATTCCAGATCGCTAAACAATAACATCAATCTCGGCTTAAATGGAGCCACAAAGAAGAATTATTTTAACATTTCGCTTAGTGGGGCTTTGGCCAATACCCATAACGATGCGTTTTCCACTTCCAATAAAACAGGTTTTATTAAACAGGATCTACTGTCTAATTCAGGTTCACGGAACAGTAATCCTAATGTTAATGGAAGTGTTAATTGGTCTAGGCGGTTGGCTAATAATAAGCGGTCGTTATCTATGGGATTTAATTTCGGTACAAGTGAAGGAAACTCAAACAGTACAATTAACGACATGATCAGGTACTACAACGAAACTACCAATATACTGGTTAAAGATTCTATACTGAACAGATTGGTTGATAATAATACCTCAAACTCCAATTTTGGGGGCAATTTCCAATTTTCCAATTCATTAAAAAAGCCAAACGACAGTACAGGATACAGTTTTATTAACCTGTCTTACCGTTTTTCAGTTAGCAGGAGCCGCAATTTGCAAACTACAACGGTTACCAATCCGTTGGGAAACAGTTTTGTTGTCGATTCACTGGGGCAAGATTATGTGTCTAATTTTATCAATCAGAATTTTGGTATCGGTTTTAATACCAACGCAAAGCGGATCAGTTATAATTTAGGCGTTAATTTTTCGCCAAGCATCATTATCGGTAAATACCAGAATACAGGTCAGGAGCTAAAAAATTATCAGTTAAACTTTTCTCCATCTGCCAATTTAAGTTATCAGATTAAAGACAATGGGAATTTAAGTTTTGGTTATAATGGTTACACCAGTTCGCCCGATTTTAATAAACTACAGCCCATTAGAAACAATAACGATGTACAGAACCTGATTATCGGTAACCCAGATCTAAAGGCAACATCGAGTCATACAGCCGATTTGAGTTATAATCAATTTGAACTCAAATCGGGATTGAGCATCATGGCAGGTATATCGGGAACTTTTGCTTTTAATAGTGTAGTAAGTAATACCCTTTTTCTGAGAGATACCCTAAACAGTTTAAAACAGCAAACGACCTATGAGAATGTAAATGGCATTTATAATGTTGGAGGTAATTATTCCTTCAATAAAAGGTTGTTAACCAATAAACTGTCGCTCTCCGTTAATGGGAATATTGCCTATAGCCGCAATGTTTTTTATACCGAAAATGTGTTAAACCGGAGTAGTGGAATTAACGTTTCGAATGCTTTTAGCTTTAACCTGAATGAGAAAAAATATTCCTTCAATAGCAGTGTATCGTATAGCTTTAGTTCAAACACTTACGCTGTAATGAACCAGAATATTAAGAATATCCAGGTTCTGGCTTTAAATGGCAGTGCCAGTTGGATTCCAAATAAACGGTTTAGGGTAAATGCATCGGCATCTAAAAGCTTAAATTTTGGCTATAACCTATATGCTGGCAATCCATTATTAGTGAACATGGGATTAAATACTTCTTTCTTAAAGGATAATAAACTCCTTTTTTCTATCCAGGCGAACGATCTGTTTAATCAAGGTGCACTTTTTAGCACCAGTATTAGCAATAATTCCATCTCCGAAAATAGAACGCGGTTTATCAGCCGCTTTGTTCAGGCCACACTAGGTTATAACCTGAGCCAGTTCGGGAATAAAAAAGGCAGAACGAATGTAAATTTAAGTGGAGCAGAATTTAATTAATCGGGAATTAATTAGTTTAGCGCTTTGTTCAAATCGAATACCCCATGAAAAGTAAAATCCTAATCCTTTTTTTATTGATCTTTGCAAGCAGTTCATTTGCACAGCTGAAGACAGATTCGTTAAATAGTAAACCTAAAAAGGAGAATTTTGCTGATGATTGGGCTGCATTAAGCAAGTACCAGAAAGAAAATGAACTTTTACCGCCACCAACAGAAAAGAAAAAAGAGTTGTTTTTTTAGGGAGTTCGATATTCGAATTCTGGAAGCAAAAAGATCCTGAATATTTTAAGGATAAACCTTATCTGGATAGGGGGATAAGCGGACAGATTTCGCCACAATTGCTCATCCGTTTCCGGCAGGATGTAATTAACCTTAAACCAAAGATAGTGATCATTTTGGCGGGGAGCAATGATATAGCCGGCAATACAGGCCATGTTACCATCGATAAAATTATGGATAACATTAAATCGATGGCAGAACTGGCGAGGCTGTATCACATTAAAGTGATACTCTGTAAATACCTGCCTGTTTACGAATATCCATGGAATAAGCACATTAAAGCGGCCGATAGCATTGTGTCCTATGCCAAAGAAAGAAATTATACCATTTTAGATTATTGGACACCGCTGGTAGATGAACGACAAGGGCAGCGTGCCGAATTAACGGTTGATGGTGTTCATCTCAACCTTGCAGGTTATAAAATAATGGAAGAAGTAACAGATGCTGCGGTAAAAAAAGCCTTGAAAAACTGGCATTAAATCGATAATGGCCCTTCGATCACGCTATCATTGCAGGCTCCAATCGAAAAATCGTCATCTCGACCGGAGCAACGCGGAGTGGAGAGATCTTTGGACTATTAAAAAGATCTCTCCTTCAGTGGAGTTTCTGTAGAACACTTTCTCAAACAAAAAAGTCCCGATTCTCATCGGGACTTTGTATTAATTTAGTTTTTTATATCTGATGCGTTTTGGGGTAACATCACCCAAACGTTTCTTGCGGTTTTCTTCATAATCTGAATAGTTCCCTTCGAAGAAATAAACTTCAGAATTACCTTCGAAAGCCAGGATGTGTGTACAAATCCTATCTAAGAACCACCTATCGTGACTGATCACTACGGCACAACCACCAAAATTTTCTAAGGCTTCTTCCAGGGCACGTAAAGTGTTTACGTCGATATCGTTGGTTGGCTCATCCAGTAGCAATACATTGGCTCCCTTTTTCAAGGTAATGGCCAAGTGTACACGGTTACGCTCACCTCCTGATAGGATGCCTACTTTTTTCTGTTGATCGCCACCATTAAAGTTGAACTTTGAAACATAGGCACGTCCGTTAACGGCTTTAGTACCCAATTGGATATTGTCCAATCCATCGGTAATGTTTTCGTAAACGGTTTTATCGGCATCTAAATCGTTGTGCATCTGATCTACATAACCCAACTCAACGGTTTCGCCTACACGGAATGTACCAGCATCTGCTTCTTCCTGTCCGGTAATTAAACGGAATAAAGTAGTTTTACCTGCACCATTGGGACCAATAATCCCTACAATACCTGCCGGCGGAAGGGAGAAGTTTAAATTATCGAACAATACCTTATCGCCATAAGCTTTGGTAACATTTGTTGCTTCAATTACCACATTACCCAAACGAGGCCCAGCAGGGATGAAAAGTTCCAATTTATCTTCTCTTTCTCTGCCATCTTCTGAAGCTAATTTATCGTAGTTGGCTAAACGTGCTTTAGATTTTGCATGACGTGCTTTTGGTGCCATACGTACCCATTCTAACTCGCGTTCTAATGTTTTCTGGCGTTTGCTTTCTGTTTTCTCTTCCTGCGATAAACGTTTTGCTTTTTGATCTAACCAGCTGCTGTAATTTCCTTTCCATGGAATACCTTCACCGCGGTCTAGTTCTAAAATCCATCCGGCAACATTATCTAAGAAATACCTATCGTGGGTAACTGCAATAACGGTTCCTTCGTAATTTTGTAAGAATTGTTCTAACCAATCGATACTTTCGGCATCCAAGTGGTTGGTAGGCTCATCCAATAATAATACATCAGGGTGTTGAAGCAATAAACGGCACATGGCCACACGACGACGCTCACCGCCTGATAATACACCGATTTTAGTGTCAGGATCAGGACAACGCAAGGCATCCATAGCTCTTTCTAATTTCGAATCAATTTCCCAGGCACCTAATGCATCAATTTTATCCTGAAGTTCGCCTTGTCTGGCCATCAGTTTATCCATGGCATCAGGATCAGAGTAGTTTTCCTCTAAGCCGAAAGCTTCGTTTACTTCTTCATACTCTTTTAAAATAGCAGTTACTTCGGCAACACCTTCTTCAACCACCTCGCGCACGGTTTTTTCAGGATCCAAGATCGGCTCCTGTGCTAAATAACCCACTGAATAACCTGGTGAGAAAACCACTTCGCCTTGGTAAGATTTATCTAAAACGGCAATGATTTTTAAAAGAGATGACTTACCAGAGCCGTTTAAACCAATAACCCCGATTTTGGCACCGTAAAAGAAAGAAAGGTAAATATTTTTTAAAACCTGTTTTTGTGGAGGGTAAATTTTGTTTACACCTGCCATTGAAAAGATTATTTTCTCGTCTGACATTATAATGTATTGTTTTTAAAGTAGTTTAATGCTATGATTGATATTAAGGGAAGGTTAACAGTTTTTCTTACAGACTGATTTTACCCAACCAAATAATGGCAACACCAAAATTGCTCACAAAGATAAGAACAACAAGCCCATTACAAAGTGCTTTATGATTATACTTTAATAAACTTTTAGCCACAGATTAACACGGAATGCTTTTCTGCATCATGCCAACTAATAAACCAATGACGAATGAACAAATGAACTTTTTAGCCAATGGAAGCACAGATTGACACAGAATGGTTTTCTGCATCATGCTAACTAATGAACCAATGACAAATGAACTAATCAACAATAACCCTAATTTTGTTTTAATGTAATTATCATAATTCGTTCATAAGATAAATCAAACCTTATAACGCAAAACAAAAGGTTTATATTTAGCTAGCGGATAATTCTTAGTAGATACCGTAAACATTAGTTAAAGCAAAAGCCTTTCAATCCTGAAAGGCTTTTGCTTTTTGATAATATGAAATTTGTCTTTTATTATGGGTTTTGAGATAAATTAGGATTTTTATCTCTTTCGGTTTGTGGGATAAAATAAATTACCCGCGCATTAGTAGCGTTAATGGTTTGATTAACTGAGCCATTAATGGTAGAGTGTGTGCCTGGGTAATCTCTTACCACTGGGCGGTTATTTCTAAATAGGTCGTAAGCCCGTTGACCTTCAAAAGCCAGTTCTAACCACCTTTCTTCCAGTACAATATCTAAAATGCTGTGCGTTGGCGTAACATCTGTCAAAGTATAAGCTGGAATTCCTGCACGGGTTCTAATTACATTCACATCATCTAAAGCCAATTGCGTATTGTTCAGCTTGGCATTGGCCTCGGCTCTGTTTAGGTACATTTCTGCTAAACGGAGGTAAACAGGTGATGTTAAATTAATCACGCCTTCTTGCAGGTTATTTTTATTTACATAATAAATAGGTGCAGCAGGGGTTAGTTTTGTATTTAACTGTTGTACGCCATTTACGATTAAAGGTGAAATAAAGCTTTTTCTTTTATCCTGAGGATATTTATTAAGAAAATTATAATACTTTACCGAAGCATATATTTCTCCCCATCCGCTTTCTCCCTGGCCTAAGGCATTACCATTGGCATCGCCACTATAGTATAACGAGCCAATAGCTGAATAATCGTAGTTCTCGGTTTTGGTGTGTTTGATGGCAAAGATATTTTCAGTATTTTTTTCTGGATCGCCTCTAAAATAGGTTTGATAGGCGGCATCCTGCATCAATTGATACTTGTTTGAACTGATAACCAAGTTGGCATATTCTACGGCTTTGGCGTTGTTATCCATATAAAGATAAATTCTTGATAACAGTGCATAAGCAGCCATTTTTGTAGCGAAGCTATTGCTTTTCTCTACGGTGATACATTGTGCAGCTTTTAATAGATCAGCAATTACAAAATCGTAAACCTGGGCAACTGTACTTCTTTTGATTATAGCAGCGTCGGTTTCACTTACCGTTTCGCTCAAAATTGGAACTCCAGCATTGGTGGTAGGGTTCTGTGCATAAGGCCTTCCGAACATGCGTACCAGGTTAAAGTGCAACATCGCCCTTAGGAATAAGTTTTCACCTTTAATTTGCAGTAAATCAGCAGATGAACCATCTGGAATAAGCTTAATGATTTTATTTGTTGCAGATGCAACATAATAGGCTTGCTGGAAATAAGCAGTTGCATTGGCAGAATTTACCAGGTGGGTATACTTATATAAATTAGTTACATCACTTGATGAGTTTTGGCCCTGAGCTACTTCATCAGAAGGGAGCTCGGCTAGCCAATGGTAATTATTTTCGTAGTTTAATGATTTTAGGGTAGCATAATTACCTAAAGTGGCCATACGCTTACCTTCGATTGTAGTTAATAGTCCACTATCTTCCGCTTTATCAGAGGGGAAATAAGTTTTACGACATGCAGATGCGGTAAGGATAACACTAGCAGCGATGACGAATTTTATGATGTGATTATGGTATATTTTCATGATAATCTTATTAATAATTAGAATGTTAGGTTAACGCCAAAAACAAATCTTCTGCTGGTTGGATATCTGAAAGACGAAATACCACCAGTAAGATCAACTTCAGGATCTACACCCGAAAACTTGGTGGCCGTAAATAAGTTGTCGCCGCTCACATACAAGCGGGCTGCATTTATTGAGGCCTTTTTTAACCAAGTGGTAGGTAAATTGTACCCTACAGTTACATTTCTCAATCTTAAATAACTTCCATCTTCTAAAAAGCGGGTAGAGGTTTGGTGCGATTGATTGTTGCCTCCAAATTTAGCCTGTGGATGGGTTGCACCGGTTTGCCCAGGAGTTGTCCATCGTACCGAACCTTTAGGTAATACCTGTTGATTATAACTTTCGTATACCCCGTCGTTATCGAAATAAAAACGGCTATCGTTATATACCCAGTTGCCATATACAAAATTTAAGAAAGCCGAGAGGGTAAAGTTTTTATATTCCAATGTATTGGTTAATCCGCCACTAAACTTTGGCGCTGATGATTTACCTGTATATTGTCTGGTAGCCTGGTTATAAGTACTGGTTACACCGGTAGGATCGTCTAATTTTTCCCAAAGCGGTTTGCCATCAGCCGGATTTACCCCTGCCCATTTTTGCATGTACCATTCATCCATATCATGACCCAAAGCTATTGGCTGGGTACTGGTGTTTACTACCAATAAGCCTTGATTTAACTCCATAACTTTGTTGCGGTTAAAAGACATATTAAAGCTGGTTTCCCATTTAAAGTCTTTTTGCTGGATGTTTTTAGCGTTGATAGTGAGCTCAATACCTCTGTTTCTTACCGCACCTATGTTTCTTCTAATGCTTCCATAACCCACTGTTGAAGGAAGTGGAACAGCAAATAGCAGATCAGAGTTGCGTTTGTCATAGGCATCAATAGTAATGTCGATACGTTTAAATAATCCAAAATCTAGACCTAAATTGTAGGCTCTCGATTTTTCCCAGGTCAAATCCGGGTTGGCAATTTGGGTGGGGAAGGCACCTGTTTGACCATTATATGAAGCTCCTGCATTTAAATTATATAGTCCCAACGATTGATAAAAACCATCAGGACTATCGTTCGTGGTAAAACGTTGGTTACCGGTAGTACCAAAACTGGCGCGTAATTTTAGAAAGGTAAGTGTGGTATTGCTCTTTAAAAAATCTTCATTAGATAGGATCCACGATGCGCCTGCCTGATAAAAAGTTGCGGCGGGATTGTTTTTCCCAAATCGCGAAGAGTATTCATTTACTATAGAAGCAACTAAGTAATACTTGCCTTGATAGCTATAGTCCGCCTGCGCAAGGTATTTTATATTTTGATACTGATCATATCTGCCTGTGGGTTTATTGGTGATATCAGTTGCTGTATTTATAGCATCCAATCCGGCTGGCAGACCTTTGGCGGTAATTCCGCTTTCATCATATTTATAACCTTCTATCTCCGCAACACCTAAAACACTCAGGCTATGATTGCCTAAATTTACGTTGTACTTAATTCTGTTCGATGATAAAAGTGTAGTAGAGAAAGTATTACCTAAAGATACTGTTCCCAGGTTTGTTGCACCGCTCTGACTTCTTCTGTCGTAATAATTGTTCGATCTGCCATTGGCAATTGTGGCCCTGTTGTAACTAGAAACTGTTAGGTTTTTGAGTATGTCATAATCCAGGTTTATATCACCTGTTGTGGTATAACTTCTTGCTTTTGAGTAATTGTATTGCAAGCTCTGCAAAAAATTTGAGCGGTCTCTACCTTTCCAGGAAGGAATATTCCTTGGATCAGTAGGGCTGCCATCTGCATTGTAAGCAGGGTCGTATGGCATATTTAAATAAGCCTGATAAACAGCACTTTCAGGGTTATAATTATCATTGATTACAATTCCGCTTAACAAAGCCGTTAATTTTAATTTTTTAGTCAACTGTGAGGTAAGGTTAGCCCTTAAACTATATTGTGTTTTATCGTTGTTGATTAAAGTTCCTTCTTCTTTAAAATAGTTGCCTGAGATATAAAATTGAGTTTTCTCACTCCCCCCAGATGCGGTTAACGTGTGGTTATTTACCATTGCTGTTCTAAAGGCCTCATTCCACCAATCGGTATTGGTATTTAGTACCGAAGCAGCTGGCGGAGTAGTAAAGAAAGATTTTTGGTAATCGTAAAGTTGTTGAGCATCCATTAGCTTAAAGTTACCTGTAGTAGCCTTTGCAATGCCAATGGTTGAGTTTAGGCTGAATCTGGTTTCTCCCGCTTTTCCTTTTTTGGTGGTTACAATAATAACGCCATTGGCAGCTCTCGATCCGTATAAACCTGTGGCTGCGGCATCTCTCAATATGGTAATGTTATCCACATCGGCCGGGTTATACGTACCACCAATGTTTCCATCAACTACAATTAGTGGCCCGGTACCGGCATTAATGCTGCCTACGCCACGTACCACTACATTCGAGCCAGCAGTAGGGTCGCCAGAAGCAGAACTCGCCACCACACCAGGCGCTTTACCCTGTAGCAGGTTGCCGAGGTTTACAGAAGTTACATCATTAAGCTGCGAGCCACTTACGGTAGTTACTGCACTCGAAATTTCTGATTTCTTCTTTGTGGTATACCCTACAACTGTTACGGCATCCAGTTCAGTAGTTTGATCTACCAAGGAAACATTTACAGAAGTAGTTGTGCCCACTTTAATGGTTTGTGTGGTAAAACCTAGGGCTTTAAACTCCAGGGTACTCTCATTATCCGCGCTAATAGTATATTTTCCGTTTGCATCTGTTTGTACGGCAGTTTTTGTGCCCAGAACGGTCACGGTAATTCCCGGAAGCGGGAGTTTTTTACTGTCGGTTACCGTACCAGAAATATTACGGTTTTGTGCCTTTACTACGAAAATACACGCAATAAAGGAAATCATTAAAAGAATTTTCTTCATGTTTTTTAGGTTAGATTAGTTACTGTTTTGTTATCTGTTGAGGAGCATAATCAGATTAGGGAGGGCTAAAAGTTATTCTTAGGTTCATTAATAATATACTTTTTAGTAAAATGATTTTTACTAAACTATAACCATAAAAGTCAAGATCAAACCGCGAATGCAGCGCAAACGTTTGCTTTAAATTGTATATAATGGATGGTGTGCTTACTATTTAAGCCTTTTTTGAAGGGTGATAAATATTGTATGCTTATATTGCCGATATTATTAAGCGCAAACGTTTGCTTCTCTTTAGTTTGGTAATACATTATAAAGAAAAAGAGATGAGTTTTTTTGGTAACTAAAATAAAAGCAAGAGTTATGCTTGTTGTTTTTTAGATTATTAGTGTATTAGGGCAATTAATAGATTTTTTGGTGATCTTTTTGTTTAATTTGAGTCGTTAAGATCATGATTTGACAGGATTGTTGTGGAAATAATCAGATAATAGGCGCGTTTTAGGAAAAACAGAAAATTTAGCGTTAATTACCTTATGGAATTAGAGATTGAAGTTTTAAAACCCATTTTTTATTTAATTTATACAAGCATAGAGAGCAGTTCGTTTAACAATGATGAACTTAAAGCCTTGCTTAATCAGTGCAGAGATTTTAATAATCGGAATAACATTACTGGGATATTATTATATGTAAGAGGTCTGCAGATTACAAAGAGTAAAGGGAGGTTTATGCAATTACTTGAGGGAGATGAACGGATCATTCGCAGACTTTTTAACAAAATCGTAAATGACGAACGTCATGAATCGGTTGTTTTACTGCAAATTGGCAAATATGAGCAGCGTTGTTTTACAGATTGGAGTATGGGATTTGAGCAGACTGATGGAGAACTTTATCAATCGCTATCTGATCATTTCGATTTAAATGATGTAGTTTCAAAATGTGATAAACTCGGTGTTGCAGATGTTCCGTTACAGTTTTTAAAGAAGTTATCATTAAATAATAAACATCATTTTGCCGAAGCACTTTATGGTTGAAAAGACTAAAGCGCTGTAGTTGGTTTCTTTATTAAAAGATAGGCTTATTTTATGATAAATGGATTACAATAAACTACGATGTTAGAAAACAAAAACAACCTAATTACAGTTAACTTCGTAATAGGGTAATAACAGGTGTGGTTGATCGGACAGTTTGTTGATTTTTATCTAATGAAATTGTTAAATGATGTCACGTTCTTTTTGTTTTTCTGTCAAAACTTGTAAATTGCCTAAGTAAAAAGATGCAAATTGTCAGTTTTTGATGGCGAAAAAATCCTTACAATAAACCGACAATAAAATATCTATAACCGGATGTTTTTGGCAAATGTCCCTTTAAAACCTTTAGAACACTTATTACGTAGATAGATATAAATAAAATAATATTTATCGAAACGATAATCTTACATTGAATTTTGGGTTCTCAGGCATTCAAAAGCCTCTTTATCCACCCATATGGCGCAATTGTTGATAAAATAAAGAAAACAGTACGTTCGTTTTTATAAAGTTATTTTATAGTTTAGGGACGTAGCTGTTAAGAAAGGTATTATGGAAGCAAAATTTTCACCACAGGTTAAAGATGTAATCTCTTTTAGTAGGGAGGAAGCGCTCCGCTTAGGGCACGATTACATCGGAACCGAGCATTTATTATTGGGCCTCATCCGCGAAGGCGATGGCATGGCTATAAAAATTTTACGATCGTTAGGGGTTGATACTGGTAAATTGCGCCGCTCAATTGAAGATGCCGTTCGCGGTACTTCGAGTGTTACAGTAAACTTAGGCAATATTCCATTAACAAAACAGGCAGAAAAAGTTTTAAAAATCACTTACTTAGAAGCCAAAATATTTAAAAGCGATTTAATTGGTACCGAACATTTGCTGTTATCGGTTTTGAGAGATGATGATAACATCGCCTCCCAAATCTTATTGCAGTATGGTGTTACTTACGATGTTTTTAAACAGGAGGTTGAAGTGAATAAAAATGGTTTCAGAGATGATATCTCAAACAGTGCTTCTACAGGAGGCGATGACGATTATCGCGAAGAGGAAAGCTTTAGTACACCTAAGAAGGTTTCAGATATAAAATCTAAAACCCCTGTTTTGGATAACTTTGGCCGCGATTTAACAAAAGCTGCTGAGGAAGGTCGTTTAGACCCTATTGTAGGCCGCGAGAAAGAAATTGAGCGTGTATCGCAGATTTTATCCCGCAGAAAAAAGAACAATCCAATTTTAATTGGAGAACCAGGAGTTGGTAAATCGGCAATTGCAGAAGGCCTTGCCCTACGCATTGTACAACGTAAAGTTTCGCGTGTGCTTTTTGGCAAACGTGTAGTTACATTAGATTTGGCATCATTGGTGGCGGGTACAAAATACCGTGGCCAGTTCGAAGAACGTATGAAAGCCGTGATGAACGAGCTTGAAAAATCTACTGATGTAATTTTATTTATTGATGAGATCCATACCATTGTTGGAGCTGGTGGTGCATCGGGTTCACTGGATGCATCTAATATGTTCAAACCTGCTTTGGCAAGGGGCGAAATTCAATGTATTGGTGCCACAACATTAGATGAATACCGTCAGTACATTGAAAAAGATGGCGCTTTAGACCGTCGTTTCCAAAAAGTGATGGTAGAGCCAGCTACACCGGATGAAACTGTAGAGATTTTGACACGCATTAAAGATAAGTACGAAGAACACCACGGTGTAACTTATACTGATGAAGCTATTTTAGCTTGCGTTACTTTAACATCGCGTTATATTTCTGATCGTTTCTTGCCAGATAAAGCCATTGATGCTTTAGATGAAGCCGGTTCACGTGTTCACTTAACCAACATCCATGTTCCTCAGAATATTATCGATATCGAAGCTAAAATCGAAGATATCAAATTAGAGAAAAACAAGGTTGTACGTAGCCAGAAATATGAAGAGGCAGCGAAACTGCGCGATACAGAGAAAAATTTAATTGAAGAATTAGATAAAGCTAAAGCGGAGTGGGAAGCTGAAACGAAAACTAAACGTTACGAAGTATCAGAAGATAATGTAGCCGAAGTGGTTTCGATGATGACTGGTATTCCGGTACAACGTGTTGGACAAACAGACAGTGCAAAACTGTTGAACATGTACGATAAAGTGGCTGAGAAAATTATCGGTCAGGATGATGCGATCAAAAAATTAACCAAAGCCATTCAACGTACAAGAGCTGGATTGAAAGACCCTAAAAAACCAATTGGTTCATTTATTTTCTTAGGTCCAACAGGTGTAGGTAAAACAGAATTGGCGAAAGAATTAGCCCGTTTCATGTTCGATAGTGATGATTCTTTGATTCAGATCGACATGAGTGAGTATATGGAGAAATTTGCAGTGTCGCGTTTAGTGGGGGCGCCTCCAGGATATGTGGGTTATGAAGAAGGTGGACAGTTAACTGAAAAAGTAAGAAGAAAACCTTATGCTGTAATCTTATTGGATGAGATTGAAAAAGCTCACCCTGATGTATTCAATATCTTATTGCAGGTTTTGGATGAAGGACAATTAACCGATAGTTTAGGTCGTAAAGTTGATTTTAGAAATACAATCATCATCATGACTTCTAATATTGGTGCGCGTCAACTTAAAGATTTTGGTCAGGGTGTTGGTTTCTCTACAGCAGCGAAAACAAACCAGGCCGATTCTCACAGTCGCGGTGTAATCGAAAGTGCATTAAAACGTGCTTTTGCTCCTGAGTTCTTAAACCGTGTTGATGATGTAGTGGTATTCAATAGCTTGGGTAAAGATGAAATTTTCAGAATTATCGATATCGAGTTAAAAGCTTTATTCGGTCGCGTTCATACCCTTGGTTATGAAATTGCATTAACCGAGAATGCTAAAGAATATATTGCTGAGAAAGGTTTTGATAGTAATTTTGGTGCTCGTCCGTTAAAAAGAGCAATTCAGAAATATTTAGAAGATCCAATCGCTGAAGAGATCCTTAAAGGCGAACTGGCAGAAGGTGATGTTTTAGAAATTGATTACGATAAAACAACCGAACTGATTTCGATCAACCATAAAAAAGGTGAAAAGAAAAAAGAAGAGCCAAAACAAGAAGAAGATTCTTCAAGTAAATAAACAAAAAACTCCCGATGAAAATCGGGAGTTTTTTGTTTAAAATATATTAGGCTACTATTTGGCTGTTTTTGAAGTATAAAAAAGATGGGCAGAAATTATCTTTTTTAAAGAAAATCGTTGTACCTTTCCTTAAACTATCCTGATTAATGAAACTAATTACCTTTACTTTAGCGTGCTTAGCGCTGTGTTGTGCATTATCCTGTAAAAAAGGAACTGATGATTCGGCAGGAACAAACGATCCTCCGGTACTTTCTGGTACAACTAATATTAATAACGAGGCCCTGTTAAAATTAGTAAACGATACCCGTTTAGCTGGCTGCAATTGTGGAACAACTGTTATGTCCCCTGTTGGAGCACTAACCTGGAACATAAATTTAGGCGCTGCAGCTATTAGTCACAGTAAGTACATGGCCTCTATAAAAACCTTAACACATACATCAGCCAATGGTGATAACGTCGGAGCTCGGGTCAAAGCTACTGGATACAATTGGACAACCGTTGGTGAAAATATTGCTGTTGGCCAAACCACGGAGGCGCAGGTTTTTAACGATTGGATTAAAAGTGAAGATCACTGTAAAAACATCATGAATGCCGCTTTCAAAGAAATGGGTGCAGCTAGAACTGATAATTATTGGGTTCAGGTCTTTGCCGCAAAATAAGTTATTTCGTCATTTCGAGGGGTAATTTATTTTATAAAAATCAATATGAGTGACGTTTAATTGATTTCTTTTGCCCTAAGGCGCTGTCTTGCCTCGGCTCGCCGCCGCCAAAGGGCTCTTTCTTTTTGGCATCAAAAAGACCAGCATAGCTAGCTTGAATGATTTTTCTTTAGAGGTCAGTGGGGTGGCTGGGTCAGCGGAATCCGAAAAATTTGTTAGGCCAGGTTTAAGTAGAACGGGGATACCGTGGTGCGGCCTAGTTGGGTGGAAACACAAAATAGGTTAAAATGTTGATTATTAGTAGTTTGTAAAATAACGTCAATGGTAGCGGAATGCAACGTAGTCGAGAAATCTATTATAGATCTCTCTCCCGACTTTAAGTCGGGACTGCGCTCCAGTCGAGATGACGATTTTTTTATAGGATTGCATTTCTGACTCCAGACTAAGGACTTTGGACTCAAGACTCCAAACTAAAAACTCCCAACTAATGTGATCCTCGAATTTACAAATGATCATGCGTCCTATGTCGTAACGAAACCGATGCATCAATCGCAGGTAGTATTAAGTAAGAACGAGAAAACAACAACTTTTAGGATCGATGTGGTACTAAACTATGAACTGGAGCGCGAAATCTTAGGCTTTGGAGAGTGTGTTAAAGTGCTTTCGCCACGATTGTTGATTTCGAAAATAAAAAGGCGTTTGGAACAAACCTTTAGTCAATACGAAACTAAGGAGGAGATGGATATTAAGTAATTGAATGAGAGAATATTGACAACTCTGCTCATAAATTCTCTCATTCAATCACTATGCCTTCAATACTAGCTTTTAAACTCGCTCGTTTTATGGAAATCGATATCAGGATAATCCTGTTTGGTTAAATTAATCATATATTCACTATCCGCCAAATAAACCGGATTCGCTTCTTTATCGAAACCGATGTGCTGTTGTTTACGTTTTACAAATTCATCCAGTTTCTTTCTGTCGGTAGAAGTTACCCAGCTCGAACGGGTATAACTCAGAGTACGGAAACGACATTTTGCGCCATACTCATGCTCTAACCTGAAATTGATTACCTCGAACTGAAGCTCACCAACCGCACCGATCACTTTCCTGTTTCCGGGCTGCATAACAAATAACTGTGCAACGCCTTCATCGGTTAACTGCTCAATGCCTTTTTCCAATTGTTTGGTGCGCATTGGGTCCATATTTTCTACCTCTTTAAAAATAGATGGAGAGAAACTAGGGATACCTTTAAACTGCAGTTTTTCACCTTCGGTTAACGTATCGCCGATTTTAAAGTTACCACTATCGTATAAGCCCACCACGTCGCCAGGCCAGGCCTCTTCTACAATACTTTTTTCGTTCGCCATAAAATCCATCGGGTTGGAGAATTTCAGTTTCTTATCCTGACGGGTATGGTAATAGAATTTATTGCGTTCAAACTTGCCAGAACAGATCCTTAAAAAGGCAATCCTATCGCGGTGTTTAGGGTCTAAGTTGGCGTGGATCTTAAACACAAAGCCACTGAAATTTTTCTCTTCAACCAGTACATCACGCTCTTCAGCCTCTCTATGTCGAGGGCTCGGGGCAATATCGATAAAGGTGTCCAAGAGTTCTTTTATCCCGAAATTATTGATCGCACTGCCAAAAAATACTGGTGCAACCAAGCCATCGGTATATAAATCCTTATCTATCTTACCGTAGATACCATCAACCAATTCAACATCATCTTTCAATGTATTGATTTCGTTCTCTTTAAGGTAATTTAATAAAGATGGATCATTTAAATCGCTTGCCGCCACAACCGAATCGGTTACTTTGGTCTTATCTGAATTGAATAAATTTAAATGTTTGTTATAAATGCTGTAAACACCTTTAAACGTATGTCCCTGGCCTATAGGCCAGGAAAGCGGACAAAGGCTGATATTTAATTTTTCTTCAATTTCATCCAATAAATCGTAAGCCTCTTTACCTTCACGGTCCATTTTGTTGATGAAAATGATTACAGGTGTGTTACGCATACGGCAAACCGACATCAGTTTTTCGGTCTGTTCCTCCACACCCTTTACACAGTCTACCACCAAAATAACACTATCTACCGCCGATAAAGTTCTGTAGGTATCTTCTGCGAAATCCTTGTGACCAGGGGTATCGAGAATATTGATGCGTTTACCACTATATTCGAAACCCATTACTGAAGTCGCAACCGAGATACCACGTTGCTTTTCGATCTCCATAAAATCGGAAGTATTACTTTGGTTCGCTTTATTCCTTTTTACCGCACCAGCAGTATTAATAGCACCACCAAAAAGCAGAAATTTTTCTGTCAATGTGGTTTTGCCCGCATCGGGGTGACTAATAATGGCAAAGGTTTTACGTTTTTCTATTTCAGGGTTAAGCATAATAAAATTTTGGGTATAAAGAGTGATGAAACCTTGTTAAAGGAATTTAACAGCGATAAGATTTGAGTATTGTTGTTTCATCTGGCCGCAAAGATAAGGAATTTGCTTAAAGTTTGAATAGGTTAATTGTTTAATTGAAAATGGGTTGCGTGTTTTTCGGATTTGAAAGGCAAGGTGGTGAGGGAGGATTTTAAAGTAAATGACTCGCATTTATCAAAAAATATCTGGCTAAAATTAAATTTTCTTACCAATCATTGTTTATTTTTGTGCTAAAATGTTTAGCTTTATTCATCCCTCCGTTTATTGTTGACTAAAATTTTACTGCCGATGCCCACTTTAGAAGAAACTTCTATGCCCGCAGAAATTGCGGCTAAATTTGTTAATTATACCTCAAAACACGTTTTCTTAACCGGAAAAGCAGGAACAGGTAAAACAACTTTTTTACGGAAACTCATCCAGATTACGCACAAAAAAGCCTTAATTGTGGCACCAACGGGTATTGCTGCAATCAATGCAGCTGGTGTAACTATCCATTCGCTTTTCCAACTTCCTTTTGGGGCATTTTTTCCTGATGCTGCTGGCGCCTTGATCAATGAAAACATTAATTTTAACTTCAATACGCCCAAAACTCTAGTGAAACACTTAAACATGCAAGGCAATAAACGCCGCATGTTGCAGGAACTGGAGTTACTTGTTATCGATGAGGTAAGTATGTTGCGGGCCGATATGCTCGATGCCATAGATTTCGCTTTACGTTATGTACGCAGGAACAGAAACCTTCCGTTCGGCGGAGTACAGTTATTGTTTATAGGCGATCTGCACCAGCTGCCACCTGTGGTAAAAAATGATGAGTGGCGCATCATGGCTAAATTTTATAAGAGTATTTATTTCTTCGATGCCCTGGCCCTGCAGGATAATCCACCGGTTTATATCGAACTGGATAAAATTTACCGTCAGGACGATGCTGTTTTTATCGATCTGCTCAACAACCTGCGGAACAACAAAATCACTGCAGAAGATACAGCCTTGCTCAGGCAGCATTTCAAACAGGATTTTAAACCCTCGGCAGATGAAAATTATATCACTTTAACCACCCATAACAATAAAGCTGATAGCATTAACCGTGAAAGATTAACCCAGCTGAAAACTAAATCTTACTTTTTTGAGGCAAAGATTCAGGGTGAATTTAGTGAATATGCTTACCCGAATGATAAAAGTTTAGAGTTAAAGGTTGGTGCACAGGTAATGTTCATCAAAAATGATATGACTGCCGAAAAGCGGTATTACAATGGTAAGATTGGTGTGGTACATCATATCGAAAAGGATGTAGTTGAAATTGAACTACCTGAAGACAAAGTGGTGATCCAGATTTCACCCTATACCTGGGAGAACGTAAAATATAAATTGGATGAAGCAACCAACGAAATCAAAGAAAATGTAGCAGGATCGTTTATCCAATACCCGATTAAGCTGGCCTGGGCTATCACCGTGCATAAAAGTCAAGGTTTAACCTTTGATAAGGCCATTATTGATGTAGGTGATGCTTTTGCACCTGGCCAGGCTTATGTAGCCTTGTCGCGTTTACGCTCTTTGAAGGGTTTGGTTTTAACTTCTCATCTTCGTGATAGTGGTTTGCAACAGGATCAAAATGTGCATTACTTCTCTAAAACAAAACAACCTTCCGAAGTGCTAAACGAGCAGATCAGTATAGAGAGTTATACTTTTATCCGCAGTTATTTGCTTGCCGCATTTGATTTGAACCTGATCCGCTATTATTTAAAAGAACACCGCCAGACTTTTGATAAAAGTGAAAAATCGACCAAGCAAAAACACGAAGATTGGACTGATACCGTTTATACCGACTTTCAAAAAATAACAGCCACAGCCGATACGTTTGTTAATCAGCTCAAAAACCTATTCGCACAGCAAACCGAACATACTTTATTTAATGTATCGAAAAGGGTAGAGGCTGCTTTAAAATATTTTAATCCTTTAGTTAAGGAAATTTCTGATCGTTTTCTGGTCCAAATTGAAGCGATAAAAGAAGAAAAGCAGATTAAAACCTATGTTACAGAACTGTTAGAGCTAGAAATTTTGGTATATGAGCAATTAAAAAAAATGCATAAAAGCAAAGCATTATTGCTAGCGCTCATTGCCGGGAAAGAGTTTAGCAAAGCCGATACCGATGCACTCTTGAATACGGTTGAAAGAAACAACCAGCTTCAGAAAGCCATTCAGCTAAAAGGAGAAACGCTTAAAGTAAAATCTGCAGCAGAGAAAAAGAAAAAAGAGCCAAAGATTGATACCAAGTTAGTGAGCTTCGAGCTGTATGAGCAGGGCAAAACCATCGACGAAATTGCAAAAGAACGTGGCTTTTCTGCCGGTACCATTGAGGGACATTTAGCCTATTATGTTTCTACACAACAATTGGATGTAACCAAACTGGTAAAGGCGAATAAAATCAAAAACATTACCGATGCTATAGAAAGTCAGAAAACAAAATCGATGGCTACGATAAGGGAGTTTTTAGGTAAAGATTATTCTTTCGGGGAGATCAAGCTAGTATTGGCATCGTTGTTTCCATCAGAGGAATAGATCGAAATATAACCGCAAAGATCGCTAAGAACAAAAATGGAAGTGCAGGCCAGGTTTACTACGCGCTTATAAGGAGCGTTTGTTCTATAAATCTGATCGTCATGCTGAACTTGTTTCAGCATCTTTCCTGAATAAAGACCCTGAAATAAATTCAGGGTGACGATTGTATGTTTAAGTATGTACAGAACATTTTTCCCAAAACAGATTATTTATCTAATTGAGTTTATAAACTTTGTTGTAAATGGTTATTAAAATTGCCTCTGTTTTCTCTGTGAAAGCTCAGTGAATCTCTGTGGTTAAACTATGATGAATTCTATTTTCTACGTAAATATTTGTGTCCTTTGTGGTTAAACCCTAAAATTATTTATCTTAGCATCCGTGGAAAAGGTTAAAGTTTTAGCGCAGTACATGCCCGAACCAGCGGCACCGCTAATTGCAAAATGGATAGATTATTTTCAGTGCGAATTTAAGATTTCTAAAACCCGCTCTACAAAATTGGGCGATTATCGCCATCCTTATCAAGGCAAAGGCCATCGAATTTCGGTAAACTTCAATCTTAACCATTACGCTTTTCTGGTTACCACAGTGCATGAGTTTGCACATTTGCTCACCTGGAACGATTTCAAGAATAAAGTAAAACCGCATGGCACAGAGTGGAAGAAGAACTTTCAGCGGATGATGGTTCCCTTTTTTGAACTGAATATTTTTCCAGCCGATATCCACAAAGCGATTGATAATTATATGTCGAACCCTGCGGCATCCAGCTGTTCTGATCTGCATTTATCGCGGGCCTTAAAAAAATACGATAGCAATAAAACCGAGACTTTACATTTAGAGCAATTGCCGATTAATACCACTTTTAAAATTAAAGATGGCCGGCGTTTTACCAAAGGCGAACGCATTAGGAAGCGGTACCGCTGTATATGTTTAGATGATAAACGGTTATATCTATTTAATCCTTTGGCAGAGGTTTTTGTGGTGGAATAAGATTAATTTGCTGTCATTCTGAATGCAATGAAGAATCTTTTGCAAAATAGCTCTGCAATTATATTTTGCGTTTGAAGATACTTTAGATTAATGTCATTTGAAGTGTCAATAGTAAACAGATTCTTCGTTGCGCTCAGAATGACAAATCAGCTATACAAACTTAAACTCATCCCCATCAAATAAACCTTTATCGCTTAATTTTAAGTGTGGAATCACCAATAAGGCCATAAAAGAAAGCGTCATAAAAGGCGCAAGCAAAGTAGAGCCTAAATCTTTCGCAAATTGATCTATAGAGGTATAACTTTGAGCAACCTGATAACCGTTATGGTTGCTCATTAAGCCTGCTACTGGTAAAGCTAAAACTTCTTTTTTCCCATTCCCCAATGCCACTACGCCACCAGTTGCTGCAATTACAAGGTTCACGGCTTCACAGATACTTTTATCATCAGCGCCAAGGGCAATAATGTTATGACTATCGTGTGCAACGCTTGATGCAATGGCGCCTTCTTTTAAGCCAAAGTTTTTTACGAAGGATACTGCAATAGGCGCATCATGATAACGATTTACCACCACCATTTTCAAAACATCGTTTTCCAGATCACTAATGATATTTTGATTTAAAACTTTCGGTTTGGCAGATATTCTATTGGTAATCAATTGCCCGTCCAATGCCTCAATAACTGGAATTTCTTTTTGTCCGGTGAATGGATAAATAAAATCTTCTTCCTTTTTCAAACTGCAATCGAAATGGTTTACCGATTCTTGATCTTCGACATGTTTTACCCAGTTGCCTACTGTTTTTCCATTTTCGGCAAGCAATAAGCCATCGATATAGGTTTGTTTAACCTTGAACGTTTTTAAATCTTCAAGCACGATAAAATCTGCATCATCATTGATCTGAAGTGAGCCAACATCTAATTTATAGTGAAGAATAGGATTGATGCAGGCTGCTTGTAGGATATTGAATATATTGATCCCTTTTTCTACTGCCCTTGCACAGAGCTGATTAATGTGGTTTTCGACTAAGCTATCAGGATGTTTATCATCGCTGCAGAACATCATCATTTCTGGCCAATCGTTCAATAGATCGATCAGTGCATCAAAATTTTTGGCGGCGCTTCCTTCACGGATGAGGATTTTCATGCCGCGCTGTAATTTATCCAATGCTTCTTCGGCAGTAAAACATTCGTGGTCAGTAGAAATTCCGGCATTGATGTATTGTTGAACAGCATCGCCACGTAAGCCTGGGGCATGTCCATCAACAGGTTTACCCAACTGGTGCGCAGCAGCAATCTTTTTTAAAACTTCTTCATCTTTATACAGTACGCCAGGGAAATTCATCATTTCGCTGAGGTATTTTATTTCGGGACGTTCTAAAAGTGATTTTACATCATCATGGTCCAATTCAGCTCCAGCCGTCTCAAAAATGGTAGCTGGAACACAGCTTGGGGCACCAAAATTAAATTTAAAAGGGACGGTATTGCCATTTTCGATCATAAATTCCACACCTTCCATTCCACAAACGTTGGCAATTTCGTGTGGATCGCTAATGGTTGATACCGTTCCATGAACAACCGCCAATCGCGCAAACTCACTTGGAATTAGCATACTGCTTTCAATATGCACATGGCTATCTATAAAACCTGGAGAGATAAAATGTGCTCCTTCTTTCTGTTCAGAAATTTTTGAGATTGATTTTATTTTTCCATCCTCAACGGCTACTTCGCCAAAGAAAATATTCTGCTTTGTGATGTTGATGATATTCCCTTCGACTTTGAAATTGCTCATGCATTCTTTATGTTTAACTGGTTAATTGTATAAATTGGTTAACTGTCGATTTACTTTAGCAATTAACCAATTCAAACAGTTTATACAATTAACCACCTTCTTAATATTTCAATAATTTATCAATCGTTTCTGCCAATCTTGCCTTAGCTAAAAAATCTTCCTCCAATACCCTACTCATTGGAATTGCCGTGTCTAAGCTTGCACAGCGCATTACAGGTGCATCGAGATCAGAGAAACAGCGCTCTCCAATCCAGGCAGATAGTTCGGCGCCAAAGCCATTGGTTAAAGTATCCTCATGCAAAATTAAAACCCTTCCTGTTGCTTTAACGGCTGTCCTTACAGCGTCTTTATCCCAGGGCTGTAATGTACGCAGATCAATTAATGTAGCGCCACTTTCAGGATATTGTTTCAGGTAATCTAACGCCCAGTGCACACCCAGTCCGTAGGTAATGATCGCGAATTTACTTCCTTCGGCAAGCCTAACTGCTTTACCAATCTCTGTCGTATAGTAGCCATTAGGAACAGGAGCGCTTAAACTTCTGTAGAGGTATTTGTGCTCGAAATAAAGCACTGGGTTTGGATCTTCAATCGCTGCCAACAGCAAACCTTTCGCATCTTCAGGGAAAGCTGGATAAACAATTTTTAAACCTGGTGTTTTGGTAAACCATGCTTCATTACTTTGTGAATGGAACGGACCTGCACCTGTTCCGGCACCCGTGGGCATACGCACCACCACATCGGCCTTTTCGCCCCAACGGTAATGGGTTTTGGCCAGGTTATTCACGATCTGATTAAAACCTACGGTTACAAAATCTGCAAATTGCATTTCTACAACAGCTTTATAACCATTTATAGATAGACCCAAACCTGCACCTACAATGGCCGATTCGCAAATAGGAGTGTTGCGGACTCTACCTTTGCCATATTTTGTTGTAAAACCATCTGTAATTTTAAAAGCCCCACCATAATCGGCAATGTCTTGCCCCATTAAAACGAGGTTAGAATACTTTTGCATGGCCAAGTCTAATCCATCGGTTATTGCATCTAAATATCTTTTTTCAGTAGAAGATGGATTGGGCTGAACAACCTGTTGTGAGTAGGGGAAATACATATCTTCTTCTTCCTGAGCGGCATTAGCAATAGGCTCATCCTCGTTAAAAGCTTCTTCAACTTCCAACTCAATGTCTCTTTTAACCTGGATTTTAATATCGACAATTGAATCTAAGGTTAAAATACCCTGCTCAATTAAATAGGCTTCGTAATTGCTTAATGGATCTTTCTTTTCCCACTCATCCAACAATTCTTGCGGAACATATTTCGTGCCCGATGCTTCTTCATGTCCACGCATCCTGAAAGTTAGGCATTCAACTAAAACAGGTCTTGGATCTTTCCGGATTTCCATGGCCAGTTGATTGATGGTATCATAAACTTCTAGAATATTATTTCCATCTATCTGAATACCTTCCATGCCATAACCAATGGCCTTATCAACCAGGTTTTTGCACCTGAACTGCTCTGACTTTGGAGTGGAAAGGCCATATCCGTTATTTTCGATCAGAAAAATAACAGGAAGGTTCCAAACTGCTGCAACATTTACCGCCTCGTGGAAATCGCCTTCACTGGTTGCCCCTTCTCCGGTGTAAACTAATGTGGCGTGCTGTTTATTGGCTAAAACATCGGCAAGAGCAATACCATCTGCCAAAGCCATTTGCGGCCCCAAGTGGGATATCATCCCAATTATTTTATATTCTTGTGTGCCGAAATGGAAAGAGCGGTCGCGGCCTTTGGTAAAGCCGGTAATTTTGCCCTGCCATTGGGCCATTAATTTTTTTAAAGGAATATCGCGAGCGGTAAAAACGCCCAAATTACGGTGCATGGGTAAAATGTACTCCTCACTTTGCATCGCTAAGGTGCTACCAACAGCTATAGCTTCCTGGCCAATGCCCGAGAACCATTTGCCAATTCTACCCTGACGCAACAGCTTGAGCATTTTGTCTTCAACCATCCGAGGGTAAAGCAATCTTTTGTATAAGTTCAGCAAGAACTTGTCGTCTTTATCACCTCGATTGAAATGCATAACAGGCTTTTGATTGAGATTTTAAGAAATATCCCATGGATTGAGGACTTCAAGATTTGCGATTTTTTTAAAATCGGAAGTATTTCTTGTGATTAATGTAAGGTTGTTAGTGATTGCTGTTGCAGCTATTATGGCATCAGGAAGTTTGATTTTATTGACCCTACATATTGAAATTGTTCTTTCTACAATATCTTCGGTTAAACTAAAAATCTTGCTTGATTCTACAAAACCGAGTAATGTTTTATAGTTACTATCAGGTGGATTAAACCTTAAGATTTCGATTTTGTTTATTACTGATATATTCGGAATATTATCAATAATAGGGTGCATAAACACCATTCCATTATTCTCAATTTTACCATCTAGGTAGCCGATAATAACGTTGGTATCAATTAAATATCCCGTTCCCATTCGTTCCTGCTATCTATAACATGTTGCTGGAATTCTTCGTATTGCTGGTCGGTAAGATTTAAAGAACCTGCGAATCTCTTCGAAAGGCTTTCTTTTGGCTTTGTATTTTTCTCTAAAATTTTAACAATATCTAAAGCTTCTAAATCCTGTATGAGTTTATAAGCCTTTTCATTTGTGATTTCTAACAAAACCGTATCCATATTTTTATATTTATTAGTCTCTATATCAAATATACAAAAATATAAAGGCTGATTAAAATTACATTTCAGCTTCAAGTCTGTTTAAAGACACAAAACTAAAGGCTCCGGACTTAAGACTCTCGACCTTTTTTCAATTCTTCCCATTGTTTAGCAAAAGATTTATCGGCAACTTTAGGCATCTCCCGGTATTTGCCCCAGCTCTTTTTGAAAAATCTTTTGAGCATAAAATTTTTAAACTTTCCGCCAAAAAAATCCATCCATTTGCGTTTTTGCATCATTCTGCTGAACATGCTCCAGCCAATTTCTTCTTTTTTGCCGTTTTCATGCCCTGCGGCGGCATCTCTCCGGTTAAGCAAGAGCATTTTATGGATATCGATTTTTACCGGGCACACTTCTGAACATTTGCCGCAAAGACTAGAAGCATAGCTTAAGTGTTTAAACTCTTCCATACCCTTTAAGTGAGGCGTAATTACTGAGCCGATTGGCCCACTATAGGTTGTATTATAAGTATGCCCACCAATATTTTTATAAACCGGGCAAGCATTTAAACATGCACCACAACGGATGCAGTACAAGCCCTGTCTCTGGTCTTTTTGTGCCAATAAATTGGTGCGGCCATTATCCAGCAAAATCACATACATTTCCTCTGGCCCATCTGTTTCATTGGGTTGGCGTGGACCACTTAAAATGGTATTATAAACCGTTAAGTTTTGCCCAGTTCCGTGCGATGCCAGTAAAGGCCAGAACAGATCAAGATCAGCCATAGAGGGAATTACCTTTTCGATACCTACTATAGCAATGTGGATTTTAGGGAAAGTGGTGCTTAAACGTGCATTGCCTTCATTCTCCGTTAGGGCAATACTTCCGGTATCGGCAATTAAAAAATTTCCACCACTAATACCAATATCGGCATTTAAGTATTTATCGCGGAGTAATTCTCTTGCTTTTTGTACAAGCTGGGGGGGGGTGGCATCGATAGGTGTGCCAAATTTATCATGAAATAATTGCGCTATATCTGTTGCACTCAGGTGCATGGCCGGGGTAACAATATGGTAGGGAGCCTGACCAAGCAATTGAACAATGTATTCGCCCAGATCACTTTCTAAAGATTCGATGTTGTTCTTTTCCAGGAAATCGTTTAGGTGGATTTCCTCGGTGGTCATCGATTTTGATTTGATAACCGTTTTGCCATTGTTTCTTTTGATGATGTTGAGGATTTCCTGTTGGGCTTCTTCAGCATCATTGGCCCAGATTACCTTACCACCACGGCGTTGGAAATTTGATTCGAATTCTGGCAAGAACTTATCAAGGTTTTCCATCACACGCCATTTAATTACGTGTGCCTTTTTTTTGGATGCCTCTAAATTTTCGAATTTTGATAAGCCACGCTCAACAGCTGCATTGTATTTCCCAATATTATAATTTATGGTTTTACGATGCGGTAGATCGAAAGCTTTCTCGTCAGATTTCTCTAAAAATTCCTCGGCAATATTCATCAATAGTTCTTTTGTAATAGGGTAACGAATATTAACTGATTTTAGTTTTTAGCTATTTCGTTATCACATCAAAGATAGGAAACCCTGCTGAGTTTATTTTTAGAAATTAAAACTAAGAAGAAGGTTGCTTTTTTAAAAGAATATTACCATACGATTTTGTCTATGTACTTTTTTACTATTTCGTCGCTTGAAATGAGATCTAAATCCAATTCCATACTTGTTGCGATGATGATTCTATCAAAAGGATCGCGATGTAAAAATGGCAGCACTTTAAGTATTTTCAGCGTTCCGTAATCTATAGGAAGAATAGTAATGTTACTTGTGTTGCACGAATCTATGAGTTCATCTAAGGAGTATTCCAGTTGTAGTTTACCTAGTGATTGTTTTATGGTTATCTCCCATAAACTAACTATGCTTAAATAAAGTTGAGTATTAGGATCTTCTAAAATCTTTCTTGCTGTTTTAGATAATGCAATATTATCATCTTGCATCCAAAGTAAAACGTGTGTGTCAAGCAGATATTTTTTCACTACATGTAATCTTTGAAATCATCCAATGGCGCATTAAAATCATCACTCATTTTCATTCTTCCTTTTAGCAAACCAAGCTTTCTTTGTGTTTTTTCTTCATTTTTTTTCTTTACTTTTTTTTGTAAAATAAAATCAATAAAATCTTCTACCTCTTGCTGGTAGGCAACAGGGATCATTTTAATTTTCTCTAAAATCTGCAACTGATCCATAAGCTCGCTTTTATCAAAAATAGCATTTTAATCTTGAAATATAAAGCTACTGCATTAGGCATAAAAAAGTCCCGATGTAAAATCGGGACTCAATGTTTTGAATTATTATTTCTTTGGATTACCTTTTCCGTCCATGTCTACTGCCGGGCGTTTTGCGCTGTTGGCCAATTCCCATGCGGTAAAATAGGTTAGTTTTGCTCTTTTGGCCAAAAGTGGGAAGTTAATTTTGCTTACTTCATCACCTGGTTTGTGGTAGTCTTGTTGTAACATGCCATCATAATAGAAGATAATTGGAATACCCAATTTAGCAAAGTTATAATGATCTGAACGGTAATAAATCTGCTCAGGATCTTTTGGATCATCGTATTTATAATCCAGTTTCATTTTGGTATAGGTTGCGTTAACTCGCTCGCTTAAATTAGCCAAATCACTACTCAACATTCTTGAACCTACAGAGTAAATGTAATTTGCAGAATCTGCTTTACCTAAATATTCTTCGCCAGTACGGCCAATCATATCGGTATTTAAATCAGCAATGGTATTTTCGACAGGGAAAACCGGATGCTCCGAATACCATTCAGAACCCCAAAGCCCTTTTTCTTCACCAACAACAGTCATGAAAAGGATACTGCGTTTAGACCCCTTTCCGGCTTTTTTAGCATCTGTAAATGCTTTTGCCATTAATAAAACGCCGGTAGTTCCCGATCCATCATCATCTGCTCCGTTGTTCACTTTGTCTTTTGCATTTGGATCTGTTTCCAATCCAATATGGTCGTAGTGGCCAGTAAGGATTAAAACTTCTTTTTTAAGTACCGGATCAGAACCTTCTAAATAACCCAGAACGTTCTCACATCTAACTGGTGTTTCTGTTTTTGCAGCACTTGCGGAGAAAGGTACGTTTAATACTTGCGAAGCCGGAGCCTGACTATCCACTATTTTCTTTTGTAGATCAGCCACAGTAGTGTTTGAGGCCTTTAGCAGCTCGTTTGCCAAAGCAACAGATATCGAAATGCGTGGAATATTGTTTTGCTTTTGGGCTTCGATAGCGGCATTGGTTTTCACCATTACCCTACCATTTTTAAGGGTTTGCTTGGTGTTTTCGGTTATTCTATCAACCGCTGGGTCGATCAGGATAATTGCTTTCACATTATTTTCTGCAAAATACTTTGCCCTTGCTTCAAGCGTAGCACGATAAGCTGCTCTATCAATTCTTGTACCCGGTTTTACAGTTGGATCTCCACCATTAAACATGATCACCACTTTTCCTTTGATATCGGTACCTGTAAAATCGTTATAGTTGTCTTTCTTTAAACCATAACCGATAAATACAAGTTCGTTGGCTGAGAAAGTAAAACCTTGATCGCTGATTAAGGTGGGAGATACTAAATAATCTTTTTGGTATTCTTTAGGCTGACCGTTAACCGTTAAATGGCTTTCTTTTAAGGTAACGTTAACCAAGTCGATTTTTTGGAAATAGCTACCATTTACAGGCGCTTTTAGACCTAAAGATTTGAAATAATCGCGGATATAATCAGCAGCCATCCAAGCGCCTTTTGTGCCTGTTTCGCGGCCTTCGTATTCATCAGAAGCCAATACAGAAAGGTGTTTGTAGGCATTTTCAGGATTAATGGCCTTGCTGAATTTTATCGCATCCTTATTTGGTATAAGGGGCTTTACCTGGCTAAAGCAACTTGCGGTAACAAGCGATACCAACCCAAGGGTTAAAAATTTTTTGTTCATTATGATAATAGTTAGTTATTTTCTTGTTAGCACGAAATCTTTTCAACCCTGTTTTGGTGGCGCCCGCCCTCAAATTCAGTTGTTAAAAAGGTTGTGGTAATCTCTTTAGCCAGTTCTTCCGAAACAAATCTGGCAGGTATACACAAAACGTTTGCGTTGTTGTGCTTGCGGACTAAAGAAGCAACTTCATTCTCCCAGCATAAACCTGCTCTGATGTGCTGATGTTTGTTCGCGGTGATGGCTACACCGTTTGCCGATCCACAAAGTAAAATCCCGTAGGTAAATTCTCCATTTTCTACAGCAGCAGCAACCGGATGAGCGAAATTTGGATAATCGACAGAATTTTCTGAATAAGTGCCAAAATCTTTTACTTCGTAATCCTGTAAAAAATCTTTTAATATTTCTTTGTATTCAAACCCAGCGTGATCCGCTCCAATAGCAATTTTAATTTTTGTATCAGACATTGTCAAATTTATAGAGAATTATAAAATCTATTCGTAATGTTTTTGTTAGTTAGCATAGAAAGCAGCATCAGCCTTTTTCTTCTTTTTTTCTATGTAGGCTGATACAAAGATACTCGCCTCATATAATAAGAATAAAGGGGCAGCCACTGTTAACATCGTTAAGATATCAGGGGTTGGCGTAACAATAGCAGCAATGATTAAGATAATAACTGTGGCATACCTTCTGCTCGATCTCATCAGCTTTGGTGTCATTAACCCAAGTTTCGACAAGACGAAAATAATAACAGGAAGTTCGAAGATAATTCCTGTTCCTAGCGTCAATGTAGCTATTGAAGACACATATGAATCGACAGTAAAAGTGTTCTTAATTTCAGAACTAACCGTATAACCTGTTAAAAAATTAATAGATAATGCACAGATAATAAAATATCCGAATATAATACCGATGATAAAAAGAATAGATGCAAAGAAGACAAATCCACTGGCGGATTTACGTTCCTTTTCATGTAATGCGGGTTTAACAAAACGCCAGATTTCCCAAAGTAGGTAAGGAAAACCAAGAACAATGCCGCACATTACACAAACATTTAATTGCAGGTTAAACTGACCGGCCATTTCGGTATTAATAATCTCTCCATTGATTTTGGTGATACACATATCTGCACCAAGTGAAGGGAATTTTTCTACCAGTTTGCACATCATCCTGTAAGTCCAGAAATCTGGTTTTTTTGGACCGAATATGATTTTATCTAAAATGAATTCGTTGAAGTAAAAAGCAATACCGGTAAAAACGGCAATGGCAATTACGGCTCTGATTAAATGTTTACGGAGAACATCCAGGTGATCAAAAAAAGACATTTCTGCCTCTAATGTGGTGCTCTTTTGTCCGATAGCTTTTGTTAGTGAAGTTTTTTTAGTGTCGCTCATGTTGAAAACAAAAATACCATTCTATTTGAATAGAATGGTATTTACGTGTTAAATATAGAAATAGTTTATATTATTCTGAAAATTCGAAAGTTTCCATAAATTTCGTAGTGAAATTTCCAGCTCTAAAATTCGGATCTTTCATTAACTGCAGATGGAAAGGAATGGTTGTTTTTACACCTTCAATTACAAATTCACCTAAAGCACGTTCCATAGTACAGATTGCCTCTTCGCGTGTTTGTGCCACACAGATTAATTTGGCAATCATCGAATCGTAGTTAGAAGGAATTGAATATCCTGCATAAACGTGCGTATCAACGCGAACACCATGGCCACCCGGAGAGTGGAAATTGGTGATCCGCCCTGGTGACGGACGGAAGTTATTTGCTGGATCTTCTGCATTGATCCGGCACTCGATTGCGTGCATATCAGGGAAGTAGTTTTTACCCGAAATTGGAATTCCGGCAGCAACTTTAATCTGTTCTTTAATTAAATCGAAGTTGATCACCTCTTCCGTAACCGGATGCTCTACCTGGATACGGGTGTTCATTTCCATAAAGTAGAAGTTACGGTGTTTATCAACCAGGAATTCGATTGTACCAGCACCTTCGTAATTTACGGCCATTGCACCTTTAATAGCTGCTTCGCCCATTCTTACACGGAGTTCATCTGTCATAAAAGGAGAGGGAGATTCCTCTACCAATTTCTGGTGACGGCGTTGAATAGAACAATCGCGTTCTGATAAGTGACAGGCTTTGCCAAACTGATCTCCGATAATCTGGATCTCGATGTGACGTGGATCTTCGATATATTTTTCTAAATATAAACCATCGTTACCAAATGCTGCGCCAGATTCCTGACGGGCACTATCCCATGCATTTTCGAAATCTTCGTCTTTCCAAACTACCCTCATACCACGGCCACCACCACCGGCGGTTGCTTTTAGAATAACAGGGTAGCCCATTTCATTCGCAATTGCAATACCTTCTTTAACGCTGGTAAGCAAACCTTCAGATCCTGGAATGGTTGGTACACCGGCAATTTTCATGGTTTCTTTTGCAGAGGCTTTATCGCCCATGCCATTGATCTGCTCTGGAGTTGCACCAATAAATTTGATGTTGTACTCGCGGCAGATGTTAGAAAACTTAGCATTTTCTGATAAGAAACCATAACCTGGGTGTATGGCATCGGCGTTAGTTAATTCTGCAGCCGAGATAATATTTGGAATATTTAAATATGAATCTTTACTAGGAGGGGGACCAATACAAACAGCCTCATCAGCAAAACGTACGTGTAAACTTTCGCGATCTGCGGTAGAGTAAACAGCAACCGTTTTGATGCCCATTTCCTTACAGGTACGGATAATACGCAAAGCGATTTCACCCCTGTTGGCAATTAGTATTTTTTTAAACATAATTTTTTAATTGATGATTACACCGATCATGTGATTACACAGATTATCTGTGAACTACAAGCCGATATATTCAAATTTTAAATTAAATGCCATGGTTCGTGGCGACACGAGCCATTTATATTTTATTCAGTTTGTATAATACAATACTGAAAATAACAATTTACTGTTTTCGGTTCGTGAGGACACGGAACCGAGGAATAAACGTTACGTAGTTTACTAAATAGGTTCTACTAAAAATAACGGTTGATCGTATTCTACTGGTGATGCATTATCAACCAAGATTTTAACGATACGGCCAGAAACTTCGCTTTCAATCTCGTTGAAAAGTTTCATTGCCTCGATAATACAAACTACTTTACCAGTGCTAATTTCGTCGCCAACATTAACAAACATTGGCTTGTCTGGACTAGCTGAACGGTAGAACGTACCGATCATTGGCGATTTAATAGTAATGTATTTTGAGGTGTCTTCTGCAGCCGGTACAGCAGGTGTTGCTGCATTTGGAGCAGTAGGAGCTGTAGCAACAGGGGCAGCAGCCTGTACAAGCGGAGCCTGTGGTACGGTAGCATGCACAACTGTTGGTGCTTGGTTTGTTTTGATCGTGATTTTGAAGTTTTCCTGCTCAATAGCAACTTCATTTACTCCAGAACGAGAAACAAATTTAATCAGTTCCTGTATTTGTTTGATATCCATTTTTTAGGCTAGTTATGTAAAAAATAGTGTTTATTGAATTAACTAAGTTATACTTTTTTTGTTTTATTTTTTTAAGGATGGTTGATAGTTTTTTAGTTGATGGCTCATAGCCAATCGACCATAAACCATTAGCTATAAGCTATTGACCATAAGACTTCTGACTAGTTAGTGTCGTAAGCCCATTTAAGGTATACCGAACCCCAGGTAAAACCACCGCCGAATGCAGCTAAAACGATGTTATCGCCTTTTTTCAACCTGCTTTCCCATTCCCATAAACATAAAGGAATTGTTCCGTTGGTTGTATTTCCGTAACGTTCGATGTTGATCATTACTTTATCGGTGGTAACGCCCATGCGGTTTGCAGTGGCATCGATAATGCGTTTGTTGGCCTGGTGAGGTACTAACCATGCAACATCATCGGCGGTTAAGCCGTTGCGTTCCATAATTTCGGCAGCAACATCGGCCATATTGGTTACTGCAAATTTGAATACTGTTGGGCCTTCCTGGTGTGCAAAATGTAATCTTGCGTCAACAGTTTCGTGTGTTGCCGGCATAACCGAACCGCCAGCTTTCATGCCTAAGAAATCTCTTCCAGAACCATCAGTTCTCAAGATAGAATCCTGAATACCGAAACCTTCTTCATTTGGCTCTAATAAAGCACAACCGCAACCATCACCAAAAATGATACAGGTTGTACGGTCTTCGTAATTGATGATTGATGACATTTTATCGCCGCCAACAACTAAAACTTTCTTGTGTCTTCCTGACTCGATAAATGATGCACCGGTAGAAAGCCCGAAAATAAAGCCAGAACAAGCGGCCTGTAAATCGTAACCCCAGGCATTTGTGGCACCAATTTTATCAGCTAAAACGTTTGCTGTTGCAGGGAAAGTAAAATCTGGAGTAGTGGTGCAAAAGATAATCAGTTCAATTTCTTTTGCATCAATTCCCCTCTTTTTAAGTAAACCATTTACGGCATGAACAGCCATATCGGAAGTACCTAAACCTTCTCCCTTTAAAATTCTACGTTCTTTAATTCCCGTTCTGCTGGTAATCCATTCATCCGAAGTGTCAACAATGGTTTCTAACTCTGCGTTTGTAAGCACATAGTCGGGAACGTAACCATTTACTGCTGTAATAGCAGCGTGAATTTTACTCATTTTAAGAATTTTAATAAATTATTTAAATGCCATTCTAATCTTTTCTACCAATCCTGTAGTGATCATTTCTCTGGATTGTAGAACCATATTTTTAACAGCTAGCGGACTAGAAATTCCATGTCCGATAACAACGGGAGCGTTAACGCCTAGAACCGGACTTCCACCGTATTGTTCATAATTAAAACGATCGAAGAACTCATCTTTAAGTCCCTTTTTGATGGTAAGTACGTAAAACGATTCTGCTAATTTTAGCATTATATTTCCGGTAAAACCATCGCACACAATTACATCGGCTTTATCATTAAATAAATCCCTTCCTTCCACATTGCCAACAAAGTTGAAAAGATTGGTTTCTTTCATTAACGGGAAAGTAGCCATGCTTAGCATATTTCCTTTCTCATCTTCTTCGCCAATATTTATCAGGGCAACTTTCGGATCATTTATCTGCAAAAGATTTTCTGCGTATAAGCTGCCTAAAACACCAAATTGTAATAAAATATCGGGTTTGCAGTCGGCATTGGCACCTACATCTAACAGTAAGCCAGTACCACCTTTAATTTTTGGAAGAATTGTACATAAACAAGGGCGGATAATGCCCGGAATGGTTTTAACGCTAAAAACTGCGCCAACCAACATGGCTCCAGAGTTACCAGCACTTGCGAAAGAATCGATTTTGCCTTCTTTTAAAAGGTTAAAACCAACTGCTATGCTCGAATTTGGTTTCTGAACGATTGCTTTGGTGGGATGTTCGCCCATACCAATTACTTCATCAGTATGAACGTATTCAAAATGATCTGGATTAAAACCTTCTTCTGCAAGAATGGGTTTAATCTGTTCGGTATCGCCAATAAGAACTAAATGCTCTCCAGCGTTAAGCGATTGATGAGCAGCTATTGCTCCCAAAACAATTGCTTTGGGAGCATAGTCTCCGCCCATTATGTCGAGGCCTATTTTCATAGAAAAAATCTGTTTGTGTTAAGTCAGGTGTAATCCTGAATTTTTCAGTTGACTAAGGTATGACTAAAGCCGCTGAAAACACAAACAATTTTTTAAGAAAATTACCCTATCTGAGTATTTTCGATAACCAGTTTGCCGTTGTAGTATAAGTTACCATCAACGTTGTAAGCACGGTGAGGTACGTGAATAGCACCTGTTGCCGAGCATGTTGCTAAAGAAGGAGTAACCGCTTTATAGTGTGTTCTTCTTTTATTTTTTCTCTGTTTCGAGATTTTCCGTTTTGGATGTGCCATTGGTGTATAATCTAATTATTTTTTTAACTTATTAAGGGCTTCCCAACGTGGGTCGCTTGTTTGTTCATTTTCTTCAGCCTGCTTTTGGATAGATAACTGATTTAAGCGATCAATCATCTCCTGATCGCAATCTTTACCTGCCTGCTCGCAGTTTTTGATATAAGGTACCGCTACGTTAATCATTTCGTATAAAGGGCCCGATATATCAATCTCGGTATCTTTACGGCTTAGCGAAATAATTTCTTCATCATCGCTTTCCATCTCGGCCTCTGCAAATTTTACGATCTGTCTTTCGTATAGATTTACCGGTAATGAAAACTCAGATAAACATTTATCGCAATCTAAGTTAACCGTACCAATAACTTTGAATTTTAGAAGCAACATGGTCTCTTGTTTCTCAAGTTCCAGGTCTACTTTTAAATTTCCACTTTTAATTAACGAATACTCAAATGCATTAAAAAAGGCGTCATCAAGCTCATAATCAAACTGATGAGTTCCCAATTTTAATCCGGTAAACGGTAATGAAAATTGTTTTAGTGGGTTCAAAGTACTGTAAAATTTTAGCCTGCAAATGTAGGGATAAAATAATTAGATTAAAAATGTTTTTTAAAAATTGTTGATGTTAATCGGACAGGTTTTCAGAATGTTAATTGAAATATTGAAAGACCTTATCGGTTTCTTGTTAGTCGGGATTTGTGATCCCGACTTAGAATAAAGGATTTTTACTCATTAAATGGATTGTAAACCCACAGTCCATCGGGGCGAGATTGCAAATCTCGACCAACAAAATTCCTAATTGGCCAATACCATTTCCTTATTATTTCTGCTCCACTCGCTCCAGGAACCGACATAAAGCTTAGGGATGGGTAAACCTGCATAATCCATAGCCAGTAGCGTATGGCAGGCGGTAATGCCCGAGCCACAGTGTACAATTACGTTTTCGGGTTTAACGTGGGCCAAAGCTTCAGCATATTTTTCTTTCAATATTTCTGGGGCCAGGAAAGCACCCGTAGCATCCAAATTTTCGGTATATGGAATATTTGTCGCACCAGGGATGTGCCCTGCAATTAAATCGATAGGTTCAGTAAGGCCTGCAAAACGATTGGCATCGCGCACGTCAATCACAATGTAATCGTCGGTTTTGGCAACTTTTTCTACCTCATTGATATCTGATAACGGTAAGTTCCATGCTGTGATTTCGTATTTTTCGACAGATTTTGGGATTTCTATTTTATCTGTAGTCGGGAAGCCTGCTTTAATGGCCGCCTGGAAGCCTCCATTAATTACCTGCGCTTTTTCATGACCGATTGCTTTTAGCATCCACCACAGCCTCGCAGCTGCGTTACCGCCGTTTTTATCATCGTAAACAATCACATGGCTATCTTTTGTGATACCAAGTTGCTGCAAAACGGCAGAAAACTGGTCGAATGTTGGTAAGGGATGCCTTCCGCCAATGGCAAAATCGCCAATGTTGGCTAAATCGTTATTTACATCAGCAAAGAGCGCACCAGCAAGGTGTTGCTCGTCATATCTTGCTTTTGATCCGGCACTGGCATCGATAAGCACAAATTCATCTGGATTTAATTTAAGTAGCTCAGAAGGCTGGATGATTGGGGAAATTGGTTGCATAATGAAAGCTTGTTTTAGTATTTGTCATTTGAATAGGGTATATCATTTGCCTAACTAACATTAAGAAAAAGCTAGAGTGTTATAAAATGAAATAATTTTGGAAAGTTGAAAAACTACTGTTTATTAAATAAATCATCGATAGATTTAATTCGTTGCCCTCCTTTAAACATACGGCTCTCAAATTGTTTAGTTTTAAATTTTTGAAATTCTTCTAATGTTTCAAAAATCATATAATCTTTAGGGATAGTAAAGTAGTCATTAGGAAAGTTTACCATTTCAACATTTTTAACATATTCAATGCGGTTTGGACGATCATACTCTAAAATGACACCACTTAAGCCGAAAACATTTTTGTTATAAAATTTGTAATTATTTAACTGTGCTGTTATATATACGGTTATGGTTGTTTTATTTATTTTATGTTGCATTATTACCTTTCTGCAATTGTAACCCGCAATAACTTTATATTCTTTGGTATATATGTTATTATAAAAGCTTGATGAATCGGGCATAACAAAATCTTGACTTTTGAGGGCTATTTTTTCTCCATTCTCATTTGTAAGCCTGTAAACCAAACGGTTTTTTGTGTTTATAATGGTATAGGTTGGTGTTAACCTAATCATAGAAAGCGGCGTTTTTGCCAATATGCTGTCCTTACTATTAATTATTGGAGTAGTTTTAAGCATGTCGCCTTTGTAGCACATGGTTACATAAGGTTTGTCGTAAGTAATGCTATCCTTTTTGTATGTTATATGATAAGTGAAAATTAATCCATCTGTGATTTTTTTTTGACTATATAAGTTACTAGAAATGAATACACTAATGAATATTAAAATAAAAAATATTTTTTTCATAGGATTGAAATTTTCATAAATTTAAATAAAAAACAAAACTTATGAAAACAATTAAAATTTACTCTTTTTTTACTTTCTATTTGCTATAACAGCTTGCAAAAAAGAAATGGTAAATAAACCTATTGATGTGTCATTTGCCAAAAATAATTAAAGAATATGGATTACAACCCATAACCAAAATTCCAGAAGGGGCAAAAACGCTAAATTTTAACACCAATGCAGAACTTAGAGATTTTCTTAATAAAGTAAACGAATCTAAAAAGACATCAAATGACCAATATGATGCTTTATTGCAAAATATAAATAAGGCAAATTCTATTTTAAAATTAAGTGAGCTATCATCAAAAAAAACTTCATCAAATCAGAATATCACATCGGTATTAAATGTTGGCTCACCAATAACTATACATGGTTCAACCTCACTTGGGGCGTTTTTCACTATGCAAACATGTGCCGCAGGAGAAACAATACAGAAAATAGATGGAGTATGGACGCGTCTTTCTAAGTTTTGTGATGTTACCGGACTCATAAATAGCAATCCAACAGTAAATATTGAAACTTGGAATTCTCAAATTACTACACCATTTAATATGACTGGAACTGACGAAGATGGAAATGAAGTACTCCGAAAAAATATAAATTATACACTGCAATTCAGTGGTTATTACATTATTTCTGTAGCTGGTACTCCCACTGGTTCACAATCCATGAGTGGGGGTAGCGGTTGCTTCCAATGTACAGGAGGGGTTAGTGATGTTACTTTTGCTGAATTCAGAATTACCTATTTATAAGACAGATTTTCCGACCTATTTAAATTGATTAAATTTGGTGGTTGTCACTAGTTCGCATCATCCTTCACATCACTAGCAGTTTCAATTAATTTTCTGCCGCTGCGTAACTGGGTTTTTTAGTGCCGTTCATTTTGAATTTGATGCACAATTTTACCTAAAATAAACCTGATAGAGTGGAAATACTTTTTGATATGGTGCTTCGACAAGCTCAGTATGACAATCACAAAAAGATTGAAACGGATAGCAGGACTTTCGGAACCGATGAAACACAGCACTTGCTTTACAATAAATAATTGACCGCTTTAGTTTTTAGAAAGTCCGAGGTTAGATGTCCGAAGCCAAGTTTATTATAGCCTATCGTTCTTATATGCTTTAGTCTTTCTACTCTTTACAAACCCTCAACCTTAATACCCTCAACCTTTTACCTTAAGACGCATCATCTTTAATATCAAACTGCGTTTCAACCACTTTTCCACCTGTACGCAACTGATTGCCCAACATTTCTTCTTGCTCCCTACGGTTTTTTACAATATGGATAGCCGAAAACAATGCTTCGGTGAAAGAAGTAGAATCAGCCAGGTCTTTACCCGCAATATCGTAGCCTGTTCCATGATCGGGAGAGGTGCGCACGAAGTTTAAACCAGCGGTATAATTTACGCCATTATGGAAAGCTAATGTTTTGAAAGGAATTAAGCCCTGGTCATGGTACATGGCCAAAACGGCATCAAACTGTTTGTAGCTACCATTGCCGAAAAAGCCATCAGCAGGGTATGGGCCAAAACAAACAATACCTTTATTGTAGGCTTCCTGAATGGCCGGTGTAATAATTTCAGCCTCTTCGGTGCCCAATAAACCATTATCGCTCGCATGTGGGTTTAAGCCTAAAACGGCAATTTTTGGTTTTTCGATCCAAAAATCTTTTTTCAGGCTTTCGTTAATCAGTTTTAATTTACTGATAATTTTCTCTTTTGTAATCAAGGTTGGAACATCTTTCACCGGAATGTGACCAGTAACTACACCCACACGTAAATTTTCGCTGATCAAAAACATCAGCACATCTTTACTACCACTTTTTTCCTGCAGGTATTCGGTATGGCCCGGAAAAGCAAAAGTTTCTGATTGAATGTTATGTTTGTTGATGGGAGCGGTAACCAGTGCATCAATATCGCCGTTTACCAGATCGGCTGTTGCGCGCTCAAGTGATAAAAGTGCATATTTTCCACCTGTTGGCGTTACCTGTCCCAATTCGATTTTCACATCTTCTTCCCAGCAATTAATCATGTTTGCCTTTTTTGGCTGTGCCTGGTTGGCATGGCTAACTACGTTAAAATTGAAATCACCCAGGTTATTTGCTTTTCTATGAAAAGATGAAACCTTGGTATGGCCATAAACAATCGGTATACAATAATTTAAAATGGCAGGATTGGATAATGTTTTAATGATTACCTCTAAACCTATGCCGTTTACGTCGCCTATACTGATGCCAATTTTAAGTTTATCGCTCATAATTACTGGAAAATTTTAGCGCAAATTACTGATTTTCGTTTAAACAGGTGCTTACCGGATAAAAATTAGTTATTTTGTGCAAAATAGAGTAGCCACGGAAACACGGTTTACACGGAAAATAAACTGATCATATTCATTTCAAATTCCATTTTTTCTGTGTTTCTGTGGCAAAAGAAAACGTAAAGATGAGTTTAGTAAAAGCGAAAAAACATTTAGGCCAACATTTTTTAACCGATAAAGGCATTGCCAACCGCATTGTAGAGGCATTGGTAAACACCGATAAATACAATCAGGTTTTAGAGGTAGGGCCAGGGATGGGAATCCTATCTGATTTTTTGCTGCAGCGTAAAGACTTAGAAACTTATCTTATTGATATTGATACCGAATCTTTCCACTTTTTAAATGAAAAATATCCTCAGCTTGGCGATCGGTTGATTAATGGCGATTTTTTGAAACTCGATTTCGATGCTATTTTTCCAGGTCAGTTTGCCATTATTGGTAATTTTCCATACAATATCTCATCACAGATTTTATTTAAGATTTTAGATAACCGCAACAAGGTTGTAGAAATGGTTGGGATGTTTCAGAAAGAAGTTGCCCAACGTTGTGCTTCACCTGCTGGAAGTAAGGATTATGGAATTCTGAGCGTATTTCTTCAGGCTTATTATAAAATTGAATATCTATTTACCGTTAAACCGGGTACATTTAATCCACCTCCAAAAGTACACTCTGCAGTGATCCGTTTAACCAGAAACGAAGTGGAGACTTTAGACTGTGATGAAAAATTATTCTGGCGGGTGGTTAAGGCAGGTTTTAACCAGCGGAGAAAAACTTTGCGTAACGCTGTTTCTGCGGTGATGCCTAAAGATAAAATGGACGATCATATCTACTTCGAGAAACGTGCCGAGCAGTTAACCGTTGCAGATTTTGTAGCCTTAACGCAGCATGTGACTAAGTTGATGGAGGTTTAGCATTTTTATTTGTCATGCTGAGGCATGAAGCATCTGTTTCATCGGGTGCAGATGCTTCGTACCTCAGCATGACAGCTTTGAAAAAACACCTATGTAATCCTAAAATCTGTGTCATCATCGGCGAAGCGATTCTTGCAAATCCGTGATTATTTTCATTGAATTTCTCCTTTCCTTTGCGACATAATTTTAAACATCGTGGTTAATTACAGCGAAATTTTCAGCACGCAAGGAATGGATTATCAAACCTATCGTGCATTGATTGATCAACTTCTTTTGGAGGGAAAAGCTACTGGTGATGTAACTTACGATTTGCACTATACTAAAATGAATGTGCAAAGGATGAGTCGTGTGGATAAAACAGTTAGCTTAACCGATGAGTTGACTTCAACCATTGATCATCTTAAAGAAAATTATAAATTTTTAGTGATTACCGAAGGCTGGTGTGGTGATGCTGCCCAGATTGTTCCGGTGTTCAATAAAATCGCGACTGCATCATTAGGAAAAATTGATCTGAAATTTGTTCTCCGCGATAAAAATTTGCCCTTAATTGATGCGCATTTAACCAATGGTGGAAGAGCTATTCCGGTTTTAATTGTGTTAAATGAATCAGCAGGCCAAGTTTTAGGGACCTGGGGTCCACGGCCACAAATTTTGCAGGAGCTTTTAAAAGAGTGGAGAAAAGAAAGCACTGAAATGCCAATTTTGGCAGAAAAACTTCACAGCTGGTACGCTAAAGATAAAACGCAGACGACACAAGCCGGATTAAATGAACTTTTGAAGGGGCTAAAGTTATAATCTTATAGTTTCATTTTAGGCGGTCGTCACCCTGAACTTGTTTCAGGGTCTATCTAAAGATGCTGAAACAAGTTCAGCATGACGATTCGTAGAAAAAATCTTACTTCGTAAATTTAATCAACAGAAACAGTTAATCCCTCTTGCTGTAAAATTTTGCGGTAAACTTCCATTTCGGTAAATGATCCTTCCAAAACAGGGCATTTTCCATCATTATGTACTTTCCAGGCAATTTTCTCAGCCTGCGATTCGTTATAATCTAGATATTTCATCATGCAGTAAATCACATGATCGAAAGTATTGATATCATCATTCCACAAAATAAGGCGATGTACGGTTTTTAGGGAAGTTAAAATTTCTTCGAGCGTAAAGGTCTCTTCTTTGGTTTCTGTAGACATGGCGCAAAAATAAACATTAGTATCAAGTATTTAGTATCGAGTAACAAGATTTTGTTCCTTTGTTAATAATAATGGCTTAGGCAATAAATGATTAACTTTGTTTAACCGAAATATAAATAATAGCATGCACCAGTCTAAAATAGCCGGAATAGGTTACTACGTTCCGAAAAATGTATATACCAACGATGATTTAAGCCGTTTTATGGATACCAACGATGCGTGGATCCAGGAGCGTACCGGTATTAAAGAGCGCCGTTTTGCCGATCGTAACGAGGAAACCACTACCACAATGGGTATTGAGGCAGCCAAAATTGCGATCGAAAGGGCTGGGATTACCGTTAGGGATGTCGATTTTATCGTTTTTGCCACATTAAGCCCCGATTATTATTTCCCGGGTTGTGGCGTATTATTGCAACGCGAAATGGGCATGGGTGAAATTGGTGCTTTAGATATCCGCAACCAATGTTCGGGCTTTGTTTATGCACTTTCTGTGGCCGATCAGTTTGTAAAAACAGGTATGTATAAAAATGTGCTGGTAGTGGGAAGCGAGAAACATTCGTTCGCCATGGATTTCGAAACACGTAGCCGTAATGTATCGGTGATTTTTGGCGATGGTGCTGGCGCTGTGGTATTACAGCCTACAGATGAAGCAGGGAAAGGGATTTTAAGTACACATTTACATAGCGATGGTGCCGATGCCGAAATTTTGGCCATGTATTATCCAGGTTCTCATGCCAATAAATGGTTGAAAGATAAACCTGCCTATCCTGAACAGGAGTTGGGTGGCTTATTTATGACGCAGGAAATTTTGGATAGCGGTGCCGCTTTACCTTATATGGATGGGCCATCGGTTTTCAAAAAAGCGGTGGTAAAATTTCCTGAAGTAATTAAAGAGGCTTTGGCCGCAAATAATTTAACGGAGAAAGATATTGATATGTTGGTGCCACATCAGGCAAATTTGCGAATCAGCCAATATGTGCAGCAGTTGTTGGGTTTAAATGATGATCAGGTTTTTAATAATATCCAAAAATATGGCAATACCACAGCAGCTTCTGTTCCTATCGCCTTATGCGAAGCTTGGGAAGCAGGCAAAATTAAAGATGGCGATCTGGTTTGCCTTGCCGCATTCGGATCGGGTTTTACCTGGGCCAGCGCACTGATTAGGTGGTAGGTTTAGGGTTTAGGGTTTAGGGTTTAGGGTTTAGGGTTTAGGGTTTAGGGTTTAGGGTTTAGGGTTTAGGGTTTAGGGTTTAGGGTTTAGGGTTTAGGGTTTAGGGTTTAGGGTTTAGGGTTTAGGGTTTAGGGTTTAGGGTTTAGGGTTTAGGGTTTAGTTAAAATAGCCAAGCAAGTTAGGATAAAATAAGACTGTTTTCTCATTAATATAGATTCGTCATTTCGAGGGATAATTTATTGTATAAAAATCAATATGAATGACAAAAAAATTGTAAGCTGCGAGGAATCGTCATTGCGAGAAGGCTTTTTCAGCCGACGAAGCAATCTTACAACGATCGCTACTAGCGTGCGCATTAAGATTATTCATTTGTGCCGTTGTTTTTAAAGGCATTCATGAGCTCGCTTCGTTCGGTTATCTTCGTGCCTCGCAAGGACGACCTTTCTTTGGAGGTCTGTCAATGGTAGCGAAGTGCAACGAGGTCGAGAACCCGAGGCTCAGTGAAGCTAAATCTACATCTAAAGATCTCTCTACTCCGCGGTGCTTCGGTCGAGATGGCGACCGTTCATTTGAAGTTCTTTATAGTGATGTAGTCGATTGGCCTATTGTACTTTTGGCTTAATAAAATCACCCATATTATAACACATTAAAATGGCTTTTTCTGGTGCCTTTGGTCCAATCACAATCAATCTGTAATTCCGCATAATTTTGCTTTCCGGCCTGTTTTACCTTTGCGGCTACAAATTTAACAATGCGATCGGTCATAACCGCTGTTTGCATGGTGTCAATCTTGTTAAAAACCTCGTTAACGATAAACACAACAGGGATAATATCGATCTGTTTAGGTAGCGGATCTGAAAATTTAATCGGCGAAATAGGTACAGGTAGCTGCAGATCTGGATTAAAATCTACATCCATAATCCGCATGTACAAAGATTTAGATTTAAATTGATCAAGATAACTGGTTTCTTCCTTTTTGTTCTGATAATCCGTTTTCCAATAATAAAAAGTAGGGTGAACAATTGATTTTTGCTTACACCCAAGGAAGAGAAACATAGAAATCACTAAAATACTTATCTTGCGCATATCAATTTTATTGAGCAAAAGTAGTATAAAATGCGAGCAGTTTTACAAAGAGTTACACAGGCAAGTTGCACGGTTGATGGTGAGGTTACGGGAGCGATTGATACCGGATTTTTAGTGTTGTTAGGCATAGAAGATGCCGATGCTTTAGAGGATTTGGATTGGTTAGCACAGAAAATTATCGGTATGCGTGTTTTTGGAGATGAAAACGGAATGATGAATAAAGCACTTGCCGATGTGGGCGGAGATATTTTATTGATCAGCCAGTTTACCTTATTTGCATCTACCAAAAAAGGAAACCGTCCAGGTTTTACAAGGGCAGCGCGACCAGATGTAGCGATTCCACTTTACGAGAAAATGATCGAAAAGCTATCGGCTTTATTGGGTAAAAAAGTAAAAACCGGAATTTTTGGTGCTGATATGAAAATCGCACTTTTAAACGATGGACCAGTTACAATTTTGATTGATACAAAAGATAAGGAATAATTAAATTTAATCAGTAGTGACGTAACTTATTAAGTCTTGAATGGTCAAAAAAATAATATTAATTTATTCCAAAATTTAACCTAAGCTAAATATGAAGGATAAAAATCCGAACCGGCTAGCGGAATACAGTTGTCTTGCGTTTTTTCTGATTTTAAAGTTAGTGTTATCTTTTGTATTGGTCAATTCAGTTTACGAGCTGCACCGTGATGAATTTCTGCATTTAGATCAGGCAAACCACCTCGCTGCGGGTTTCACCTCTGTTCCGCCGTTAACCTCGCTATTTTCATGGCTTATTAAAGCTTTTGGCAATGGATATTTCGTGGTAAAGCTAGTTCCTGCATTATTAGGCGCCTTCACCATATTGTACTGCTGGAAAATTGTCGGTTTTTTAAAGGGTAACTTACTGGCCAAATGCCTGGTTGCTGTAGCTTGCCTGTGTTCTGCCATGCTCAGGCTAAATACCCTTTACCAGCCCAATTCTTTCGATGTTTTGGCCTGGACAGCTATATTCTATTATCTGTTAAAATATTTCGATAAAAACGAAGCCAGATACCTGTATGCCTTTGCCATTTTTGTCGCTTTAGGTTTTTTAAATAAATACAACATCCTTTTTCTCATCATTGGTTTACTACCAGCTATACTCATTACATCAAAACGAAAAATATTTACCGATAAACATCTTTATCTGGCCATTTTACTGGCGCTTTTAATCATTTCGCCCAATATAATCTGGCAGATTAATAATCACCTTCCGGTGCTCGCCCACATGAAACTTTTACAGGCAACTCAATTGGTTCATGTAAACCGGATTGATTTTTTTATCGGACAGTTCCTCTTTTTTATCAGTTCGATCTTTATTCTTTTAGCAGGCATTGGCAGCCTGATTTTTTATAAGGATTTCAGCAAATACAGATGGATTATTTTCTCCTATCTGTTTACACTTATTGTATTTAGCTATTTTAAGGCAAAAGATTATTATGCATTAGGTTTGTACCCGGTTTTATTGGCTTTCGGAGCGCATTATTTAAGTCGGGTTTTAGCAAAGAAATATGTATTAACTGGATTACTGTTTGCCTTTAATATTGGCTCATTCATTTATTTGATACCGCTTATTATGCCAGTTTATAGTCCTGATGAAATTGTAGCACATCATAAGAGATTCGAACGGGTAGGTGCCTTGCGATGGGAAGACGGGAGAAACCACCAACTGCCACAAGATTATGCCGATATGCAGGGCTGGAAGGAATTGGCAGCACTTGTTGATGTTGCTTACGGGAAGGTTAAAGATAAATCGCCGCTGTTGGTACGTGCCGATAATTATGGACAAGCTGGTGCGATTAACTATTATTCTAAATATAAAAACATCAATGCGGTATCGTACAATGCCGATTATCTTTTTTGGTTTAAAATGGATAAACCGATCAAGGATTTAATTATGATCACTGGGTGGAAAGATGAGGATCCACGGCGTAAGAGAGAGCAACCATTTTTTGCCAGGATTACCAAAATAGGAGAGATAAAAACACCTTACGCGAGAGAAGAAGGTGCAGGTGTGTTTTTGCTTGAGGATGCCAATATTGATGTGAGCAGCATTATAAAATCAGAAATAGAAGAAGAAAAACATGACCATTAACGAAGCACAGGAAACCGTAGACCGTTGGATTAAAACCACAGGCATCCGCTATTTTAACGAACTCACCAACACCGCCATTTTGATGGAAGAAGTTGGAGAAGTTGCACGGATTATGGCGCGTAAGTATGGAGAGCAGTCGTTTAAAAAAAGCGACGAAGAAGTAAACCTCGCCGATGAAATGGCCGATGTGATGTTCGTTTTAATCTGTCTGGCTAATCAAACAGGCATAAACCTTACCGATGCTTTAGAAAAGAACCTGGAAAAAAAGAGTATCCGCGATGCAGATAGGCATAAGAATAATGAGAAGTTAAACCCCTAAATCCCCTAAAGGGGACTTTATATTTTTCGTGGTTTAAGCCTCCTTTAGGAGGTTGGAGGTACAAATTCCATTAAGCTACGATAAGCCACAAAGCGGTTTTTGTATCTTTCGTTTAGTTCAGCCTGTAAAGCAGGGGCAAATATTTCCTGGTATTTATTATAATGATCTAATGTTTTGGCAACGTACTGTGCGCAATAAGTTACCCCTTCGTTCGGTGAGTCTACAACCTTTAATAAACGGTTGGAAATAAACATACCCGTAGCCATCACTTCAGGGATATGAACATCTTGCATCCACTGTAACCACTCTTCAGCCGCTGCATCATCTAAGATGAGCGTAACATTATATAAAAACATGGCACAAAGGTAAATAATATATAAATGTTAAAAAATTGATGATAATGGATTTTATTCTTCAAAGTGGTGTCAATCTGTTAAGTTTGACGAATCCCATTGTTTTTAAGCATGATACGAACTAACGGCTCTCAAAAAATAGACAATTCCACACGTAATTATATTTATACTGGGTACCTAACTGCAATTTTCGGCGGCATTTTAGGGCTGATGATTGGTTGGGATTTAATGAAGAAAAAGAGAACATTAAATACTGGCGAAAAGGTTTTTTCTTATTCACTAACCGATAGGCAGCATGGCGCCAGAATTTTAATTTTGGCAGCAATTTGCTTCGTTTTGTTGCTAACCTTAACTATTATTGCATTAGATGCCTAAGCCATCCATATCCAGAAATGATTGTCATTACCAAATCTTCTACTACAAAAGAGCTTGAAGGCATTCTTGAGCTTCAAAAGCAAAACTTAAAGAAAGATTTAACTCCAGAACAAATAAAAGAAGAAGGCTTTGTTACCGTTTCGCATTCGCTTGATGATCTGGAAAAGATGCATCGGCACGAACCCAACATTATTGCAAAAGATGAAGAATTGGTAGTGGCTTATGTGTTAGCAATGACTGAGGAATCTAAAAATGATATCCCAAGATTGGTTGAAATGTACGAAAGTTTCGATCACATCCAATATCACGGTAAATCCGTTTCTTCTTATTCCTATATCGTTGTAGGGCAGGTTTGCGTTAGTCAGGCTTATCGTGGTAAAGGTTTGTTCGATCAATGTTATCGGGCTTATAAAGATTATTTTAAATCTAAATACGATTTCGCGATCACTGAAATTGCCAGCATTAACTTACGATCGATGAACGCACATAAACGTATTGGTTTCAAGGTTATTCATACTTATACAGATAACAACGCTGTAGAATGGAATGTTGTGGTTTGGGATTGGAAACGTTATAGCGTTTGGCGTTGAGCGTGTGGGGCAATTAACCAGTTACAACAATTAACCGATTAACCATTACGAACGCACTAATGACTAATGAACCATTGAACTAATCAAACTCCATCTCCGCGTAAATTCCTAAACCTTTTTCGGGCCTCGGCACTGAACATACTTCCCGGATAATCCGTAATCAGTTTCTGGAAATAGATTTTGGCCTGCGCAATGTCGTTCAATTTCTTTTCATAAAGATCGCCTAAGGTAAAAAGTGCATCGTCTGTCCAAATCCCATCTTTAAAATCTTCAGTTACCTTTTTCAAGATATCGGCTGCCTTTTGGAAATCGTTGGCTTTGATGAGAATTCTTGCTTTACTCATCATTATCGCGTCGGTTAGGCTATTTTGTGGAAACGCTATCGCAATACTATCCATTTTTTTAACTGCTCGTTCAGGGAGGTTTCTGAATAAAAGCATCTCTGCATCGGCATACATTTTTAGCGCGTTGCTATCTGCAGGGGTTTGAATATTATCGTTAATGAGTAAACTCAGATTCAGCGCATCGTTTGCAATGAGTTGTGAAGTCGCAGCCTTTAAAACCAGGCATTGGCCATTGCTGTATTCGAAATTACCCTGATAAAATGAAAGTTTAGCGCTTCTGAAACGTGCCTCATTTCCTACGGGTTGTCCTTCAAATTGTTTGCTCACTTGCTCGTATACTAAAAAAGCTTCCCAGGGTTGGTTGGTTAAAATATAGATATCGCCTAAATCAAGTTTTAACTGGCCTAACTCCTGATCGTTAATGCCAGGCATTTTTATTGCTTCTTCCAGCTCTTTTTCTGCACTGCTGGGTTGATTTAAATAGTAAGCCTGCAAGTTTGCGAGTTTTTTTATCGCGAAAAGTGTGTTTCTGTTCTTGCCGTTTTCGTCCAGTAAGGCCTGATAATCTTTCGCTAACAGATCAAGATCGGCTACCGTATATTTCCCGTTGGTGCGCAGGTTATACTTGGTATTCAGCATTTCTATTTTTGAAGGAAGATAATACTGGTTATCCTTTCCTTTAGTTAACAGGTAATCGTAAGCTTTAATCGCTGTTTCGTATGCGCCATTGTCAACAAATGTATAAATGGCATTAAACAAGGTGCCTCCATCAGCTTTGGTGCGTTTATCGTATGCAATTAGCTGGCGCAGGGCCATATCAAATTCCTGTTGTTGGATATAGTTCCAGGTAAGTAACTGAATATAAATTTCGGCATCGGGCTCTTTCTGTATTTTTCTTAAAATGGCTGCCTGAAAGGTTTGGTAATCGTTTTTGTCCTCAAAAATGGAGGCCAGTACGGCTTCAGTCTGCGGTAAAAGCTGCGGCATGGTACCCATGGCATCAAGGTACTCTTGCATGAGCATTGGCTTATCCTTTTTAAAACGGTAGATATTTAATAGCTCAAAGGCAAAGAGTTGCTCGTTGCCCAACAGTTTTCTACCCTGTTTAAAAGTTTGAACCGCAAATTCATAATTTTCAAAACGATAAAAACTATTGGCTAAATTCCTGATCTTAAATTCATCTTTCGGAAGTTTATTAATTACATCGGTAAAAATCTTGTTTGCCGCTTGTACATCACCCTTCTCTTGATAAAGTTTGCCCAATGCTATTGGATAAACATCACCCTGGGGATTTTTTTTTATTTCCCTTTTAACCACTTTCTCCGCAACATCATAACGCTTCAATTTTACCAATGTATTAAAGTAAATATCAAAATAGGCTTCGTTATTGGGTATGGCATAAAGTTTTTCCAGTAGCACAACTGCTTTTTCATAATCTCCATCATTATAGTATTGAATGGCCAGGCTACTTTCATCAGGTGCAATCTGTTGATTGGGACGGAAGATTTGTGCATTGGCCCCAAGAGATAGAAATAAGAATATGATGAAAAGCAAGCGGTTCATAAACCCTAAATTATAAGTTTTAAATGTAACATTTTAATACATCTTTAGCTAAAGCATCAATTGATATTAAACGTATTTTAAATGTTACCTGTATTTTATTTTGTAGGTATTTTATAAATACTAAATTGAACCACGACTTATTATTGATTGCATAAGTAACATTGTTGGTGTAAATCGCAGTTAAGTTGTTATGATACTTATTTTTGTCATCCCGTAAAGGATTTATTTATGCTAAAAAAGATTTTTCTATTGTTAATGGTTGCATTGATCTGGGCCTGTAAAGGCACGAACAATGATACTATTCCTGTGGACGACTTTTTTAAAACGCAGGATAAGGCATATTATCGCATTTCTCCGGATGGGAAAAGTCTTTCTTATTTAAAGCTTCATGATAAAAAACTTGATCTTTTTGTTGAAGATCTTGCTACTGGAAATAGTCTTCAGTTAACCCATCTGAATGGGAAGAATATCAGTTTTCATTTCTGGACCAGCAATAACGAGTTGATTTATTATACTGAAGACGAATCTAAAGAGCGTAAATCGGATATTTTCGTGATCAATAAAGATGGAAGCAAGCAGGTTCAGCTGAGTGCAAACGAGAAAAACAGGTTAAGGGTAATAGAAGATCAGTTGATTGATGATAAATACATTATTGTTGCATCCAATAAACGCGATTCGACAGTTTTTGATGTTTACCGCTTAAATGTTCGGAATGGTAAAATGGATATTGCAGCTAAAAACCCTGGAAATATTACCGAATGGATGACAGATAACAGAGGGGTGTTGAAAATTGCTGTAGCGAGTGATGGGGTGAACGAAACTCTAATGTACCGGGAAAACGAAAACCAGGCCTTTGCTCCGGTAATTACCAATAATTTCGAAACCACTTTACAGCCAGTTGCCTTCTCCGAAAGCCAACCTAATATACTTTATGTCATTTCAAATGTAAATAGGGATAAGAATGCGCTAGTGGCACTCGATTTAAAAACAGGTAAAGAAAAACAAGTTCTTTTTGCAAACGATACCTTAAATGTAGTAGATGCAAAATATTCGCGACCACAAAAGAAAATGCTTTTTGTAACCTGCGAAACCTGGAAAAAGGAAAAATATTACCTTGATGACAGTACCAAGATTACTTATTCCAAAATAGATCGGCTTTTGCCAGGTACTGAATGGAAAATTATGGATAAAGATAAAATGGACAAGGTTTTTGTGGTAAGAACATTTACCGATAAAAATCCGGGTTCCTATTATCTCTATACCGTTAGCGAGAATAAACTTAAAAAACTAACTGATATTAGCCCATCTATTAAACAGGGCGATATGAGTGCCATGAAGCCGATCTGTTTTAAAAGCTCGGATAATTTAACCATTAACGGTTACTTAACCTTACCCAAAAATAAAAAGGCTGTTAATTTGCCTGTAGTGGTTCTGCCGCATAATGGCCCTGCAGGGAGAAATAGTTGGGGCTATAATGCAGAGGTTCAATTCTTGGCTAACCGTGGTTATGCTGTTTTGCAGGTAAACTATCGCGGGTCTACGGGCTATGGTAAATCTTTTTATGCCGCTGGTTTTAAGCAGTGGAGCGATAAAATTCAGGAAGACGTTAATGATGGCGTAAAATGGTTAATTGCCAAAAAAATTGCCAATCCTAAAAAAATCGCCATTTATGGCAATGGTTTTGGTGGTTATATTGCATTAAATTGTTTGTATAAAAATCCCGATCTTTATAAATGTGGTGGGTCAAATTCAGGAGTAATCAATTTGTTTAGTTACCTGAAAACAATTCCACCGTTTTTAAAAGCAAATTTGCAGATGTATTACGAAATTGTTGGCAATCCGGTAACCGATACCGATTATATGCGGTTTGCATCACCTGTTTTCCATGCCGACCGGTTTAAAACGCCTGTTTTTATAGCGCAGAATCCTAAAGATCCTCGTGTTAATGTAGCGGAAGGTGTTCAGTTTATTAAAGAGCTGAAAAAACGGAATGTTCAGGTTACCTATATCGAAAAGGAAGAAGGCCCAAACCCTATAGTACGTCAACAGAGCAGAACGGCTTTGTACAAAGCATTAGAAGAATTTTTACAGGAAAATCTAGGTAAGAAATAGGGTATGGCCTTAGATAAAAAAAGTGGATATCGTAAAAATTTCTCGCTCGGTATAACCTTCATTGTACTCATTTCCATTCTTTTTATTCTATCGCTTTTTTTAGCGTTTAACTACAGCAAGAAATCGATTGAGAACGATTTTGTATCTGAGAAAGTAAACGTGCTAGAGCAAAGTATTAAGCCTTATAGCGATTTCTTTCAGAATAAAATGCCCGAGATTTCGTATTATAGCGGCTTTTTAGATTCTTCTACAGCAGCAAAGTTTGTAGATACCGTGATGTTAAAATATCCTTTTATCTCGAAGGTTACTTTTTATGATACAGAGGTAAAGAATGTTCCTGTAAAGGATGGGATCAATGCAAACCACTTAGGTATTGGCCCTAAATCTATTTTTCAGTTTGGTAAAGGTATTAAGCCCGATTCGGTAAAATTATATTCAGAAGATGATACCAGGTCTTTTAATGTGGGGAGCGATTTTAATGCAATAGCCATAAAACTTGCCACTTTTGTTGAGGATCTGGATACAGCATCGGTACCCACACAAGAGGAACTGTTTACTAATTTTTCTATCGTTAACTCAAATGAAAATAAAATCACCTATTTAAATATTCCGCGTCGGGAAGATTTAAGGGCCTATAAAGATATGATCAGACGGAAATTAAATCCAGCGCCTGTTTATCAACAGGATGTACTGGTTTTTAATCTCGATGCACATAAAATAAAGATCATCAATACCAGACCATTGCTGTACCAAACGATCAGGATTGAGCCGTTGACTTACGATCCGATTGATACTTCTGATGAAAATATTAATACCGAAATTGCTCTGCCGGGCGCATTTTCTGATTTTAAGTTATACCTCATTTCATCAAGATCTTACATCAAGAAAGAAATTTTTATTTACTTCATGCCGATCGCCCTGGTGCTTTTATTGGTATACGGCGTACTTTTATTGGTTGCTTTTTTAATTTACCGTAACCTGAACATCAACAGTAAAATGTTTAAGCTGCAGTACGATTTTGTGAATAACCTTACGCATGAGTTTAAAACACCCGTCAGTGTGATTAAGATTGCGGGGAACAATATTAAAAGTGCTACTACATTAAGCCAGAGGGAACAGCAACTTTATGGCAAGATACTGGATGAAGAAGCCGACAAGCTGAATGGTTTAATGAACAAATTACTGGCCTTTACGCAGATTGAAAATAAGGCGATTAAACTGAATCAGGAAGAAGTTAATATTGTAGATTTTATTGAAAGTACCATCGAATCGCATACATTAAAACATCCCGATTTTAAGATTACCTATGAGGTGGTGGGCTTTAAAACCTTTATTACTGATCCGGTATTATTGGGGAGTTTATTCGATAACCTGGCAGAGAATGCCTACAAATATTCGAAACCAGAACAGAAAAAATTACACATTAGTGCAAAGTTGATTAAAGGGGTGCTGGTTTTTCGGTTTGCCGATAAGGGAATAGGTATCGCAGCATCAGAATTAAACAATATATTTAAGAAGTTTTTCAGGATTCAGAATGAATATAACCAAATGGGCAGTGTAGGCCTCGGTTTGGCATTTTGCAAAGAACTGGTTAACTTTATGGAGGGAGAAATCTCTGTAAAAAGTAAAGTAGGAAGCGGTACCGAATTTAAAATAGTACTGCCTTATAATAGTTAAATTTTAAGAGTTGAAAGGCTACAGGTTTGAAGGTTGTAAAGTTGAGTTTAACCTTTAAACAGTACAGCGTTTTAACATTACAACCGCATATAAAACACACATACAAATGTCAAAAGAAGTAAAAATATTAATTGTAGAAGATGATGAAAATCTTCGCTTTCTTGTGGCCCACCGTTTAAAGGCTGAAGGTTATACTGTGCTTGAAGCAAATGATGGCGAAGCTGGTGAAAGAATGATTGTTGCCGATCAGCCTGATATTGTTTTATTGGATTGGATGATGCCGGGTAAACAGGGCGCAGAAGTTTGCGAGAATGTGCGCAAGCAAGGATTCGAAAACCTGATCATTATGATGACTGCTAAAGCGCAGGATGTTGATAAAATTGACGCCTATAACTTTGGTGCATCTGATTATATCACCAAACCATTTAATATGGATGTTTTGGTTGCGATGTTGGAGAGTAAGGTGAAATTTATTGTGAATAAAGATACTGCCGAAATTCACCGTTTTGGTAATATGGAACATCATCCAAACATCCACACGTTGTTTAGGGATGGAAAGAAGATCGAGTTAACGATATTGGAAAACCGTATCCTGCTTTATTTCTTGCGCAATCCGGGTAAAGTAATCAACCGCGATGAATTGATGTTGGTGGTGTGGGGCTACAACTCTGATGTGAACACCAGAACGCTCGATATGCATATTGTACGCTTGCGTAAGAAAATAGAATTAAATCCTGATAATCCGCAGTTGCTACAGACTGTTAGGGGCGTAGGTTATCGCTTTAATGCTGGGTAGTGCCGTAAGATTATTGTGCCGTCAGATGTTACCATCTGACGGTTATATACATGTCAGATGGTAACATCTGACACCACGAAGATGATAATTAAATAGACGCTGTCGTTCTGAGCTTGTCGAGGAACCTTTTAAAGCATTTCGACAAGCTCAATGTGACATCAACTTAGTATATTCGCTATTATGCCCTTTTTAAAGTAAATATTGTAATCTCAGGTAAAATACTATATCCATGTCAGATGGTAACATCTGACACCACTAAGCTCTCTTTAGGGTGAATATAGTTATCTCAGGTAAAATACCAACCCTGCCCGGATAACCTAAAAAGCCATAGCCCACATTAACATAAAGCTGTTGTTTTTGCTCCTGGTATAAACCCGCCCATTCTTTGTAAATGTATTGCACTGGACTCCATTGCGCCTCTTTGAAACGAACGCCAAACTGCATTCCGTGGGTATGTCCGCTAAACATCGCATCTATTTGTGGATATTTCTTTAAAACCTCTCCACGCCAGTGCGAAGGATCATGACTAAGCAACAGTTTAACCGGTAAATCGTCTGTATGTTGAACAGCAAGCTCCATTTTTCCATATTTAGGGAAGCGGCCCATGCCCCAGTTTTCGATGCCTAAAATCCCGATTTCTTCTCCATCTACTTTTAATCTCCGGTTTTCATTCATTAGTAAATCGTATCCCATTACTTTATGCACATCAACCATATCTTTCAGGTTTTTTACCTTGGCTGGAGAGGATTCTTTGCCAAAAAAATAATCACCATAATCGTGATTTCCCAATGTTGAATATACACCAAGAGGTGCTTTTACTTTCGAAAATATATCCTGATAATCTCTTACCTCGTTGGTAAGGTTATTCACTAAATCGCCGGTAAAAAAAATGAAATCGGGTTTCTCGCCCAATAGCATTTCTACACCGCCCTTTACGGCTGTTTTATTGTAAAAGCTTCCAGAGTGGATATCCGAAATCTGTCCCATGGTAATGCCGTCAAATGCTTTGGGTAGGTTAGGGAGGATTAAATTTACCCGTCGCACCTGATAATCGTATGCGCCAGAAATGATGCCCCAGCTTAACGAAGTTAAGGGTACTGCTGCTGCCACCAATCCAGCTTTAACCAAAAACTCAGAGCGAGAAATGGGTTCTGCTGCAGTTACTATGTTTTGTGCTGTGGTAACTTCATTTTTTTTGTTTCTCCTGAAAATTTTAATGAATAACCTTCGTAAATCATCCAAGATCAAAAATGGAAGCATAGCCAGTTTACAGGCAACGGTTAAAAAGAAGGCAACCAAAATAATGGCTCTTAACGTAAGGAAAAGGTTGAGGTAAATGCCGCAGAAAACGCCGAAAATCAAAAGTAGGCTATAACTCCAATAGGCAATAGCGAATACTTTTTTAGTAGTCGGTTTCCATTTTTTAAAAACAGCAATAATAGCTTTGTAACAATAAATGTCAAAAGCTATGATGAATATGCAGGCGGCAATGATGAAAGGTAGTCTTCCCATACGATCGGGTTATTCGGGTTAAATTAAAAAATAAGACAGGTTCTTTTGACCCGTCTAAATTAAGTATTTGAAGTAAATATATTATTTAATATTCGTTGAGGATGATCTAAAAAGGCTTTATAAACTCTGTAAACTTCCGATTCCTCGTATTTAACCTTAGCTATTTTATTTCCCGACATTTCGTATATCCAGGCATTGGGGTAGGATAATAAGATCGGAGAGTGTGTGGCTATGATGAATTGGGCATTTTTGTTTTTGTAGCCGAAAGGGCCGATTCGGGCTCATCGAGGATATAAACGCCATGGCCACTAAAGCGATTCATAAATAGCGCCCAAAAAGATTCTCCGTGCGATTGTTCATGTAAGGAAATATGTCCATATGATTCTATCGCTTGCAATTTGTCAACCTCACTAGCAACATTATAAAAACTTTCTCCCTATAAAGAAACCATCCTTAATTTGTTTGAAACTTTTAGTTATCGCTAAATAATTATACAAAACAGAATGTGTTTCTGAAGTCCTAAAGTTGAAGTGCTTACTACCGCCCTCTGCATTGAAACCAAGGTAAACCGCTATGGCTTCAATCAAAGTCGATTTTCCAACCCCGTTTTCGCCGGTAAAAAATGTAACATTAGGATGGAAGTCTAACTTTTCAAAAGATTTTAAGCATGGAATATTAAACGGATACCCATTAGGAAGGTGCTCTTGTTTTAACCTTAGCGATAAAAGATATCCGTTAAACTCCATTAATTTTATCTGAAATCGTCTTCGTCCTCTTCTTCGTCAAATTCGGCGTTAAATAAACTGCCAAACATATCAGCGAAACCGAAGCCGCCATTTAAATAATTTTTGCTCAATTGTGAGTATTCAGCTAAACCATGCAATACGAACTCCATTAACAATAAAGTTTGATTTTCGCTTAATTTAGGATGAAACTTCTTTACCAGATCGTATAAACTTGGTACCAGCATCAGCGCATTTTTATACTGTGCATTGGTTAAAGCATCGGTAACATCTACATTGTTGCCTTCCGTAAACCATTCGGTTACTTCGGTATAAGGATTAGCCGTTTTACTTTTCTTTGCTTTTTCAGGATCAGGGAAGTAACGTGCAAACAACGTTTTAACCGCTTTGCCGATTAAGGTTGTAGCCACATGCGCTGGCCCCTCGAGTTCGCCTTCGTAAACCAGTTCTATTTTACCTGTTATTGCCGGGATAATTCCTGCAAGGTCAGATAAACGTACAAAAGTATTTTTCTCGCCTGCAATCAGCATTCTTCTTTCAGCGGTGCTGATTAAATTTTCATAGGCTGAAATGGTTAATCTGGCCGAAACACCCGATTTTTGGTCGATATATTCACTTTTACGTGCCTCAAAAGCAATCTGCTCGATTAAATCCTTTACCAATCCATCGGCCTCAATATTGGCTTTTTGATCGGTGGTTAATTTTGCCTCCTGAAAAGTAATTTTGCGCGAAATTTCTATGGTTTTAGGATAGTGGGTCAAAATCTGACTTTCAATCCTATCTTTCAAAGGTGTAACAATGCTTCCACGGTTGGTGTAATCTTCAGGGTTTGCGGTAAATACAAACTGAATATCCAGGGGTAACCGCAGTTTAAAACCACGGATCTGGATATCTTTCTCCTGCAGCATGTTAAATAATGCCACCTGGATACGTGCCTGTAAATCGGGAAGCTCATTAATCACGAAAATGCTGCGGTGTGCACGCGGAATTAATCCAAAATGGATTACACGCTCATCATTATAGGTTAATTTCAATGTTGCGGCTTTAATGGGGTCAACATCGCCAATTAAATCTGCAACAGTAACGTCGGGCGTGGCCAGTTTTTCGGTATACCTTTCACTACGGTGCAACCATGCAATTTCAGTATCATCACCTTTTATGGCAATTTCGTTTTTAGCATACCATGAAATTGGATTCAATGGATCATCAAAAATCTCACTTCCGGCCACGTATGGTACATATTCATCCAATAGGTTTACCATCAAACGGGCAATTCGTGTTTTAGCCTGCCCACGTAAACCTAAAAGTAAAATATTGTGGCGCGATAAAATGGCTGTTTGCAATTCAGGAATCACCGTTTCATCGTAGCCGATAATGCCCTCAAATTCAGTTTTTTTATCGCGGAGAACTTTAATCAGATTTTCCCTAAGCTCTTCTTTTACAGATCTCGATTTATATCCAGTGGTTTTTAATTCGCCTAATGTGGTGTTTTGCATCTTTTAAAATGGGTTTAAGGTTTAAGGTTTGGAGTTTAAGGTTGCAGCATGCAACATCAATCGCTAAATCTTCCCTTGTTTAAATGTTTCTAAGACTTGTTGGGTTGGATTTTCGGCTTTAGGTTTTACCTTAAACCTTCCACATTTTGCCCTCTAACTTATTTAACCGTCTTACGTCTGTTTTTAATGTAATCTTCAAAAATATATTCGCCCAAGCCATTTAACGAGCTATAAAAAGCCCTGCCGCCATTAATTTCGGTAAACTGGCGCACAAACTGTTGCAGGTAAGGGTCTTTGGCAATCATAAATGTAGTAATCGGGATCTTCAGGCGCTTACATTGGGCAGCCATGTTTAAGGTTTTATTAATTACCTTCCTATCCAGACCCATACTGTTTTTATAGTATTTGCCATTTTCTTTTAAGCAGGTTGGTTTTCCGTCAGTAATCATGAAAATCTGCTTATTATGCGTTTTCCTGCGACGGAGTAAATCAGCAGCCAATTCTAATCCTGCATAAGTATTGGTATGGTAAGGACCAACCTGTAAATAAGGCAGGTCTTTCACACTAATTGGCCAGGCGTCATTTCCGAAAACCACAATGTCTAAAGTATCTTTAGGGTATTTCGTTTTAATCAGCTCGGCCAAAGCCATCGCAACTTTTTTTGCAGGGGTAATCCGGTCTTCGCCATATAGGATCATCGAGTGCGAAATATCGATCATCAATACGGTAGATGTTAAGGTTTTAAAATCCTTTTCCTCTACTTCCAGATCGCGATCGGTTAAGGTGAAATCACCAATCCCATGGTTAATCTGCGCATTGTGGATAGAAGCCGTCATATCAATCTGATCCAAACTATCCCCAAAGCTGTATTCGCGTCTATCGGCATTTTTTTCTTCACCAACTCCTGATTGGTTACTGTTGTGATTTCCCCGTCCGGACTTTTTTAGTTTCCCAAAAATTTCATCAAGGGCCGATTTGCGGATAGTCTGTTCGGTTTTGGCTGTAATTTTAAATTCCCCGGATTGATTGTCTTCCGTAAGATAACCTTTATCTTTCAGGTCGTCGATAAAATTACCAATGCCGTAATCGTTATTGGTTAGTTTATATTGTTTGTCGAGCTCGTTCAGCCAGCTTAAAGCCTCTGCTGCATCTCCAGCTGTATAATTCAGCAGTTCGCTAAATAATTTCAGCAACTCATCAAACCCACCCTTTGGCGCATCGCCCGGCTTATAATCAGAAAAACGAAAACCTCTCATGTGCTTGTATTAACGATTTATCGAAGATAAAAGTTTCGCTTTGTATTAATTTAAGCGCGGTGTCATATTTGGAACAATGCAGAAAGGTAAAAGCTGAAAGACCAAAGCGATTGAACTGCAAATGCCAACTTAAAACTGTCAAACTGATCTGGGCGTTTCCCAATCCCGTGAAAAACCTATCGTGTGGACACATCTTTTGTTAATTCCATATTTATTTTTAGTACACATTCATAAGGCGGTCGTCATGCTGAATTTATTTCAGCATCTTTCAAGCTAGTAACAGGCTTTGAGATCTTAAAAAACTATAGTTGGAGATAAATGTATTTTTTTTCGCTCTATGCCGCGGTGGCATGGTAGTTTTTCGCAGATCATGTTATTTTTATTTGTGCTCAAGAATGCTGGCGCATTTTGGAGCGCCTAAGTACCCAAAGCGCTCTGTCAATCCAGCAATGGGCCTTTTACACAACCCCACACACATCAAAAAAACAGCAGCACTTCGTTTAATCAGTTTTTGTTTGTGTTTTCTTTGGGCTGATTGAGCCCTTCGGGGTTTGTGTTCAATATTTCTTAAAGCATTAAATTAGCATCTAGGAACACAAAACCACTGCGTTTAAGGTTTGGTAGTACTATTTGTTCTTTCCTGCAACTGTTTTTTTGATTTCTCTGGCCCTTGGGATTGACGGCGTTCTTCGGTTAAAACAATGTGTCATTCGAGGAAGCTAGCAGAACGCCTAAAAATAACCTCAAAAAGATGTGTCCACACGATAGGTGAAAAACGGGAAAGGGGCGGGCTTTTCAGGGCTTCGCTTCGCTCCAGTACCGATAAAGACCTGTGAAACAAGCAAGCATACCGTAATTAAATAAAAACAGATGCCTAATCGGTACTGAACCCTTACAATCCCTAACGCAAAACCCACCGTTTTAGGATAGACCTCGCAGGTTTTTAAAACCTGCGAGGTCTACGAAGGCTTACCCCAAGGCTATATGATAAATCTTTTTATTGTACCCTGGATTTGCGCCAGGCTGAGAGGCTACAAATGCCCCAACTTTGCAGGCGTTATCTAATGTGGTCTCCATAGGATAACCTTGTAGATAACAGGCAATAAATGTGGCTAAAAAGGCATCGCCGGCACCAACTGTATCGGCCACTTGTACTTTGTAACCAGCATGTTTAAACAACTTGCCATCTTTTAACACACAGGCGCCTTTATCACCAAGTGTGAGACAGATGATTTCAATGTTAAACTGACTGGAAAGTTGCTTTAAAAGTTGCTCATCGGTATTGCCAGTTAAAGCAAACGCTTCTTTCACCCATAAAATTTCATCTTCATTTATTTTTAGGATATCCGCTTTTGCCAAAAGCGTTCCAATTAATTCTTTTGTATAAAAAGGAGCACGGAGATTGATGTCAAAGATTTTAATCTTTGCATTTTCTAAGAGCGTAAGGATAGTTTTTTTAGATCCTTCCGCTCTACAGGTTAAGCTGCAATATACCAATGCATCTGCCTGTTTTACGGCGGCTATGTTTTTATCGTTGATTTTGATGTCATCCCATGCTACAGGTTGTTTAATCGTATAAGTGGCCTGATGGTTTTCATCCAACCGCACCGCAACCGTACTGGTTGGTAACTCGGTGTTTACCTGAATCAAATCAGTTGCAAAATGACTGCTGGCTAGAAAATCGAATAGCTCTTTTCCATTTTCATCATCACCAATTGCGCTAATAAAACTGCTATCTATACTTTGTTTATGCAAATTAAGCGCAACGTTCATGCTCGAGCCGCCAGCTTTTTTACCCTCTGGGAAAACATCCCAGAGTATTTCGCCAATTGTGATTACTTTATTTTGCATAGGAGATTTATAGATATGTAAATAAAGAATTTTTACGCATGGAACAAAATAATTTGTTTCTTATCTTTAATTTTTACCTCAACTTAAATAACCATGAAAAGAATACTTGTAATTGCATTGTTTTTAACTTCTTTTAGCGCTTTTGCTCAAAATGCAAATGATAAACAGGCCATACTTAATTTACTCGAAAAGCAACGCACAGATTGGAACAAAGGCGATGTTGAAGCCTTTATGCAGGGGTATGAAAAATCGGATAGTTTACTTTTTGTAGGTAAAAACGGACCAACTTATGGCTGGCAGAAAACATTGGATAATTATAAGAAGGGCTATCCGGATAAATCGGCAATGGGTTTTTTGGTGTTTGGAATTAAAAAGGTCGATTTTTTAAAGCCTGATTTGGCTTTTGTATTGGGCAGCTGGAATGTTAAACGCGAAAAGGATGAACTTAAAGGATATTTTACCTTGTTAATTAAAAAAATTAAGGGCGAATGGAAAGTAGTTGCCGATCATAGTAGCTAAGGATGGAAGGTTTTGATCAAATCGTCATTCTCAACTTGATTGGGAATCGTAATGCAATAAGCTTATAGAATTGTCATCCTGAGCTTGTCGAAGGACCTGCCATAACCCGTATAAGGCGTTTCGACAAGCTCAACGTGACAAATTCTAATGAAACTAGGTTTATTACAGCCTCTAGAATAAATTTAATGGCGATAAAATCGCCTTTCTCATTCATCCCCGTTACAAACGGGGACGATGATTAATTTGTATTTTATTTATTCCCCCAACTTAAAATCCTTATAATAATAATCCTTGTCTGCATCTGTTAACTGGCGGATTACCCTACATGGATTTCCTGCGGCAAAAACATGATCAGGAATATCCCTGGTTACAATACTGCCTGATCCGATGACCACATTGGATCCGATTTTTACCCCTGGATTAATCACTACATTTCCACCGATCCAAACACTGTTGCCAATGGTCACTTCCTGTGCCCATTCATATTCCTGATCGCGTAAATGTGCATGAATAGGATGGCCAGCGGTATAAATAGCCACATTTGGTGCAATAAAAACGCTATTGCCAATGCGTACCTTGGCACAATCTAAAATAACAAGGTTAAAATTTGCGTAAAAATTATCACCAATTTCAATATTGTAGCCATAATCGCATCTAAATGGAGGTTCTACGTAAAACATCCGTTCTGTTTTTCCGAATAACCTTTTTAATAACTCTTTCCGTTGTTTGATAAATTTTGGCGCTAGGTTATTAAACTCGAAAACAATTTCACGCGCTTTTAATCTTTCTTTTGATAGTTCTTCGCCGCCAGCCTGATAAGCTTTGCCGGCCAGCATTTTTTCTTTTTCGCTAAGGATATTGTTTTCCATCTTTGGTACCTGATTTCTAATTCTCGGTGTTTAAACGCAATTATAACAAAAAACGGGGCTATCGTAACCGATGCCCCGTTGTATTTTACTTTTTCAGTACTTTTCTATGGTCTGCCTTTGGCTAAAGCCCTTTCGGCGATTTTAACTGCTTTTTTTTCTCTCCAGTGGGCGTATTTTTCTTTAAAAGTCATTTTGATTAAACTGTCTATCGCACCGTGGGTAAATAAACTCCAAACGCTGGCTACTTTGCGCGTAATTGATTGATCCCAAGCTCTTAAGCTTAAAGAGAACGACCCATCCAGGTATTTCATCCAGTGCCACATTCCGGTTGGCATAAATAAAGTATCGCCATGCTCCAAGAAAACTTCATAACCTTCTACACCGTTAAGTGCCGGAAATTTTTCGAAATCAGGGTTGGCCACATCATAATCTTCCAAAGCATAAGTTGCATTTGGCAGGCAATACAGTCTGTCTTTCCATTTGTTGTCGAAAAGAACGATGTGCTTTCTACCGCCAAAATGCGTGTGGAAAATATGCGGTAAATCGATATCGTAATGTAAAAAGGTTACCGAGTTAGAGCCGCCAAAAAACATAGCAGGCATACTTTCGATAAAACCACCCATTAAATCTTTAGGGATTTTTACATCATTTATTAAGCTAGGTACTTTTTTAAACAGGTTAAAAAAGAATATACGCAGTTCAGTTGGCTCCCGTTTGATCAGGTCAAGGTAATCGCCAAATTTCATATGCGCTGTAGCTGCATTGATCGGTTTAGATGGATCGGCTTTAGAGTTATCGTAAAGTGGAACTTCGAGTTCGCCACCAATTTCCTTTAAATATTCAGTCGTCCATTTTTCTCTGGCAGGCCAGTCTTTAGTTAGGCCCCTGATTACTAACGGACGTTTAGTTTTCAGATAATTTTTCTTAAAATCTTCGGGAGTGATGCTCTCAACGATATCAACAGGTTTTAAAATGAAACTCATGCGCTTAAAATCGGTTATTTGTGCCGAACAACAAATGTGTAAATTTTATTTTACAAAATTGATGTTAACAGGTAAATGTGACTAAAATCACGTAATCTAAAATTAGTAAATACTTAACAATTTAATAATTACGCCTCAACTTTATTTTTAACAATTTCGGCATAGGCAGCGTCCCACAGATCGATCCTTTTTTGTAGTGCCTGTTTTGTGGTTTCCTCTGCCTCAGCCCAAAAAGCCTCATCTTTTTCACAAAGTTTCTCTGTCATAGAGAGCGCCAAATGGCTATGGTGATCGCCATCTACTTCGATATGGCGCTCCAGGTAATATTTAAAAATCGAAACTTTATCAGCCCGGGTACTGTTCAGGTCATTTACCATGCTAAAAAACATGTTTGGAATTAAATCCTCGCGACCAAAGGTAAAACTTGCGGCCTGTAAATGTGTTTTTCCACTGTTTATGGTTTCAAAAGTCGCATTTACAAAATCCTTTGCCGCTGCGGGAACATCCGCTTTTGTGAAAGCTTCATTAAAACTTTTCCCGTTTTTTAGTTCCTGTAAAAAGATATTGATGGGTTTGGTATTGGCGCCGCATTGATCCATGGCATCTAAGTACAGCTCGAAGTGACTTTTAATGGCTCCATTGGCATCTACATCCGATTCTTCACCGGCCACAATTTCATTGATCAATTGCCGGGTAACAGGATCGCCTACCGGGAACCATGGCAAAGTAGTACAGGTTAAATTAATTTGTAGGGCCTTAAGCAACGACATAAAATCCCAGACGGCGAAAATGTGGTGTTCCATAAAAACCTGAAGATCTTCTATTTCACTAATGGCCGAATAAACTTTGTGGTTAATAATTTCCTGCCTAAGTGGCGCTATTCTTTCCTGGATTTTTATAATGTTAGGATGCATATTGAGTTTTGTGTTTGGAGCTAGGCGTTTGGTGTCCAAACCTCATTATCCAACCGTTAGCTTTTGTTCTTATTTTGGTAAATTCTTTTCTAGTGCTCTACTTGCTCTTTTAATTGCAAGCTCTTCTTTCCACTGCATGTATTTTTCGCGGTAGTTTGCTTTCATAAAGTCGTCAACTTTACGCTGTAAAGTTAAGTGTAAAACAAAGTTGTAAGAACAGTAACCTTTGTAAAAACTAAAACTTTATAAACAGCTGACAATTAAATAAAAAACGTCCTCACTATTAATGAAGAACGTTTTGTCATAATCACAGAGGACGTAATATATGTTTTTAATAAGGATATCTTTCGGTGTCTTTTCAGTATTTGCGATAAAAAAATAACCATAGTTTTTTAATGATCGTCATCTCGACTGTAACGCAGCGAAATGGAGAGATCTTTGTACCAAGTTATTGAATCAGATTTAAAAGATTTCTCCTCCAAAGGAGTTCCTTTGGAACACTGCGGTCGAAATGACGATACTTCGAGACTATTTCACCTGCTTTATCCATATGTCATTTATATTGATTTTATACAATAATTAACCCTCAGAATGAGCGCCAAAAGGATGCCACTTTAATCGGGTCTATTTAAAGGATCTACCTAACTACAGGTCTTTATAAACTTCGCTGGTCACGCTTACCGCCAACCTCAAAACGCTTCTCTAATTAACCTTCGCCGTTCTTACCTTTTTAGAAAAAAGCTTAGGGAAAAAGCGTTTCAATAATACTGCTCTGGTTTCTTTTCCGCCAATATAAACCTCTTCTTTTTTGTTGCTTACAGCCACTACAATTTGTTTGGCACATTCGGCAGGTGTCATGGCATTTTCGTGTGCATCACCCATTTTATTTAAGGGCTTACCATCTGCGGTAAGCGCATTATAGGTTACATTTGTTTTGATAAAACCTGGACAGATTATGGTAATATCGATGTTTTTATCGTAAACTTCCGATCGGAGCGAATCGAAATAGCCATGTAGCGCATGTTTTGATGCCGCATAAGTAGAGCGGAATTTCGTGCCGAATTTCCCGACAAGGCTACTAATTACAACGATCTGTCCACCACCGTTAGCGATCATCAGAGGCAAAACTGCTTTGCTCAGTACAACTGTTCCCCAGAAATTGGTATCCATAATTTGTTGTTCTGTTTGCAGGTTGGTTTCGAGCGCTAAACTCCGCTGGCTTACACCACCGCTATTGATCAGTAAATCTATTTTTCCAAAAATACGGATGGCATCGGCAGCTTTGTTTTCGAGTGTAGCCGTTTCGCTTAAATCGAATGGTAAAACATGTATATTAAAAGAATTTTGGCAGTTTCCTTTTACACGGAATAGCTCATCGCGATTTCTTCCAGAGATGATCAGTTTATTGCCCGCTTTAAAATATTCATATACCAAGGCCTCACCAATACCTGATGATGCACCTGTAATCCATACAATTTTTGACATATATTTTAATTAATTATTGAATGACTGAGTTTTGAATGAGTGAATGTTGTTAACCGGCTAAATCAGCCATTCTCTAATTCAATCCTTCTCAATTCACTCATTCATTTACTACTATAAATAATTCCGAAGCAATATGATCAGCAAATAATTTTCCGTTTTGACTTAAACAAATCTTATCTCCGTCAATCAGTAGCCAATCTTTATCCCCGAAATTTTTAAGGTTGCGTTTTGTTTCCGCTAAAAAATCTTTCCCGAAATCGGTATTTATTTTTTGTAAATCAGTTCCCCACATCGTTCTTAACGAAGTCATGATGTACTCGTTAAATCTATCGTTTAAACTCAGTTCTTCAACAATTTCAGGAAGTTTGTTATGGCCTAACGTTTCCATATACAGGGCGTTATTGGCGGGGTTCATATAGCGGTTCTGGCCATTAAAGCCATGTGCCGATGGACCTATGCCAATGTAATCTACGCCTTTCCAATAATTGGTGTTGTGCACGGCATAATGGTTCGGTTTGGCAAAATTCGAAATTTCATAGTGTTCAAATCCGGCATCAATCAGTTTATCCATTAAAATTACAAACTGAGCAGCACTTTGATTATCGTTTACAGGAGTTTGTTTGTTGTTTTTAATGGCATGAGCTAAAGCCGTCCGGGGTTCTACCGTTAGGGCATAGGCCGAAATATGTGGAACCTCAAGCTCAATAGCTTTTTGTATATTACTTAACCATTTTTGATCGGTAAGCAAAGGATAACCATAAATTAAATCGAGGGTTAAGTTTTCAAAACCGGCATCCTGACTTCTTCTGATGCAATCTTCCGCTTCTTGGGCCTGGTGTGCCCGGTTCATCCAGATCAGATCTTCATCATAAAAAGATTGGATGCCCACACTAAAGCGGTTAGTGGGCAATTGTTTCAGTTCTTTTAATTTCTGAGCGGTTAAATCATCGGGATTGGTTTCGATGGTAATCTCGGCATTTGCATCGACCGAAAAAGTGTGGTTAATGGCATCAAAAATCTTTTGCAAAGCTGTCTGTGATAAAATGGAAGGTGTTCCGCCGCCAAAATAAATGCTTCCAACCTGTCCGCCAATCCGATCTTTTTTCATTTTGATCTCTTTGCAGATCGCATCAACCATTTCATCAGCATATTTTAAAGAAGTGCTGAAATGAAAATCGCAATAGTAACAAGCCTTTTTACAAAAAGGAATATGAATATAGATACCGGACATTGATACAAAGATAGCGAAGTTAATTTTTCTTTATTGTTATAAATAATAAGCAATTAGTTTATATAACGATTAATGGGAATCGATTAAGTAAAGTAATAGCTTTACTTTTGTGTTGATTAAGTAAAGCTATTACTTTACTATAAATGCTATGGGAAAGAAATCATTAATGTTACAACAACTAAATGGCAAGCTTTTAAGTTTTGCCATTTTAAGCAGGATTGCGATTCCGCCAAGTGGTTGGATTAAAGCCATTCGTAACACACTCGGTATGTCTATGCAGCAATTGGCCAATAAATTATCAGTAAGTAAACAAGCGGTTTTAGATATCGAAAAAAGAGAGGCAGACGGTTCGATAACTATAAAATCTCTAAGGGAATTAGGTAGAGTTTTAGATATGGAACTGGTTTATGGCTTTGTGCCTAAAGATGGATCATTGGAAGCCATGATTGAAAAAAAAGCCAATGAACTGGCTACGAAAATTGTACTTCGAACTTCAAACACAATGAAATTAGAAGATCAGGGTAATTCAAAAGAAAGGATCAAAAAAGCGATAATTGAAAGAACGGAAGAAATTAAAAATGAAATGCCTAAAATTTTATGGGATTAGATTTAATTTATATTGATGGACAAACCCCTTTGGATGAGGATGAAAAAGAGGGTTTGCTTATTTCTACCATTGCTACAAGAGAGGAACTTGATGAGTTTGAACAACAAAATATTGAGGAAGCCATAAAATGGTCCATCGGAAAAAAAATTAAATCTGATAAACTGTTTACTGAATCCTTTATTAAAAATGTACATAAACGTATGTATAAAGATGTTTGGCTTTGGACGGGGGCTTTTCGCAAAACAAACAAAAATATTGGGGTAGATAGATGGCAGGTTGCTATTGAATTAAAGAATTTGCTGGAGGATGCGGGGTTTTGGATTGAAAACAGTACCTATTCTCCTGATGAAATTGCTATACGTTTTAAACATCGTATAGTAAGTATTCATTGTTTTTCTAATGGGAACGGAAGGCATAGCCGCTTAATGGCTGATATGATTATTGAAATGATATTTGATAGACCAGTATTTACGTGGGGTGCCGGAAATCTTTCAAAAGAAAGTGAGAATAGAAAACAATATCTAAATGCGCTGAAATTGGCAGATTCAGGTAATTATGAAGCGCTTCTTCGGTTTGCCAGATCGTAGCAAGTACAGGGAGCGAGGTAACTTATCCTAAATCCATTTATTTTCTTTAGGTAAACCATGATTATTCGACTACTTTTGCATCCTTAAGTTTTGATTTACAGCATGCCGAAATTTATTTTCTTTTTGTTCGCGTTTATATGGTCTGCTAATTTTGTAGCAGCACAAGAAATTCCTGTTCAAACAGATAGCATAGCTGTAAATCAATATCAATATCAATATCGAAGATACCGGCCCGATTCGGCAACCCTTGCCAGACAGAAATTTTCGACCGATTCGCTTGTTCACCATACCTGGGTGCTTCCTGATAGTTTAATTAACAAGGGGGCTCTGTTTGATGCCATTGAAAAGGAATATCTTTTTCCTAAACTCGATCTACTGGCCTGGCAAAAGAAATACCAGCACTTAAAGAAAAAGGCAAATCCCTATCAACTAGGGACAAGAATCCCAAAAGGCAATGTTGGTTTGCTTGGATTTATTTTTGGCATGCTTATCATCTTTGCCATTCTAAAAAATGCTTTTTCGAAACAATTATCGGCAATCGTTCAATCGTTTTTCAGCAACAGGATTTTAAACAATATTAACAAGGAGGATAACCTGTTTAGTTCGTGGCCATTTTTGCTGCTTTTTGTGCAGTTTGGTTTCGTTTTCGGAATGTTCTTTTTTCTGGTAGCGCAGTGGAATGATATGTATCAGGCTAAAGATGGGTTTAAATTCTTTTTTAGTATATCGATCACTATAATTGTTTTTTATGCCCTCAAACTGGTTCTTTTACGCTTTTTGGGCTACCTGTTTAATGTGCAGAAACCGGTGGGCGAATACATCTCAATTTTGTACCTCAGTTACTTCAATGCATCCCTACTATTTATTCCTTTAGTAGTTGCTTTCGCCTTATCGCCACTTAAATACGGTGGGGTGTATATCGTGTTGGCATTCTTACTGTTAGGCATTATTTTTGCTTTTCAGCTATTGCGGGCAGGTATAACGATACTTTCTAATAATAAGTTTTCTAGAATGCATTTATTTTTGTACTTTTGCGCCCTCGAAATATGTCCTATCCTAATACTAATTAAAACGATAGGACTGTAGCAGGAAAAAGGAAAATGCAAGAAAAGAACGACTCTAGAATCCGCAAAGTAAAAAGTATTTTGGTTACTTTACCAAAACCTGAAACAGAAAAATCTCCTTACTACGATTTGGCCAAAAAACACAACTTAAAAGTTGATTTTAGGTCCTTTATTCATGTTGAAGGTGTGCCCGCAAGAGACTTTAGAAAGGATAAGATTAACCTGGCGGATTTTACGGCAGTAATTTTTACCAGCCGTAATGCAGCGGATCATTTTTTTAGAATTTGTGAAGAAATGCGTTATGAAGTGCCGGCAGAACTGAAATATTTTTGTCTGTCTGAGACTATTGCATTGTATCTGCAGAAGTATATCCAGTACAGGAAGCGTAAAATCTTTTTTGGTAAACAAACTGCAGCAGATTTAGCAGAGGTGCTAAAGAAGCATGCAAACGAGAAGTTTTTATATCCTTGCTCTGATATGGCTACCGAAGACACGATGAAGTTTTTGGAAAAAAGTGGGTATAATTTTACCCCTGCAGTTTTGTTTAGAACCGTAGTGAGCGATCTATCTGATTTAGCTGAAGTATTCTACGATGTTATTGCATTTTTTAGCCCATCAAGTATTCAGTCGTTGTTTAAAAATTTTCCTGATTTTAAACAGAATAATACCCGGATTGCTGCTTTTGGAACCAACACGAGTAAGGCTTGTACCGATATGGACCTGATAGTGGATATAGCTGCGCCAACCCCAGGCGTTCCATCAATGACGATGGCTATTGAGAATTACATCAAAATATCTAATAAATAATACGATAAATAATTTATTTTAAGTCAATACAATAAATGCGTAACTTTACTGTTAGTAAGAGAGTTACGCATATTATTAAACAAAATACAAGGTTGTTGGAAAATTGTTAATCTAACTTTAATTGCCTTTAAGTAATGATTTAACGTAAAATATTTGCTTTTGTTGATAATTTCAGTGATTTTTGATAAAATTGCTCCTAATCGTGCTGTGCACACTATAAAAAATATGAAGAAAATCTACCTTCTAGCTATTGTAGGTATAACTGTAATGCTAGCAAGCTGTGGTCATGGCGGCCAAGGCGAGCTGGTTGGTGCTTATAACAGGAAATTCAAAAACGATAGAATCCCACTAGGAATGGTTTATGTGCCGCCAGGGCATACCCCACTGGGAGGATCGGATGAAGATATTACTTTTTCTCAGAATGGGCCAAGTAAAATGGTTACCATTAGCGCGTTCTTTATGGATCAGACCGAGATTTCCAATGCAGAATACCGCCAGTTTACCAACTGGGTACGCGATTCGATTGCAATTGTGATGATGGGCAATCCTCAACAATTTATGGTTACACCCAAAGGAAATGCCGCAAATGCTGTTGGTGGAGATAAATACATTGACTGGAAAAAAGTTGGACCAAACGGTGCCAACATTTGGCGTAATAAAGGAAAAGGAGCAGCAGCTGCCCAAGTGAGTCAACTAGATGGGATGTATTACTCAGGTTTAGATGCACTTCCTGGAAAAAAAGAACTGGATGTTCGTAAATTCGAATATTCTTATGCCGAATTAAATATGGAGAAAGCTGCTTTAGGGCATAAAGACCCAAACAGCAAACGCCAGGATTATATCGATCGTTATAACGTTGCTATTTACCCTGATACCATGGTATGGAAAACAGATTATTCATACTCACAAAACGACCCAATGGTACGTGGTTACTACAACCACCCTTCTTACGATGATTATCCCGTAGTTGGTGTAAGCTGGGAGCAGGCAAAAGCATTCTCTCATTGGAGAACAAGATTGTACGATGGAGTTGCTACAGCAAGAAAATTGCCCGTAGGATCTAGATCAGACTATAGATTACCAGCCGAAACTGAATTTGAATACGCAGCAAGAGGCGGCAACACCAAAACAAAATATCCTTGGGGAGGTCCTTACATTAGAAACACAAAAGGATGTTTACAGGCTAACTTTAAACCAGGTCGTGGCGATTATTCAAGCGACGGTGGTATTTATACGGTAGGTGTTAGATCGTATTTCCCTAATGATTATGGTTTGTACAACATGGCAGGTAATGTTTCTGAATGGACATTAACTGCTTACAATAAAGGCGCAAGCCCATTATTGCACGATTTGAACCCGAATTTTACGTATGATGCAGGAGCAAATGATAGCAAATATAAAAAACGTAAAGTAGTAAAAGGCGGATCGTGGAAAGATACCGGCTACTTTTTACAAAATGCAGTTGCAACATACGAGTATCAGGACACACAAAGATCATACATTGGTTTCAGATGCGTTTCATCTTATCCTGGTACCGACTTAAGACATTAAACCAAACAAACTAAAAACTAAAGAAAAACATCAAAATTTTATGGCAGCAAAGAAACAACCAGGCTGGTTACACGTAGCGATTTCATGGGGAGCAAGTATTGTAATTATCGGAGCGTTATTTAAAATTCTACACATCGGTGGAATTGTAGGTAGCTATATGATCGGGCTTGGTCTTGGAATAGAGGCGATTTTATTCTTTTTAACAGGGTTTTTTCCACCAGAGCCAGAACCAGCTTGGGAAAGAGTATATCCTGAATTAAAACCAGATTTTAAAGGAGAATTACCAACTGCATCAGCAAGACCAGTTGCAGCAACCGCATCGAACACGGCGGCCTTAGATAAAATGTTATCAGATGCTAAAATCGGCCCTGAATTGATCGAAAGTTTAGGGGCAGGTTTGCGTACTTTTGGCGATAAAGTGGCAACGATTTCTAATGTTGCAGATGCATCTACCGCAACTAACGAATTTACTGGAAAAATTAAGACAGCTTCAGCTGGTTTCGATAACCTTAGCGCATCTTTTGATAAAGCCACGGCTAATTTGAAAGCAATGGGCGAGAGCACGGTAGATTCTCAGGCTTACCACGATCAGGTTAACAATTTGGCTAAAAATTTATCAGCTTTAAATGCGGTATATGAATTAGAATTACAAGATTCTAGTGCGCATCTAAAATCGATGAATAAATTCTATTCAAACTTATCGTTAACCATGCAGAACTTTAACGAATCGATGGAAGATTCGAAACAGTTTAAAGAAGAGGTGAATAAGTTGGCTAAAAACCTATCATCGCTTAATGCAATTTATGGCAATATGTTATCGGCTATGAACGGCCCACGTGTATAATTTGTTTAGTTTTTAATTTTTAAAGGAAAAGCTACATCAAACATGGCAGGCGGAAAAGAAACAACAAGGCAGCGGATGATCAATATCATGTATTTGGTATTGTTGGCTATGCTCGCCTTAAACGTATCAGATACCATTTTAGATGCATTCAAAAATATCAACGATAGTTTGGATACTTCTAAAAACAATGTAAATACAAGTATTAATCAGTTATTTTCTGCCTTCGAAAATTCGAAGTTGAAAGAAGAGCCAGCCCGTGCACAGCCAATTTACGATAAGGCAAAACAGGCACAGAAGGCGGCTGATGATTTGAATAATTATATTGAAAGCATTAAAAAAGAATTTACCCAGGCAGGTGATGGAATTGATCAGGAAACTGGCGACTTGGTAAATAGATCAAATCAGGATATTGCACAGCATATCATGATCAATCAAAAGAAAGCAGATGAGTTGAAAAAGAGGATTAATGCCACACGCGAAAAATTAATTTCTTTGTTAGACCCGGCTGATAGAGCGAATGTTTCATTCTCTCTAGAAGCTAAAGATCCTGTAAGAAAAAGAAAAGGAAATTGGCAGGAAACATATTTTGGTGAGGGAACGCCATTAACTGCTGCAATGACGATTTTAACCAAACTGCAAACAGATACAAAAAATGCTGAAGCAGAAATAGTTAAGAAATTGTTCGGAAATATGGATAAAGCACAGGTTAATCTGGATCAGTTTGCAGCAGTTGCAGTAGCACCTACTTCTTACGTAATCCAAGGTCAGCCGTATACTGCTGAGGTATTTTTAACAGCCAGCGATTCGAGATCAACTCCTGATATTACCGTTAATGGAAGTAAATTATCCGTTAAAGATGGTAAAGGAACTTATAGCGGTGGCACAAGTAGCGTTGGCCAGTTTACCTGGGTCGGTACTGTTCGTGTTCGCCAAACCGATGGTCAGGTAAAAGAATATAAAACTCAACCACAAACTTATCAGGTAGCGAAACCTTCAGCATCTGTTTCTTCAACCAAACTGAATGTAATTTATGCAGGTATTGCTAATCCATTTACGGTATCGGCGGCAGGTTTTCCATTAGAGAGTGTTCGTGCTTCCATTTCAGGAGGTTCAATGTCTGGTGGTAACGGAAACTATAATGTTAACGTTCCGGGAAGCATGGTTGGTCAGGAAGTATCCATTAATGTATCCGCAAATAACGCTGGTAAAACGGTTAGCTTAGGCTCACAAAAATTCAGGGTTAAAGCTATCCCTGCTCCGGTAGCTAAGGTTGGTGGCCGCGCAGGAGGTGATGTAGCTTCAGTACAGCTAAAAAGCGAAACTGAAATTGAAGCAGATCTGGATGATTTCCCTTTCGATGTTAAATTTAAAATACAACGTTATAAATTAACCATTATCAAACCTCGTTCTGATGCTGTTACCATTCCTGGTAGCGGTGGAAGTTTTGCAGGTGCGGTTAAGGGTGCAATAAACTCGATTACGCCTGGTACAAGGGTGTTTTTTGAAGATATTGTTTCTGTAGGGCCAGATGGTCGTCAAAGAATTTTGCCTTCATTAGCGTTTAGTGTAAAATAAGAAGAAGATGAAAAGGATTTTAAGTATTGCTATTTTAGTTTTGTTAACCTCGTTTGCTTTTGCACAAAAAAAGCCAACCAAGTTAGCGCCGAAGAAAGCTGCGCCAGTAGTTGCCGCACCTCCTGTGGCAGATACGGTGAAAGCCCCTGTTAAAACAGCTAAAAAGAAACTTAAGGTACCACCTAAAGATGGTTTTTATGCTCGTAAGGACATTGACAGTACTGAAATGGTTCCTTTGGCAGATGTGAGGGAAGAGGATGTTTTTTATGCAAAACGGATTTGGAGAGAAATTGATTTGCGTGATACGGTTAACTCAGCCTTAAAATCGCCTAAATCTCGATTAATTGATGTATTAATTGCGGCAATTAAAAAAGACGAATTAACAGCGTATTCACCAATTGATAGTGCGTTGAACGAAGATGATGCTTTTCTTAATCCAATGTCGGCAGATTCTGCTTCCAAATCGGCTTTAGGAACAGCAGAGGTTTCGAACAACAAAACCGGAACGGTTACTACTGTGGTTAATGATTTTAATCCGGAATTATTCTTGAAATTCAGAATTAAAGAAGACTGGATTTTCGATACCAAACGTTCTGTTTTCGAACCGCGTATTGTAGGTATTGCACCTCTAAAATACAACGAGGTTGCTAAACAATGGCAACCGGTATTTTGGGTAAACTATCCAGAGGCCAGAGAGATTTTAACGAAGAAACGTTTAATCAATACCAATAACGATGCTTCTTCATTAAGTTTTGATGATTTCTTTATCCGCCGCTTATTCAGTAGCTATATTGTAAAAGAGTCAAATCCTGGTGACATTAAGATCAGGGATATTATTACCGATCCTAGAGAAAGGTTGTACGAATCAGAAAGGATTAAGAAATCTGTTCTTGATTACGAACAAGGTCTTTGGGAATACTAGCCTTATTAAAAGGCTTCGATAAATCGGAGCCTTTTTTGTTAACGTCATATTGTCATTGCAAACAGAAGCGCTGGTAAGAAAGGTGAAGTGAGGCATCTTACTAACCTGAGTTCGATAATTATTAGCTGAAAATCATATCTTATACACGCCTAATCCAGCTTTATCGTCCTGCTGAATTTATTTCAGCATCTTTTTAG
>NZ_JAUG01000002.1 GCF_000708285.2 Pedobacter borealis DSM 19626
AAAAATACACTTAACGAATCAGATCAAAATCAAACCATCGTATTTTCGACACCTATAAAACACTATCCCATTTAATAAAAAGTGGTATAAAATGTTGTTGAAAAAGGATAGGTAGCATTACCTATTATCCCCCTTACGTATACTGTATACGCCCTACCTTTTGTTAAGGCGAAAGTTGATCCTGACGTTTGTAAAGGGTTCGTTGTCCCGGTTGGGTTAACAAAAACTTTTATTGATGGAGATATTCCCGGTCCTAAATTAGGTATTTCAGTCCAGGTAGTAGCTGTTCCATAAGCTACGTTTGAAATGATTTTAGTTCCCGTCGCTACATCTTTAACCAGATCCAAATTAGGGCTACCAGCTGCTAAATTAACCATGCGGACAAAGATTTTTGTTGTATCTAATAAAGGCCTGCTATCCTCTACCATTAAAGAAGAAGGGATTTTTTTAGTTGTAGTGTTATATTGCCCTGTGGTATAAACCGTATAATACTTACCTGCCTCTGGGGCAATTGTTGTATTAAAAACCTCCAGATTAGCATCGGCAGTAGCGGTGGCAAGAATTTTACCCGTTAAATTGCGTGAGCCTGGGGTAGTAACTGCATATCCCAAATCTGGAAATAACCCGTTATATGCATAACCTGCATTCTCCGTTCCTGCAGTAGAAAGTGCTGATGAAAATTTAGCGCCATCCATATAAAATGTTAAGGCCGGGCTTGCCGGGCTTAAATTCAGAATTTTAAGATATGAATATTTAGGATCTCCTGGACTTATCTTTTCATAAGCCGTATTTTCAACAAGCTCACCTTTTTTACAAGCGGAAAGTAATCCTATACTAACCGCAATAAAATATAATATTTTTTTCATTTTCCTTTTGATAAATAGTGAATTTACGGTTGAGAAAACCACATTTTATAAGTGTGATAATCATTTTTGTCAGCTCCGATTTTTTTCAATGCCTCAACATTCCATAAGTACTCGGAGTTGTAACGAGGGCGATAGCGTTGCGCTGGTTTTCCACCATTATCTACATAAAAACTTGATGGAAATTTATAAACATTGAGATAAGGATTATTCCCCGCAGCATCTCCAACATTATAATTAAACTTCCTTAAATCGCACCAGGTTTCTACAAAGCCATAACCATAAAGCGCCAGGTATTTTTGCAACATAATATCTCTTAACGTTAATGTTGCCGAACTTTGCTGGACTGAGGTACTCGCTAAATACGCCGCCTTTTCAGCAGGTGTGATTGCAGTTCCTAAAGCGCTTACAAAATCAATACTTGATGTAATTCCGTTAATGTATGCGGTATATGCCAAGGCAAAATCTTTTTTTCTGAAGGCTGCCTCTGCTTTAATAAACTGCATTTCAGTATAGGTCATAATCGGGAAACCGGCATTGTCTTTAAACAGGTATTTACCCTGGTTGGGGCCAGGATTAGCAGAGCCCAATGATCCCCATTGATTAGGAATCTGATTTTTATTGGCCACTGTACCCGCATCACTGGTGTATGGTGCAGTACCTCGAAACACTCCGTCAGGAGATACCGTTATCATGTTATTACGACGAGGATCGATAACCAAAGGGGTATTGGCAACTGCAAAAGAAGTACCATCAAGCAAGGCAACAATTATCGCTGTTTGGCGGTATGCACCTAAATTTGCTCTTAACGGCCCAAAAAAGTTACCATTAATGGCAGTTGTTCCGGTGTTTGGTACAATAAAGTTATCAGCATTGCTGGCTAAGGATTTATCAACATATTCAATCACTTTAGCTGGATCGTAAGTGGCTTTATTGACCAGGTTATTTGCATTTCGGGCCAGAATACCATAGTTAAATTTTATCCATTTAGCATTATCGCCCGCATAGATCAAATCGGCAGGACCAAATTTCACTACTGTGCCCGCACCGTCGGTTCTGGTAAAATTAGATATAGATTGATTGACTAGCTTTACTACCTCGGCATAAACCTCTGGTTGTGTATCGTAATCGTAAACATAACGGTTAACATCGAAAGCTTGCTTTAAAATAATCTCTCCATGATAATCGGTTGTAGTTTGCCAGCTCCAGGCTTTTAAGGCTTGTGCCATGCCTACATAATTCCATTCTTGTTTGGCCTCAGAGTCTTCAATAATTAAGTTTAGGTTAGCGCCTAAACCAAAATAATTGGTTCTCCATATTTCGCCCATGGCATCACTACCAGCAATCCAGCCATGCTGCTCACCAACATTAACTGCTCCGCCAAAATATTGAATAAGCCCACCTAAATACCTGGAATCGAACTGGATTCCGCGCTCCATTTGAGCAAACAAAGGAGGCGTTAATGTTTTGCTCGAAACTTCTTGCGGGGTTGCTGGATCGGTATTCACATCCAGATATTTTTTACACCCTGACGCAATTATTAGTACAGCAAAAACTGATAATAATAAATATATCTTTTTCATCTCTTTAATCTTTAAAAACCAATTTTCACACCTAAATTATAACCTCTTGGTAAGCCTACAGAACCGAAATCGATTCCTGTTCCGCCTAAACCACCAGATGCAGCACTTAATCCGTTAACTGATGGATCTACGCCCTTGTAGTTTGTAATCAATAACAAGTCGGTTCCGGTTACGAAAACACTAGCATTTTTAATAACCCTACTTTTTTCAAAAATGGCTTTTGGCAGGTTATAACTTAAAGTAATATCTTTCAACCTGATCCAATTGATATCTTTTTCTAAGAAATCGGCGGTATTGTAGAAAGTTGAATAGTAAGAAGTGGTGATGTAAGGAATAACCACTACATTATTTTTGGTCGGGTTAGCAGAATTTTCTAATCCGTCGCGCATTACGCCTGCTATAATACGGGGCTCTTCACGATCGGCACTTAACTTTGACAAACCTCTTGCATATAAGTATAACTCTGTCGCGTTGTAAATATCGCCTCCTTTGCGCATATCGAGCAAGAACGAAAGGTTAAAGTTTTTATAGGTAAAACTATTGGTTAAACCCACCATAATATCAGGAGCCCGATCTCCCATTTGAGTAAAATTAACATCCTTAATCGGCATTCCATTTGCAGGATTGATTAAGAGCTGCCCGTCTTTATTCCTTAAATAATCTATACCGGCAAAAGCTGAAATTGAGGTGCCAACAGCATATTGCGCCCTAACGTTATCAAACAGCCAGCTATCAGATACATAAAATACATCCTGATTTGCAGGTAATGATAAAATTTTACCTCTAGATCTTGATGCATTTGCGGAGATATCCCAACTAAAATTCGGCGTTTTAACCGGCGTACCTTTTACCAATAACTCAAAACCATGAACGCGGATTTTTCCACTGTTAATGTATTGTAGCACTGCACCTGAAGCATAACTTAAGCGAGGTGCAGTTATTTGCTTATCGGAAAGGTTATGGTAATAAGAGAAGTCGAATGATAAACGGTTATTAAAGAAACCCAACTCCATACCAATTTCTTTGGCTGTGGTAAATTCGGCTTCCAGATTTGGATTGCCCATATTCACATCCAGTGCATAACCACCACCTGTTGTTTGTTGAGCAATGAGTTTGTTGTCTGTAATGTAGGCTACTCTGGCATCCTTACCAGATTGACCCCATGAACCTCTTAATTTACCGTATGACAACCATCCTAAATCTTTTACTGCCTGCAAATTAGAAAACACAAAACTTAATGATGTTGCAGGATAAAAGAAGGTGTTATTTTTTTGCGGCAAGGTTGAAGACAAATCCTGTCGACCAGATACAGTTAAGTACAAGAAATTATCATAACCTAACTCGGCATTGGCGAAGAAACCAACTTTCCGTTTCAGCTCGTTAGTGTATGCAACTCTTTGCGTGGTTGGATCGATATTGTTCATGCTGAAAAAATTCGGCTGATAAAAACGTGTACCAAACTGAGCATTTACCTGATATGAATCGTCTTTTATCTCCGTACCCACACGGATTACAGGCTTAAACTTTCCAAAATCTTTTTTAGCGGTTGCTACAAAGTTGGCCGTTACCAAACGTTCGTTTGCATTATATGTATTTAAACCGCCGCCAGAATTTGTTGTTCCTGACTTGTTTGCTTCATAAGATTGAATATCATAAGCAGAAAGGCCTGTTTGTGAAAAGATATCGGCTCCCGCAGTTCCTTGCATGCTTAACCAGTTTGTTGGTGCATAAGTGAATCCGATGTTTCCAAGTACACGGTTCATTTTATCATAATTGGGATTTCGCTCTACGCCCCAATAAGGATTATCCAGTTCGCCGCTCAAGCTTCCGGTAATGGTTCTTCTTTCTCCAAGAGGTGTTAAATAATTCCTCATATCGTCTGTTAGCGGCCAGGATAATGCACTTAACATTGGGCTACTTACTCCTTTATAGGTTTTATCGGTTCTTGATGAAATCAGGTTTAGCGATGCATTCATGCTTATCTTATCGCTGATTTTAGAGGTCGCATTTATTTTACCATTGATTGTATTGTAAGCGGTACCAGGGATTATACCTTTCTGATCGGTATAACTTACCGTAGTGCGGACAGATAGTTTCTCACTTCCGCCTTCAATGGTTGCATTATGTTTTTGTGTAAATCCGGTTTTATAAAAATTGCCGATGTTATCGTACATCGCTTTATTGGCCGGATATTTTGAACCAAAGAAAGTACGGGTTCTTTGTTCTTCGTCGAAAATACCTCCTGTACCGCCACCATAAGTGGTTTGCACTTCAGGATAGCGATAAGTATTTTCTATTCTGAAAGAGTTGCTATATGATACACGCGCAGTACCTGCTTTTGCTCTTTTTGTCGTAATTACTACCGCACCAGATGCACCGTCTGTTCCATATAGCGCAGAAGCTTCAGGCCCTTTAAGAATGGTAAGTGATTCGATCTCTTCGGGATTAATATCCATCGCCCTGTTTCCATAATCGTTCTGGCGGTTAAAAGTTCCCTGGCCTACTAAATTATACTCACTAAAAGTACGGTTAGAAATAGGCAAACCATCTACAATAAATAGTGGTTGATTATCTCCGTCTAAAGAAATCCCTCCGCGGATAATCATTGTTGCAGATGCACCAGGCGTACCCATTGTTGGTGTAATTGTAGCTCCAGCCACACGTCCTTGCAGGGCATTCAAAAAATTATCGCGCTGTGTATCCGCAATATCTGCCCCTTTTAAAGTTTGTGCTGAATAGCCTAATGCATCTTTCGATCTTTTAATACCGAACGCGGTAACAACAACTTCATTTAGGTTACCAGCATCGGTAGCCATTGAAACATTAATAATTCTGTTGGCGCCAACAGGCCTATCAACAGTTGCATAGCCAACAAAACTAAAGGTTAGTACATCAGTTTTGAGGGCTTTAATAGCATAATTTCCATCCGCATTGGTTTGCGAAACGACTGTGCTTCCTTTCACTCTGATAGAAACACCTGGTATTGGCCCATCCTCAGATGTCACCTTACCCGTAATGATAGTTTGTTGTGCAATGGCATGAGCCAGGAACAAAAACGTACCAAGAAAAATTAATAGTAGTTTTTTTTTCATAAACTGCCTGTTTAGGAATGGAATGATTTGTTAGTTGTTAGTTAATTTGTTGTTTGCCAAAACACGCACAAAAACGCATTTTAATTTATTATTTAGCTAATATCATAAATGTTTTTCAATAAAAAAACAATTTAACAAAGTATATGCGCCTAACAAACAAAATTTTATCGCACAAACACGCATAAAAACGCAAATAATATTAATTTTAAAATCTTTTTATACATTCGTAGAAAATCAAATGATTTATGCTGAAAAAAGAACGTCACGACTTCATCATGCGCCAGATTAACCTGCATAACCGAGTTTTAACATCCGACTTAGTGCAGTTACTTAATGTTTCAGAAGATACAATCAGACGAGATTTACAAGAGCTTGTTGATGAAAACTTACTTTATAAGGTTCATGGAGGCGCTTTATCGAAATCTTATCACAGTTCTTTTGACGATAGTACGGTTTATGCCAGAGATAGTAAGATTGCGATTGGCAAAAAAGCCGTTCAGTTGATAAAAGATGGCATGGTCGTTTTAACCGGAGGAGGAACAACGATTTTAGAATTTGTGAAACGACTTCCACAGGGCCTATCTGCTACATTTTTTACCATTAGTCCGTTGGTGGCAGTAGAATTGGCCAAATACAACAATATCGAAGTGATTTTGATCGGAGGCTTGTTTTCTAAAAATTCGCAAGTTACCTACGGCGGACAAGTAATTACACAGTTATCGGAAATTAAGGCCGATTTATGCCTGATGGGAACCAGCGCCATCCACCCAGACGAAGGCCTGACGGATACTTATTGGGAAATTAACCAACTTAAAAAAGCCATGCTGGCCTGTGCAAAAAAAACCGCTGTACTTTGTATTTCCGAAAAGCTGGATATTGCTTTAAGATTAAGGGTTTGCCCGATAGAAAGCATTAGTTATTTGATAACGGAGTTAGATTTAGATCATGAATCGCTTTCGCGTTACCGCGCTAAAGAGCTAAATATTTTATAAAAAGAGGTTGTATCACACAGATTTGTCACCCTGTCCAAAGGACTCCTGTGGAGAGCCTGTCGAAGGGCCTATTTAAATACTGTTTAAGGTGTTTCGACAGGCTCAACATAACAGCATCTGAGCTGAAATTGTGTTTATGATACAACCTCTTTCATTTTGCTAGAAAGTAGGATCTGCAGGGGTATTGGTATTATTATCCCTTTCTGCGAAAGGATAAGGGAAGAAATTCCGTTTACGATCAGCTAAAGGCTGATTAAATCTTCTCATATCCTCAAGTTTTAGCCCAGACATGAAGAGCTCAATGCAACGGTGTTTGTAAATCAGATCTAAAAGCTGTTGTTGTGTATAAGGACCAGTTAGTGCCGGCAGTGCTGCGCCCATTCCATAATTAGCATCAAGCACATTTCCTGTTGCAGGGCGTGTTACTACCTTATTTAGCTCAGTTAATGATGAGGCCAGGTCAGGAGTAGCCTGGCGGGCATACGCCTCTGCCTTAATTAATGTCATTTCACCAGGCAGATAAACTGGAATTGGCGTTAAGCTAGCCGCACCAAAACCATTAATGCGCACTGTCGTGCTAATTGCTGTATAAAATGGAATCCTCGCATCACCTGCATCCGGGATATTAGCACCAGTTTGCCCTAAATTTATATTTTTTGGCTGAATTACATTATTCGTAGAGGTAGCAATCTCAAAAATGGGATTAAGATTTTGCGCGTCATAAGTTAGCGCAGACCTTTTAGTTAAATCAACAGCATTGGCACTGCTTAAGGCAAGGGGATAATTGCCAACAAACAACGCATAACGAGCCTTTAAAGCATTGAGCGTATTCGGGATATCCACTCCCGTAGGAATATTGCTTAAAAACGAGGTGCTGATTGGGTTTGCTGCAATTAAGGCCAAAGCGTTATCAATAGTTGCAATAGCTTTGTTAAAACCATCTGTCCTTGTAATAAAAGTTACGTTCTGTCCAGTTCCGTTTGGAACTTTTTCCCAAAATTCCGACAAATTACCCAATGCCAAGGCTTTAAAAATACTAGCATGTGCAATTAAGCCAGAAGCCAAACCTTTATCGGCAAGATTAGCTGCATTACTGATCACATTATCTGCATCAAAAATGATTTTATTTGAACTGGTCCAAACATTTAGTAACACCGAATTTGTACCATCTACCTGCACTCCTCCCGTCATCAGCCGGTCTTCGTTGGTATTTCCTGTATTAACAGAAATTAACTCATTAGTAGTAATGCCATTAACAGTAATTGCTGCATACATGAGCCCTGCTCTTGTTGTGGAGAAATTTTTCTGAAGACCAACCGTAATCCCGGTCAAACCTCTTGCAGAAAGGAGCACATCATCAGCTACAGCACCGTTAGGATTCAAATATTCCTTTTTACAAGCAGCCAGTGAAAGGGCCATTGCAAAGAAAAATGTGTAGCGAATATATTTTGATCTTGAATTTTTCATCTTAATATGATTTATTTTTTCCAATAAATTAAAACTTAGCTTGTAAACCGAAAGAAAAAGTACGTGGAATAGGTACAGAGCCAAAATCGATATTTCTCAAAATTGTGGATTGACCACCAGCGTTCAGCTCAGGATCGTAGCCTTTGTAATTATCCCACGAAATCAGATTCCTTCCACTAAGATTAACAGTTAAATTTTTAATAAATTTAACCTGACCAATATTATAACTTAAAGAAATCTCTCTCAATTTCACAAAAGATCCATCATCAATACGCCATTCTTCTACATTGTACGCACCAGCCACATAGCCTCTAGGCAATTGGCCCATCTGCTCTGCTTCAGCTACCTTGCCATTGCCTACGCCTTGACGGGTTCTCCAATCGGCGTTCCAAACATCTCCTCCTTGTACCGCATCGAGCTGAATGTGCAGACTTAACTTTTTATAGGTAAAATCGTTTACAAAAGACCCTGTATAATCTGGGTTCGGATCGCCGATTACTTTACGCAAAACATTACCTGCGGCTTGACCTGCAGTTAAAGGAATACCAGCAGGGTTTGTCGCAATATCTCCATTTGATGTCCGCTCAAAATATGTTCCATAAAAAACACCTACTGGATAACCGTCAGTGATAGAAACAGGTGCGCCAGCATTGGTTGAAATTAATCTCTGTGCACCTGAACCTACAATTTTATTTCTATTTCTGTTGTAGATTAGTGTTGATGTCCAGGTAAAATCTTGGGTTTTTAATGGTACTCCTGTAAGCATGAGCTCTATCCCTTTGTTTTTAAGCGATCCACCAATATTATCCAAAAGGCTGGAATACCCTGTAGTTGGAGCAATTACCACTCCCAATAATAAGTCTTTAACACTTTTATTGTACCAGCTAAATGTTAGGCCCAAACGGTTATTAAAAAACGACATATCCGTACCTAATTCCAATTCTTTTTGACGCTCTGGTTTAACATCAGTATTAGCAAGCGTGCTGCTGGATGCCAATGATGTTTTGCTGTTTAAGGCGCTAGGTAGATACACATTAAAACGATCGTAAGCACCAATACCAGTTAAATTACCCGATTCGCCATACGCTGCCCGAAGTTTAAATGCATTCCACCAAGATGAAACACCAAGATCCTTCCAATAATTAGCAGATGACAACACATAACTTACATTTGCTTTTGGATAAAATTGTGTTCCGTTGCCTTCACCAAAAACAGTTGATTGATCGACCCTGATTGCTCCGGTAACAAAAAGATGGTCTTTATATTTAAAATTCTGTTGTAAATAGGCCCCGCTTATTGAGAATTCTGAACGGTTATCATTATTGGGAAGTATCGTACTCGCGCCATTAACCGTCTGAATAAGTGGTGCCAGCCCCCTGCCATTTAACAAACTAAACAAATCTTTCTGATACTGATAAGATCCACCTAATTGCGTTGTCGAACTTAATAAGTCAGATATTTTTGCATCATAGGTGAAATTTAATTCATTATTAAACAGTGTAGTTGTTGCATTTGCCGCACTGGCATAACCATTTAATGATGGGTCTAAACTAGCACCACCACCATAAAAACCTGTACTCACATTATAAGTAAAGGGCGGAATAAATGTTGTTCCATTTTGAATGGAATTATCAACCCCCATGGTATAATCGATAGTCAGGTTTTTTACGGGATTGAGCTTTAAACCTAGATTGGCAATAATGCGATTGGTAAACTGGCGCTGCTTGATATCTTCAATAACAGAAACTGGATTAACACGACCGCGTTCTCCAACAGCTTTTAAATTGCCCAATATATCTCTTGCAAAAATATCGTGAAAGTTACCAATAATGGTTACAGAGTTCATTGGTGAAAAGAATGAATTACCATCTGGTTTTTCATTGGCATCGCTATGCACATAGTTAAAACCAGCTGTCATCTTTGCCCAGTTATTAATTTTTTGATCAAGATTTGCCCTGAAGTTCATTCTTTTAAAATCCGTGTTTTTTATGATTCCCTGATTTGAGAAATAACCAGCCGAGGTATAGAATTTAGTGTTGTCATTACCTCCAGAAACTGAAACTGAATTATCTGTACCAATACCTGTCCTGAAAATATAATCCTGGTAATTATACCTGGTTACCGGAGTTTTTGCGGTCTGTAAAACAGGAGTGGCACCAGGAGTGGGTGGAACTGTTTGAATGACATCTTGCGTTACAGAGTTCGCATTATCCCCAAACCTAAAAGGCGCCTGGTTTACTTCAATTTGCTTACGTAGCTCGCTTATGGTTAGACTTGTACTAAAGCTCACTTGAGGCTCGCCGGTTTTACCCCTCTTGGTAAAAATCTGGATTACCCCCGCATTTGCCCTCGAACCATAAATTGCTGCAGCTGCCGCACCATTTAAAACCTCAATATGATCAATATCTGCCGGACTAATATCCACCATCCGGTTTTGCCCAATACTTCCGACAAAGTTTCCGCCATCATAATTGGCTGATGTATTGGTTACTCTGGTTGTAGAGTTGTTTACAATTACCCCATCGATAATGTAAAGTGGCTCTGATGATGAGTTAACCGAGCTTACTCCTCTTAATCGAACAGAAATTCCACCAGCCGGATCTCCAGAATTTTGGCTGATTTGTGCGCCGGGTGTTTTACCTTGTAATGAAGCCAGTGCATTTCCACTAGGCGCCTTGTTTAAATCATCACCTTTTACTGTACTCACATAACTACCGAGCTGTTTACGGGTAGTTCCTTGAGAGGTACCCGTAACAATTACCTCATCGAGCCCCACTGCATCGCCACTTAAAGCACTATTTGCCTGAACTGTGGTATTATCGCCAAGTGTTACCGTTTCGATATTCGATTTAAAGCCGATAAAAGAAATCTGGATCTGGTATTTACCAGGTGCTAAATCAACCGAAAAGTTATACGTTCCACTCGAACTTGTGCTTGTTACAAGATTTGTATTGATAATTTTCACAACAGCACCGGGAACAGGGCTGTTATTTGCGGCATCGGTAACCTTACCGCTTATGGTATACCGTTTGTTTTGTGCCTGCGCCATTTCTGTAAATAAGAGCAGTAGAAATGGGATCAACAAAATTGCGAAGAATCCTGGTGGCCATTTTAGGTAACTTTTTTCCATAAAATTTGGTTTTGTTAGAAGATTAGTGTTAAAACAAATTTAACAAAATACCGCGCAAACCAAATTTTTTAACCTGTACAAACTGATTTACAAAATTGTGCTTACCTAAGCTGGTAAACTGATTTTACCCATGCAAACCGAAGGTACGCCTTGCCTATCGCCAAAGTCTATCGGTTTGCCACAGAGTGTTTCATTGGCCAAAACAGCAAACAAAACAGCTTCTTTTGCATCGGGATTAATATTTAAGTCTTCAGTGGTTAGGAATTTGCAAAAAGGTAACTTGCTTTTAAGAAGCTGTACAAGCAAGGGATTATGCATTCCGCCGCCACTCATAAAAACCTGTGCATTAGCATCTTCGCCAAAACAACGCTTAATCGCATTCGCAATGGTTTCTGCAGAAAAATGACATAAGGTAGCCATTATATCGGCTGCACTTAGACCAGTTGTTGAAGACTGTTCTTGTGCGCTGATTAAATACTCCAGATTAAACAATTCTGGTCCTGTGGTTTTAGGAAAATCCAGATCAAAAAAGCTGCAATTTAATAACGCAGACAATAGACTGGGATTAGATTCGCCTGCCAATGCAACAGCTGCATTTTTATCATAAAATTGATTAAAATGTTTTTGCATATATTGGTCCATCAAAGTATTTCCTGGGCCAACATCCGTCGAAAAAATTTCACTGGCATCGGTACTCCCTGGCAAATAGGTGAAATTTGCTATGCCGCCTATATTTAACATTACCCGATCTTCGCCAGCTTTCGAAAATATTAAATAATCACCATAAACTGCTAAGGGTGCACCTTCACCCCCCGCTGCCAAATGTTTTTGCCTAAAGTCAGAAAGTGTGATAATCCCAGTCTTTAGCGCAATATGGTCTCCATCACCAATTTGTAATGTACCATTAGGATAATCGGCCAATTGATGCAGAGATTTAGGCGCATGAAATATGGTTTGTCCGTGGCTGGCTATAAAATCTATATCCTCATTTTTATAGCCCCATTCTTCCAGGGCTTCATTTATTAGTTGGGCATGGGTATTTGCAATATGCTCATTCATTAAGCAAACCAATTGTAGATCGACTTCTTTTTTAGAAAAGATGGCCTTTATTTTTGTTCTAAAATCAGCTGTATAATCTGCGGTTTTAAATTTTAAAATCCGAATATCCGTCTCAGCACCGCTTCCCTTTACCAAACAAAGCGCAATATCCAGTCCATCCATTGATGTACCACTCATCAATCCTATAATTAAGCGTTCCAATTTCCCTGCTTTCGAATACAACTTTTCAATCTGTGTGTTCATATTGGCTTTTTATCTTAAAAAGATCAAACGTTTGTCTGCCCCTTTAATCGAATTTTATATAAATACTTGCAATAAAAGTAAATATCCTTTGTTACAAATTGGGCATAACTCTCTATATTTACTGCTCCGTACATTAAAATCCATATAAAAAAAATGGCTAGATTAAATCTACTGGAGGAGACACGTTTCGAGAAATTACCGGTAAGCGTGTTCGAAAATCCAAAAATTGCTTCAATTAATGTTGCACACCGCATTGCCGAGCTCATTAAATCTAAACAAGCAAGCAACACACCTGCAGTACTGGGCTTAGCAACAGGTGTTACCCCAATTGCAGTTTATGCCGAACTGGTTAGACTGCACAAAGAAGAGGGCTTGAGTTTTAAAAACGTAATTACTTTCAACCTGGATGAATATTATCCAATGGCGCCAACTGCGGCACAAAGTTATGTTACGTTTATGAACGAAAACCTTTTCAATCATATCGATATTGATAAGAAGAATGTTCACATCCCTGATGGCACGCTTGCACTGGAAGACATTCCTGCATTCTGCTTAGAATATGAAAAGAAAATAGGTGATCTTGGTGGTCTTGATATCCAGATTTTAGGTATCGGCCGTACAGGTCACATCGGATTTAACGAACCGGGATCTGCACCAAATTCTGGTACCCGTTTAGTTACTTTAGACGACCTTACCCGCCGCGATGCCGCACGCGATTTCGGTGGAAAAACCTTTGTACCAACTAAGGCCATTACCATGGGTATCGGTACAATTTTCAAAGCAAGGGAAATTATATTGATGGCCTGGAGCCGTAAAAAAGCTTCGATTATTAAAAAAGCTGTTGAAGGCGAAATTTCGGGCGATGTTCCGGCAACGTACCTGCAGCTTTCTGACCATGTGGAGTTTATCCTTGATGCTCCTGCTGCTTCAGAACTGACCCGTTTTGACACACCATGGTTGGTTAAAGACTGTGTTTGGACAGATGCTCTGATCCGTAAAGCGGTGATCTGGTTGGCCAATACCTTGAAAAAACCGATCTTAAAGTTAACCGAAGACGATTACAACAATAATGGTATGGCACAACTGGCTACTGAAAAAGGACCAGTATACAATATCAACATCCATATCTTTAATAAATTACAGCACACCATTACAGGTTGGCCAGGAGGTAAACCGAATGCTGATGATTCGCAGCGCCCGGAAAGAGCTGAACCTGCTAAAAAGAGAATAATTATTTTCTCACCACACCCTGATGATGATGTGATCTCGATGGGCGGTACTTTTCTCCGCCTGGTTGACCAAGGGCATGATGTACACGTAGCTTACCAAACCTCAGGTAATACCGCGGTTTGGGATGATGATGCGCTTCGTTTTGTTGAGTTCAATGTAGATTTTACAGAGAAAATGGGTATGGACAATACACATTTGAAGGATCTTTACAACAAAATGAGAACCTTTATTGAGCAGAAACAACCAAACCAGATAGATACGCCAGAGATCCAAACGGTTAAAGGATTAATCAGAAAAGGCGAGGCAATTGCCGGCGCAAGATATTGCGGTCTTGAAGATGACCATATCCACTTTCAGGCGCTTCCTTTCTACGAAAGCGGTAAGGTTCAGAAAAACCCGGTAACGGATGCTGATATCGAGCTTACAATAGCACTATTGCAAAAAGTTAAGCCTCAACAGGTGTACGCGGCAGGCGATTTTGAAGATCCGCACGGAACGCATATTGTTTGTTTTAATATTATTTTAGAAGCATTAAAACGTTTACGCAAAACCGAAGCCTGGGCGCAAGATTGCTGGCTGTGGATGTACCGCGGTGCATGGCACGAATTTGAAACGCATGAAATCGAAATGGCTGTTCCAATTTCTCCACAGGAGCTTGAGCGTAAAAAATATGCGATTTTCAAACACCAGAGCCAAAAAGACAGAGCAGTTTTCCCTGGTGATGATGCTAGAGAGTTCTGGCAGCGTGCCGAAGACCGTAACCGTGATACGGCGAAAGCTTACGACGAACTTGGACTTGCAGAATATGAAGCAATGGAAGCATTTGTACGCTGGAAATTTGAAGATTAATTAAAAAGAAACATAAATAGTAATCCTGCTTTGTTAACTCAAGGCAGGATTTTTTTTGCCCAACCTACGAAGTTTAGCCTCCACCAATTGTCATGCTGAGCTTAGCGAAGCATCTGTTAACCACAAATCCTAATAAGGCATAAACCATAATAGCAATACAATGCCTAGAAAAGATCCTTCACGTTGTTCAGGATGACAAATCATTTCCCCCAAACTTCATAAGTAATTTCTCATTCTAAAAACAATACTCTAAATTAGTTTGCTGAACCCAAACAAGCTAATCATGACCGAACCTAAACCACGATTGTTATCTCTTGATTTTTTCAGGGGATTAACCGTAGCCGCAATGATCTTAGTGAACAATCCGGGCAGCTGGGGACATATTTACGCACCTTTAGAGCATGCGGAATGGAATGGATGTACCCCTACCGATTTAATTTTCCCATTCTTCTTATGGATTGTTGGTGTATCCATTGCATTTGCCATGAGCAGCAGCAAAACAGATCCGCCTTCACATCAAAAAACAATCATAAAAGCCATTAAACGTGGTATTATACTTTATTTACTCGGTTTCTTTTTGGCCATTTTCGGAAAAATTATCAGTGCCATAATAGATGACAGATCGATTTGGGAGGCTTTTCAAACGGTTCGTCTTTTAGGCGTTTTACAAAGAATAGGCATTGTTTTTATCATTAGCAGTATCATTTTCATCAAAGTATCGAACAAAACCATATTCAAAATCTTAATCGTAATCCTTGCCCTTTACTGGGCCTTAATGACATTTATTCCTGTACCGGGAGTAGGCTATCCCAACCTGGAAAAAGAAACGAATTTAGCTGCTTGGATCGACCGCGGGATTTTAACCGAAGCACATACCTGGGCCTCATCTAAAACCTGGGATCCGGAAGGGGTTTTGAGCACATTACCGGCAGTAGGAACGTGCTTATTTGGTATTCTGGTTGGCGTTTGGATGCGCAGAAAAGATGTAGACAATGCAACTAAGGTGGCCTGGTTATTTACTACAGGTATAACCGCTCTTATTTTAGGTTTACTTTGGGATTTACAGTTCCCGATCAACAAAGCCCTTTGGACAAGTTCTTACGTACTCTATGCAGGTGGATTGGCGTCAATAGGACTGGCACTTTGTTACTGGATCATCGATGTTCAGGGTTACAAAAAATTTACCACTCCTTTTGTTGTTTATGGTGTAAATGCCATAACAGTCTTTTTCTTAGCAGGCTTAATGCCGCGGGTATTAAACCTAATCCAGATTACCAAACCTGATGGTACAAAAACAGGATTATTGGTGCGCTTTTATGAAACTTGTTACACTCCGTTTTTTAGCCCCATAAATGCTTCCTTAGTTTGGGCCATAACCTATGTGCTCGGCTTTTATGTGTTATTATATTTTATGTATAAAAAGAACATTATTATTAAGGTTTAGTAAATTTACGCTATAATTGATTGTCCCCACTTCTGCAATTGAAAAAGAAAACCACCATATACGATATAGCAAAGGAGCTTGATATCACCGTATCAACAGTTTCAAGGGCGCTTAGTGGCTTTCCGGCAATAAGTGACGCCACCAGAAAGGCAGTTGTTGAAATGGCTAAAAAATTAAACTATAGCCCAAATAAACTCGCCTCTGCATTAAAATCTGGCAAAACCCATATTATTGGTGTAATTGTACCAAGTGTACAGGCACATTTCTTCGCATCCATTATCCATTGCATAGAAGACGGGCTGAAAGACAGCGGTTACCGTGTTATTATCTACCAATCCAACGAATCTGTAGAGAACGAAATAAACGGCGTAAGAACCTTACTAGAGGCGCAGGTAGACGGCATTATGGCCTCCATGTCTTTAGAAACAAAAGATGTTTCGCACTTTGCCGAAATTATTAAGCAAAATAAACCACTTATCTTATTCGACCGGGTAGATCTGGAGCTAAAAGTCCCTACCATTACACTTGATGATTTCAAGGCAGGTTATATAGCCACGAAACATTTAATCGATCAGGGTTATAAAAAAATTGCATTTGTAACCACCGTTCATCAGATTAAAATATTTAACGATCGCTTAGAAGGATACAAAGCAGCCTTAGCAGACCATAACCTTCCGCTAATGGAAGAACATATTATTTTTGGCGGTTTATCCATTAAAGATGGGCGGTTTGGTGCTGGCAGGTTAATGCGCAGCAGAAACAAACCTGATGCAATTATTGCTGGTGACGATTTTACCGCCTTAGGTGTAATTAAAAAGCTTAAAGAGATTGATGAAACACCCCCTGAAGTTGGTGTAATTGGTTTCGCCAATGAAGCATTTTCCGCTTACATTACACCTAACCTATCAACAATTGATCAGCATGCGTCACAAATGGGCAAAGAATGTGCTAAAATGTTTCTGAAAATGATTAATCAGGAGAGCCCATACGCCAACATGGAGCATATCGTGCTCGATCCAGCTGTTGTAGAAAGAGAATCAACCAATAAGAAAGATAAATAGCGCTTATTATTCTTTCGCTAAAGGAACTTCGATACCAACAGGCCCACTGGGTTCACTTTCATTTTTTAGTCGATCAAGTGCAGTTACAAGGTAGCTATACCGCTTTCCACTTTCTACACTGGTATCAATATAGGAAAGATAATCTTCAAAGCTAATTTTAACAATGTACTTAGGATCGAGTACGGAAATTTTTTCTCCTTCATTAAAGCGGTAAATTACAAATCCTGAGGCCGTTTCTCCATCTTTTGCCTTTAACGGAAGTTGCCATTTTAAATGCACACCATCTTTTAGTGCATCAGCCGTTAATGCCTGGGGCTCGTTTGGTGGCACTTCATCCAGCCATGGCATTTGCGGAGGCAAAGCAGGGTATTTATAAAAATCATTCTTTAAGGAGTCGCCTACAGCTTTAGCAACTGTACTTAATGATTTAGAGCTAAAAAACACGCTCCCCTGAATCCGGTTGTTATTTCTTATGTATCTAATCTGACTGGGTATTTCACTTAAGTTTTTCCATGCTGCTTCTGCCCTCGAATTTACAAGATAAGCACCCTGTCCGATATAAACATGCCTACCAAAAGTATTATTGCTCCACCAGTCGACCAAAATACCATAGGGAGCTACTCTTCTGGTAAACGTAAAATAAATTTGAGGGTTGATGTAATCTACCCAGCCTTCTCTAACCCATTTACGGCTATCGGCAAAAAGTTCTGCATAATTGGATAGGCCACTGGTAGCAGAACCTTCGGGATCTTCATTTTTATTTTTCCAGATCCCAAAAGGACTAATGCCAAACTTTACCCATTTTTTATAGTGGTGGATGCTATCGTCCAGCTGCTTGATGAGCAGATCAACATTGTTGCGCCTCCAGTCTTTTATATCTGAAAAATTATTGGGGTATTTGTAAAAAGTATTGCCATCGTTAATTGTTTGCCCTTCTACTTTATAAGGATAAAAATAATCGTCGAAGTGAATTCCATCAATATCGTATCCTTTTACTACATCTAAAATTACCTGAACAATATATTCTCTCACATCTGGAATACCCGGATCAAACTGCTTTTTGCCACCATAGGTAAAAAACCAATCAGGGTGTTTACGATAAGCATGGTTTTCACTTAAAACAGCTGTGCTGCTCATGCTGGCTCTATAAGGATTAAACCAGGCATGAAGTTCCATTCCCCTGAAATGGGCTTCTTTAATGGCAAAGGCCAAAGGGTCGTAACCAGGTGCAGGTGCCAAACCTTGTTTACCCATTAACCATTGGCTCCAGGGCTCTCTGGATTTTGCGTAAAACGCATCGGCTGCTGGTCTAACCTGCAAAATAATTGCATTCATCCCTTGACTTTTATGTCTTTCTAAAATACCGATCAGCTCCTGCTTTTGTTGATCAATGCTTAAACCTGGCTTCGATGGCCAGTCTATATTGGTAACAGTAGCCACCCAAACACCCCTAAACTCCCTTTTTGGTGCAATTTTTGATAAAGGTTGTGCATTTAATATATAAGGTACTACAGTTAAAGATAAAAGTGCGTATAGGAAGTTTTTAAGCATTATTTCTGTCTTATTTTTTTATTCAGGTTGCGTGTTTGTGTTGATTTGAATACAAATGAACATTAGCAAGTAAACGATTTTTTTTAAAAACTCTTATAAGTTTTTAAAAAATTTAATTTGCGCCCTGCTAAAATTAATTGTGTATACCCATTTACCTATGGAGAACAAAAGTATATTAATTTACAGAAGATACAGCGTTATTAAAAATGGAACCACAAAAGATTAATAAGGGTGATAGAAACAAAATTTACTTCCTGGTCATCGTTATTGCAGCTTTAATTGGCACAAATGCTTACTTGTTTTTTAAAGATCGACCGCAAAGTGAAAGATTTGTTACAGTTAGTACAGAGAAGGATAAACTGCGGCTCGAGGTAGAAAAGATTGAGGTAGAGCTGGATAAGGTTAATGCATTAAACCTGGATTTAAACGAGAAACTTGTTGAAGAGCAGAAACTTGCCCGGGTAAAAATCGAAGAACTTAAAGCAGCTTTAGAAAAAAACCAGATTACCCAGGGCGAACTCGACAAAGCCAATGTACAGATAAACGAGCTGAAGACATTTGTTAAGAACTACAATGATCAGATTATTCAGCTGCAGAAAGACAATATCTTTCTAAAAAACAGTCGTGATAGTTTACAGAATACACTAAGAAACATCAGCAGTAAGGCATCGAACTTAGAGAGCGAAAACGCTAATCTAAATGCGAAAGTTAAAACTGCCGCGGTATTAAAGCTTCAATCTGCCGAAATTATTGCTTTCAGAACGAAATCAAGTGGTAAAAAAGTTGAAGTAACCAAATCATCTACTGCCGAGAAGTTAAGCGTGCGCTTTAATGTTGTGCCTAACCAATTGGCAGAAAAAGGACATCATAACATTTATCTCCGGGTATTCGATCCGGCTGGCAATCTGCTTGCAGACGAGGAAAACCATTTTGAGGCTGATGGGCAGGATATGCAGTTCAGCCATTCTATTTTTATTAACTACAATAACGATGACAGTACCTATGTTATCGACTGGGCAAATCCTAAACCATTTATAAAGGGCATATATACCGTAATTTTATATGCTGATGGTAATACCATGGGCAAGGCTCAAGTGGAGCTGAGATAAATCCCACCTTCTGATTAACCAACCTCTACCTGTTTTAATTTAAGTTAAAGGAAAGTTCAGATAGAACGTTGTTCCTAAACCGCTTATTGAGGTAAACTTAATTGAACCTCCCGCATTTTCTACAGCCTGCTTAACAAAAGCTAAACCTAAACCTGTACCTGATGTTTTTGTAGTGAAGTTCGGTACAAATATTTTATCGTGCAGGGCTGGTGGGATGCCTTTTCCATTATCTTTTATTTCGATATATGCATTTTTTGCATCTACATATATAATGATGGTGATGCAGCATAAAGTTTCCTCATCAATAGCTTCTATTGCGTTTTTAAGCAAGTTGTTAAACGTTCTCAAAAGCTGATCGTGATCGGCCATGATTTCGATGTCCTTCTCACTTTTATTAAGCACATCAATGGTTACATTTTCCGTGCTTTTAAATACTTCTCTCGCCTGTTCAATAATCGGAAGTAGAGAAAGGCGCTCCAGATTGGTATCGGGCATTTTGGCAAAATTAGAAAACTCAGAAGCAATTTTCGAAAGGCTATCAATCTGTTCTATAAACGATTTGCTAAATTTATTAAACTTCAGTTCGAAGTTTGGATCTTTTTCTTTCCACGATTTTTCTAACAGCTGAACACCTAATTTTAAAGGCGTTAACGGATTCTTGATTTCGTGGGCAACCTGTTTCGCCATTTCCCGCCAGGCGCTTTCCCGTTCCGATCTGGCGAGCTTAATCGCACTATCTTCCAAGGCCGCAATCATGTGGTTATACTCCTTAATTAAAGAACCGATCTCATCATGCCTACGCCATACGATGGGCTCGTTCTTTTGCCCGATTTTCGTTTTACTAATACTTTCCTGAATAAAAGTTAAGGGACTGGTAATCTGATTGGCCAAAAATACAGCCAATACTCCAATAGCCACAAATACCAGGGCGTAAAGATTAATCAGGTTACTTACAAAAAGTGCCAGTTTATCTGTATATTCTTCTTCGGTAGAGTAGTTTGGCAGGCCGATATAGGCAATTGTTTTATTTTGTGCATTCCTGATGGGGGCATATGCTGCAGCGTAGGTTAAGTTGCCTATCTTTTCTTCAGCATTAATAAATTCTGATCGATGTAAGCCCCCTAAAGAAGCAAAGGCTGATGGCCCCATCTTTTTACCGATAATTTTATAGTTATAGAGTTTTGGATAAGTGGTCATGATCAGGTTACCACTTAGATCGTATAGGTTCAGATCCGCATTATTGATATCTGCAAAATTGTTAAAATCTGCTGCTGCATTCTCGTCGTTTGCAATAATACCATTACTAAAAATCTGCTTTTCAAAATTCTGTTGAACCTTCCTAATCTTATCTTTTAATATAGTATCCTGCTGCCCACGGTACTCATTGTTCATGTAATAGTAAGTTCCCCAACCTACAATAACCAACGTTGCCACAACTGCCAACACTATAGATACCTGGATTCTGGTTTTGTACAAAATTTTATTGGCATTGATCATTAAAGATCTATTGATACTAAACCAGCCTACCTTATCATCATCGAGATTTTTGATTAGCCATATTAAACCATAAAGCAACAAAGAGAAGATGATAAATATCAGGAAGAAAAACGATAGCGCAGCTAAACGTTCTACATAATCTACCTTCTCTTTACTGATTACAACCATTTTGCTATCAGTAGGCTTATAAATTAAATGGCTGTAACGAAGTTTATCATCATTACTGGTTATAAAATCATCCTTTTTACCTTTAAATATGCTTCCATCTAAAGGATAGGTATAATTTCCAGATTGATTAAGCAATTTATTATTGTTATACAAGGCAATGGAATAACCTTTAAAATCTTCGTCTTTGATCAATTTTTGATCCCCTAAAAGATCGGGTAGCCGATTATTATAATTATACGGCTTCGAGCGGAGTTCGATAACGAGTGTACCTAATAAACTGCCCTTATCTACAACGGAGATGATACCAAAGTAATCCTGATAACCAAATGTATTGTTAACCTGATAAAAAAAGTTAGACCCATCAATTTTAACAGAGCCAGCCTCAACCAGGTTTTTATATTTATCAATCGGTGGTGTATCAGAATTTTCTATCGCAGCACCCAATCTATTATATGGATAGATCTGATAATCGTAGCGGTTTAAATAGCCATCTAAATAATCTTTGATATGATTTTTGAGCACCGAGTAACTGCCTTTTCGGTTTTGAGTAAAATAGCTTGTCAGAAAATTATCTTTAACAATTTCATTGCCCAAAGTACCTAAAGCAATAATGGCATTCGGATCTTCTGACGATTGCACTTTTCTGGCCAGAGGCTCGCGCAAACTTCTTTCCTTAATATCTTTATACTTGGTGTATTTAATGGAAGTATTAAAGGCCAGGCAGAAAAATACGATGGCAAACATGCCGATTGAGAAGTTTTTTTCTTTTAAATAAACAGCCCGTGCCACGATAAATAATACAACGGAAAAAACAATAAAAAATGCATTAAAATCTACCACTAGCTTGTAGATAAAAACACCTGCAAAGCCAATTAAGAAAATAATGACCCGCTCTTTATTGGCAACATTTAATTGACTGCTTACCGTTGCTGAAACAGCCGTTATCAGGTAAATCTGAAACCAGGCCAGACATAAAATCACAATACCTACCCAACTGGTACCGCTAAGCTTAAGGATATTAACGATATCGAAATTAATTTTTGAGTTAAAAATCAACCCGAAGAAAATATCATCGGTATCCCAAACTATCCGCCCTATCAACACCATCAAGCCAGCCTGAATAACAACTCCAATTATCTTGCTCCGCTTAATCCATCCCGGAAACTTATATTGTTCCTTATGGTTGTACATAAACAAGAGCAACCAGGTGAGTGCAATTACATTTAACAGAAAATCGCCTAACGATGGCATCAGAAAATTATCGGCATATATCCTCGGATCAAATAGATCTAAAGTAAACCTGTGGTTAAACCAACCATAATATAAATCTGTTAACCGAAATGCCAGGAAGAAAAACAATAATAAAAAGGTACCCCAGGCAATATGTCCGCGCCGGGCAATAAACGAACTTAAAGAGTTAAAAAACATGCAGATGCACAACATACCAGCAACAAACAACCATAATTGCGTACCCGAATAATGAGTTTCTGCATACCCTGGCTTAACCTTAAGTCCGAATAAAAACTTATTATCCAGGCTTTTTATTACATATACATCCTTATCGGTAAAAGATGCAAATGTTAATATTTTGGTATTTGATAAAATTGGATCAATATCATTTTTAAAATACTTTGTTTCTTTAAAAGGATATTGAGATTGAATGGTGATCAAGAAAATAAGGCTAAAATCGCCCTGGGTACTTTTAATCACCTCATACCAGCCGTTATAAAAAAACAATACCGAACTACCTTCTTTTATTGTTGTTGGATCTATTTCTGATATTTTGTAGGTACTCCAGAATTTAAGCTGATTGTTTTGGTAGGTTAATAAATTTATACCACTCTTTTTACGATAGTTATCGATAAAATCTATTGCATTATTAGGATCGAGATGAAATTGTTTGGCTTTGGCAACCTGTTTTTTATCAGCCAGAAAACTTTGAACAGATCTTTCTTTAATTAAAAGGTTGTGCTGAATTTCTTGCGCATCGTGCTCGAGGAGCTCATTTTTGGTTGTAAACCTGCTTAACGAAATAGAAGTTGCAATGAGGCAACAGCCCAAAACAAGCAATAGAAATCTTATTTTTACACCAAAGCTCATTTTCATCTACGGATAAAGATATTAAATATTGATAAAAAACAACGCCATAAACAGCTGAGTTTATGGCGTTGGCAAAATATTCTATTTTGAATAAATTAAGCTATGGAAGCACTACTTGTTTGTACTTCGCGGCTTACCTTTTTAACCAATCCCTGTAACACATTACCTGGGCCAACTTCTACAAATTCAGTTGCACCATCAGCTAACATGTTCTCTACTGTTTGTGTCCAACGTACAGCACCTGTTAATTGTTTAATTAAATTGCCTTTAATTTCAGTTGGATCTGTATATGGCTTTGCATCAACATTTTGGTAAACCGGACAAATTGGCGCAGAAATATGAGTGGCCTCAATAGCTGCCTGTAATTCAATTTTTGCAGGTTCCATTAAAGGAGAATGGAATGCCCCGCCAACATTTAGTTTTAAAGCTCTTTTTGCACCTGCTTCTGTTAGTTTAGCACAAGCCAGATCAATCCCTTCTATACTGCCCGAAATTACCAATTGCCCAGGGCAGTTGTAATTTGCAGGAACTACCACAGCATCAATTTCTGCGCAGATTTTTTCAACTACATCATCAGCTAAACCTAAAATAGCGGCCATGGTTGATGGTTGTGCTTCACAAGCTTTTTGCATCGCATTTGCACGGGCAATAACCAGTTTTAACCCATCTTCAAAGCTTAGTGCATTTGCGGCCACTAATGCCGAAAATTCGCCTAATGAGTGACCTGCAACCATATCTGGCTTAAAATCATCGCCCAACACTTTAGCTAAAATAACCGAATGCAAAAAGATTGCCGGTTGGGTTACATTGGTTTGTTTAAGCTCTTCATCTGTTCCGCTAAACATAATATCGCTAATGCGGAAACCGATAATTTCATTAGCTTGTTCAAATAATGCTGCAGCTTTTGGGTGCTCATAAAGATCTTTACCCATACCTACAAACTGTGCTCCCTGTCCGGGAAAAATATATGCTTTCATACCCTTTAATCCCCTAAAGGGGAAATTAAATATTTAGTTAAATTATTATTGTTAATCCATACCCCCTCTAAGGGGATGGGGGTTAATCTAAACTTGCGGTAATTAACCTTAAAAATTCGGCTCTTGTTTTATCGTTACTTAAAAAAGTTCCGGTAAAGGCTGATGTTGTGGTTACCGAATTCTGCTTTTGCACACCACGCATAGACATGCATAAGTGCCTGCATTCCATCACCACAGCAACGCCCATTGGGTTAAGGGTATTTTGAATACAATCTCTGATTTCGTTCGTTAAACGTTCCTGTACCTGTAAACGACGGGCAAAAGCATCAACTACGCGTGGGATTTTACTTAAACCAACAATATGTCCGTTAGGAATATAAGCAATATGTGCTTTACCGAAGAATGGCAGCATATGGTGTTCGCACATCGAATACACTTCAATATCCTTAACCACAACCATTTGGCTATAATCTTCTTCAAACATTGCGCCCTTCAGAATCTCATCAGGTTTTAAATCGTAACCATGTGTTAAATATTGCAGCGCCTTAGCCACGCGCTCCGGTGTTTTTAGTAAACCTTCGCGTTCTGGATTTTCGCCCAACTGGCCAAGAATATCTTTATAATGTGTAGCTACAGCTTCAATTTTATCTTCGTTGTAACGGTCTATTTTTACATAGCCGTCTCTCGATTCGCCTTTCAATACGTCTTTATCGCTCATTAATTAGGGTTTTTAACCAAAGTATTCAACAAAATTATTTTCGGTCTCGTATATTTTTACGCAATGTAAAACTGCACCGCTCTCTGCAATCGGCGCCCATAATTGTTTCCAGATTTCTATGGCCAGATTTTCTGTTGAAGCCAACTTGCCTTTCATAAAATCTACATCAAGATTCAAATTTTTATGATCAACCTTGTCTACCACATAGTCATTCATTACGTCTTTCAGCCATTTTAAATCAACAAGAAAACCGGTTTCTGGATTAACTTCGCCTTTAACTGTAACATATAACCAATAGTTATGGCCATGCCAATTGGGGTTGGCACATTTACCATAAACTTCATTGTTTTTATCATCATCCCAATCGGTACGGGCCAATTTGTGCGCCGCATTGAAGGATGCTTTTCTCGTTATGTAAATCATTACTATAAAATAAAATGCAAATATACGGATAAAGGTTTAAGCTTAAAGACTAAAGACCAAAGCTTACATAAAACTTAAATGAAAACAATCCGCTAACTTTACGTTATGAAAACTTTAGTTGTTGCTGCTACAAAAGCCGAACTCACCTTCTTTTATCAACATTTTAATTTGCCGGATGGAGATTTTGTAGAAAGTAAAAATTTCGACTTGCTGATCACTGGCGTTGGAATGGTAGCAACAGCCTTTGCCCTGGGCAAACATCTTTCATCTAAATATAGTCTTGTGGTAAATTTCGGCATTGCCGGAAGCTTCGATCGGAATATAGCTTTAGGCACCGTATTAAATATTACCGAAGATACTTTTGCCGAACTGGGCGCCGAAAATGGAGACGAATTTTTAACCATAAGCGATTTGGGTTTTGGGGAGAACCATTACACCTCGAAAACAAACAAAAGCGTTAACCTACCTATAGCAAAAGGCATAACCGTGAACTGTGTAACTGGAAGCGAAAAAAGCATTAAAAATCTAATCAAGAGGTTAAACCCAACGATCGAAAGTATGGAAGGTGCCGCTGTTTTTTATGCCAGCAAACAATTAAATATAGATTGTTTACAGATTAGAAGTATATCTAATTATGTAGAACCCAGAAATAAAAACAATTGGAAAATTGGCTTGGCCATTAAAAATTTAAACGATTGGGCCATTGCATTTGTTGGAGAAATGAACTGATTATGACTGATTAGTTTACCACAGTACTTAATTTTGATTTATGAACCCGACACAATTAAAATAATTATTTTAATTGTCAAAGGCTCCATCTAACAACTGAAAACAAAAAAATAAATAGATGAAACTTACACTTGGATTTTCTCCCTGCCCTAACGATACATTTATTTTCGATGCACTAATTCACCATAAAATTGACACAGAAGGGTTAGAATTTGAGGTTTCTTATGACGATGTAGAAACGTTAAACCAAAAGGCGCTTAGGGGCGAATTAGATATTACCAAGTTAAGTTTCCATGCTTTTGCCTATGTTGCCAACCAGTATGCTTTACTCGACGCTGGGAGTGCCCTAGGTTTTGGTGTTGGGCCGTTATTAATCAGTAAGAATCATTTCGATGGAGAAAATAAGGATGAACTGCAAACGCCAGACTCCAAACTAAGGGTTGGAATACCAGGAAAATACACCACTGCTAATTTTTTGCTGGGAATTGCGTATCCTCATTTACAAAACAAACAGGAGCTTATTTTTTCGGAAATTGAATCGGCTTTACTTAGCGAACAGATTGATTTAGGATTGATTATTCACGAAAACAGGTTTACCTATCAAGACAAAGGTTTAACCAAAATTGTTGATTTAGGCGATTATTGGGAAAAACTAACTGGCTGTGCCATTCCATTGGGCGGCATCGTAATCAACCGTAATTTAGATCGCGAGGTACAGTTAAAAGTGAACCGTTTAGTCCGCCAATCGGTAGAGTTTGCCTTTGCACATCCAAAATCAGGGATCGATTTTATCCGCCAGCATGCCCAAGCCATGGAAGAAAGCGTGATGTACAAACACATCGAATTATATGTGAATAAATACAGCATAAACCTTGGTGAAGAAGGCCGAAAAGCAGTTGATACTTTATTTAAACTTGCTCAGGAGCGGAATATAATCCCCGCTATTCAGGAGAATTTATATATTTAACCACATTTTTTACTACCATACGTCATGCTGAACTTGTTTTACAAGTAGAAATAGTATTTTCAATTGCCTTGTAGCTACTACGTGGTCAGCATCTTTCTTATAATTCGTTGAATTAGATCCCGAAACAAGTTCAGGATGACGAATCGATCTATTAACTCACCAGCAGCTTATAGCCTTTTCCGTGCACGTTAATAATTTCTACTGTCGGATCTGCCCTGAGATACTTACGTAACTTACTCAAAAACACATCCATACTCCTGCCGTTAAAGTAATTATCATCATGCCAGATACTTAACAATGCCTCTTCGCGGGTTAAAACGGTATTCTTTTTCAAACACAATAAACGCAACAGCTCGGCTTCTTTGGTAGAAAGTTTTTGCTGGTGATCGTTATCGGTAATAATCTGGGTTGTATAATCGAAATGATATTGACCGATAGAAAACTGTGTTTCGGCAGCCTCATCGTTGTTATCTGTTTTATTAGCCACGCGCTTAAACATTGCATTAATCCGGAGTAAAAGCTCTTCTATACGGAAAGGTTTGGTAATATAATCATCACCACCTAAATCATAAGCAGCAGATTTATCTTCCAGCATGGTTTTAGCCGTTGCAAAAATAATGGGTACCTGTGTGTTTACCTTCCTAATGTCTTTACCCAAAGTAAAACCATCTTTTTTAGGCATCATCACATCCAGAATACATAAATCGAAGTTCTGCTTATTAAACGTTCTCAATCCATCCTCACCATCGGTGCATAATACTACATCAAACTTGCCTTTAAGCTGCAAATAGTCTTGTAACAATAAACCTAAATTTGGGTCGTCTTCTACCAGAAGTATTTTTTTCATTTTCTTGTTTTTATTCACATATGTAGCACTAGCCACACTGAAAGTTTGATTCTGAATATGCATAACGGTTTAATTTATGTTGTAGATTAAATTAATACTCCACTATATTAGCTAAATTAAACCTGTTCTATTTTAATGTATCGATAAAGCAAGCTTTTGTACCGATGTTTAACTGTTTATAAAGGTAAAGATATTTCGAACGTGGTTCCTCTATCTTTTTCGCTACTTACCTTAACGGTTCCTTTCAATTTTTTAATTATATCCTGAACATAATTTAAACCTAAGCCAAAGCCTTTAACATCGTGTAAATTACCTGTTGGCACCCTATAAAACTGGTCGAAAATCCGTTTAGACTGCTCCTTGGTCATTCCAATGCCTTTATCAGCTATTTCGATAATTAAACTTTTACCTATATTGCGGGTAGTAATGGTTATCTCTGGCGTATCGCTACTGTATTTATTTGCATTATCAATAAGGTTATAAACTACATTCGACAGATGCAGCTCATCGCCATATATAATGGCATGCTCCGCATCGGTATGAACATTGATAATGGCATTCCTTTTCTGTAATTGCAATTCCATGCTATCCAGCACAATCACGATTAAATCGTTCACATCTACTTCGGTGTTCTCCATTTTAAGCTCACCTTTTTCTAAGCGGGCAATACTTAAAACACGTTCGATATGATTACCTAAACGAACATTTTCATCATAGATAATCCCTGCCAGGCGTTTTAACCGGGCTTTATCTGCTGTCACCTCCGGATCTTTCAAAGCTTCACTCGCAATCATAATGGTAGCCACAGGGGTTTTAAACTCATGCGTCATGTTATTGATGAAATCTGTTTTCATCTCCGACAGTTTTTTCTGCTTTAAAATAGCATAAAGGGTATATGAGAAAATAAAAACAAGTACCAGTAACAGGCCGATGGATGAGGCGAGGGTTGCACTTAGGTTAGAAATAATTGCCGAATTTTTATTCGGAAAACTGACGAACAGCATCCCTGGATCGCGAAAGATATCGTTCCCAAACAAAGGTGTTTTATAAGTGTTTTCGGGTAAAAATTCTCCTTTAACGTTAGAAGCCGTCATAAAAATGGTCGAATCTTTTCTCGCTAACGAGATCCGGTAAGAAGGTTCTATCGTAATATTATTGGCAAGGAGTTCTTGTTTTAATAAAACGCCTAACGAATTAAAATTAATGCGTTTATAGATTGGCACATTGGTTTCCTGAAGTTCTTTAGATACATCCTCAACTACACTCGATCGGGTATATGAAAAAGTGTCTTTGCCCAATGCTGCAATTTTAAGTTCTAATTTTTTCCGCTCAATCTCATCCTCACGCTGAAATTTTTTCTGTAGATCGTTAGGGATCTTTGGAACATTTGCAAAACCTGGAGTACCATCTCTGGGATCAAAAACCAAGTATCTTAATGTATCAGGTAAACTCTGCAGGCTTTTAAATTCGAATGCTTTTGGTGGCGCTGTAAAAGGTTTTGTGCGCATACTATAACCTTTTAAAATAAGGCTTTTAATATCAATAATCGCATCCATCTGCAAATCCAGCTTGTCGCCGTTTTTCGAACTCAACGAAGTATATTCCCTTTCAGAAATTACATTGGGCGCCCGATAGGATACGCGGATAATACTATCTTGTTGGTTCAGGTAACTTTCGATCTGATTTTCCCTTTCGGCTTGCCGCAGCTCTGCCTCTTGTACATATTGTTGCCGTAAATCCTTAATATCTAATGCCCGTTGCCTGGAGTCTTGTAGTTGTTTCAGTTTATTTTCAGCATCTTTCCTGTTTAAGTGATCGGCAACATTTCTGCGCTGTAGTTTATTTACTACCGATGTTAGCGTTTGGTTTACCTGCTCATCAAAAAGCTGAGATTTTAGTTTATACGATTCCCTGATGTAATACAGCTGCATTACAAAAACACCAAGCAAAGCCACCGTCATTAAAACGGTAATTAACCAAAAACTCTTTTTCTTCATGAACTAGATTGGTTTTAAAGCTAAAAAAATCGGAGCATAATCTTCTTAAATTTAAACAGATATCAAAAATACTGATTAGCTAATTGAAGTATTTGTTTTTAACATATTTTAACAGCGCTGAGAAGACTTCCGAAGTTTCCTGCGCCCAGGCTGGGTAAACTTCGGAAGTCTGGCGGCGCACCAAAAAAAAAATGCCGAGGCTTTAGCCTCGGCATGGTTCAAAATTGTTTGCTTAAAAAAGATTTTTTATTTAGAAAGGCAAATCATCATCTTCACCTGGTGCATTGCTTACATCAACCGGAGCTGCATAAGCTGGTGTAGCTGCTGGAGCACCTGCTGCAACAGCGTTTATACGCCAAATAACCAAACTGTTAAAATATGATGTTTTACCTGCTTTATCTGTCCAAGGGCGACCACGTAAATTAAAGAAAACCTCAACCTCATCGCCTGCTTTAAATGTATCTAACAATGCAGTTTTATCTTGTAAAGCCTCAAAACGGATATATTCTGGGTATGTTGGATTTTCTGCGTATTCTATTATTAAATCACGCTTTTTAAACGTTTCACTTACTTGTTGTGTGGCACCTACTTCGTGTACTTTTCCTTTAATTTCCATATCTAATACTACTTAATGTACTATAAACACCAAATCTCTATAATTTTATTGATAACTTCGCATATATTATGATGCAAGTTTTCCACAATAAAAGCAAGGTAATTATTACCTGCAACAAGCGCCTTTCGCCTTATTTACAAGAAGAAGTTACGGCTTTAGGTTATACCATCGAGCGGTCTTTTGCTACAGGTGTTGAGCTCAATATTACCCTTACAGAGTGTATAAAGCTAAATTTGAACTTGCGCTGTGCCAGTCAGATCCTCTACGCCATTAAAAGTTTCAAGGCCATTACACCCGATGATTTATACAATGAAATTGCAGCCATTGAATGGGAAGAACTGATCGATTTTTCGGGTTATTTCTCGGTAACCTCAAATGTTGATAACCCAAATATTACCACGCCACTTTTCGCAAACTTAAAGGTAAAGGATGCAATAGTAGACCGCATGAAAGAGAAAAAAGGCATCCGCCCTAACTCTGGATCTGATGCAAATAAAACAGTAGTGCATCTATACTGGAAAGATGCAGACGCCGATGTTTTTATGGATACTTCAGGCGAAACCCTTGCCAAACACGGTTACCGTAAAATACCTGGCAAGGCGCCTATGTTAGAAGCTTTGGCCGCGGGGGTTATTTTAGCAAGCAACTGGGATAAGAAATCGCCATTTATTAACCCAATGTGCGGTTCAGGAACCCTAGCTATCGAAGCAGCGCTGATTGCAACCAACCGTGCCCCTGGATTATACCGCATGAATTATGGTTTTATGCACATCTTAGGTTATAATGAAGAAGATTTTTTCGCTGAGCGTAGACTTTTAAAAGATCAGGTAATTAAAAATGTTGACCTTAAAATCGTAGCTTCCGATCTTTCGGAAGATGCGGTTGAGGTAACCCGTAGAAATGCTAAAACTGCAGGTGTTGATACTTTAATCGAATTCGAAGTTTGCGATTTTGAGTTAACACCAGTTCCTGAAGATGGCAAAGGTGTTGTTGTTTTTAACCCTGAGTATGGTGAGCGTTTAGGGGTGCATAGCAAGTTAGAATTGACTTATAAACGCATGGGCGATTTTATGAAAACGAAATGCAAGGGCTATTCTGGATATATTTTCACTGGAAATCCTGATCTTGCAAAGAAAATTGGATTAAAAGCTACTAGAAAAGTTGAATTTTATAATGGTAAATTAGACTGTCGTTTACTAGAGTATGAATTATATGACGGCTCTCGCAGAGCACCGTTAATTGAGGCCTAGTCTTTTTCATTGAAAATTAATATATTACGCTCTCTTACGTACCATAACGTAAAAAATTTTGAAGAATATGAAATTTGATGACATGGACCATATGCCCGAATGGGAGCATTTTAGCCGATTTGGCCGAGATGATGAGGATGAAGAAAATCTATCAAGTGTTGATGCAGAAAAGGTCAGACTAAAGGTCACCAGGGCTAAAAGCCTTTACAACCAGGCAAGAGCCGTATATAAATATGCAGCCCTGTTCTGCGAAACACTGGAAGGAGAGATGGCCGAAATGACCGCTAACTTAATTATGCAGAATGCCCTCATGTTATGCCCTAAAATTGTTGGGGCAGAAGGTGCAGATATGTATATTTTAAGAATGGAAAATGCCTCTATTATCCGAACCAATTGCCGTGAATTAGAAACCCAGGTGAGAGCAGCAGATATGTTCGAAATCTGCACTCCAGAATATAAAGACATTGTTTTAGACGAAATTGAAAAATTTCGTCTACTCTTTATCGAATGGGTTAAATATTTCGAAAAAGACGAATTTGAAGATGACTGGGGACTATATTAACCCTTAATAGTTAATTTTTCTGCGTTTTCTTACCTCCCACCTTTTCTCTCGTTGATTTGAGCTTCATACGCAATAATGTTCTAAATATATGATATCGCTCCTTCTATCTAAAGCACAATCAATACAAAAACCTGATTATCAACCAAAAACAAAACACATAAACATTTAGGTTATTTTTTTGTTGTAACAATTAGTTCATTAATCCGTTTCGCGTAATTCCCAATAGTGCTAAAATTTATAATTTAAAAACTGTTGCGGTTAAAGTTTCGTACATAATGAAATAAACATTAAAAAAATTTATCCCCTTTTTATGGAAGATGTATTGGCTTTAAAGACAAAGAATGTTGCCGGCAATATTAGAAAAATTAGAGAATACAGAGACTATACTCAGGATTATCTGGCGGCGAAATTGAAAATATCTCAAAATGCTTATAGCAAAATTGAGCTCGGTTATAGTAAATTAACGATCGATCGTTTGTTTCAAATTGCAGCAATTTTGGAGGTTGAAGTATCTCATTTATTAACCCTTAACCACAATGATTTAATTAAAATTATTGCTGATGATGAGAACCGGACAGCAGCCGCGAGTTAATTCCCAGGCGCTGTTGATATCATTTCTTTTACCCTGCAAATAATTCCAATACCTTTGGAACAAATTTAGAACGATGCGGGCTACCATTCAAAAAACTATCGATTTTGTTCAGAAAACACTAGCCAATGCCGAGGCAGGGCACGATTGGTTCCATATTGAGCGTGTTTTTAAAACCGCTCAAACCATTAATCAACAAGAAAATGGCGATGAACTTGTAGTCGCCTTTGCCGCATTGTTGCATGATATTGCTGATCCTAAATTTAATAATGGTAATGAAGAACTGGGACCGAACATGGCTGCCTCATTTTTAGCATCGATAGCTGTTGATGCTGAGGTTATTGCCCATGTTAAACTGATTATCCAGAACATGTCGTTCAAAAATAGTTTTGATGGCACAGGTTTCACCTCAAAAGAAATGCAAATTGTACAGGATGCAGATCGTTTAGACGCCATCGGGGCCATTGGTATAGCAAGAGCATTTACTTATGGCGGATTCAAAAACAGGGTACTTTACGATCCGGCTATTTTACCCGAAGAACACCTCACTAAAGAAAGTTATAAAAATACCACCGCGCCTACCATTAACCATTTTTACGAAAAACTGCTGTTGTTGAAAGACATGATGAATACGGAAGCAGGCAAAACAATAGCAACAGAAAGACACAACTTTATGCTGTTATACCTGGATCATTTTTATAAAGAATGGGAAGGCAAATAACCCACAAAAAGACTATTAAAAATACCTAATAGTAAGTATTCCGAAAGCATGCATTAGGGCTTAACTTTACAAAAATTAATCCTCATGCATCCCTATAAACTAAAATACCATAAAAACAGTGTTTTGTTAATCGCGATGGTTGGCATTCCCGTGTTCTTCATTTCCTTAATGTTGTATTGTCTTTTTAGTTTACCTTCATCGCTTTCCGAAACGTCCACTTTGATATTTGTTTCGCTATCAATTATTTTAATGGCACTTCTTTTATTATGGATTACCAAAACGCAGATTTTTGTACATAGTAAAATTTTAATCAGTGAAAAAGGTATAAGCTTTAAATTAAAAAGCACTTCTTTTTTATACCGGAGAACCGAGTTTTTTTCTGGATGGGAAAACGTAACCAGTGTAACCGAAATGTTCGATAACCACAATGGAGGTTACTTTTATCAAATTGCATTTAAAAACCCGGATTTCGTCGCCAACTTTAGTCCGCTTAAAAACCACGAAATAGAGGCCGACCGCTTCTTTTCTGAACTGCAGTACTATCAGGAAAGTTATAATATTGCGCATCAACTGCCTATAAGCAGAAAGCTTAACCCTTCGAACAGTTTTAGTTAAATTATTATTCCAAAATAGAATAGGTTAGATAAATCTATTTACTAATATTTTTAGCTGTTAAGCTATCTTTGTTAGCAAATACATCCCTATGCTCGACCGAATCCGTGAAAAATTAAATATTCTTGCTGACGCCGCTAAATATGATGTTTCTTGTTCATCAAGCGGCGGCACGAGAAAAAACACCAATAAAGGCCTTGGCGATAGCCATACATCCGGCATTTGCCATACTTATACTGAAGATGGCCGGTGTGTTTCGCTTTTAAAAATCCTCCTGACTAACCATTGCATCTACGATTGTTTGTTCTGCGTTTCGCGTAAAAGCAACGATGTAAAACGCGCAGCCTTTACCGTAGATGAAGTGGTAGAACTGACCATGAATTTTTATCGCCGTAATTATATTGAAGGCTTGTTTTTAAGCTCAGGGATTTTCAAAAATGCCGATTTTACCATGGAACGGCTGTTGCTAGTGGTTAAAAAACTCCGTTTGGAACAGAATTACAACGGCTATATCCATTTAAAAACCATTCCAGGGCCAGCGATGAACTGATTAAGGAAGCTGGCTTATATGCCGATCGGATGAGTATTAATTTAGAAATGCCAACTGAAGCCGGCTTGAAGCTTTTGGCTCCTGAGAAAAACCACGAGGAAGTAATTAAACCTTTAGCTTTTGTGCAAGAGCAGATTAGCCAGTTTACTGCAGATAAAAAACTGATCAAACATGTACCAACATTTGTACCTGCAGGACAAAGCACACAGATGGTTATTGGCGCCACACCCGAGAGCGACAAAGATATTATGTACACCGCGAATACCTTTTACAAAAATTTTTCGCTGAAAAGAGTTTATTATTCGGGTTATGTACCCATTAGCAACGACACCAGGATGCCTGTACTTGGTACACAGCCACCATTGCTAAGAGAAAACAGACTGTACCAAACCGATTGGCTGATGCGGTTTTACGGCTTTAAAGTGCAGGAAATTTTAAACGATGCCAACCCGAACCTTGATATTGATATCGATCCAAAATTAAGCTGGGCGATTAGAAATATGCAACATTTCCCTGTGGATATTAATACGGCCGATTATAAAATGATTCTCCGGATACCGGGAATCGGTGTAATGTCGGCCCAAAAAATTGTGCAGACCAGAAAGTTCGGAAAACTCAGGATTGACCAGTTAAAAAAAATCGGCGTGGCTTATAACCGGGCCAAACACTTTATGGTTTGCCTGGATAGCCCCTATCAGCTGAAAGATTATCAGGGCACACAGATTAAGGCTTTTATTTTGGCCGAAAGCCAGAGCAAATATTTAAAAACAGATAGTAACCAGATGATTTTGTTTTAAACGCGTTGTCATTCTGAACGCAGTGAAGAATCTGTAGTGTTTGGGCTGTTTCCATTGTTCAGATGTTCAGAACGCCGTCTTTGATCTTACAGATTCTCGGCTCAGTTTTTCATAGGAAGATTCTTCACTGCGTTCAGAATGACAATTAAACTAACCAACCCCATGACCTACATTTTCGATGGCACTTTTCAAGGTTTATTAACCGCTGTTTTCGAATGGTTTGAACGTAAGCCAGGAAAAGTTGTGCTAAAATCTACTTCAATTTTTCAACCTAAAGCTTTTGCAGAAAGTTTTACTGTTAGCACCAGCGCAGAAAAAGCAGATCGGGTTTGGGCAGGGCTGCAAAAGAAACTCAAAAAGGATTGGCAACGCAAATACTATTGCACTTATTTATCAGAAACACCCGAGGCTTACAATCACCTCTTTCAGTTTACCGTATACATTTTTCAAAATCAATTGGGTGCAGAAAGTAATTATGGCAATCCGCATGTAATTGCACTGGCTAAATATACCAAAAGCGTAGAAAGGGAAAAACACAGTATGGAAGCATTTATTCGTTTTCAAAAAACTGGTGATGGGATATTTTATGCCAATATAGATCCTGATTTTAATGTACTTCCGTTAATATCCAATCATTTTAAAAACCGTTATGCTGATCAGCCTTGGGTAATTTACGATTTAAAGCGCAAATATGGCTTACATTATAATTTAACAAGCGTTGAAGAAATTACGATCAGCTTTAGCAACGGTGCAGATAAGCAAAATCTTGCGCCAGCTTAATGGACGAAAGTGAGGCATTGTACGCTACCCTTTGGAAAGATTATTTTAAAAGTGCCAACATTGTAGCGCGGAAAAACACCAAACTGCATCTGCAGCATGTGCCTAAAAGGTATTGGAAATATTTAACGGAGAAAGTTCCAGTTTAGCGAACAAGAGTTGACAATTCTAATAACATACAGGTTAGTAAGTTGTCAACTTTGAATATACCTGCAATAAATCTGGCTAAAAAAATTAAAACTTACTGCCATGCTGACACCCACATTCTCAATTAGCGTGAAAAGTTTGACAGTTTGGTGAAAATTTGTCCCGCTAAACCTCTTGGCATAAAAAGTGTTAATTGTAAGCTTAGTTAAAAACTCAAATCAAAATAAAAAAATAATAAAAGTTATGGCGTTAAACCTTAAACCAATTGCTGGCAGTTCGAACAGAGTAATAGTTGAACCGGCTGCGGCAGAAGAGAAAACTGCATCAGGTTTGTATATTCCTGATACTGCAAAAGAAAAACCATCTAAAGGAACTGTAGTTTCGGTTTCTGAAGAAGATGCTGAAGGTAAAAAAGCGAGTGTAAAAGTTGGCGATGTTGTAATTTATGGTAAATACGGTGGTACCGAATTCCCTTACGAAGGTAAAGATTACTTAATTATGCGCGAAACTGATATTTACGCTGTTGTTGGGTAAAAATTAAAATGTTACAACGTTACAATGTTGTAATGTTATATAAATCGGAGGAGTGAAATGTTTCAACCTTCCAACATTAAAACTTTAAAATATTCTTAAAAATGTCAAAACAAGTAAAATATAACGTAGAAGCTCGTGATGCCCTGAAAAGAGGTGTTGATATTCTTGCAAATGCAGTAAAAGTAACATTAGGTCCAAAAGGCCGTAACGTAATTATCGATAAGAAATTCGGTTCACCAGCGATCACTAAAGATGGTGTTACAGTTGCAAAAGAAATCGAATTGAAAGATGCCGTTGAGAACATGGGTGCTCAAATGGTTAAAGAAGTAGCTTCAAAAACAGCTGATATTGCTGGTGATGGTACTACTACTGCAACTGTATTGGCTCAGGCAATTATTACTACAGGTATTAAAAACGTTGCTGCTGGTGCAAACCCAATGGATTTAAAACGTGGTATTGACAAAGCGGTTGCTGCTGTTGTAGAAAACTTAAAATCTCAATCACAAGCGGTTGGTGATGATAACAATAAAATTAAACAAGTTGCCTCTATCTCGGCTAACAACGACGAAGTTATCGGTTCGTTAATTGCTGAGGCAATGAGCAAAGTTGGTAAAGATGGCGTAATTACTGTTGAGGAAGCAAAAGGTACTGAAACTGAAGTTAAAACAGTTGAAGGTATGCAATTTGACAGAGGTTATTTATCTCCATACTTTGTTACCAATGCAGATAAAATGGAAGCTGAATTAGAAAATCCTTACATTTTAATCTACGACAAAAAAATCAGTAACATGAAAGAATTGTTACCGGTTTTAGAAAAAACTGTTCAAACTGGCAAACCATTGGTTATCATTTCTGAAGATTTAGATGGCGAAGCTTTAGCAACATTGGTCGTTAACAAAATCCGCGGTTCGTTAAAAGTTGTTGCTGTTAAAGCCCCAGGGTTCGGTGATAGAAGAAAAGCAATGTTAGAAGACATCGCGATCTTAACAGGTGGTATTGTGGTATCAGAAGAAAGAGGTTACAAATTAGAAAATGCCGATTTAACTTATTTAGGTTCTGCTGAAAAAGTTGTTGTTGATAAAGACAATACAACTGTAATTAACGGTGCTGGTAACTCAGATGATATTAAATCGCGTGTTAGCCAAATTAAATCTCAGATCGAAACGACTACATCTGATTACGATAAAGAAAAATTACAAGAGCGTTTGGCTAAATTAGCTGGCGGTGTTGCCGTTCTTTACGTAGGTGCAGCTAGTGAGGTTGAAATGAAAGAGAAAAAAGACCGTGTTGATGATGCTTTACATGCAACCCGTGCGGCTGTAGAAGAAGGTATTGTTGCTGGTGGTGGTGTTGCTTTTATCCGTGCAGTTGAAGCTTTAGCGGATTTAAAAGGTGCTAATGAAGATGAAAATACTGGTATCCAGATCATCCGTCGTGCTATCGAAGAGCCATTACGTCAGATTTGCGAAAATGCAGGTATTGAAGGTTCTATCGTAGTTCAAAAAGTTAAAGAAGGTAAAGCTGATTTCGGGTACAATGCACGTACTGATGTTTACGAAAACTTAATTAGTGCTGGTGTTATCGATCCAACTAAAGTAAGCCGTGTAGCGTTAGAAAATGCAGCGTCTATTGCAGCAATGTTATTAACTACTGAAGTTGTTTTAGCAGATGAACCTGAAGAAGGTGGTGCTCCAATGCCTCCAATGGGAGGCGGTGGCATGGGTGGTATGATGTAATACCATTCCATAGCGAAACTATTTCGTGTAAAAATATTCCCTCAAGGTATAATGCCTTGAGGGTTTTTTTATGCCTTTTTACAGCAAAAAAGAGGCTTTATCGATTCTATAACCCATTCATTTAGTTGATGTTGGTGTAAAATTTTGTAAGTACAGCACTAAAATCACGTTCTTTGCAAGCGAATATTTATTGACGCGTCTTAGGTCTAATACTCATTTCTGAGATTGGATTAAAGCAAGGTTCACTAACAAAGCTTCCAGAACGCAATAAAATCATTCCCTAGTGTTAGAGATTTATGAAGATTCGTTGTAAAAGGAAATGGCTTTCTTTTGTCCTGTTTTTTGGGGCATTTTTGTTCACGTCAAATGTTTTCGCCCAAATTACCATAGGCTCAGTCGATGCAGGCCCCTTTACCCCAGGCAGTACCATTGCAATTCCATTTAAAGTACCAACAAGCTGCATATCGCAGGGAAATCAATTTCAACTGTACTTATCAGATCAAAATGGAAATTTTGGTGCCGAAACACTTATTGGCACATACGTGGGTTTTTACAGCACTTATGTAAATGGTATACTTCCTGTTGGTCTTACTCCAGGCAGAGGCTATAGGGTGAGGGTAAAATCAACCGATCCGGCATCCGTGAGCGCGGCCTCGTCGGCATTTGAAGTAAGGGCAGGAACAGCAGTTGAGGCGAAGTTAACTTCAACATTGTTAAATGCGGCAAACAGCGGAACCTTTGGTACCTGTATCAGTAGAGCCAATAATTCTTTCTCCCTCACAAACGAATCTACAGCAAATAGTACCGTTACCGCAATCATTACCGATGAAGTAAACGGCGGAACCTTGCCGCCAATCCCTTTTCCTACAGCAATACAGACGTTTACTGCCCAACAAGCACATTACACTATTTACACAAAAGCAGTAATGCCAAATGGTGCTATGGCTACAAAAGCCTATCTGCTGATCAACAACAAAGTGATAACAGCCTTTGCCAATACCGGAAATACGGTACTATGCTTACCATCTTCCGATTTTACCTTTAATGTCGATGTTACTTCAACATCAGGTATTCAAAACAATTTCCCTGGAGATATTTATACCATCACATGGGGTGATCAAGCTACAACTACCCACACACTTTGTGAAATTATTGCCAACGGTGGCAAGGTAACACATTCTTATACCAAATCATCTTCTGGAAGTGTTTCCACGTCAAGTGCCGGCACAATTTACAATGCCTTTGATGTATCCATCCGCGTATCTAATGCTTTCTGTTCTACCATGGGCACACCCGTTTCTTCTTCTGCTAAAGTAGTGGTAAAACCAATAAACTCATTTACATTTAATACACCAGGCTGTACAAATGCCAATATTACATTTGTTAACACCTCCCTTTTGGGCGAAAACCCAAACACCAATACAGCAGCCTATACCCCAAATAATGTAACTTATAACTGGTATGTTGATGGCGTGATTAAAGCCGCTGACAAACCCAAATCATACAATTTTGTATACAAGTTTCCAACTCATAGAGAGTATACTGTTCGGTTGAAATCTAAAAATATTACAGGCGAGTGCGATGCCGATCCGGTAGAAATGAAAATCTGTATCCAAGATCCGCCGAAGCCAGCATTTAGTTTACCATCAAATCCAATCTGTGCGGGAACAACATTAAAAGCTTCTGATCTTTCGGTTTTAGATAATATCTGTGATGCAGCCAACAGTTACTTTTGGTCAGTTTCTCCTGCGGTTGGTTTTACAGGGAGCACAAGTGCAAGAAGTAAAGAACCTGAATTCAATTTCACCAATCCAGGTACTTACACCATCACCTTAAATATTACTACGCCGTCTTGCGGTGTAGTAACAAGTCAGCCACAAACTGTTGTGGTAAATGAAAGCCCGGTAGCTACACTATCACCTGATATCACGCTGTGTAATCTCGCTACTTACGATTTTAAAAATACCACAACAGGGCCAACCCAAACATTAATTACAGGTACCACAAAAGATTTACCCGATAGTTATACCTGGACAGTTTCACCATCAGGATCGGGCACCTATAACTTTACTGGTGGCACAACCGCCAATTCTAAATATCCATCGATAAAATTCAATAGCTACGACACTTATACGATAAAGGTTGTCCATAAAAATAATTGCGGCACGGCCGAAGATACCCAAATCCTAACCTTCAGTACGGCACCAGTGATTAGCGCTGGGCCAGATCAAAGCATCTGTTTTAACGAACCCAGTTTTACACTTAGCGGAACCATAACCGGAGCCACTACGACACAAACCTGGATTGGCGGATTAGGAAGATTTACACCTAGCAGAAATGATTTAACCGTAACCTACACACCAACCGCAGCCGAAAAAACAGCGGGCACTGTTACTTTACGGTTAAGGGTTACTACCGCACTCGCCGCCCCTTGTAACCAGATTGATGATGATATCATTCTTAAAATAAAACCCAATATCAGTTTAACGAGTGCAGCGGCTAAAACCATCTGTACAGGCAATAGCGTTGCATACAGTCCAACTTCAGCAGTAGCAGGTGTAACCTATACCTGGACAGCGACTGGAACTGCAACTGGCTATACCGCTAATGGAAGCGGCCCCATTAACGATATCCTCACCAATACCGATCTTAATGCCGATGCAAGCGTAACTTATATCATCACTCCCCATTTTGATGGCTGCGATGGAACGCCATTTAATTTAGTGGTTACCATTAAACCCAACCCTATTGTAACACCGACTGCAGCTAATGCGAGCATCTGTAACGCCACTTCATCGGCCATAACCTTAACAACAAACCTAACAGGGGTAAACTATACCTACACTAGCGTGATAACCAGAGCAATAACCGGAAATAGCAATAGAGCGGTAGCATCGGCAGGAACACAGATCAACGATATTTTAACAAATTCTGGTACCACCGCAGGTACAGTAACCTACACCATTACACCTGTATCTACAAATGGTTGCCCAGGTACACCAGCCAGCATTACCATTACGGTTTTGCCAAGCGCAACACTGCCAAATGCCGGCCCGGATGAAGCGATCTGCAACGCCAGTACTTATACCCTAAAAGGAAATACACCAATAGTTGGTACAGGCAAATGGACAATCGTTACTGCGCCAACAGCTGTAACTTTTGCAGATGACACAAAGGGCAATACAACAATCAGCGGGTTACAGCCTGGAAATACTTACACCTTTAAATGGACAATAAGCGACACCAACTGTTCCACATCCAGCGATGATGTTCAGGTCACCGTTAACCCGCTCAGTGTTGGCGGCACAACCACTGGCGACGTAAATGTATGTGCGGGTGCAAATAGCGGAAACATCAGTTTAACAGGCCAAGTTGGAAACATTATCCGCTGGGAAAGATCTATCGATAACGGGGTAAATTGGTCTACAATTACCTCAACAACAAATCCTTATGTATATTCGAACCTCAGCATTACCACACAATACCGTGCAGTAGTACAAAGTGGCAGTTGTGCAGAAGCCATATCAACCCTAACCAAAATCACTGTAAATCCGGGCACCGTTGCGGCAAATGCAGGTGCAGATCAAAACTTATGCAGTGGAAATGGCATTACCTTAAATGGCAACAATCCTTCACCTAACAGCGGTACATGGACTTTAACATCAGCACAAACTGGCATTACCATAACCGATCCTACACTTTACAACACCGCGGTTACCGGTTTGGTGCCAGGTCAAACTTATACCTTCCGGTGGACTATTTCTGGTTTCAATGGCTGCCCTCCATCTGTAGATGACGTAACGGTTACGTATTACTCACCTGTTACCAATAATATTAGTGCATCATCAGCGCCAGTTTGTGCAGGGCAAAACATCACCATTACAGGTGATATGCCTACTGGCGGAACGGGAACATTTGCCTACCAATGGCAGAGCAGTGCCGACGGAAATACCTGGAGCAATATTCCTTCGGCCATCAATAAAGACATAAGCCTAATTGTAAGCACCTCAACCTATTTCAGAAGATTGGTGAACAGCACCATCTGTACATCAACTAGTAATTCGCTACAGATTACTGTTTTGCCCGGCCTAACCAACAATACCATTTCTGCAGATCAAAACATCTGCGTCGGCACAGTTGCTGCAACTTTAACAGGTACTATGCCGAGTGGTGGTAGCGGAACTTACGTGTACCAATGGCAATCGAGCTTAAATGGAACAGCCTGGAGCGATGTATTGGGCGCCAACAGCATAAGCTTTACGCCGCCAACACCAACGGTAACTATTTACTACCGTCGATCGGTAGCCAGCGGCCCTTGCAGTAACAATTTAAGCAACCAGATTAAGATAACGGTTAATCCACATGCTAAGGCAGAATTAGTTTTTAATACAGATAAAGGTTGTTCACCCTTTGTTTTAACGCCAACCAATATATCGGCTACGCCTTATATAGACCGCAACAATACTTACACCTGGTTTGCCAATGGCGTACAGATTGGTACAGGAATTACCTTTCCTGGCTATACCATTGCAACAGACAACGAAAGCGTTATTATCAAATTGGCCGTAACAAGCAGCCTCGGCTGTAATAGTGATGAAACCAGTCATACTTTTAGCACAATACAAAATGTAACCGCCGCCTATACACAAAATGCAACATCTGGCTGCGGGCCATTAAGTGTTGTTTTTACCAATACTTCCAATTCGCTAACAGCAGCTACCTTTAACTGGGATTTTGGAAATGGTACCACTTCAAATTTAGCTCAGCCAGCAGCTGTTACCTATCAGCCAGCCCCAACAGGAAAAGATCTTACTTACACTGTTACTTTAAAGGCCACCACCGCTTGTGGCACCACCACACAAACTTCAACCGTTTTAATAAAAGCAAAACCAGTTTCCGTTTTTTCTCCTGATAAAACAACGGGCTGCTCTCCTCTCCCTGTTACCTTTAGCAATACTTCACCTGGAAATTATACCAACTATACCTACGATTTTGGAGATGGCTCGGCACCTTTAACTGTTACAGATAAGAATAGTATAGGCCATACCTATACCACTTTAACTGTTAAAGACTATGTTGTAAAAATGACTGCAACTAATGAATGTGGAAGCAATGAGTCACAATATTCTATCCGCGTTTCGCCTAATGACATTACGCCAGAATTGGTAGTAAACAGCAACCAACTTAAAGGTTGTGCACCTTTAAAAGTCGATTTCTTTAACAATACCAAAGGTGCCTGCACTTTTGTTTATGATTTTGGCGATGGAAGCACTACAGTAACCCATACTGCACCCGAAACCATATCACATACATTTACCCAACCTGAAAAATATACCATTACCTTATACGCATCAAACAACTGTTCTAATGCTTCAACAATCGAAACTGTTGAAGTTTTGCCCCAACCCAGCATAAGTTTTGCAGCAGATAAAACAAGTGGTTGTGATGGGGTTACCGTAAAGTTTAAAAATGCCAGTACTGGTGCAATAGGTTATGCTTGGGATTTTGGAGATGGCTCGCTCACATCCAACGCTATAGAGCCTATACATACTTTTAATGGTTCGGGGAAAAATTATACAGTTACCTTAACAGCAACCAATGCACTTGACTGTACAAACAGCACTACCATAGCCAATTTAATCCATGTTGTGCCACCACCTGTAGCAACTTTTACCGTTACTCCAGGCAATGAAGTATCTATTCCCAATTATTCATTTGCCTTTAAGGATATCAGTACCGATGCCGTAAGCTGGGAATGGACTTTTGGTGATGGATCGGGATCAACCCTGCAAAACCCAAACCATACCTATGCCAATGAAGGCACTTATAATGTAACCCTAAAAGTGCTGAACAAAGAAGGTTGTTCTTCAAGCACCTTCCAATCGGTGCGGATTATTGGTGTACCGGGTTATTTAAATATCCCGAATTCATTTATGCCCGCAAGTGCGAAAAACGAGATTAAAATCTTCAAAGCAAAAGGTCGCGGCATAAAAGAGTGGCAAATGTCTGTTTTTAACAAATGGGGACAGTTACTTTGGGAAACGACTAAATTAGATGATAACGCACCGCTGGAGGGCTGGGACGGCACTTATAAAGGACAAGAACAACCGCAAGGTGTTTATTACTGGAAAGTAGATATAAAATTTATCAATGGCAGCGATTGGAAAGGGATGACTTACGATTCATCTCCTCCAAAGAAAACGGGTGTAATATATTTAATAAGATGATGAGGAGAGGGATAATATTATTTTGGCTTGCTTTAGTGTTGCCGTTAATGATTTCGGCGCAAGACCACATTTATTCGCAGTTTTACAATGCGCCGATTTACTTAAATCCCGCTTTAACAGGTCAGTTTGAGGGCGACATTAGGTTTAATGCCTTATACCGCAACCAATGGACGGGTTTAGCCAGTAACTTTTCGTACCTGAGTGCTTCTGGCGATCTCAATCTACGGAGATTAAACAGCGGCATTGGTCTAATTTTTAACCGCAGCAGCGAGGGTACTGCTTACCTGGTAAAGAACAATATTGCCCTAAGCTATTCCTATATTATCGGTGGAGACGATTTTGCCTTATCATTTGGCTTGCAGGGAGGCATTACCAACCAAAAGCTAAACTGGGATAAACTTGTTTTTGGTGATCAGATCGATATCAACACGGGTTACATTCCTGGTAGTATTTCTGGCGCCGAAAGACCAAGTGTAGATAGTCGGTATTATTTCGATTCCAATGCAGGTGCCAACCTGGTGGTGGGAAAATTCATGATGGGATTAGCAGTACATCATCTTAACCGTCCGGATGAATCCTTATCAGGTTTTCAGGCCAAATTGCCGATGCGTATCTCAGGCAATTTAAGTTACAAGTTAACTTTGGTGCCAGATGAGTACGATCGCGATGGGAATTACCTCATCCCATCCATTGTTGCCTACAAACAGGGCAACGTAAAATCGTTCAGTGCGGGCATGCAATATAAATATGCGGGCATAAATGCAGGCATATGGTACCTTAACGATGGAAATTCGAATGGAAATGATGCGATTGTTTTTTCTGTAATCTTCGATATTTTTAACCGCAGAACAAACGGCGAAAAATTCAGGTTAGGCATCAGTCATGATGCTACAACCTCTAAAATCAACTACACCAATACCAGCGGAACATCTGAAATTGGTGTGGGTTATGAAAAATATTTTCCAAATAGTTCAAATGGTGGCCGGGCAAATGGCCTAAGATGTTACGATTTTTATTAATTTGCCTTTGATAATTCAAGGCGATGAACGAGATCATAGACCAAAACCATTTTATTACACAAAGTGAAATCAATAAATTTCTATTGGCAACCCTGCTTTGTGGCATAATCGGAGCAGAACGCGAATACAGAAGTAAATCTGCCGGACTCAAAACCATGATGATGATTGGTTTGGGTGCCACCCTATTTACCATTCTGTCCATCAAAATCGGACCAACCAGTCAAGACCGCATTGCCTCTAACATTGTTACTGGAATCGGTTTTTTAGGCGCTGGGGTAATTTTCAAGGAAGAAAACCGCGTTAAAGGGCTCACTACTGCCTGTATTATCTGGATTGTTGCTGCAATTGGAATGGCCGTAGGCTCTGGTTACTACGAACAGGCTATAGGGGTAACCATTGTGGTTTTGTTGGCACTGATTATTTTTCCCTTTTTAGAAGAAATTGGCGATCGTCGTTTTACCAAAAGGCTTTACCGCATTGTTAAAAAACAGCATACCCATGGCAATTTAGAAAGTTATGAAGAAGTTTTCCGTGAAAGTAAACTCAAACCACAACGAGGGAAACACCAATTGGTAGATAATATTATCACAGGAAACTGGATTGCTACAGGCACGCCTAAAAATCATCAGAAATTTGTAGAGCGCATGCTTAAGGATGATGAGATTATTGAGTTTGATTTTTAAGGTTTTACACCTTCAAGGATAATAAATGATTACCACTTTTCTCACTATAAATCTCTCTTAAATAGCCATCTCGAAAATTTCTACTCCAAACTAATTCAGTAACTCTAATAAAATAATTGTACCATTTTCTTTCTCCTAAAATTTCAGGATTAAGTTTTTTCGTGTTTATCGCTTTTAGAACTTTAGCTTCTAACTTATTCATTTCTTTAGTTTAAATAATCAAAAAATAAATGCTTTATATTCCTTTGTGAATGACAAGATTCATAAATTCTATGGTTATTAATTAACTGTTCTTTAAAACTAATAATTTCAAGATTACTCTTTTGTAATTCAATTTTATTATTGATTTTCAACAATAAATCGTCTAATTTACCATTAACTATGTAAGCCAACATGCAGCCATTTTTATCTTTAAAATGCCCAGTTAAAAACCTTTCTATTCCTTTTGTTATGTATTCGGTTTGTTGTTGAGATGCGTTAACTTTTGCTCCCGTTGATTTTCTCCATTCAACTGAAGAAATGTTTTTAGCTTCAACATGATATTCTAAATATTCTAACTGTCCCCATTGATTTTTTTGAAAGAAAATATCAATCCTGTTTGAGTTCTTCACCTTTTTTATCGCACTGTAAATATCTTTTTCAACCAATGGCACTTCATAGTTAATAATAAAATCACTTTTAAGATTCCGAAGATGCTGTACAATGTGAGCAGAAATTGATTCTTCTTCCCATTCTGTCGTAAGTAAGTTTTCTTTAATTACTGAACTAAATGATTGAATCAAAAGGCCTAAGCATTTTAATTCAAAACTCAGATTCACTTTATTAATTAAATTGATGTTTTTAGCCATTTCCTTTTGCTATTTCTACTAACAAAGATTTACTATCTTCCATAGCAGCAGTTTGACTCCAAAACCTTCTTTGATTTGGCTTTATGATATACACATCGTCTCCATCAAAATAATTTAATTTTTTCTTGAAATAAAGATTTTTTCTTTCTTCATTCCAAAGTTTTTTATCTAAAATTTTAAGTTCTTGTCTTATATTTTCTTTTGAGATTACTGTTTCTTTTTGTTCACTACCAAAAGATAACTTTACCATATATAAAGGGCACTTATTATCTATTAAATAATGCGTTACTGAAACTTTTAAATCTACATCGTCCAACCAATCGTTGAGCTCTTTGGCTATTCTGTTAATGTAATGATCAATTTTAAAAACTGGTTTTACAGCATCTGAATTTGCTTGTCGTTCAAATAATTCTAAACTGAAATCTAAAGTATCTTGAATAATAATTTGCTCATCTTCTGAGAGTTTTAAAATATCATTATAAATGATTTGGTCAATTTCTTTCTCTAAGTGTGAAATATCTTGAAATAATTTGTTTGATTTCTTGATTGAGATTATTTCAGTTAAAATGTCCGAAATTTTTCCATCTTCTTCTTTAAATATAAATGGCAATTCATCAAATTCATCCGAATTAACTTGATCTCGTTCTATTCCCCAAGACGAAGTAATCATAAATAAGTAATATCTCGAAAATTCAGAATTAATTAAACCAACTATATTTTTCTTGTCCGAAATTTTTAAATTCTCATTGATAATCATACCTGTAGTGGTACAATATGCATCGTAATCAATATAAGAAGCAACAAGTTCTTTATCTTTTTGAAATCTTTTTAAAATAATATATGGCGATTTAAAAAGATTGGCATTAATTTTTCTGTAATATTTGGAATCATTTTTAACAATATTATCTGCATTATTTAAAGTATAGTATCTGCTAATTTTTTTTGCATTAATTATTTTTTCTGGCAGAAAATCTGGATGTTCAGAATCGGAATTTAATCCTGTTCTAAACAAAATTTCATTTTTGCTAAAATATTCTTTTAGACTTATGTACTTTTTATTAATACTTTCAATTAGCTCAAAATCGAAATAACTTCCCCACATTGCGATTTTCCAGATCTTAGATTCTTTCTTCTCACACTCAGCTCTAGGCAAATGCTTTTCATCAGAAGGATCAATAACAATTCCTTCTAAAATATCATTTTTAAGGTAAGTCTTAGGAGCATAGTAACTTATAGTGTCCAGTAAAGTTTTAGGTTTTTCTTTTTGGTAAAAAAGAATGCTTATAGGAACAATTGTTGAGCTAAAAAGTTCTCCCCCAGAGAATTTAGGAGGATTCCTTAAAATCGAAAAATTATATATTTTTTCTACATAGTTTTCATTGAATAACCAATGTCTAAAATTTTGATAGGTCCCTTCATTATTTGTAAGAATTTTGGTATTAAAAATTAAAGCAACTTGGCCATTAGGGGCAAACGATATGGCTTTATGTAAGAACGGCAAAACCATGTCTTTAGCAAATTTTTCTTTACTGCAATAAGCCCTAATATTTTTCTGAATATTTTCAACATCTTTCTTTTCAGAAAGAAGTTCTCCGAATGGAGGATTTCCGACAATTAAATCAAAATTTCGTAATTCCTTGATTTCAGACAAATCAGAAATCGTATCTCTTTTAAAAAGATTATTCCCTTGTTCTTTTAAACCTGTGTCTTCGGGGTCATTAACTAAATAAGGGAATTGAATAGTTTTGTTCCACCAACCAGTCTTCGGATCAAGATTGTCTAATAAAGCCAAATACAAACTAAAAGCCGCAACCTTTATTGATTTTGAATCAAGTTCGATCCCAAAAATATTAGCTTTTAAAATATCAACTAAAACATTAAAATTATTTAGTTTTTTATTCTGCTTATTTTCATAGCGCTTGACTAATCTTTTAAAACTTTGAACCAAGAAAATTCCCGAGCCACAACTTGGGTCTAAAGTTTTTATATTGTATTCTGACTCCCTATTTTTAACAGGTAGCTTTTCGTTTAAAATTAGTTCAACCAATGATGGCGGAGTGTAGAAAGTTCCTGTATCTTTTTTCTCTTTCTTGTCTAGTTCTGATAAGAAATTTTCATAGATTTCACTTAATAACTCGATTCTAATAATACTAAAATCAAATAATTTATCTCTAAATAAAACTGGATTTATCTCATCTATATAACCATCATAAAAGCAGTTCTTAATCAATTCTAAATGCTCTAATGTAATATACTCTTTTTCTTTATCTTCAAAGTTGAAAAGACTTCCGTTAAAATCATCTGCTAATTTTTCAAACAAATTATAGGTTGCTTCAACGTTGTCTAAAATATCAAAAAAGGAATTTGCATTTGGTAAAAAAGACTGATACAATTCTTGAGAAGTTGCTTTTCTGTCCTCCAAATAAAACAAAAACAGAGAACGCATAATCAATTTGTGGATGATGAATTTATTTTTTAGTCCTCTCTTATCTAATGCATTTGCAGTTTTAATAAGGCTTTGGATCAGATATTTATCAACCCTATTTTGAAGTTTAATATTCTTTCTGATTTCGACTGCTTCATTTGAAGACCAGACAAACCCAGTATCGATAGCAATTCTTGAAAATATTATATTTAATAATTGAAGTTTTTCTTTGTCAGTCTGTTTGCAAGAATAAAGTTCTATATTTTCTAAATTATTTACGATTTCATTTTCTCTAGTTTCTTCATTAAAGCCAAATGGCTTTTCAGAGCAATTATAAATTCTGATTTCCGTTTTTGTATAAACGTATAAAAAAAGAACTTTTTGAAAATTCCAACAAATTTTATGGATTTCAGCAATTAATTTTAATATTATAAAATCGAATGAATCAACTTCTTTTAAAAAGATTACTGGTTGATTTTCATTTTCATAAACTTGGACAATACCATATTTTTTTTTTTGAAACAAATTGATATCAAACGATTTGCAGTCTTCCGCAAAATCAATAATATCTAAATCGTTTATTACAGAGTGGTCCATTTTTATTTTATAACTATATTCAGCTGTTTGATATTTACAGAAACCTTTAGCTTCTAAACACGATAGTAAATTAAACTAATAAATTTATCTTAATAATTGTTACTTAAGTTTCTAACAACTAACAAAGATAGCTAAATTACTAACTTTTTTAGCTAAAATTGGCTTTAAAATTTCAGTTTACAAACCTAAGCAAATTCCTCAAAAACTTATCTTAGCTTTGTGTAACTATATTCATAATGATCAAGGAACAGATTTCAGTTTTCGATATTTTTAAAATAGGCATCGGCCCATCCAGTTCACATACCTTAGGCCCATGGCGGGCCGCACAACAGTTTACAGCTTCGCTTGCCCAAAACAGTTTGATTGATGAAATTGAGGGCATAAAAATATTGCTTTATGGTTCGCTTGCCAAAACAGGTAAAGGCCATGGAACTGATGTAGCTATTCTACTCGGTTTAACAGGAGCTGATCCGGTAACTTTTGATGTAGATGCCGTTACACCAACCTTCGAGCGCATCCAAAGAGATAAGAAATTAAATCTTGCTGATCATTTAATTCTTGATTTTGATTACGATAACGACCTGCTTTTTCTTTTTGCCGAAAGTTTGCCCTTTCACCCAAATGCGGTTACTTTTCAGGCATTTTTAAAAGGTGGAAAAGCATTTTCAGAAACCTATTACTCTATTGGTGGCGGTTTTGTGGTAAAAGAAGGCGAAGACAATAGTAAGAAACCACAGGTTGACCTTCCCTTTCCTGTAGAAAAAGCAAAAGACCTTTTACACTGGTGTTTATCTACGGGTTTAAAGGTGAGCGAAATCGTAATGGAGAACGAACTGGCCTGGCGCACTGAAGCAGAGACAAAAAAAGGCATCCTGCAGCATTTTGCGGTTATGCGCGATTGTATTTATCGTGGATGCCATACCACAGGTTTTTTACCAGGCGGTTTAAATGTGGCGCGAAGGGCATTTCCGCTAAATAAACGATTAATTGATAAAAGTGAGTATTCAGATTATAATAGCTGGGTAGAAGCCATTAGAAAAGGCGGAAACGGCTTTAATTATACTTTAGATTGGGTAAGCTGCTTCGCGCTGGCCGTTAATGAAGAAAATGCATCTTTTGGTCGTGTGGTAACTGCCCCTACCAATGGTGCTGCAGGCGTAATTCCAGCCGTATTACAATATTTTATTACCTTTTGCGATGGTTACAGCGAAGAAAAAATCATCCAGTTTATTGCCTGTGCTTCAGAAGTAGGCAGTATTTTCAAAAAAGGAGCAACCATATCAGCTGCTATGGGCGGGTGTCAGGCCGAAATTGGCGTTTCCTCAGCCATGGCTGCAGCAGCACTAACGGAGTGTTTAGGTGGCTCGCAAAGACAGGTTTTAATGGCAGCAGAAATTGCCATGGAACATCACTTGGGTTTAACCTGCGATCCGATTGGCGGTTTAGTACAGATCCCTTGTATCGAAAGAAACACCATGGGCGCCATTAAAGCCATCACAGCCAGCCAGTTAGCCTTACAAAGCAATCCTGATAAGGCAAAAGTAAGTTTGGATGCAGTGGTAAATACTATGTGGGAAACCGCCCTCGATATGAATGCCAAATACAAAGAAACATCTGACGGAGGGTTGGCAACCAATATTCCAATCAGTTTGCCAGAATGTTAATTCAATATTGTTGCATTAAAATGATCGGTTTATTACAAATTTTCTGGCGCCAAATCAACAAGTATTTTTACATTCGCTGACTTTATTAATTATTCATAAAAAAATGATCAACTACACAAAAATCAGTGTGATTGGTTTGGCTTTGTCGTTATCTATATCGGCGACTTATGCGCAAGACAATCTCGTTATTCTTTAAAAAACAACCAAAGCGAAAACAGTGCTTCTTCTTTTAAATTCACTGAAGTGATTAACCTGGCCAATACACCAGTTCAGAATCAAGGATCATCAGGAACTTGCTGGAGCTACTCTACCAACTCATTTTTAGAATCAGAAATGATTAAAGCGGGTAAACAGCCCATAACGTTATCTCAGCTTTTTTCGGCCCGTAACGCTTATGTAGAAAAAGGCAAAAATTACGTGCGTATGCATGGTGCGGTATCATTAGGCGATGGTGGTGCTTTGCACGATGTAATCAATATGTACAGAAAATACGGTGCAGTTCCGCAAGAGGTATATACCGGATTAAATTATGGCACTAAAATTAATAAAACTGCAGAGCTTGGCGATATCGAAAAAGGTGTTTTAGAAGCTGTTGTAAAGAATGCAAATGGCGAGTTAACCCTAAACTGGTTAAAAGCTTATACTGGTGTAATTGATGCTTATTTAGGTACAGTACCAGAGAACTTTACGTACAATGGTAAAAAATACACACCAAAAACTTTCGCTCAGGAAGTGGTAGGTTTAAATGCCGACAACTATGTAGAACTTTCATCGTTCAACGATCATCCTTTCTATAGCAAATTTACCTTATTAGTGCCTGATAACTGGTCTTTCGATCAGGTTTATAACGTTAAAGTAAACGAGTTAACAGACATCATCGATAACGCTTTAAAAGGTGGTTATACTGTTGCATGGGCTACAGATGTAAGCGAAAAAAACTTCAGCTGGAAAAACGGTGTTGCTTTTGTTCCACAAACACCTTTCGCTGATATGACCGTGAAACAAAAAGCAGATATGTTTAACGGTCCGCAGCCAGAGATGGAAATTACGCAGGAGAATCGCCAGCTTGCTTTCGACAACTACCAAACTACTGATGATCATGGTATGCACATTGTTGGTTTAGCCAAAGATCAAACAGGTAAAGAATATTATATCGTTAAAAACTCTTGGGGAGCAAGTAACGATTATAAAGGATATTTATACGTAACCAAAAACTACGTAAAATATAAAACAACAGCAATTTTATTGAACAAAGCAGGTATTCCATCTGCAATTTCTAAAAAATTAGCTTTGTAACTAAACCTAAATCATTAAAGGAGCCGCAGAAGAAATTTTGTGGCTTTTTTGTTGTTAACCACAGAGGAAACCGAGACTTTCACTGAGGGCACTGAGAAACGAGGCGTGTTTCAAGGCTAGAGCTTGGTCTTGACATCTGATCCATCAAATTTCTTAATTTAGTTCACACCTCTAAATAACCTGCTCTGTGTTCTCTGTGCCACCTCTTCGCGCACTCTGTGGCAAAACAAAGGGGACAAATTAAACCAGTCCAGAATAAGTCAGCACCAACCACCATAAACCTGTGGTTCTAAATAACCTACTCTGTGCTCTCTGTGTGCCACCTCTTCGCGCACTCTGTGGTAAAACAAAGAGGCCAAATTAAACCAGGCCTGAATAAGTTAACACCAACCACCATAAAGCCGTGGTGATAAAACACAATAAAATTCCGATTCCAACCACCAGATTGGAAAGCTTCGGATTAAGGTTATACTGATCGGCTACCACACCAGCGGTTACGAGTGTTGGCATAGCCATTTCGAAAATCGTTATTTTGGTAATCATTCCATTCATACCTAAAACAAGTGCCATAACTAAAACTACCAATGGCGCTAAAATCAGTTTATATAATAAAGCAAAGCTGATGTGTTTCAATTCGCTAAACCAACCGCCAAATTTTAATTGTAAACCTATTGAAAACAATGCCAATGGACCAACTGTACCAGATAGTTTCTCAAACAATGGATCAAGTGAAGAACGGTCAATAAAACGCGGGAGGGTCAGCGCTAAAACGCAACCAATAAGCGGCGGAAACGTCAATACTTTTTTCAGCACCAATTTTGGGCTTAACTTTTGATTCTGCGAGGAGCGGATGGCCACAATAACACCAATGGTAGCTAAAAGCATAAAGGTAACCTGATCGCAGATAATGGCGACAGCCAGTTCCTTTTCGCTAAAATAAGCCACAATTAAAGGAAACCCTACAAATGACGTATTACTTAAAGAACTGGTTAGTTTTAACCCGCCGGCAGTGGATTTATTAATATTCCGGATGCGACTATACAGGGTAATAAATAACCAACCAAATAGCCAGACACAAATTGGTGCCAGTACAGGAAAGAATAGATCCTTAGTCCAGGTTATGTGTGGCAGATATTTAAAAGAAACTGCGGGTAGTGCGATATAGATAATCCAGGCATTAATGCCTTTGTGCGCATCTTTGGGGAGCGATTTACTTTTTCTGAAAAGAATCCCGGCTAAAATGCATAAACCTATAATAATGAAGTTTGCCATTGTTAGCGCAAAGATAATTTATAAAAGAAAAACGCCAATAAGAAATGTACTTATGGCGTTTTTAAATAATTTATACAGAAGGTTTTGGTTTTTTCTTTTTGTTCCAAACCTTTTTCTTACCATTATGTTGGGGCCGTTTTTCCTCCACATGCGTAATTTCTATTGCAGCTATGCTTTCTGGCAGTGGCATGCGGGGAACTTCCTTTTCGATTAATTTTTCGATGTTATCGAACTTGCGTTTATCTCTACCGTTAACCAATGTAATGGCCGTTCCTTTGGTTGCAGCTCTTGCCGTACGGCCAATACGGTGTACATAATCAGCCGGATCGCCAGGAACATCATAATTGATCACTAGGTCGATTCCCTCTACATCAATTCCGCGGGATAATACATCCGTTCCGATTAAAATTGGCAATCTCCTGTTTTTGAAAGCCAGTAAAATATCTTCGCGTTCTTTCTGCCCTAAGTCGGAGTGAAAAGCTTCTGCTTTAATACCCAATCCTTTAAAGGTTTTATACAACGCTTTTACTTTTTCTTTGGTCGAAACGAAAATGATACTGCTTTTGTATTGCCCGCTTTTAAAAATATCGGTTAATAAGGCCTGTTTCTGTTGGTCGTGAATGTTATAGGCTTGTTGATCGATCCCCTCAGCAGGTTTAGCTATTGAAATGGTAATCTGCTTCGGTTCGTGCAAAATCTTACCTGCCATGGTTCTTATTTTCGGGGCCATAGTAGCCGAGAATAAAAGTGTTTGCCTTTTCTTTGGCAGGTAGCTAATAATGCGGATAATGTCGTCGTAAAAGCCCATATCCAACATTCTATCTGCTTCATCTAAAATTAAATGCTGCAAATGTTCCAGTTTTAACACACCTGAAGATAAATGTGCCATTAGTCTGCCCGGAGTGGCAATAATAATATCTACACCATTGCGCATAGAACGTTTTTGCTGTTCGTAAGCGATACCATCTCCCCCACCGTAAACAGCTAAAGAACTGATATTGGTAAAATAAGCTAGCGCTTCAACCTGTAAATCGATCTGTTGCGCAAGCTCGCGTGTTGGAGCCAGTATCAAGGTATTGTTGTGCCTATCGGCAGCTTTGCTAATTTTATCCATTACGGGTAAAAGGTAGCTGGCCGTTTTTCCTGTCCCGGTTTGAGCGCAGGCAATCAGATCATGATTATCTAAAATTACCGGGATGGCTTGTTCTTGTATTGGAGTAGCGCTTTTATACCCCATGGCCATTAAGCCCTCGTATAAATCGGGGTTAAAATTAAAATCGTTAAAATTCAATCTATTGTGTTTATGTCTTTTAGCAAAAGTACCTTAAAATACCGCTAATAACAAACGGCATTTTAATATCGATGTGTTAAATGATTTTGAAGGCCATATGTGCAACGCTTTAGATGGCATAAAAACAAAAAAGCCCCGATTGCTATAAACAACCGAGGGCCTGGAAATTATAATAGACGAAACTTAGTCTACCAGAATATCTTTTTCTGGTGTATTCGTTTCAGGGTTTTTAGGTAGGGTAACCTTCAAAATTCCATCAGCGTAACTGGCTGAAATATTTTCTACTAAAACTTTTCCGTTTAGGCCAAAAGCTCTTTCGAAAGTGCCGTTGCTATATTCTCTGCGGCTATACTTTTTAGCCGAATCGGTTTCTTCTTTAGCTTGGTAAGAAATGGTTAATACATCATCTTTGGTAACCACCTTTAAATTCTCTTTAACCAAAGCTGGTGCAAAAAGCTCAATAATAAAGCTGGTTTCTGTTTCTTCAATATTAGCAGGTACTTTTCTAAAGCCCTGGTTAAACATGGCATGTTTGTGGTGACCGAAAGGACCACCAAAGTGCTTTCCAAATCTTCCTTCTCCTGCGCCGAAGCGACTATGCATCTTGCCCGAATGGCATCTATGTTCGTTGTACATTTTGTTTAATTTTAATTGTTATTTATGCTGTTAATTTATCGGCTTAAGCCAATATTAGCTGTAAGCCGCCTGCTCCGTTTTAGGGATGCCCAATAGCTGTGTAATGATATTTGCATAGGGGTATGATGGCGAGAAAACGGCGTAATCAAATTTCAAACCCCTTATCTGAACCAAAATATCATCGATAAATTTCATTGGCTCAAGCAGTGCGCTGATTAATCCCGATTTAGGTTTCTCTTCTTCATCAACCGCCTTTTTCCCTTGAAAAATATTCAATTCCTGATTGTAGGCTTTAAAGTCAGCGCCGATTTGTTCTATAGGGACCTTAAATTCGTCCGAGCTAAAGAAAGTTACCTTCTCCCCTCGGGTAATCAGCTCGTTTGCCATACCCAAAATCGGATTAACATCGGCCTGAGATGGATCGCTTAAAAAAAGTACCTGTGACATAACGTTATCTATTTACTTTGTTTATACTGTCAATAGGCGTAATCATGGTATCGTCCATTTTTCTGCTATGGTGACTGTAACTATGGTTTCTATGATGCTCTTGCTGGCAATCATTATGATAATGCCTGTTTTTAAAATCTAACCGATCGCGGTATCCATTCTGAACGGCCAGTACATTTAAGCTGTAAAAAGTTCCTGCGGCAACAGCCAACGCCAATAATATTCTAAATGCTCTCATGGCGGTTAATAATTTACGTTAATGTTGTTAACTGTTCCATTGCCTTGTACTGTTGGTCTGTACCATTGGTTATCGATCGGTACAATTGGATTGTAATGATTCTCGAAACCGTTAAAGCGGTTCTGGAAATAGTGGCGCCGTCTACCAATAAAAATCCTGAATATTAAACCAATCAGCATGATGGCCAATATAAATTTGAACACGAACGGTATGAAGAAAGCGACTGCACCAAGTACAATCCCGAATCCTATGGTTTTTAATATTTTTTTCATCTTCTATATTTTTTTCGGTAACCAATTCATCCTAAACAAATTGACTAACACATCTTTGTTTTTGTTATTTATATAGGAAGACGAAACAACTTTATTTTTACTTTAAATTATTTTGATTTTTTTATTCGTTAAGGAATTTTGTCATCCTGAATGCAATGAAGGATCTTTTTAAGTGATTAATCATCCTTTCTTTATGTCATCCTGATACGATAGCTATCGGATAGATTCGAAGGATTAATAATGAGTTTGTTAACATCAACCGAATGGAAATCAGTAGAAAGGTCGTCATTTCGACTGAAGTGCAACGGAATGGAGAAATCTTTTAATACAGTTTGAAGATCTCTCCTCCAAAGGAGTTCCTTTGGAACACTACGGTCGAGATGACGATACCTCTCAGAATGATGGCATAGTAAACAAAAAGCCCCGAATTTAATCGAGGCTTCTAAATTATTCCTTATTGCGATGGTGGCCCCATCCGCCACATCTCCGTTTGTATTCTTCTTTGAATTTTGCTCTTTCCTCATCGTTCATCGTCTCCCATTTGGCACGCATGCTCCTTGCCCGCTCGCGGAAGCCATTATGTCCTCCATGGCCACCTTTATTAAAGTTCCCAAAAAGCAACCTGCACAGCACAAGTAAACCGAGGGCTTGCCAATAATTAAGTTTGCCTGCATGTGCCACCTCAGGTAAAATCCAATTCCATAAAAACATAACCACATAACCCAATACCGCTGCAATAAGCACCGCTACGGGTAAAAAGAAAATAAATTTCTTGCGCCGATTAAAATTTCTATTCATCATGTCTCTGCAAATTTAATAGTTAATAAATTCCTGATATAAATTTTGTAAACGGTTACGCAGGTGTTTTACAGCATAACCCTTTCTTGATATTAATGTTTTGATATTCTCTCCGCTTTCATCCGCCAGTTCCTGAAAAGTACGTTCTTCCAATTCGTTCTGAACAAACACGTAACGCTGATTCTCCGGCAGTTCTTCCAGTGCCAAAAACAATTGATCCCAGAATAGTTTTTTTAAACTTTCTTCTTCTGGAGAGTAAGCTTCGGCAAGTAAAATTTCTTTAAAATTGATTTCGCCATCTTCACCTTCGAAAGCGAAATCTTCTAACGATTCTTCTTTTTGTTTACGGTATTTATCGGTGATCTTATTTCTTGCCACCCGATATAGCCATCCACTAATCTGCTCGATGGCGCCAGCCTCGGGTTGATTGCTGAGCTGAAACCAAACATCCTGTAAAATATCTTCCGCATCCTCATCCGTATTCACCCTTCCACGGATGAAACTGAATAAGCGCTTACCATAATTGGCAACCGTTGAAATGATATTTTGAGGTTCGTTTGTTGGCACTAAATTTTGCTTAATAACCCAGTAAACGGATGAAACTCAATATTACTTTAAATTTTCTTTATTTTTTTTTAGGAAATTGGCATTCTCGACCAAAAACAACTGATTTTTAGCGATTTACTACATTCTTCTTTTGAGCAGCCCTTCGTACAGCTTATGATAAGTTGGTGTTGGAATGCCAAGTTTTTCGGCTTCCCGTACAATGTAGCCTGTTAACGACTCAACTTCTGTTTGTGGTTTTTGATTGAGATAATCGCGGTGCATGGACGAGGTAACCTCGTAGGGCATCGATTTCATCGTATTTAATGTTTTGCCCGAAATGTCATCACTAATGGTTACGCCTTTAGTCAGGGCAAGGTTTTTCACTTCTTCAATTAACTTCAGAACAGTTTCAAGATTTTCTTCCAATACCTTTCCAATAGAGCTATCGAAATAAGATGTAGCGGTAGCCGTAGGAGAAATAAATATAAATTTTTCCCAGATGGCGGTAGAGATTTTATCAGAAACCATTACATCGATTCCCGCATCAAGCATTAAATCTTTCAGACGTAAAACCGCTTCGCCTATTAGTCCATCCATACCAAAAGATAGCTTTTGAATATTACCGGAATTTTCGATTATACCCGGCGATTTAATTTTGGAAACGATAAATGCACAGCCTTTTAAAACATTTGCATGAGGTAGGATTTCTAAAATTTCATCACTTGCGCTAACGCCATTTAAAAGTGGCAACAATATCGTACTATGGCTGATTAAGGGTTTTAACTTTTTGATGGTTTGTTTTAAATCGTAGCTTTTCGTGCAGATTATAATAAAATCGGCCACGCCAACTTTACTATAATCATCGGTAGCCAGATATGGCTTAGTTACAAAATTTTCGTTCCCTTTTATTACAGTTAAACCCTTATTTTGGATCTCATTTAAATGTTCGCCACGGGCAACAAAAATAACTTCTACATCATTTCCGTTGCTATATTTCTTAGACAGTAAGCCTCCGAAATATCCACCCACCCCACCAATTCCTACAATAACGATTCTTGTTTTATTTGGCATAATAAACAGATTATTTCAATGCACCCGTTGGGTTATTTCCTTTATCCACTACCGTTTTAATATTCCCCTCTAAATCAGAAACATATATTTTGCTTTGTGTAAAGGGTTTTTCAGCTCCGCTATAAAAAATCCGATCATCGGCCGTAAGAAAAACATAAGGAATGTTTATACCTTTTGGCGAAATCCGTTGTACTTTTTTACTGGCCAGATCTAAAACATAAACTGCTTCACTCGGCCCCGTTAATCCGTCTAAACTATCGGCATTTCCTGCATTAAAAATCAGTTTTTTCCCGTCTTTTGCATAAAAGAAACGGTTGCTACTCGCAATGGAAAATTCTTTCCCAATCAAATCGGCTATCAATTTAGTATCGATTAACTTTCCGGTAATATCAAAGGTGTAAAGCTTGGTAAGATCCTGTCCGATGATTTCCTTTTCATTTTTCCAGGTTGGCGCATAAACATTTATTTTAGATGCACTATCAAGCATCACATATCCAGAGTTATCGGTTTTAATTACACCTATCTTCCATAAGTTTTTGCTCTTAAAAATATTGAAAGCGATCGCAGTTCCATCAGGCGACCACATGGCCTGATAATAATTATTGCTATTTACCTGCAATTTCCCCTGGCTTTTGTTTTCCATGTCGGCAACCCAAATGGATCTGTTCCCGACCGAATCGCTCAGGGTGTAGGCCAGTTTATTTCCATCAGGAGAAATAGCCGGATCGGTAGCACCACCAAACGAAATCTGTTTCATGGTATCGATACTCGTGGCTACAATTTTATCTCCGTCCTGATAGGCTAACGCGAAATTTTTACTACTTAAAGAAACAGTATCTAAAACGGCTTTCGCATTTTCTGCCTCGGATTTATTGCTTTTGCAGGAAGTAATTAATGCAACGCAGGGAATTAAAATAGAAACTAATGTGGTGCTGATTTTCGTCATGTACAATTTTACAAATAGTTTTTGTGTCTGCGGTTTTTGAAGGGAAGCAGAAGCTATATTTTACTTAATACAAACTTTGTGTTGATCGATTTTATCCTTCGCTCTGGTTCGCTTCCTCACAAACCCATAAATCAATGCCCTGTACTTAAATCTAATTTCGGTCTGTGAGGACACAGACCGAGGAAACTCGTATGCTATATTTTACTGCCGCAGTCCGTGTCCTCACGAACCACAATTAAACAGATTAAATCTTTTTCTTGTCAGCGTAACCAAATACTTTTTGCAACAAGGTTGTGCTGCGTGAGCTTAAGTTGCCCCTGATTTTGAGTTCTTCCTTCGCAACTTCAACAAATAAACCATCTATCGCTTTTTGTGTAACGTATTCGGTTAAATTCGTATTTACAGGCTTAACCAAAGGCAGGCGATTGTATTGTGTAGTTAAGTCGCTATAATATTTGGTGGCATTTACCTTATTTAAACTTGTAGTTACAATTGGACTAAATTTTTGCATCAGCTGGGAAGTAGTTACCCTTTTAAAGTATTCGGTAGCTGCGTCTTTGTTACCCAACAGGATATTAGTCGCATCGGTTAATGTCATCTGTTTAATGGCTGAGATAAAAATAGGCTTTGCTTCGGTAGCCGCATCTTCTGCGGCACGGTTTAGGCTTACAATCACATTATCGCAAAGTTTGTTCAAGCCTATGCCGCGTAATGTTCTTTCAACTTTTTGTGCTTCAGGAGGCATCAAAATTTTAACAGCCAGATTGCCTAAAAAACCATCTTTAAGCGAAAGCCTCTCGGCACCTGCAGAAACACCAATTTGTAGCGCTTCCTTAATCCCCTGTCCTATTTCAAAAGTAGACGGCGTTCCGGTAGCAGCTGTGGTAGTGCCCTGTTTTTCGGTTACTTTTTTAAATATATCGCTCAGTTTAATCTGTGCGCTAACATTTAGGCTTGCAAATACCAGCATGGCCAGTGATGCCGATAAAATATTGATCTTTTTCATTTTGTGTGTTTAATCATGTTTAGCAAAACAACTGCCATAATTCTTATTTACCCTCAAAGATAAACCTTTGCACATGGCAACAATGTTAAACCGCTTAAAAAGATAAGGAACAACGTAAATATTTAGGCCCTTCTCTTCCTAAAAAATTAGTTTATGTACCATCACTCAGAAATATTTTTTATACTTGAAAGATAATTCGAAATAGCTACCATTTTTTTGAGGTTTATAAAAAACACAGCTGGGAACGCCCAGCAAGACGACGCTAAACTGATTGCCCAGTATAAAAATACAGGCGATTTAGACGCGTTGGGCACGCTTTACAATAAATACATGCATTTGGTGTTCGGGGTTTGCTTAAACTACTTCAAAGATGAAGAGCAAAGTAAGGATGCGGTAATGCAAATTTTTGAAGAACTGGTAACGAAGCTGAAAATACATGAGGTACAGAACTTTAAAAGCTGGCTTCATGTTTTAACGCGGAACCATTGTCTAATGGCACTACGTAAATCGGCGAAGCAAAATAATGTCTCATTAGACGATACTTTTGTGGAAAATAGCGAGTTTGTGCATCTGGATATAGACAACACAAAAGAAACGCAGCTTACCATTATGGAAAAGTGTATGGAAACTTTGCCCGAAGAACAGCGAAAAAGCGTAGATTTATTTTATTTACAAGAAAAATGCTATAAAGAAGTAGCCAATATTACGGGCTACGACATGCTTAAAGTTAAGAGTTACATCCAAAATGGTAAGCGGAATTTGAAGATTTGTATAGAGAAAAACAGTAGTGAATAACGATTGGTTAGATATTGATGTTCTGGAAGATTACCTGGATGGTAAGCTTGATGCTAAGGCTATGCACTTTGTAGAAAGACAGGCTTTGGAAGACCCTTTTGTTGCCGAAGCATTAGAGGGGCTGAAACAATCGCCCAAACGCAAGCAAACACTTTCTATTTTACAAAAACAACTGTACGACCGTGTTTCTGAAAAACCTATAAAACGCAAGCTTTGGGGCATTACTACCCAAAGGTTAAGTATTGCAGCAACCGCAACAGTAGCTTTTATTGCAGTAAGCATTTTATTCTTTATGCGCGAAACCAACCGCAGGAATGCAGAACTTGCTGCACATAAACAGGGCGGTGTGATGGTTCAGTTAGATAGTACAACGAATATTGCTTCAGTTCAACCCAAACCTAAAGAAGATACGGTTACGCAAAACTCTACAAAGGCAGCTTTGATAGATAAAGCAATTACAGCCGCAAAAACAGGGGATTTAGCGAAAAACACTAAAGCAAAACGGGCATTAGAACGGGCAGAGCAACAAATGGCCGAGGTAAAAGCGGCGAAAATTGCAACCGAGAGCAATCGCGCTAAAGCGAAGAGCGCGGTAGGCTTTGGCAATTACAGACCAAGCCCAGTTACGATAAGTGAGACTGTAGTGGCAGCAGCGCCAGCATTTGGCTCAAGTAAAATTGCGTTTAGCGGCAACGTTGTAGACCAAAGCAATGGCCAACCTGTTCCAGGTGCTGTGGTAAAGTTAGCGGGTTCTAAAAATGTAACCGCAACAGATGCTAAAGGTTATTTCTATTTACCTGCCGATAGCAATGCAAAAGATAAGGACTTATTGATTAATGCTATTGGTTTTAAAGAATTGCCTGTAGCTGGCCTGCAAGATCCTAATGCAATTAAAAGTGCTTTAAGTGGGAATAAATCGCTAAACGAAGTTGCATTGATAGTAGGATATAGTCGGGGTAAGAAAGAAAATATTGCTGCACCAAAAATTACATTGCGTGCAGAACAAAACCTGGATGGAAAATCAGCTGATAGCATTACGAAACCTGTTCCCGTGTCTACCATCAACTATAACCAATACTTAGAGAACAACAACAAACTTTATAACCCTAAAGGTCCGGAGCAATTTGTGATTTTAAGTTTCAAAGTTAAAAGTAACGGGCGGCCAACCAATATCAGCGTTATAAAATCACTGAACAAAAAAGCCGATGCGGAGGCGAAAAGACTTATTCAAGACGGTCCGGATTGGGTATTGCCAAAAAACGGAGTTGACTCAGTTGAAATAAGCGTTAAGTTTTAATTTTTCTTATTTATATTTAACTACCAAACGCACCACAAGAACACTTGGAATATCACATCAGCTTGGTATTCCTCCCGAAACCTACTTTTGTCGGGCAGTAAAAAAGCACAAATCATGTACAGAACCTCATACTCTACAGCAGGCAATCAAGATGAGATTCTTGAGTTTATGCAACAAAATAATTTTATCACATTAATCGGCTTTGATGGCGAATATCCGGTTGTTACACAGGTACCGATTCAAACCGTAATCCATAACGATTCGATAAAACTTATCGGCCACATCATGACCAAAACCGATCATTATATGGCATTTGAGCAAAATCCGAGCGTGATGGCTGTTTTTACCGGTGCGCATGCTTATATCAGCGCATCAGTTTACGAAAAACCGGCCTCAGTTTCTACCTGGAATTATAAAACGGTTCAGGCTAAAGGCTCTATCAGACTCATGGATTCTGAAGAAACTTATCATGTCGTAAAAGAACTAACAAATCAGTATGAAAATCCTGAAACAAGTCCTGCTGCCTTTAATAAAATGGATGAAGCATATATTCAGAAGCATTTAAAGGCAATTACAGGATTCGAAGTTTTGGTGAAACACATCGACCATGTTTTTAAAATGAGCCAAAATCACTCAACAAAAAATCAGGAAAGTATTATAGCAAATCTGGAGAAAAGTGAAGATCTGGTTGCAAAAGAAGTAGCGAAGGAAATGAAGAAGAATGTTTAAGTAGGCTTTTAACAATAATTTTGTGCAGAAAATGTGCATAGCGCAAAGAAAAAATGGTTAAATCCTGGTTAGGCTGAGCGTAGTTTAGGACAACCACAGACAAGGGTAGAATTAGAATTTAATTTAGGTATACGGTGTTTTTAGTGCATCCTATGGCTTTATTAACTGCGAAGCGCGTAACTCTACTGTCATTCTGAACGCAGTGAAGAATCTTTTAATGAATAGCAAAGTACAGTTAAAGATCCTTCGTTGCACTCAGGATGACATCCACAAAGTAAAGCCGTCATTTCGACCGCCGTGGAGAAATCTTTTAGATTTGATTTCAATAACTTAGTACAAAAATCTCTCTACTTCGCGTTGCTCCGGTCGAGATGATAGAGTATTTTTACTTATAGCTATCGGATCGAGACACCTTTCTCTGTTTACTCTGTGCAAACTCAATGCCCTCTGTGGTAAAACAAAACATCGCTTTGCGAAAACTTAACGTTCTTTGCGGTTAAAAACAAAAAAGACCAAGGCAATTAGCTTTGGTCTCTTAAGAATATATTAAAGATTTTGTTTTTACTTTAAGTAATAGATCACGGCATAAATAATGGCCGCTAATGTAGCCGAAACCGGAATGGTTAAAATCCAGGCCCAGATTAAGTTGATGGTTACACCCCAACGTACTGCAGAAACGCTTTTTACCACACCTACCCCTACAATCGAACCTGTAATGGTATGTGTTGTAGAAACCGGGATACCGAAGTGCTCTGTAATACCTAGAGTTACTGCTCCAGCGCCTTCGGCAGCAACACCTTCCAGTGCGGTTACTTTAGTGATTTTGGAACCCATTGTTTTAACAATTTTCCAGCCACCACTCATGGTACCTAATGATATTGCCGAATAACAGGCAATTGGCACCCATGCAGGCATGGCTTCGAAATTAGGAATTACTTTTGAGGCGATTAAAGCTGTTGCAATGATCCCCATTACCTTTTGGGCATCGTTACCTCCGTGGAAGAAACTTAATGCAGCAGAAGAAAGCAATTGTAGGCGTTTAAACCATTTCTCAGCAGTTGCTGGCTTAGCATAACGACAGATATTGATAATGATCAGTGTTAATACAACTGATATAACCATACCGATTATCGGTGCCAGTACAATGAAAGAAACAATTTTTATTACATAACCCGTGTTTACAGCATCAAGCGGACTAGCGCCTATAAGTAAAGCATGTGTCATACCTGCACCAGCAAAACCGCCAATTAAGGTATGTGATGAACTTGAAGGGATACCATACCACCAGGTTAAAAGGTTCCAGATAATTGCAGCAACCAAACCTGCAAGGATAACTTCTAAAGTGATATAATTTTCGATTACCGTTTTAGCAACTGTATTGGCTACTTTGTGGTCAGTAAAATAAAAGTAGGCAGCGAAATTGAACAACGCAGCCCACAAAACCGCCTGAAAAGGCGTAAGAACTTTTGTAGAAACAACTGTTGCAATCGAGTTAGCGGCATCGTGAAAGCCGTTAATGTAATCGAAAGCAATAGCCAGAATTACAACAACAACCAATAAGGTAGTTACCATGTTTGTTTTTTATTAAGCGTTTTTAACCAAGATAGTTTCAAGCACATTCGCCACATCCTCACACTTATCTGTCGCTTTTTCTATCGTTTGTAAAACCTCTTTTTGTTTAATTAATTCAATCGCATTGGTTTCGTATTCGAATAAACGGGCTACCGCTAATGTAAATACATAATCAGCCTGGTTTTCGCCACTGTTAATACGGATACAAGCATCGGCAATTACACGGATGTTTTTGAAACTGCGTAATTCTTTAATTGCTTTATCAATATCAGTACACATTTCTACCAAAAGCTCGGCAATTTTAACAATCGGCTCGTTAATGGTATTCATGTTATACATCTGCATACGGTTTGCAGTACCATAAATATAATCGGCAACATCATCAACGGCAGTAGCCAATGCATGAATGTCTTCTCTATCAAATGGCGTAATAAAGTTCCTGCTCAGTTCAAGAAAAATTGAATGGGTAATATCATCACCTACATGCTCCAAGCGCTCAATTTCTTTAAAAATTGTTTTTCTGCTTTCAGCATCACCTGTGCTAACCATTTCTAAAAGGGTTTCTGCAATTTTTAATGCATTGCTACCTGCCTGCTCGAAAAGCGGATGAAACTTTTTGTCTTGAGGTGTAAAGAACTTAAAAATATTGTTCATGTTAATTTTTAATATGTTGCAAAGCTACAAGCCCAATGTTAAGTTAATGTTAATTTCTTAATTATATTAACTAAATATTATCTTATTTAATCAAGCTTGGCTTATTCCTATCGTTTTAGGTAGCTGATACTGAAATAAATAGTTTTTTTGGCAAACGGCGTGGACAAGTTCTTCGGTTACGATAGCGCCGCTAAACGCTTTATCCCGATGAAACTTACGCCGAAATAGCATGCACTATAAAATAGTTAAGACAACTGCTTAAATCGGGATGTTCGCTAATATCGGATCTATCAACAGTTGTAAATTGCTTTCGGAACGAAATCAGATGTCATATTTACCGTGCGTTCCGTGTTTCCGTGGCAAAAATGGAAGAATGATTATCAAGCCACTAAGGCTAGCCTCCTTTTTGTAGTGTAAAAGCAAAGGTTGTGCCTATGCCCGGTGTACTTCTTACCGAAATGGTTTGTTGGTGTGCCTCTAAAATGTGTTTTACAATGGCTAAACCTAAACCTGTGCCTCCAACTTCTCTCGCCCGGTGGGTATCAATGCGATAAAAACGTTCAAACAAGCGCAACAAATGTTTTTCCTCTATGCCGATGCCATTATCGGTAACTTCGATCAAAACCTGATCGTGCAGTTCAAAAATTTTAATGGCTGTTTCGCCACCATCAATGCCATACTTAATACTGTTTACCAGCAAGTTAATTAATACCTGCCTAATCTTTTCGCGATCGGCCGAAACCAATGTAATGGCAGTATATTTATCTTTAAAAAAGAGTTTAATGTTTTTTGCTTCAGCGCGGTCTTCGAGGTTTTCCATTACCTCTTTCGCCAATTGTACAAAATCGAATTTTTGGTAGTTAATTGGCGATTCGCCTGTTTCTAATTTTGAAATAACGTCTAAATCATTAATTAAATAACTCAGTCGCTCTACATTATTTTCAGCTTTTTTTAGAAACAATACAGCCTGATCCGGATCATCTACCAAACAGTCCTGTAGCGTTTCAATATATCCTTGAATGGCAAAAAGCGGGGTTTTAAACTCGTGCGAAACATTTGAAAGGAATTCTCTTCTAAACTGTTCCTGTTTTTTTAATAAATCTATTTCTTTTTTCTTTGCACCTGCCCACTCCTTTACTTCTTGCTCTACATCATTAATCGGATCAGAACTCACGTACTCGCCGAGCGCATCTTTTAAATCTTTACCTAATTTAAGGTTATGGATGAGTTTGTAAATGAGTTTAATTTTGGTGTAAATATATTTCTCCAGCAAATAATAAAAAACCAAAAAACTGCACAGAAACGATACGCCAAAAGAAATAGCCATGTAATACAGGCTATGCTGAAAATAAAAATTAACCATCCCGATGGAAAGACCAACGGCGAGAGCAGTAAATAGAACCAGCACACTTAATTTCATGCTGCAATTTAAAGCTTTTTATGTTAAATGTGTGTTAAGAGACAAAGGGTTGATTCATTTTTTACGGAATGTTAAAAACAAAAGAGGTTGTACCATAAGTTGTGATTCCATTCGGACTTTGTCACCTTGAGCTTGTCGAAACGCTTTGTGAAGCTTCTAAACAGGTCCTTCGACAGGCTACCATTGACGTTATTTTGTAATCATCTAAATATGAGCCATTTATTCCGATTTTGTATTTCCGCCCAACTAGGCCGTAGCACCGTATCCCCGTTCTAATAAATACGGCCTAACAAATTTTTCGGGCCGCAATGCTCAAGCCAACCCACTAGCTTCAAAAGAAAACGGCGAAGCCCTCATGAATGCAGCTGAAAACTATAATACAAATGAATAAATTTTCAGCCAGTGTTTTTTGTTTTTTCATGGGCCTTTATGTTTTCAACGGCATTCAAGCTAGCTGTGCTGGTCTTTTTGACACCAAAAAGAAAGAAGCCTGTCCGGCTAGGACAAATAGAACACCCCGTCCTGCGGACACCCCTCTAAAAGAGGGGAATTATATACCACCTGAAATTTAAACGTCATTTATATTGATTTTTATGCCATAAATTAACCTCTCAGGATGGCAATTCTATATTTATGATACAGCATCGTTAAAAAACCAAAAAAGCTTTCCCTTTTGAGGAAAGCTTTATAAAATAAGGGTAAGTATTACTTATTTCTTTGTCGAGTCTGTTTTAGCTGGAGCCGAAGCAGCAGGTTTAGTGCTGTTTAAATTTCCACCAAGTGGAGATGGTGATGGCGTTTTATCTAAACGCTCTTGAATAGCTGAGTTTCCAACCGCTGCAGTACCACCGCTAGTTTTAGCAATTGTAGTAACAGCAAGGGTTAACACTACGATCAGAGTTAACAATACCCACGATCCTTTTTCTAAAACATCGCCGGTACGTTGTACACCAAACATGTTACTGGTGCCACCGCCTGTAGCTAAACCTCCGCCTTTAGGGTTTTGTACCAAAACAAATAAGCCTAAGGCCACACACGCAATAATTAATAAAATGATTAAAAAGGTTACCATGGTAATATTATATTTTAAAATTTCTTTTCTATAGATTGGATAAGGTCGGCAAAGTAACGGCTTTTTTCCGGATATTTCAAACTTAATTTTTTATAAGTATCTATGGCTTTGTGATAAAGCATTTGCTCGATATAAATTTTAGCTAAAGTCTCCGAAACAAGGTCGTAATTGTCTTCTGCACTTTTCTTTGCCTTATTTTCATTGTCTATCTGTTCTGGCTTCGGAGGCTTGATTGTTGGATCTTCTTTTAAGAATCGCTCGATAATTTCAGCGCCCTTTGCATCTTTAATTTCGGCAGAAGGATATTCTGCTAAATGATCGGCTACCTCGAAAGGCGTTTGAATGTGAAAGATGTGCTCTACATATTGCTGTTGAAACTCAGCTCTTTCTTGCTGTTGGTTGTTTTGCGGCTGTGGTTTTACTTTACCAGCGTTAGGGCGGGCATAAGGCTGAAAAATCTGCTCGTGCTCTTTACGGGTTTTAGCCAACCACCATAAAAACGTGTACGGAAGCTTATCGTCGTTATATTGCGAAACAAAATTCCTTTCGGGCTCATCAGGAACAACCGTTTCAATTTCTGGTGCGATCGTAACCACATCGGTACTTAATTTCTGTTCAAAGGCAAAGAAATCGGTAGCAGCTACACTTTCAATAAAAGAATCATCATCTGCAGGCAGGTCCATTAAATGACTATCAATACCCGGCAGGTGATTTGGCGTTTCTATAGGAATTACTGGGTTTTCTGAGTGAAGATCTGGAGCTAATTCTCCCATTTCTTCAAAAACTACCTGCTCATCCTGTGTATTTTCAGCAACTACCTCGTTAATTTCTTCTTCTTCTGTTATTTCGCGGACTGAAACCATATTTAATATATGGAACAGTACATGCCCCTGGCTATAAAGTGCTGCTTTTGGTACTGCTGATGCGTTAGCCTTGGCTAACAGTAAATGAATGGGCTGGGCATATGGAAATTGCGCCACCATTTCCTGCAACATGGATACATGCTCTGGTCCAACCTTTCCAGGTTGCGCAAGTAAATCTGCCAGTAGCTTTTTGTTATCCATTATCGAGGTTTGCCGCTAAGTTAAAAAAATGTAGACGGGTTTTGAAAATTTTGTCTTTTAGAATCCTGCTTTATTTACCACTGTGCAAATGCACGGTTAAAAATATCTTCCGATAATTGTTTGTTGATATTTTCGATAGCTCCGGGCAATAAGGTTTGAATTGGTGCCCCATTGATCGGAAAATCGAAATATCTGGTAAAGCTTTCTTCAAAACTTTCTTTTTCGTGTTCTTTTATATTGTTCTTATACTTTACCGAAACGGTTATGGTTAATCTGTTTGCACCCGAAGTAGGTGTAGCACTATTTTGAAGCGCAACTGGCTTAATATCATAGCCCGTTATCCTGCCTTCAAACGATGCATCGCCTTCACCGGTAGGAGAAATAATCAACTTGGTCTGATTACGGATCCGGGTTTTTAACGATTCGGTAATCTGGTTACTTAGTGTTGGTACCACTAATGGTGCATTATTTTCAAATACCCGAACAACCACCGTTTTTAATCCTGTTGTTGATGCTCCACTGAATTTATAAGAGCAGGCGCTCAGTATTGAAGCAACAAGGATTAAAGCAAATATTTTTATTTTCATCAGTATATAAATATATAATTTGTTTTTAAAGGCGATGAAGCTATAAATTTAATTCTTTAATTTTTCTGTATAGGGTACGCTCTGAAATGCCCAGTTCTTGTGCAGCAAACTTACGTTTACCCTTGTGTTTTTTTAATGCTTTTTTAATCAGATCTGATTCTTTATCCACTAATGATAAAGATTCTTCTACCTCTTCGGCCTCGTGTGCAAAATAATCAGTATTGTTATTATTATTGCTTGGTGTAGGTTGCTGAATGGTAAAGGCATGCTCTTGCCCTGCCGGCAGTTCTACATCGCGGTATAGCTGATTGATATACTGAGGATTATCTGCCAAAACGGTAGCGGTATTTCCGCCGTGCTGAATAATTTCGGCAACAAGTTTTTTAAGCTCAACCATATCCTTTTTCATATCGAAAAGCACCTTGTACAAAATATCTCTTTCTGTAAAATCTTCTTTCGACTGCGCATTAATCGTCATTGGCAGGTTACTTCCGGCCTCGTTCGGGATATAGTTTAAAATGGCTTGTCCGGTTACATTTCGGTCTTTTTCCAATACACAGATCTGCTCAGCAATATTTTTTAACTGACGAACATTACCCGGCCAGCTATAATTGGTTAAGATCTGAATCGCATCTGGTTCCAAATGTAATGCAGGGCTACGGTATTTATCGCTAAAATCGGCAGAGAATTTTCTGAATAATAAATAAATATCTTCTTTACGCTCTTGCAAAGCCGGTATGCGCAATGGAACCGTATTTAACCTGTAATATAAATCTTCGCGGAATTTTCCGTTTTTAACGCGGTTATATACATCAACATTGGTTGCGGCAATAATGCGAACGTCTGTTTTCTGAACTTTAGATGAGCCTACGCGCAAGTATTCGCCGCTTTCTAAAATACGCAGCAAACGTGCCTGTGTACCCAAAGGCAGCTCAGCAACCTCGTCTAAAAAAATGGTTCCGCCGTTTGCTACTTCAAAGTAACCTTTACGTGCCTCATGTGCACCTGTAAAAGATCCTTTCTCGTGACCAAACAATTCAGAATCAATGGTTCCTTCGGGAATGGCACCACAGTTTACGGCAATAAAAGCACCGTGTTTACGGGCACTCATTTGATGGATAATCTGCGAGAACACCTCTTTACCACTACCACTTTCGCCTGTTATTAACACCGACATATCAGTTGGTGCTACCTGGCTTGCAATATCGATAGCACGGTTAAGCAATGGCGAATTGCCAATAATACCGAACCGTTGTTTAATATTTTGTGTATCCATTTATTCTTTCTAAAGTTACGTCACTCTGAACTTGTTTCAGAGTCTTTCAATTTAAGATGCTGAAACAAGTTCAGCATGACGGGATTTTATGATACTATTTTACCAATTAACGTAGCTGATGTACATTTTTCGATAAATACATTTGCATACTGGCCTGGTTTAACGCCTTCAATGGCAGGGAAAATGGCCATTGCTCCGCTATCTCCTCTTCCGCAATAATCCAGATCAGATTTTTTAGAAGTGCCTTCAATCAAAACACGAACGGTTTTACCCACCCACTCTTGTAAGCGCATTAACGAATGTGCTTGTTGCTTAGCTAAAATCTCAGCTAAACGGCGTTTTTTTACTTCCTCAGGAATATCATCTTCCAATTTGCGGGCAGCTAAAGTTCCTGGTCTTTCAGAATAAGTGAAGTTATATGCAAAATCATATTCAACGTAATCCATCATGCTCAGGGTTTCTTGATGCTCTTCTTCTGTTTCAGTACAGAAACCAGCAATAATATCAGTAGAAATTGCACAACCCGGGATAATGTTACGGATGGCATCAATACGATTAATATACCATTCGCGGGTATAAGTCCTGTTCATTAACTCCAATATGCGGGTATTACCTGATTGAACTGGCAAGTGGATATAATTACAGATGTTATCGTATTTAGCAATGGTGTGTAAAACCTCGTCGGTAATATCTTTTGGATGCGAAGTAGAAAAACGTACCCTTAAATCAGGATTAACCAAAGCTGTTTGCGCTAAAAGTTGCGCAAAGTTTACGGTTTCAGTTCCATCTTCCGATGTCCAGGTATATGAATCTACGTTTTGGCCTAAAAGCGTAACCTCACGGTAACCAGCTTCAAATAAGCCTTTTGCTTCTTGTATAATGGAATGGGCATCGCGGCTCCGTTCGCGGCCACGGGTAAAAGGAACCACGCAGAAAGAACACATATTATTGCAGCCGCGTGTAATAGAAATAAAAGCAGTTATTCCGTTGCTGTTTAAACGAACCGGACTAATATCTGCATAAGTTTCTTCACGGGATAAAAGTACGTTAACCGCTTTATGTCCACTTTCTACCTGTTCAATTAAGTTAGGCAGATCGCGGTAAGCATCAGGGCCAACTACTACATCAACCAACCGCTCTTCTTCTAAAAATTTAGATTTTAAACGCTCTGCCATGCAACCCAAAACCCCAACAATTAACTTCGGGTTACGGCGTTTTTCGACACCAAACTGCGACAAGCGGTTCCTAACCCTGGTTTCAGCGTTTTCGCGGATAGAACAGGTATTGATGAAGATTACATCAGCCTGGTGATAATCCCCTGTGGTTTCAAATCCAGTTTCGGATAAAATAGAGGCAACAATTTCGCTATCAGCAAAATTCATTGCACAACCATAACTTTCGATGTATAATTTACGGGCATCGGCTTTAATTGGTGTATCTAAAATTAAAGCTTCACCTTGCCTGGCTTCATCGTGCGTCTTATCCTGTACTTGTAAATCAATCATTATTTAAAAACATTTTGGGGATTGCAAAAATACATAAATAAAATTAAAAGTGACAAATTGACATATTTTGTTTAAATGTTTACAGTACGATTATGATCTTCACGTCATTGCGAGAAGGAACGACGAAGCAATCTTACTATTATGGGAATATCGCAACGGCATTAACATTGGCCCCAAATGACTTCATGCTTGTTAAAAAAGATTTTTTTGAAAATGTAGGCTTCGGTGCCAATGGTGGGCTGCAGTCCCGCCCCCGCTTCTGCCCCAATTGAAAAAATTGTGGCATCCCGCTAAGGTCGGGTTTAGATTACAGCTGTTCTTGCTACTATGAGGGGATTTCCCTGCCACCGTCCTAACCCACCCAGCCCTTGGCGGAGCGGTACCCTGCAGGCAGGAGGTATCCCGATTTTTCGGGAAAGCGTACAAGCGCAGCAAAGGAACAAACGATGTTTCTTATACTGCCCTTGCGCTCCAAAAAATTAATAACTCCTTTTTATAAAATAAGTCAGGATGTTTTTGAAAATGTAGGCTTCGGTGCCTATGGAGGGCTGTAGTCCCGCCCCCGCTTCTGCCCCAATTGAAAAAATTGTGGCATCCCGCTAAGGTCGGGTTTAGATTACAGCTGTTCTTGCTACTATGAGGGGTTTCCCCTGCCACCGTCCTAACCCATCTAGCCCTTGGCGAAGCGGTACCCTGCAGGCAGGAGGAACGACGGCCGAAGCGTACAAGCGAAGCAAAGGAACAAACAATGTTGCTTGCAGGACTCTTGCGCTCCAAAAATCTTTCTATTTAATAAACTCAAAACACAACCACCACCTTATGCAACGAGAAGTTAACTTGCGTTACCCAGAATCCCGTGCATTAAGATTGCTTCGTCGTTCCTCCTCGCAATGACGATAAGCGGAGAAAACCTTTCGCTCTTCTATCTGTTACCTATCGATAAACCATAATAAATGACAGCTCAGCATAGAAATAAAGTTTGGATCTGGATAGGAAGCATATTCGGTATATTGATTTTAATTGTAGCATTTGGCGCCATGTTTTTAAGTGCCCGATGGAAACCCATATTGACCGAAAAAATTAAGGCCGGAGTTTATAACGGCTCCCATCACCTCTACAGGATAGATTTTAAAAGCATTAACTTAAATGTAATTACAGGTAGCCTGGCGCTGCGCGATGTTACACTAATACCCGATACAGCCGTTTTCGATAGCTTAAGGAAAATACAATTGGCGCCTGCACATACTTTCGAGCTTAAACTGAAGAAACTACAGATCAGCCGTGTTGGAATATTAACGGCTTACTTTAAAAAACGGATAGCTGTAAATGAAATCCTTTTACAAAAGCCATCTATCAATATGATTTTTAACAAAGTAACCAAGAAACCCGATAGCATAAAAGATGAAAAACCGCTTTACGAACAGATTTCGAAAACTTTTAAATCGATACATGTTAAAAGCATTAAAATTATAGATGCAGATTTCGATTATATCAACAAAACTGCAGCAAAAAAAACCAAAAACTCGATCAAACACCTCGATATTAACATTAACAATTTTTTATTGGATTCACTTTCGGGAAATGATACAACAAGGTTTTACTATACAAAAGATGCATCCTTTCAGATTGCGGGTTATAAATCGATAACGAAAGATAAAATGTACTCAATGAAAGTTGACACCATTAAAGGCTCTACTGCATCAAAAAAAATAACGGTTAAAGGGTTTAAACTTACCCCATTGTACGATGAGCTTACTTTTGCAAGAAAATACAAGATCCAGAAAGACCGGTATAACTTCAATTTTGATAAAATAGAATTTAACGGGGTTGATTTTATCGGTTTAAACACCGACCAGAAACTGCATGCAAAATCGTTGAGGATTGGCCCGGCAAATGTAGCAATTTTTATGAGCCGCGAATCGCCGCCCCCTCCAGGCTTTGATAAAGGCCAAAACTACCCGCATATGGCCCTAAAAAGATTAAACATACCTACCCTGATTGATACGGTAAAGCTGAGAAACATTAATGTTAAATATGCTGAATTTAACCCGGCGAGTAAAAAAATTGGGTCGGTTGACTTTAAAGCGGTAACAGGAAACATTTTAAACGTAACCAACGATAGTTTACAATTGCGCAAAAAGAACCATGCTCTGGCAGATTTAAACGCACTTTTAATGGGTACCGGAAAGCTGAATGTAAAAATCGATTTCAACCTTACCGATAATAATGGTGCATTTACCTACAGCGCGAATCTGGGTAAATTTGATCTGAAAAATTTAAACCCACTATCGAAAGCCCTGGGTTTAATAGAGATAGAAAGCGGCGATGTGCAACATATCGATTTCAGCGCAAACGGAAATTTGAGATCAGCATCGGGCAAGATGAACATGCTGTACACAAACCTGAAAATAAAGCTCTTATCAGACAATATTGATGGCGAGGGAACCAAGGAAAAAGGTTTTTTGTCTTTTTTGGCCAATGTCATTTTAGTTAAAAATGAAAATCCGCAAAAAGGCGAAGCGCCAAGAACAGCAAGCATGACCAACACCAGGATTAATTCGGCCTCCTTTTTTAACCTGATGTGGAAAACTGTTTTTGTGGGTATAAAGGATATTGTAGGCGTTGGTGTGGTCCCTGAAAAGAATCCGGTAAAACAGCAAAAAGTAATTGCAAAAAAAATAAGGGAACAAAAACGGGCAGACAGAAAAGCAGCACGGAAAGCCCGGAGAGAAAAAAACTGATCTTACATTTTTCAAATATATGTTTATAACCGTATATTGCTAATAAAACCACAGCCGCTCATTTTTTAATGCCTGATACCAGAAGATACCGTTATAGAGTTTTTAAATGGATTGCGTGTACATTACTCAGTGTTTTTATTGTACTCGCGGGTATAGCCTGGTTGTTAAATGTTAAGTCGCGCCCTATTTTAACCGATAGGATCAAAACACTCCTCTATAAATCAACCGATAGTTTATATACCATTAGTTTTACCAAAGTTTCTACCAATGTTTTTACAGGCAATGCTACCTTACAGAACGTAAAAATAATACCTGATACCAATCGGTTTAAGCAACTCATAGCCTTAAAAAGAGCGCCAAATAATTTATATACGGTTTCTTTAAAAAAACTGGTGGTGAAGCACTTCCACCCATTAACCTTGTACCGCGAAAAAAAACTTCAGCTGGAAGAAATCATATTTGATAAACCTGAGGTAACAATGGTTAACCAGCAATTTGCTTTTAACGAGGGGCGTGCACCCAGGCCCATTAAATCGCCTTATGCTATCATCTCTAAAAACCTGAAAGAGTTTAGCATTAAAAGCATCAGGTTTAAGGATGTAAGTTTTAAATACATCAATAAAAATGTACCCAATTCAGTACCTTTCTCTATTGATGACCTCAATATTACCTTAACCGACCTGCTGGTAGATTCTACCTCTGCCGAAGATCCTACAAGATTTTATCTGATTAAAGATATTGTGATTAATCTGAATAACTATGTATACCGCACGCCAGACAAGATGTACGATATCCAATTAGATAAACTGGATTTTAGGGCAACAACGGGTAAGTTAAGGATTAACAGTTTTGCTTTGGTACCACTGCACGATGAGATGAACTTTGGCAAAGTTGCAGGGTTTGCGAAGGAACGTTTCAACATCAAGATGAGCGACATTATGCTTAATGGGATTGATTTGCCTTTATACATTAGCAAACAAGAACTTTGGGCAAAGGAAATGGCCATTACCAACGGTTTCGTTTCAGTATTTAACCATAATGGCCTCCCAAAAAAACACCAGGAAAGCAAAGTCGGAAAGTTTCCCCATCAGCTTTTGCAGCTTCTTGATGCACCTATTCTGGTCCAGAAAATCCAGCTGAAGGATATAAATGTGAATTACGCTGTTTACAACAATGAGAGTAACCAAAAGGGGCAGATTAGTTTCGAGCATACCTCGGGCATTATAAAAAACGCCACCAACCTTGAGAAAATTAAAGCCATAAACCCCATTATGGAGGTTAACCTAAACACTTACCTCTTTGGGCAGGGAAAGCTTGATGTAAATTTTATATTTGATCTTACCGCTAAAGATGGTGCCTTTTCTTACAATGGGGTTTTACACAATTTTAATGCTCGGGTTTTAAATCAGATTACCAAACCATTAGGCTTGGTTCGCATTAACCGCGGGAGTGTAGATAAATTGAAGTTCAATTTTAAAGCGAACGATTTAGGCACAAAAGGAACGGTAGCGTTCTCCTACTACGACCTTTCTGTAGCGCTGATGAAAAACGACCCAGAAAAAGATCACCTGGTTACCCGTGGTTTTCTTTCTTTCTTAGCAAATGCTTTAATCATCAAATCAGAAAACCCCGGTGCAGACGGAAAGCTGGTACCCGTAACCGTTAATTACAGCAGGCCGGCAAATACATCTTTCTTCAACATGATCTGGAAGAGCCTTTTTACGGGCATAAAATATAGCATCGGTATTACGGAAGAAAAGCAGAATGAAGTACGTGAGCACATTGCAAAGTTTAAAGCCATGCGGGCCAATCATATGCAAAGGAAACAGAAGCGCTTAGAGCGGCGGATAAGACGTGAACGGGAACAAAATGAAAAGCGATAACATTTTGTAACCTTTTCTTATCTTTATTCTCTAAACCTTAAACTAAAATTATGATTATTGCCCTCGTTATTATCGGATTTATATTCCTTATCGGGATTTTCTTTTACAACTCGCTTATCGGGAAGAAAAACCAGGTAGCCAATGCCTTCTCGGCCATTGATGTAATGCTTAAAAAACGGTTCGACCTTATTCCAAATCTTGTTGAAGTGGTAAAACAGTACACCACTTACGAGCAGGGGACTTTGACCAAAATAGTTGAACTGAGAGCTAAAGCAGGCTCACCAAACATCAGCAATGCAGAAAAAGCAGATTTAGACGCCCAGTTGAGCAGCAGTGTGAAAGGTTTAATGGTTAACATCGAAAATTATCCTGATTTAAAAGCCAATACCAATTTTATTAACCTGCAAACCACCTGGACCGAAAGCGAGGAGCAGATTGCCGCTGCCAGAAGAACCTATAATGCTTCGGTAACCGATTACAATAATGCGATTATGATGTTTCCAGGCAGTTTATTTGCTGGAATGTTAAATTTTCAGCCCATTGCTGTTTTAGAAACCGCAGCTGAAGAGCGCAAAAATATTAGTGCAAAAGAGCTTTTCAATAATTAATGTCGTTCGATATTGCAAGTAATGTAGCCTTACAGCAAGTTTTGGCTACAATGGAGGTAGAACGCAAAAGAATTGCCGCTACCCAAACCAAAGGCTATATTTCTATTGTCGCGGGTATTCTGCTCTGTATTTTAGGCTTCATCCTAGGTTTTCCTATTCCTGCTGTAATTAGCGGCTTAATACCTCTTATTTACGGTAGTGTTTTGTTATTTAAGATCAACGATTCTTTAACGGCTTACCAAAATGCCTACAAAACCAATGTAATTGGTGCTGCCCTTAAATTTTTAGATGAAAGCTTATCGATTAACCCCTACCAGGGAATTGAATCATCGGAGTTTATGTACACACAGTTGTTTAGCAATGAGCCTGATCGTTATAAAACAGAGGATCTGGTAACTGGATGTGCTGATAAAACCCGGTTTTACTTTGCTGAGGTACATGCCGAATATAAAACAGTAACCCAAACAAAAGACGGAACCCAAACAGAGTGGCACAACATTTTTAGAGGAATTATCTTTGCTGCCGATTTTAACAAGAAATTTAACGGGGTAACCATTGTCAGGCCAAAAAATTTCGGAACAGCTTTTGGTGCATGGTTTTCAAAGAACCTGTTTTCTTTTGGTAGTAAAGATGTTATTCAACTGGAGAATGTAGACTTTGATAAGACTTTTGTGACTTATGGCTCAGATCAGGTCGAATCCAGATACATCCTTACACCTGCTATGATGGAGCGGATACTAAACCTCAACCATCAAACAAAGTATAACATCAGTTTATCCTTTATCGAATCGAGGATGTATATCGCTTTTCCTCTGAACCGAAACTATTTCGAAGCACCTGTTTTTAAATCGTTGTTAAGTCCGGAAACGGTAAATGAAGATATCTCGACTATAAAGTTTATGTATGATATTGTTAAGGAACTGGATCTGAATACAAGGATTTGGGGTAAGGAATAAATCCGAAGTTTGGCAAGTCCCTTTTTAGACTCACGAAGTTTTTCCTGCGCACCAGCCATTTGAAACTTCGTGAGTAAGTCCGCTAGCTCAAGTGTTTTTTCACAATTTCTTCGAGTGCAGCAATATCAAATGGTTTCGATAGGTAACTATCAGCGCCGGCTTCATCGGCTAATGAAGATATATCATTATTGGCCGAAAAATAAATTACCGGAATATGTTTTAAATCAGGATGGTTTTTTAATGCCTTAGTAGCCTGTATCCCTCCCAGATCGGGCAACCAATTATCCATAAATATTAAATCAGGCATATATGCTGCAACCTGTTCTTCTATGTTATTGGCATTTTCAGATGTTTTTATCTCATACCCGGCATCTTCCAAAATAAATGTACAGAGATCAAGGATATCCCTATTATCATCAAAAACAAATATTTTTTTTGTAACTATCATATTAACCTCCGAAAAGCAATTAACCATTTAACTTATTTATATAATCAGCCATATCGTGGCTATCCAATATCACATGCGGCTCAACATTCAGCACTGCCTGTTGCGGCATATACGGCATTCTGGCCGTATTTGGATTCTGTATAACCACCCTACCTCCAAAATTGTTTACACTTTTTAAGCCCTCTACTCCATCTGCATTAGACCCTGAAAGTAGAATACAGACTAGTTTTTCTCTAAAAACCTCGGCTGCTGATTGAAAGGTAACATCAATTGATGGTCGGGAATAATTTACTTTTTCCGAATAATCTAAAGATATACTTTGGTCTTCCTCTATAAGCATATGGTAATCTGCAGGCGCAATAAAAACTTTGCCGGGGCTTAGAAACTCTTTTTCTTCTGCTTCGCCAACCGCCAGTATCGTGCGCGATTTTAACAAATCGGTTAAAAGAGATTCGTTGCTTGCCTTACGGTGAACCACTAATACAATAGGAAAACCAATATCTTTCCTTAGGGCTGGAAAAATTTCGAGCAACACATCTAAGCTACCGGCAGAGCCGCCAATAATTAATGCTCCACAAGGCGTAGAATCTACAGTTTCCGCCATATTTTTTCCATTTTAACCCTTTTGTATTCTTTGGCTTTTGGCCAAAACTCCAAACTTTCTTTACTTCCTAAAGCAAGGTATCCTAATTTCTCGATGCTACCATCAAAAAGGTTAAATACTTTATGCTGCAAGTCTTTATCAAAATAAATTAATACGTTTCTACATAAAATTAGCTGAAACTCATTAAAAGAATGATCGGAAACCAAATTATGCGTAGAAAAGATCATCTTACTATTTAAGCTTTCATCAAATTTTGCCAAAGAGTAGTTCGCCGTGTAATAAGCAGAAAAATCTTTTAAGCCACCCGATTGCAGGTAATTTTCTGAATACTGCTTTAAATAATTTAAGGGAAACATCCCTTTTTTTGCTTTATCTAAAACCGATGGATTAATATCAGTAGCATAAATAAGCGATTTATTAAGCAGATTAAGTTCTTTTAAAACAATGGCAAGCGAATAAGCCTCTTCTCCGGTAGAACAACCTGCCACCCAAATGCGGATAAACGGATAGGTACCCAGCACGGGAAGGACATCGTTCCGCAAAGATTTATAAAAAGAAGGATCGCGGAACATTTCGGTAACATTAACCGTAATTTCCTCTAAAAAACGCTTAAAATATTGCTTATCTGTTTTAACCGTGTAACGAAATTCGGCGAAGCTCACAAAATTATCCAGTCCGTAAAGACGTATAATTCTCCTTTTTATTGATGCATGAGAATATTCCAGAAAATCATACCCATGGCTTTCCAGAACATCATTCAACAGGATTTCTACCTGTTCATTATCTATCGCATCACTGATCACCTGTTATTTTGTAAAATTTTCGATTTGCATTAATAACTCGTCAACATTTATCGGTTTTGAAACATAACCCGATGCACCTGCGCTTAAGCAACGTTCCTTGTCGCCAACCATGGCCTGGGCAGTTACCGCTAACACAGGGATATTCTGCATTTTAGCTGATTTTTTCATCGCCGCAATAGCTTGATAGCCGTCCATATCCGGCATCATCATATCCATTAAAACGATGGCAACATTGTCGTGCTTTTCTAGAATAGAAAAACCTTCCCGGGCACTTATAGCAGATAAACAATCGAAACCTTTGGCCTTTAAAACAGCTTTTAAAGCAAAAATGTTTCGGTTATCATCATCAATTATGAGAATTAATTTTTGAGGCATAAAAATAAAAAATGGTTTATGATTTATGATGATTTTCGTATAACCAAACCCTTAATAACGATATCAGCTGATCCATATCTACCGGTTTGCTGATATAATCGGATGCACCTGCGGCAATGCACTTTTCGCGATCGCCCATCATGGCTTTTGCCGTAACGGCCAAAATAGGCAGGTTCCGGTATTTGATATCCTGCCTGATGGCTGTTGTAGTTTCGTAACCATCTAATTCTGGCATCATCATATCCATTAAAACAACGTCAATTTCAGGGTTTTCATTTAATAGCTTGAGGGCTTCCTTACCATCGGTAGCTGCTACCACTTTCATCTGGTGCTGCTCTAACATTTTTGTTAAGGAGAAGATATTACGCACATCATCATCTGCCACCAGAACCGTTTTACCTACCAATACATCCTGTAACTCGGAAAACTTTTTAGGTGTTTTGCTTTTCTCCTTGCTTTTTTCTTCTACCAGATGAAGGAACAAACCTGCTTCATCCAAAATACGTTGATAAGAATGTGCCGTTTTTACAACGATAGAATCAGCATATTGTTTGATGCGGTTTTCTTCGCCCTTTGAAAGGTTTTTACCTGTGAAAATGATGATCGGTAAATTCTCTAAACCAGGTGTTTTCTTTACCACTTCAAGGGTTTCGTAAGCGTGTTTATCAGGAATACCCATATCCAGAATCACGCAGTTAACCTCCGGCTTATGCAGGGCAGAAACACCTTCGTTTACCTGGTTAACAATTTCTGTCTGGATATTAAAATTGCTTAAAAAATAACTTAATGCCTTGGCATGCTGTTCATTTTCTTCTACAATAAGTACCTTTTTAGGGTGACGGCTTAAGGCATGCTCTAGTTTTGAAAATATCTCTTGCATGTGCTCAAAAGCAAAAGGTTTATTTATAAAATCTACCGCACCTTTTAACAAACTTTCTTTCTTAACCTGTAAAGAAGACATGGTGTGCACTGGGATTGGACGTGTTGAAGGATCCGATTTCAGCTCTTCCATTACCTGCCAGCCATCTTTAACAGGCAATTGGATATCGAGCAAAATGGCAAGTGGTTTAAAGGTTTTCGCCATTTCAATACCAGCATCGCCACGAACGGCAACCAAACCTTTATAATTTCTTTTTCGGGTAAAATCTAAAAGTGTTTTCGCAAAAGGAGTATCGTCTTCAACAATTAAAATCACCTTATCATCAGGCTGAATATTATCTCGGTCATCTTCAATCTCTTGCGGAATATTTTCGACCGTTAAGTGGCTCACTTTTTTTACCGGAGCCTCTAAAGCCACTACAGGTTTCTCTACATGAGGTACAGCGCCATCAAAACCTTTATTTCTATCAATGGGCAAGGTAAGTGTAAAAATACTTCCTTCGCCCTCCGTGCTTTTTAAATCTATATATCCGCCCAATAGTTTTGCCAGCTCTCTACTAATTGAGAGCCCAAGGCCTGTGCCACCAAATTTGCGACGTGTTGAGCCGTCGGCCTGTTGAAAGGCTTCGAATACCATGCCTTGCTTTTCGGGTGCAATACCTACGCCTGTATCGGTAACTTTGAATACCAGCGCGCCTAAATTTTCATTTTTAGCAATATTTAGGGTTACCGCACCTAAGGCAGTAAATTTAATAGCATTTGATAGCAGGTTTTTAATAATCTGCTCTAAGCGCATTTTATCGGTATGAAAAAACTCAGGAACTTCTGCCGATTTTTCGATAACAAAGTTTAAGTTTTTATCTTTAGCCAAAGGATTAAACAGCGAACGCATGTTAAGGATAATCTCATCAACCTTAATATTTGCCCGATCGAGTTCCATTTTGCCCGCTTCAATTTTAGAAAGATCTAAAATTTCGTCGATTAAACTTAAAAGACCCTGACCTGAACTTTGGATAACTTCTGCATATTCCTGATGCTCGCGATCCATAGCCTCATTTTCAGCCATTAATCTCGATAATAACAATATCGAATTAAGTGGTGTTCTTAACTCGTGCGACATATTGGCCAAAAACTCTGATTTGTACCTCGTACTCAGTTCTAAAGCTTCTGCTTTTTGCTGAATTTCTATATTACGTTCTTCAATCAGTTCATTTTTTTCTTCCAATAGGCTGCTTCTTTCTTCCAGCTCCTGGTTGCTTTGCAACAATTCTTCTTGCTGTACACGTAATTCTTCTTCGCTGGCCTGAAGTTTTTGTGCCTGTGCTTCTAGCTCTGCATTTAAGCCTTCTAACTCATTGTGCTGAACCTGCAATTCTTCTGATTGCGCCTGCGTTTCTTCTAATAACTGCTGAAGCTTTTGTCTGTTCTGTGCGCCCAACAGTGCGGTACCTACATCAGATAAAACCAAGTTTAAAAAGTGTAACTGCAGGTCGCTGTATTTACCGATAGTGCCTAATTCTAAACCGCCTATTGAAATTTCATTTCTAACAATTGGAAGTACAATTAACTGTGCTGGTTTAATATTCCCGGTAGCATGTGTAATGGTTAATTCGCTCTGTGGAACATCATCCAATAATATTGGCTTACCTGTTTTAACCGCCTGGCCAATTAAGCCCTGGCCAAGTTCTAAGGTTTGGGTTAGATTTTGTCCCTGCAAGGCATATTGCCCTTTTAAATGCAGATATCCATCATCTTTAAATAAATAAAGGGCACCAATCTGGCTTTTGGTATAATTGGCCAAAAACTCAATAATATCTTCTGCTAAATGGAAAACATCTTTTTCGCCAACCATTTTTACGTTTAAGTTAGCTACACCAGTTTGCAACCATTCGTTCTCTTCTAAAGTATCGAAAGATTTTTTCAATGATGATGACATTGCATTTAGCGATTCAGAAAGCTCGCCAATTTCATCCTGGGTTTGGCTATCGAGTTTTATGCCATAATTACCATTAGAAATTTGATAGGCAATTTCTTTAATGGCAACAATACGTTTTTCCATCTCGTATTTTTTATCTTCAATTTCCTGTTGAAGTTTAACACGTTCATCAAAATCGATTGATACTCTCCGGTAAAAAAACAACGTAATCAGAATGGCAAGGAGCGCTGCAATTAAAATCAGTATCGGGGTATAAGCTGTAAGTTTATTTAATTCATTGGTTCTTTCTTCAAGCAGTCTTTTCTCTTCGGTTATAATTTTGCTTACAATAGACCTGGCCTCATCCATATAAACCTTACCTTGAAACAAAACCGTAGGATCAATAACACCGCCTAAAGTTTTAATCTCTATGGTCGATTTAATGATATCCATTCTTTTAAAAAGAATTTTTTTAAGCGCTGCTATATTTTTTTGCTGAACGCTATTATGCCTGGTATCGAGTTCAACTTTTTTTAGTATCGAAGCGGCCGAATCGCTGGCACCATAATAAGGTGTTAAAAACACCTTGTTTCCAGTTAATAAAAAGCCCCGCTGACCAGTTTCGGCATCTTTTAAATAGGATATTATGTTCTCCGTATTTAAAATCACTTCATCACTGTGTTTAACAAGTTCCGTACTTTTAATAAGGTTGCCAATACTTACATAAGAAGCCAGCGAACTGATAAATAGAATAATTAGCGATAAGCCAAGGCCTAAACGTAAATTATTTTTAAGAGTTGTTTTCATTATATGGATTAAGGATAATTAGATTTGATTTTTAAGGATTTCCTCTTCTGTGGTGGGAATGATAAAATAAAACTCAGAACCTTCATCCGGCACACTTTTCACCCCAATTGTGCCTCCGTGGCGGTTAATAATTTCCGAACAGATATACAAACCTATTCCCAGACCATTAAACCGGTTGCTGTTATCTTCTACCCGATAAAATTTATCGAAAATCTTATCTTGCTGCTCTTTTGAAATACCAATACCAAAATCTTTTACAGCCAGATAAAGTTTTTCGTCTTTAATATTCGTGGTTACATTAATCTGATTGGTACCTGGAGCATATTTAATGGCATTCGTAATAAAATTGATGACCACTTGTTCCAAGCGCATTTCATCACCAAATATCATTTCGTCTGTTTTACCCAGTTTGCTGATTTTAAAATCGGGATTAGATTGCTGCAACATCTCGATGGCATTGTTTACCATGTTATCAGCATAAAAACTTTTCATGTTAAACTTCATCTTTCCACTTTCAATTTTTGAGATATCAAGCAGATCGACAATTAATTCGTTTAGTTTTTCGAGCTGGGTACTTGCTTTTTCGAGATGGTTCTGGGCCATGGTTTTATCATCTCTGTTAAGGCTGCGCTGCAGCAACTGAATATACCCTTTTACACTGGTTAAAGGTGTTTTTAGCTCATGACTGGCAATGCTGATAAATTCGTCCTTTTTATGTTCGGCCTGTTTTCGGAATTCGATTTCTTCAAGCAATTTTTCCTGCACCTCGTTAAGTTTTCTATTCTGCTCGTAAATGCGATAAAACGTTTTTATTTTAAGGAGCAGCACATTAATATCAACGGGCTTGGTAATGTAATCCAGTCCACCGCTCAGGTATCCTTTGGTAATAAATTTTAACTCTGTATTTACAGCCGAAAGAAATATAATGGCGGTATCTTTTGCCTTACTAAAACCAGAAATGGTTTCGGCTACCTCGAAGCCATCCATATCTGGCATTTGTACATCGAGAATAATCAGGACGTAGTTGTTTTTTAAAACTTTTTTCAGCGCCTCTTCGCCAGACGATGCGGCATCAACCTCAAAATTGTGTGCCTGTAGTACTTTCTGTAACGAGATCAGGTTTTCGGGCCTGTCATCAACTATAAGGATCATCTTTTATTAAAACAAATAAGAAGCCGGGATAATTATGTTTGATTTTGAGATAAAACCTCATTAACTGTAAACAAACAATGCGCTGTAAAAAAAGTTTTTATTTTTTATAAATTATTTGAATTAAAAGTATCGCCCTGTCTAATATCTCCTGTTTCGAAGCCTTTTTTAAACCAATACATCCGTTGTGCAGAGGTACCATGGGTAAAAGAATCTGGCTGAACATCACCAGTGGCCTGTTTCTGCAATTTATCATCGCCTATGGCATTGGCAGCAGTTAATGCTTCTTCTATATCTCCTTCATCCAATTTAAAATCTTTAAGATTTTGAGCATTATGTGCCCAAAGTCCAGCAAAAAAATCGGCTTGTAACTCTAATTTCACCGATAAACGGTTATATTCTTTTTCGCTCACCTGGCCACGTGCCTGATCTAGTTTTTCCGAAATTCCCAATAAATTTTGAACATGATGGCCTACCTCATGTGCAATTACGTAAGCCTGTGCAAAATCTCCGGCAGCACCGAAACGGTTTTTTAAATCATCATAAAATGATAGATCGATATAAACTTTATGGTCGCCAGGGCAATAAAATGGCCCTACGTTAGCCCCTGCATTGCCACAGGCGGTTTGCACTGCTTCTCTAAATAGTCTGAGTTTAGGATACTCATACTGCTTGCCCATCGCCTGAAATTCTTTATCCCATACTTGCTCGGTTGATTCCAATACACCCGCTACAAACTGTGCCTGTGGATCATTAGCCGGCACGCCCTGCTTAACTTCTTCTGTTCCTGCAGTAGCCGGGAGTTGACTAACCAAGCCAGTTAAATCTTTGCCAAAAATTAGGCCGAGCACCACGATTATTATACCTACACCGCCACCGAGGATGGTTTTCCCACCGCCGCCGCTTCTTCCGTCTTCTACATTATTACTGCCTTTACCAAACCATTGCATAATTTACTTTTTTAGTTTAATGTATAACCTTAATTCCGGGACAATTGTTATACTAAAGTATAAATTATTTTTATTGATTTGTCCATTCACATTTTTGACAAAAAAAAGCCAAGTTTAAAACCTGGCTTCTGATATTATCGTCTTTTATTCCCTGAAGAATATACTAGCTATTAAAAACAGCGATTGCCTTTGCAATCCTTGCTTTAATTTCTGCTATACCCAATAGTACAGCAATATCAAAAACACCAGGCCCAAATTTACCGCCCACCAGCATAATGCGGAAAGGCAACATCAATTCGCCTGGTTTAAAGCCTTTTTCTTCGGCCAAGGCTTTAAAAGCCGCTTCGGCAGATCCCGCATCAGTTAATGTTAAACGATCAGCAAAAGCATTAAAAAAATCAGCTTTTTCGGCTGTCCATTTTGGTTTTACCGAGTTTACATCATATTCTGCCGGCGAAGTAAAAAAGTAACTGCTCTGTGCCACAAAATCAGGCAATAAGGTACAGCGACCTTTAATTAAATCAATAATGGTATTTAAATAAGCATCATCGTTTATTTCAATGTCAACTTTTTGCAACTCCGCTTTAACGCTTGCCGCCAAGCGCGCTGCGCCCTGCGATTTAATCCACTCATGGTTATACCATTTGGCTTTTTCAAAATCGAATTTAGCCCCTGCCTTACTTATTCTTTCTATCGAGAATTTTTCTTCCAGCTCTTTTAACGAGAATAACTCCTGGTCGGTACCATCATTCCAGCCTAAAAGTGCCAGCATATTGATAAAAGCTTCGGGCATAAAACCCATTTCTTTAAATCCTTTGGTTACATCGCCAGTTTTAGGATCGGTCCAGTTCATGGCGTAAACCGGGAAACCTAATCGATCGCCATCGCGTTTACTTAATTTTCCATGTCCATCTGGCTTTAAGATTAAAGGTAGATGGGCCCATGCAGGCATCTCCGCTTCCCATCCTAAATACTTCCAAAGTAAAATATGAACCGGTGCAGAAGGCAACCATTCTTCTCCCCTAAAGGCATGAGTAATTTCCATCGCCTTATCATCAACCACAACGGCTAAATGGTAGGTTGGCATTCCATCAGCTTTTAATAATACTTTATCATCAACCAACGAGGTTTCGAAGCTTACATCTCCACGGATTAAATCGTTAAAATGTACAATTTCGTCGCTTGGTACTTTAATACGGATAACATGCGGTGTTTTGGCCGCCAATAAATCTTCAACCTCGCTAATGGTAAGGGTTAAAGAATTGCGCATCTGCATACGTGTGGCCTGTCCGTATTGGAAATTTGGAATTTCTTTACGTTTGGCATCTAAATCTTCCGGGGTATCGAAGGCGTAATAGGCATAACCATCGCTAATTAACTGTTCGGCAAATTTACGGTAGCTGGGTTTGCGCTCGCTTTGGCGGTACGGGCCATAAGCTCCGGGATTACTCGGACTTTCATCTGGTGTAATGCCGCACCAGTTTAAACAGTTAACGATATATTCTTCAGCGCCTTCTACAAAGCGGTTTTGATCGGTATCTTCTACACGAAGTACAAAAGTTCCATTATTTTTTTTGGCAAATAAATAATTGAACAAGGCAGTGCGCACACCACCTAAATGCAAACCTCCGGTGGGGCTTGGGGCAAATCTTACTCTAACTTTCTTATCCATGATTAAGCAAAGAGCAGGGAGTTATCGGCTTAGAGCCATGGTGCAATCCATGCTCAATGCGCCATGCACTATGCTCGGCACAAAGATATGTTTTTCATCCATTTTATAGTGTTTCATCTGTGATGAAGCTATTATGCAATCGAAATGATTGCTTTAAGGTTTTTGAAAAAGCATAATGGTTTTATGTTTTTTCCGTTTTGTTATTGTAATTTGGCTAGCTAAAGCATGAATCCTTATCAAAAGAAACGCCGCTGGAAGTTTTTCCTTCTCATTTTTGCCATCTTAATTGGCATTGCATCCGTATTTTACACCGATTCTTTTGTAAAAAAAATGGAACGCGAAGAGGCCGACCAGTTTCATCTATGGGTGAAAATTCAGGAACGGGCCATGTTTCTTTACGATAATGACGATTATCGTGTAATTGTAGAAACGGTACGTGCAAATACCAAAACTCCTGTAATCTTGATCGACTCTGCAGCAACGATTACTTCTTTTTTTGGTTTAGACAGCACTAAAACCAATTACCCCGTTGCAGATCCTAAACTCACTTACGATAGTTTATATTTTGTACGGCAGTTAAGACAGATGAAAGCGCAGCATCCACCTGATGAAATGAATTTTTTGGGAAAAAAATTTAAGGCCTACTATCGCGATTCATTCATTTTAACACAGTTGAGGTATTTCCCATACATCCAAATGGGCGTTATCTTCCTTTTCCTTTTAACAGCTTATGCAGCATTCAGTTCGGCCCGGAAAGATGAACAAGACCATGTTTGGGTAGGTTTGGCTAAAGAAACCGCTCACCAGCTGGGTACGCCAATATCATCACTCATGGCCTGGACGGAACTCATGAAATCGAAATTTGATGCAGAAGATGATCCGTTGATTGCCGAAATGGAAAACGATATTAAGCGTCTGGAAATTATTACCGACCGTTTCTCGAAAATCGGTTCTAAACCTATACTCGAAGATCATACGGTTTACATTGTAATCAGCGATTTTATACGCTATTTTAAAGTACGCACCTCAGATAAGGTTAAATTTAGCATTACCGGCGATGAGCAGGTAAGGGCCATGTTAAACGTTCCATTATTTGATTGGGTAATTGAAAACCTTTTAAAAAACGCAGCAAACGCAATCGAAAACGAAGGGTCGATCTCAATCAACATTATAGAAAATTTAGCCAAAGAACAGGTGTTTATTGATGTGAGCGATACCGGGAAGGGTATTCCGAGATCTAAGTTCGATACGGTTTTTCAACCAGGCTATACTACACGCAAACGCGGTTGGGGTTTAGGTTTATCGCTTACCAAACGTATTGTAGAAAATTACCACAGTGGAGAAATTTTTGTAAAAGACTCTGAACTGGGTAAAGGCACAACTTTTAGAATAATATTAAAAAGCAGTTTAAGATATGAACCGACCACAGCCTAACGAATATCCAACTTGGGGCGAAACCTATATCAGTAAAGTAGATCGAGATATTTTCGAAATTTTAAACGATCAGATGCTAAGTCTGCCGGCCTTGTTTAGAGCAAACGCCGATAAAGCTGATTATGCCTATGCTGAAGGTAAATGGACACTAAAAGAAATGTTAGGCCATATTATTGATGCCGAACGTGTTTTTGCCTTTCGTATTACCTGTTTTGCCCGCAAGGAACAACAGCCTTTACCAGGTTTCGAGGAAGATGACTATGTAACCAATGCCCGCTTTGCCGAGCGAGATCTGGAAGATCTGATTGAAGAATTTATTGCACTTCGTAAAGCCAATTTATACCTTTTTAAATCTTTAAACGAAGAGGAACTGAACAGAAAAGGAATTGCTTCGGGCAGGGAAATTAATGTAAAATCTATTTTATTTATTGTGGGTGGCCATATTATCCATCATGTTTACATTTTAAAAGAACGTTACCATGTGGTTTAAAAACTTTAGGGTTGACGAGCTGAACGACCGCCCTAAAAATCATTTAGGTGCGCTGCTCGATATCCGCTTTACTGAAATTGGTGAAGATTTTATTATCGGAACCATGCCTGTTGATGAACGTACACATCAACCTGCAGGGATTTTGCACGGCGGCGCCTCGGTGGTTTTGGCAGAAACCTTGGGCAGTATTGCTTCTTATATGTGTATAGATCCTGGGAAGTATGTTGCTGTTGGTTTAGAAGTAAACGCCAACCATTTAAGGCCGGTAAAAAGTGGTTTGGTAAAAGGCATTTGCAAACCTTTACATATTGGGGCCAAAACCCAGGTTTGGGAAATCAAAATTTATGATGAACGTGGAAAGATGAACTGCATTAGCCGTTTAACCGTAGCGATTATTAATAAGCCGCAGTAGATGTGGTGTCAGATGTTACCATCTGACAGTTACTCAAATCTAAAAGCATGAAACTCCAAGGATGGAATTAAGTTTTTGTGTCAGATGGTAACATCTGACACCACAAGAATCAAGAGAAGTCAAGTTTTTATAGCGATGTGGCCATTAAACTTGACTTCTCTGATATTAAAGCATTTTATTGCTATCCAGCCATTTCTTCTCTACAAGGTAAGAAACAATTAAGCCCAATCCGCCGAAAATCCCGATGCAACCAAAGTAAATGGCTACCGATTGTCCTTGCTCACTACGCGTCATGTCGCTGCCGAACACTCCTCTAACTGTAAATAGTGCTACCAGCAGGCCGATTCCTAAACCAACCAAAAGCAAACCGAACTTTAAACTTAAAAACGGTTTTGGTGTAGCCTTATGCACACCCGGATCGATTCCCCTTTCGATCATTGCCATTTTCTCTTTGTTTGATAGGTAGCGGATTCCGAATACCATTGCGAATGCACCTAAAAAAAGTGAGATTGGGACTAATATACCTTCCATGATTATAATTTTTTAATTTGTAAATATTCTATTGTTTAAATTGAACCGTGTTCTGTGTATTATGACTACATACTTTTTAATCAGGTTACACCCTTGCTGAAAAAAAATCGATAGCTTTATCAAACATTAAAAATTCCCTTGTACAGTCAGTTAAAAAATATAGAAATCTTTAAGCCGCTCAGCAATGAAGCTTTAGAAAAGTTAGCTGCTGTTTCTAAGCGGGTAGAACATCAGAAAGGAACGATTTTAATCTATGCAGATAAAACAGAGCCTTTTTTCTATATCCTCGAAAGTGGCATTGCCAGAGCCTATTCTGACGGAAAAAACCAACAGATAACCTTTTGGTTCGGACAAAGTGGTGCCGTTCTTTTTTCTTTTAACAGCTATATTAATAATAGCCCTGGTTACGAAAATATTGAGCTATTGGAAAACTGCAGTTTAATTCAAATCAGGCTAACCGATCTTTTTTTGCTTTACGATCAACATTTAGAAATTGCCAATTGGGGCAGAAAAATTGCAGAACAGGAGTTAATTGCTACTGAAAGAAGATTAATAGACCGGGCTTTTAAAGGGGCTGCAGAACGTTATCAGGATTTTGTAAATCAATCTCCCGAACTGATTAAAAGAGTAGCCTTAAAACACATTGCCTCATACCTGGGTGTAACACAGGTTACCCTGAGCAGAATAAGAGCAGCTCATAAATAAATTCATTTTTTAACATTTATAAAATGTTGCCTGATAAATGCACCTTAAATTTGCAGAAACACATTTATCATGAACTGGATTACCTTAATTATTGCTGGCCTTTTCGAAGTTGGCTTTACCACCTGCCTTAAATTATCGAACAATTTTTCGAATATAAAATGGAGTACGGCTTTTTTTGTCTGTATTATTTTGAGTTTCTTATTGCTAAATAAAGCAACCCAAACTTTACCCATGGGAACTGCCTATGCTGTTTGGACGGGTATCGGTGCCGTAGGAACAGTAATTATCGGAATTTTTTATTTCAATGAACCAGCAACCTTCTGGCGGATATTTTTTATTTGTACGCTTATAGGATCAATTGCAGGATTAAAGTTTTTCGCTTCACATTAGCGAGCGCTTGCGAAGTTTACCAAGCCTAAAGCGTAGGCCAAACTTCGAAAGTTTAGCCAGGGCATAAAATTCTTTCGGAGCGCAAAGCCTGCATAAGAAACCAGCCTGGTTCCTGGGTACCGCTTCACCCGGGGCTAAATGGCTAAAACAGCATTTCATTTTTAGGGTTTTCAAGGCGCCAAAACTTTGTGCGTAAACCTGATGGCAGCGGCAGCCCCGAAGTATGAGGGCTACAGCGAACAGCAGGACTGCAATCTCCAATGAAAAACTGCCCTTTCATTTCCAAAAAACCCAGAAAAAATAAATTACCCCATCGCCAGCAGATTCTTCGTAAACTCAGAATGACAATAAAAATTATGTTTCACGTGTAACCTCCTTATCTTTAATGTAGTCTTACAGCTAAACATGGAGCAAAAACCTACAGATTTAGAGCTGATCCAAAAAGTATTGAACGGCGAAACCGATCAGTATGCTTTGTTGGTAAAGCGCCATCAGCGATTTGTATTTACGCTTGCTTTAAGGTTTTCGAAAAACAGGGAAGACGCCGAAGAAATTGCTCAGGATTGCTTTGTAAAAGCATATAAAGCATTGGGTACCTTTAAACAAACAGCTAAATTTAGCACTTGGCTGTACACGATAACGTATACTATGGCAATGACTTTTTTAAGGAAAAACCGTTTAGATACTACGTCAATACATGATGAAAGTACCATTTTACAGCTCGAAAACCACACCTCAAGCTTTAACGCAAATGGCTATGAGCGGCAGGATAGCCATGCTTTTTTAAATATTGCCATTACCCAGCTTTTACCGGATGATGCTGCTATTATTACCCTATTTTATAAAGGCGAACAGAGTTTAGAAGAAATTGGCGAAGCACTGCACATGGAACCCAATACGATAAAAGTAAAGTTGCATAGGGCCAGGCAAAGACTTAAAGAAAAATTACAATATTTGTTAAAAGATGAAGTAAAGGAGTTACTATGAATACAATAGAACAACAGCTTTGGGATTATATTGATGGGAATTTGGATGATGCTTCAAAAAAAGCCATCGAAGAAAAAATTGAATCGGATGCCGAACTTAAATCGCAATACGAGGATCTGCTAAAGCTTAATTTAGTTTTCGATGGGCTCGATCTTGATGAACCTTCTATGTCTTTCAACAGGAATGTAATGGAAAGTGTTGCCTTAGTTCCTGCCCCTATCGCGATGAAAACAAAGGTAGACAAAAAGATCATTTACAGCATTGGGGGCTTTTTTGTAGTCTCGCTACTCGCCTTATTGGCTTATGTATTTTATAACGCTAACCTCGAAATGCCACAATTCGATTTGAAGGTGAATTTCGATTTCAATTTAGAGAAATACATTACACCTACGGCAATTTATGCCTTTCTTTTTGCAGATCTGGTGATCGGATTAATTTTTCTAGACCAGTTTTTAAGGAAGAATTTGCGCAGAAGTAAGAACGCTTAAATAGCTCCCGCAGATCAAATTGATTTACGCAGATTTATGCTCATCTGTGCTTTTCCCGAAATCTGCGGGAACTCAGCAAGGTAAATGTTACCCCAAGGTTTTTAAAATCTCTAGTCCCTTTCTCCACTTACCAAATCCGGCATCTGCATTAATATGGCCAGCATTACCGATATTAATAAATTCACTGCCCCAATTTTCGGCAAAAAATTCAACCCTTTCTATTGTTACCCATTCATCATTTGAACTGGCTATAACAATGGTTCTAAAGTTTATTTTATCCAGCGGTACATGATCGAAACCCACCGTTGAGAAGTTATATCGGGGAGCTTCCAAATCACTCGGTGCAACGAGTAAAGCTCCTTTAATTTTCTTTTGATATTGTTTTGCCCAATTGGCAATTGCGGTACAACCAAACTATGACCAATTAAAATCACATCAGCCAAATTATAGTTAGCAACGGCCTGATCTATTGTTTCAATCCAATCTTTACTGGCGGGTGTATCCCATTCCCGCTGATTAATTCACATAACATGATCTCCGGATTTTTCGAAATGCGTTTGCCAGTGATCTGCGTCTGAATTACCCAGACCAGGAACAATAAAATAGTAGGTCATAAAAAGTGAGAATAGATCCTGAATGAATTCAGGCAGCGAAAAATAAAACAAAAAAAGGCCGCCATCGCAAGAAAGCAGCCTTCTCTGTAAATATGATAAATAAATTAAATTACTTTCACATTAACGGCATTTAAGCCTTTTTTACCGTTAGCAACTTCGTACTGTACTTTGTCGTTTTCACGGATTTCGTCGATAAGACCTGTTGAATGAACAAAAATTTCGCTATCTCCATTTGCAGGTACGATAAAGCCAAAACCTTTAGTTACATTGAAGAATTTTACTGTGCCTTCTTGCATTGTATTAAATATTAAAATTAAGTATGCAAGGTAAGTTTTAATTTTTAAAATCAAAATAAATTTTAACATTTTTTTAACGTTAAAATTTTGTAAATAGCAGATTACTAAGGCTTTTTAATTGCCTTCCCAATTATTGTTAAAGTAATTTCACTATTATGCGGAATCCCGAGTGTTGTACCGGGAGCTACATCAAAAAGGTTTCTAACATAGACATCTGCTATCCCCTGAGCCACCTTTTTTTTAGCTTCAACGTTCTCGGGAAGCACATTATAAATCGTTTTTACGTGTATCCTTCCCTGAAAGTCTATCACCGCTGCAACCTGGTAAGCGAAATCTTTATAAGCCCGATCTATCCGGATAATATACTGCGGAAACATATAATCGTAAGCTTCGGTCCTGTTATTGGCCCGATCAACCGTACTGATTTTTTCTACCCTTACAATTTTACTTTTTGGTATAAACTGAACCGGATCTGTTGCGGCAAAAGCACTATCGCTATTCAAGTTAACTTTCGCAGCACGCTTCTCTATAAAAGCAGTATCGGCCTTGCTTGGTTTTTGCAGATCGGCAGCCTTGGCCTTCAATTTGTTTTTAATATAATCCTGCGCGTAAAAAGTCATATTTACATCCGAGCGAACATCTGAAGCAATTACATTTCCATCAACCTGAATCCGCTGAAAAACCAAACTATCCTTACTGATGTGTTTTACTTTAAAAAATTCAGCAGCAAAATTATATACATTTCCGTGATCGTACTGCATGTAGAATTTTTGCATTCTTTGCTTCTGTGGACTCCAGGCCGACATGGTATCTTCTTTAACCACTTCAATAATCCAGGATGGTTTTTGCATAAAACCTTCCGTATTAAAAGAAAGTCCGCTTTTAAACCGGCGTTTTACCTCTTGATAACGGATGCCTTTTACTGGCTCGAAAGTAAAATCTCTTAAAGTTGGGTCGCTGGTTTTAGAGCCAAACTTACAGGCAGAAAGCATCAGCACAAAAAAGAAAAAGTATATGGTATTTTTAATCATTTCAACAAAAATCTTTGGCTAAAATAAGTTTTTTTAACCAGAGCTAAACATGCTGTTATAGATACAGGTTTATATAGTCGGAATTTTTTAATAAATACAGCTTGAGTTTTTCAGCAGACCCTATTTAAACGGCGATTACAAAGTTTATACAATTGTGTCGCCGCACGAACTTCGGGAGTATAATACCGATATGATCGCCATTCCTTTGGATTTCTCGACAGTAGATATAAAACTGTCAACAAATATAAATAATTTGGGGTTTGATATTGGCCAAGCTGCTAGCTCGTTACTTTCAGATCAGCTCGGTAAGCATTCGAAGTTGATAAAGGAACAATTATCGGTGCTGTAAAATGGGATAATCAATGGAAATCAATAAGGATAAATTTTAAAATGAAAGACTAACAAAAAACTATGAAAACAAGACTATTTTTATTAGGATTAACACTGTTTACAGCAAGTATCGTTAAAGCCCAAACAATTACCAAACAAGAAAAAGGATACTTCAATCTTACGGAAATCGGTTATACAGGTGGAAATCATACTTATGAGGTACAAGTAACCCCAACTAAGTACGATGGTGGAACTTCTGGGGCTTATGCCTTTAGTTTAAGAAATATTAATGGTATGTTTTTAACAAATCAAATATCGGTTGGTGTAGGTCTGGGTTTAGAGAATTATACTGATAATGATAGTTATTCGACTAACAACAACCTATTTCAGTTATTCTTGGATGCCAGATATTACTTTAAAAATCAGAATAAAACATTCTTTGCTTATGGTGATGCAGGAACCGGATTGAAAATTGATGATAATTTTCGAAAAGGCACAATGTTTAATCTGGGGATCGGGTACAAATTCAAAGTTGCTCCTAAAACAGGTATGACCGGCAGCTTGGGTTATAGTGACCAAACTATTAAAGGCGATCCTTTAATAACTAAAAATCGTTATTACGGAATTGCTGTCAAGGTTGGATTATTGTTCTAATCGGAATAAACTTTAAGTACCTATAAAAAAGAGGTTGTATCATAAATATAGATTTGTCATCCTGAGCCTGTCGAAGGACCCACTTAAATACGCTTTAAGGTGTTTCGACAGGCTCAACATGACCGCATCTAAGTTGAAATCGCCTTTTTGATACACTCTCTTTTAATTTTGAATGAGTGAATTAGAGAAGGAGTCAGTTTGGATGCCGAACAACCTAACATTCAATCTTTCTATCATTCAATCATTTATTTCTTAGGATCTAAAATATCTTTAATTCTGATATTCAAATCGTCATAATGTGCTTTGGTAATGGCATCACCTGCTGCTGCTCTGGCTTTTGTAGTAGCCAATAAGGTTTTTAACTCTGCTCTAACCAATGGTCTGATATCAGATAAACCAACATTGATTGGCGTTAAACCGTAACTTGCTGCATAATCTACAGGGAATCCAACAGGAAGCTCTGCGTCTTTGGTCATTAAATCCTGTAAACGGTCTACATAAGCACGTTGTAAATTACGTTTAAATGCATCTGCTCTTCCTGCAACAAAAACCGACGACCTTAAGTCCGTAAATAATTCAGGTAAGGTGTATGCTTTTGCTGCACCGTTTTTAGTTTCGTTATCTAACAAACGAGCAATACGCGAAGCGGATAATAAATTGCCTAAAGTATTTGCTTGAACGCTTTTAATGCGGTTTAACAATACACCATTATCAAATTTACTAAGTTGATCATTGCTGATTAACCAAAGTGGGGTAGTAAATAATTGTTGATTGAAGAAAGCAATAGCTTCTTTTTGCTTTGCTTTAGGCAAATAGGCGTAAACTGGCCCCTTTTGCTCATAGGTTTTAAAGTTTTCGCTTAATCCACCAACGTTTGTTGCCACATGTCCCATATAACGGTTAAACTGGCCAACAATTTCGGTATAGATTTCTTTTAAATCGCTATAGTCTTTACCTTTTTGATAGGTCCATTTTTCTACGTTAGGCAAAATACGTTTTAAGTTGGCAATCCCATAAGTACTTGCTTTCATGGCATTGTCGCCCAAATCTTCGCTCTGCAAACGAGGATCTAATGAAGTTCCCTGACGGCCATAGAAATACAAAGGATTACCTGCATTTTTCAATGTCCACTGGTCTAATATTTCTTTTTCCTGTTCTGCAGTTTTGTTTCCAGGAATCCAAGAATAACCCCATTTCACTACCCATTTATCGTATTCTCCAATTTGCGGATGAAGTTTGGTTACACCATCGCCAGGTTGAGCGATATAGTTAAAACGCGCATAATCCATAATAGATGGTGCCGTACCATGTTTATCTGTAAATGCTTTTGAACGTAATGAATCAACCGGGTAAGCATAACTCGAGCCAAAGTTGTGTGGTAAACCTAAAGTATGACCAATTTCGTGTGAAGAAACAAAACGGATTAACTCGCCCATTTGCGCATCGCTAAATTTAGCTTTACGAACTTCAGGATTAATGGCTGCCGTTTGCACAAAATACCAGTTGCGCAATAGGTTCATTACATTATGGTACCAACCAATATGCGTTTCTAAAATCTGTCCGGTACGTGGGTCGCTAATATGCGGACCGTAAGCATTGGCAATATCTGATGCAAAATAGCGAACAACTGAATACCTGGAATCTTCTACACTGAATTGAGGATCTTGTTGAGGTGTTGGCGCTTCTTTACCTATAATGGCATTTTTGAAACCTGCAGCCTCAAAAGCTACCTGCCAATCGTTAATCCCCTGGATTAAAAACGGCACCCATTTTTTAGGCGTTGCAGGGTCGATATAAATTACAATCGGTTTTACCGGTTCTACCAGTTCACCACGTTTATAGGCATTGGTATCTTTTGGTACCAAATTCCAGCGGTGAATGTAAGCTGTACGCTCTGCCTTTTGTGCGTTGCTTCCATAATCAATTTGAGATTGACCAAAAAAACCAACTCTGCTATCCATTATTCTGGCTTTTACAGGGGTTTTTGGCAATAATAACATCGACGTATTGAATTCGAAAGTAACTGCACCATTACTGTTATCGGTTGGAGATTCTGCTGCTCGGTATGTTTTAGCTGTTTTTACTTCAACATTAATAGGGAAAGTTTTTACCGTATCGATATAAGAACGTGTTGCATCGTACATGGTAACTTTATAAGCCTTACGGATCTGGTCGGTAGCACCGATTGCCATTACATCACCGTTATAAAAATCGGTCACATCAATTACAACACCTGTAGTATCTTTATTATAAGCTTTAATTTCAAAGCTGGCTAAGATCTGTGCAAGATTAGAATTTTGTACCGATTCGTACATATCGCTGTTCGGATCGGCCTTTGTTGAATAACTTGGTACACGGATGTAAACCTGTTTGCCTCTACGCTCCCATTTCCATACCTGCTCATTTAATTGTTCCCCGCCATATTGCTGGTTGCCTACTTTAACGTCTGCGGGTACTTTGGCCAACCGGGTAACCACAAGCATTTCGCGGTTGATCATCGAATCTGGTATCTCAAAATACCATTTATCGTCTACCTTGTGTGTTTTGAATAAACCGTTTGTTGTTCTGGCTTTTGCGGTAATTACTTCAGAAAATGGCTTAATTCCTTCTTTTTTTGGTGCTGCTGTCGGGGTTGCCGTTGGAGCCCCAGGAGTAGCCCCTTTTGTCGTTTTAGATTTTTTCTGGGCATATACCGAACCTGATCCGGCTACACCAAGTGCTACGATACCTGCGAGGGCAAATACCTTAAAGTTTTTCTTCATGTGTATATAAAAGTTAGTTTGCTTGGCAATAAGAGGTTAAAGTTAGAACCTTGTTACACGACAATTCTTTTGTAACCGGAAAATTACGCTTTTCAGATCCTCTTTTCAAGGCGAACTACTTTAAAATAGACTTGATTATCCCTAAAAATCTCAAAAATTACATTTCTATCTGCTTTTGATTTAAACATTTCAGTAAGTTCATTTAAAGAGTAGGCATCTATACTTTTGAAATTTACCCCAATAATTTCATCATAAGGGCATAGTCCTGCTTTTTCTGCTGGACTATTTTCGTCTATTTCACCAATCAGAACTCTTTTATACTCTTTCTGATCGAGGTAAAGCACCATACCTACCATATCGTGTTCGAAAGGGGTTTTGCTTAAACCATTAGGCTTAACATAAATAAAACCTCCCTGGTAGTTAAACTGGATATTAAATTTCCGCAGCAAATCCGCTCCGACGTTACCGTTACGTTTGGATAAATCGATCTTATTCGCTATACTCTTAAAATCAGGGAATCCTGCAACAACATCTTTAAAAACATAGCCGCCTACATTAAACTTGTCTACACGGCCAACATATCCCTTAATCTGGCCGCTAAGGCTCATCCCTAAATTTGCTTTGATCTTTTTTTCAGGTAGCGGGAATTCGGTTCCATGGAGCATTTCGAGCGACAAAGCATGGCTGGCTCCTGTGTCCATTAAAAACCTGGCTTCAACGGTTTTACCGCCAGGAACATCAACAGTGCCTAAAATATAAGGTTTCTGATTCTCAATCTCAATGGGTATTTTTTTGCCGCGGTATTTAATTTTGGCATCGTGATCATAAATAATCAGCCTATTTTCATTATATCTTATATCAACAATAAAGCTGTTAAAAAAACTGAAGCCCAGCAAGCCGTAAATTTTCAGTCCCAAATGCCCCGACAGGTTAAAGAGATCTTCTTTTAAGATTGCCGTAGGTATATTCGCAATGCTTGTACTGCCTACCTTAACATCCAGACTTTGAGAAACATAGGCTTCAACTGTTTCAATGCCCAAGCCAGATACTTTAATTTTACGGAGTTTACTAAAATTCAACGAATCGATAATCGATGGATCGGTAATAATCATCGGTCCAACTCCTGTATCAAGAACAAAATCATACGGCCCCTTACCATTTACATACAGCGGGATAACCATTAGGTTTTTGATGCACTTAAAAATAATTGACTGTTTTTGCCGGTTTCTTTTAAAAAGGAACTCCTGGCCAAACCCAGAAAAAGCAAGAAATACCAACCCCAAACAAATTGTTAGTTTGCGTAAACAGATTATTACACCAGGGTTATATTTGGTTAACATTAAACTAAATTTAATAAATTAGTTGATAATTATGTCCCCTAAATTTAGAACATGTTTCCCTTAAAAAATCATAATTTTATTTTTCTTGCATTTGCGCTATCTATTTGTTTGTTAACAAGTTGCTCAACCAATAAAATCATTTCAAAAAAAGTAGCTAAAGAATTTAAAAATTCGCAGGTAATTAAACAATATCAGGTTGGCTTCGCGCTTTACAATCCTGCAGATAAAAAAATGGTTTTTCAGAAAGATGCCGATAAGTATTTCACCCCAGCATCTAATACCAAACTTTATACCTTTTTTGCGAGCTTAAAAATGCTGCCAGATTTAATGCCTGCTTTAAAATATATTGAACGGAATGACTCATTGATTTTTTGGGGAACCGGAGATCCGGCTTTTTTACAGTTTGCAGTAAAAGACAAATCGGCTTACAACTTTCTTTTGGCATCGAATAAAAAGCTGTTCTTTTCTCCAGGACGATATTCGGGCAGTTTTTTTGGCGATGGCTGGTCGTGGGATGATTACGATTATTATTATCAGCCAGAAATTACCGAAATGCCGATTATGGATAACATGGTTACTTCTACTTATGCTGGTCCAAATAAAATCAATATTGAACCGAAGGTTTTTGCGTCCTGTTTCGAAATAGATTCTACAAAAAAGACGGGCAGCTTTCAGGTAAGCAGAGATTTTTTAAGCAACCGCTTCCATTATCCTGCTGTTTCAGCGCAACCAGGCTACAATCAGCAAAATCCATATAAAACCAGTGCACAGGTTACTGTCGAAATATTAGCAGATACCCTGCACAAACCTGTCGGAATTATAAACTTAAAAATACCATCGTATGCTAAAACTTTGTCGGGCGCAAAGCGTGATTCGGTTTTAAAACACATGATGCTACCCAGCGATAATTTTATCGCCGAACATTTGTTATTGGTTTGCTCCAATCAGATTGGCGATACATTGAGTACAACAAAAGCCATTGATTACATTACGAAAAACTACCTTTCTTTTCTGCCTGATAAAGTAAAGTGGGCTGATGGATCTGGTTTGTCCCGTCAGAATTTATTTACGCCACGTGATAATGTATACCTCCTTGATTCCATTTACAGGTTGGTAAACAATCCGGAAAAACTTTTTGGTCTGCTGCCAGCAGGCGGTAAAAGTGGCACATTAAAAAATGCTTACCCCAAAACCGACAAACCTTTTGTTTTCGGAAAAACAGGTTCGCTCGGTGGCGTTCATAATCAAAGTGGGTATGTACTCACAAAAAAGGGCAAAACATATATTTATTCTTTCATGAACAACAGTTTTGTAAAACCAACTGCCGAGGTACGTGCAGAAATGGTGAGGATAATCACTTATATACACAATACTTTTTAAGCATATGTAACATCAAATAACACATGACCCATGAAAAAATCCTACTTATTGATTGGTATTTCTACCCTGTTTATCATATCATCTTGTAAGAAAAATGACCCCATAACCGATCCCACAGAACCTCCCATCCCTACTACACCGTATGTACCCGACAATAGCTTTAAAATTATAAGCTATTTCCCAAGTTACCGAGATCCGGCCGGGGTTGCCGATTCGAAGTTCAAAATGATTACGCACCTCTTTTATGCTTTTCTAAATCCCAATACCGATGGAAGTTTAGCAGCATTAGAACAACCCGGCCGATTTACAACCGTAATGCAAAAAGCAAGGGCAAATGGCGTTAAAACAGGCATTTCGATATCAGGTACGAAAAGTGTTTTTGTAACCATGGCGGCATCTGCAACGGCCAGAAACCTGTTCGTAAAAAATGTACTAACTTTTGCCAAAACAAATAATCTGAACGGCGTAGATGTGGATTGGGAATATCCAAGCACCAGCGATGGATCTGCAGATAATTATGTGCTGTTAATGAAAGAGCTTTCAGATTCGCTACACAAATACCATAAATTTTTAAGTGCGGCCATAACCCCTGGCGTATACGCCGGCAGTATTCGGGATGGATTAAAATCGGAAGTTTTTCCTGCTGTAGATTTTTTTAATATTATGGTGTATGATGGCATTGGCTGGGACAAAAATGAGCCTATACAACATGCGTCCTATAACATGGCCGTTGCCAGTTTAAATTATTGGTTAAGCACCCGCGGTATGCCAAGAGAGAAAGCCGTTTTGGGTATTCCGGCTTATGGTAAAAATGCCAATAACTCGGCTAAGGCCTATCGCGATTTTGTAACAGCGGGGGCTGATGTAAGTTTAGATAATGCATTAATTGATGGCGTTCAATTTTACTTTAATGGAACCATAACCACCAAGAAAAAAGCTAAACTCGCTAAAGATATTGCAAATGGAATCATGTTCTGGGAATTCTACCATGATGACAATGGCGATAAATCTATTATCCGTGCTGCAAATGATGAGCTTGGACGAAACTACAATTAATATGAAGCCTAACTTTAAATCGATTGATCAACCTTTTTCTAACCACATAAATATTGAAGGAAACACCTATTTATATTTTGGGGGAACGGCTTATTTGGGCATTCCTAAAAATCAGGACTTTATTAATCTGTATATCGAAGGGATTAAAAAATTCGGTTTAAACAACGGAACAAGCCGTACCAACAACATTCAGCTTGGCATTTATGATGATGCTGAAAAAGTAGCAGCAGCACGGCATGGAGCAGAAGCTGCGCTAATTACTTCAAGCGGATATTTAGCTGCGCAGCTTACCGTTAAGGATTTATCCAGATTAGGGAAAGTAATTTATGGCCCTGCAGCACACCCCGCACTTTGGTTGGAAGAAAATCAAACCAAAAACATAAAGTTATTTCGAGATTGGGAACAGGAAACGATTGAAAGAATAAACTCATCTGAAGAAAAAACCTGGATTTTGATTAGTAATTCCATGAATAATCTTGTACCCGAAATTTATGACTTCAACTTTTTAAAAGAGACCCACAAGGATAAAAGTATAATCCTTGTTGTTGACGATTCTCATGGAATAGGCGTAAACAATGATGGTATGGGTGCCATTGTAAATCTTCCCAAACAAGAAAACATCGAAAATGTAGTGGTTGCCTCTATGGCAAAAGCACTAGGGGTAGATGCGGGTATTGTTTTGGCCTCCAATAAAATAATCAATAAACTTAAAAGTACAAATACCTTTATTGGTGCTTCTCCACCAAGTCCCGCCGCACTTTATGCATTTATCCATGCTGAAGATATATATATAAAGACCCTAAATAACCTGAAAAACAACATGGCAATGTTTGAAGGAGTTTTAAATCTTACCTGGAAACACGAATGGGATTTCCCTGTGTATCTACCGGGTGATGTAAATTTTTCACAACGCCTTCTGCAAAAGCAGATCCTGATTTCGTCTTTCCCTTATCCAAATCCTACAGACGAAACTTTAAACCGTATAGTGCTTTCTGCCTGGCATGAAAAGGAGGATATTGAAAAGCTAATCGCGGCCATATCTTTTTAAGGCTTTTCTTATCCAATTAATTTTTGAATATTTATAACATGAAAAAACTGCTTGTATTACTGTCGTTAACACTTCTCTTTGCCAACATAATTTCTGCACAAACTACCACAGTTTGGATTGTTAGGCACGCAGAGAAAGATAAATCGAACCCACAGAATACCAACCCTAATCTCTCTGATGAAGGAAAAGTAAGAGCGGGAGATTTAGCAACTTACCTAAAAAAGGTAAAATTTGATGTTGCTTTTGCCACGCCAACAAAAAGAACGCACCAAACATTGGATTCATTAGTAATTCCGAAGGTAATCGATTATAAGGATATTAAATCGCTTGTAGACAGCATTAAAACCAATTATATTGGCAAAACCATTATTGTGGCAGGCCATTCTAATACCGTGCTCGAGATTATTGAAGCTCTTGGCGGCAAAAAGCCCAAAGAGGAACTAACAGATGATGATTACGATTACATTTTTGAACTAGCTGTAAAAGAGGATAAAGCGAAGGTAAAAATGGAACAATACGGGAGGCCGCATCATTTGTAGTTTGTGATGTCGGGTATTACCACCTGACATCACGAAATATCAAGCCGAAAGATCCTGAAACAAGTTCAGGATGACGATCACGATTGATTAATGACCATTAAGGAGTTAAGAAAATTAAGATTTTACGCGTTGGCATTGAGATTGCTTCGGCTCGCTCTTATCCAGCCTCGCAATGACGAATTATGCCAAGGTATGCTCCTAGCCCAATGAACTAATAACTATTGAGAAGTTAAGAAAATTAAGGTTTTAAGACTGTAGGATCAGACCCTGAAACAAGCTACCATTGACGTTATTTTGCAAGCTACTATTAATCAATATTTTAACCGATTTTGTGTTTCCGCCCAGCTAGGCCGCACCACCGTATCCCCGTTCTACTTAAATCCGGCCTAACAAATTTTTCGGGCTGCACTGCCCAAGCCAACGTACTCGCTTCGAAAGAAAAATTTTCAGCCGGCATTTTTTGTTTCTCCTATGTTTGTTTTTATATAATTTAACAAAAAAATAAGTGAAAGATGGTGAGAGCAGATTTGTTTCTAAACAACCTCAAAGGTATGTTCGCAAAAAGATAATGCCTCGCCATCTTTTACCTTTTAGAGTTTGAACAGAATGTAAAGCACAAGGTTCTATCCCTGTAGCTTGAATATCCAACCAGGAGAAAAGATGAAGAAAGGTTATTCACTTATTCCATTACCGTTAAAAATCAATAGGATGAAAAACATTTTAAAACAAGTCGCCGGTATCGATGTAGCGAAAAAAGAACTTGTCGTGTGCCTAAGCTTCCTTGATGAAAATTTGTCAGTAGGAATTATTAGCCATCAAGTATTCAGCAATAACAAAAAAGGGTTTGAGGCTATGGTGCGGTGGGTAACTAAGCAAACAGGAAAAGAAACGAAGGTTCGCTATGTAATGGAGGCTACGGGCGTGTATCACGAAGCATTAGCTTATTTCCTAACCGATAAAGAATTGGAGGTGAGCATTGTGCTACCCAACAAGATCAGCAACTTTTTCAGGACACTCGAAATCAATACCATAACCGATAAGACAGCATCACAGGCCATTGCCCGCTTTGGGCTGGAGCGGAAACTGGAGGTGTGGAAGAAACCAAAGGACACTTTTAGGCAGCTGAAGCAATTAACCCGGGAGCGGGACCAGATGGTTGCCGATAGAACTGTTTTAAAGAATCAGTTACATGCAGAACGTTCGGAAGCATTTCCAAACCAAAGCAGTATAAAGCGGATTAATAAACGCATAGCACTGATTAACAAGCAAGAAGAAGAGATTAAACTGGAGGTTGCAGTGATGGTGAAAAAAGACCGGGAACTTTGCGATAAAATCGAAAAAATTGCAACCATACCCGGAGTAGGAAAACTGACAGCCGTAATTGTACTTGCAGAAACCAATGGTTTTGAATTAATTAAAAATACTAAACAACTGGTCAGTTATAGTGGATTGGATGTGAAAGTAAAAGACTCGGGAACATCGGTAAAAGGAAAACCTAAAATATCCAAGAAAGGAAACAGGCATATCCGCAAAGCCATGCACATGCCAGCCTTGTCGGCAATTAGGTACAATGAAAAACATAAAGCACTATTTACACGCCTAATATCAAAACATGGTATCAGAATGAAAGCAGTTGTTGCTGTACAAAGAAAAATACTGGAGTTGATTTATATTATTTATAAAACCGACCTGCCTTTTGATCAGGAATATGCAAAAGGAGAAAATAAAACCCAGAAGCAAATTTTAGAGCAGCCATTATAAAAATGAAACTGCTCTAACCTGGCTGGCTGATGCCGCCTTTGAATAACAAAATTAAAAATTATTTGGAATTTAACACAGAATCTTTTTGATGCCAAAAAGAAAGAGCCCTTCGGCGGCGGAGAGCCGAGGCAAGCCCCTGGTGTATGGAAAAGAAAATAATTGTACGTCACTCATATTGATTTTTATACAATAAATTAACCCTCAGGATGACGCTCGTCCTAAAGATTATAACTTGGCACCCAAACTAATGAACTATTGGCTAATGAACCAACTAGCCCCTAAAGTTTTTCGAAAGGGATATCCATTAAATCGTACTTTTTCCAACCGGCAAAATCATAGTGCCACCATTCGTTCTCCAGTACATTCATCTGATATTTACCCATTATAGCGATCAGAAAATCGCGATTCTTCTTAGCGGCTGGCGATATCTTGTCATATTTTGCCGCAGCAGATGCCAAAAAACTATCGTAAGGTGTCGGCATTGGTATTTCTTTGCCAGTTTTCAGATCAATCAGGGTTAAATCTACCGCACACCCTCTGTTGTGTTTAGATCCCTTTGCCGGATTAGCCACAAAATTTTTATCACTGGCCTTTTTATAAAACTCAATGGTAACAGCATAAGGCCGGTAACCATCGAATATTTTCAAGCCATAGCCTTTTTCATTTAATTCCTTTTGGATTTTTTTTAATGATTCTACTACTGGTTTTCTCGCAAAAGCCCTTGCCTGTTTATACATTACCTGCTGCATAAAATTATTCTTAGTGGCGTAGCGGATATCTAATTTGATATTGGGAATGGCTTTTTTGATTTCAACCAGTTCGTTATTCGGATCTGTTTTTATAGATGCCAGATATTGATTATAGGAACTCACCACCACCAGTTTTTTTATCGCGGCAGGTTTATTTTGGGCGCTAACAACCACTGAGAGGAAGAAAAATAACGTAAAGAGATTGAGTTTCATATAACTGGTATTTGGCATAGGTCATTACAGCTATTAAGTTAAAACGGTTGTCAGTCTGAGCCTGGGAAGAAAAATAACGTAAAGAGATTGAGTTTCATATAACTGGTATTTGGTATAGGTCATTACCGCTGTTAAGTCAAAACGGTTGTCAGTCTGAGCCTGTCGAAGACCTTCACATTCGAATAACCAACAAAATGTCCTTCGACGAGCTCAGGATGACATTCCGTTGGTTTATCCGCTAAATCGATAGTCTCGTTACTGCAAAGTTCTATTGATTCGAAACGACCAATAATTCAAGATCCTTAAATGGCAGATTAAACATATCAGCCAGATCTTTATTGGTACAGTTTCCCTGATAAATATATAGTGCTTCGCGGATACCAGGTGTATTCCATACCATATTCATTAGACCTCCAAACTCACCAATATCCAATAAAATTGGGGCAAAAATGTTCGTCAAAGCGTAAGATGCTGTTCTTGGCACACGCGAAGCAATATTTGGCACACAATAGTGAATTACATCGTATTTTCTAAACACTGGATTGGTGTGGTTTGTCACTTCAGAAGTTTCAAAACAGCCTCCTTGATCAATGCTTACATCAATTACCACCGAATGTGGTTTCATCCGGGCAACCGTTTCTTCCATTACGATACATGGACTACGGCCGTGGGAAGCTCTTATGGCACCTATTACTACATCGCAGGTTACAATGGCTTTATTCAAAACAATAGGTTGCATTACCGAAGTAAATACCCTGCTACCCAAATTATTCTGCAGGCGGCGTAAGCGGTAAATAGAACTATCGAAAACCTTAACTTCGGCTCCTAATGCCAAAGCTGTTCTGGCGGCATATTCGCCCACCGTTCCAGCGCCTAAAATAACGATCTCCGTTGGAGGGACACCAGTAAAGCCGCCAAGCATTAAACCTTTCCCGCCTGTTACATTGCTCAAGTATTCTGCAGCAATCAAAATAGAGGTCGACCCCACTATTTCGCTCATGGCGCGTACTACGCTGAGTACATTACCTTCATCGCGAAGATTCTCAAAACATAATGCGTTAATTTTTTTGTGCATCAACGCTTTTAGGTAATCCTGCTTTAGCGTTCCGGTTTGCAACGAAGAAATTAGTGTTTGCCCTTTATGCATCATCTCAATCTCTTCCAACATGGGCGGTGCAATTTTCACCAGGATATCAGCATCGAAAACTTCCTTTTTGTTATAGGCAATTTTAGCACCTTGCTCCGCATACTCGGTATCAGAAAAATTAGCCCCGGTGCCAGCTCCACTTTCCAGAACAACACGGTGCCCATTGTTTACCAATAACGCTACGGATAAAGGAGTTAATGCAATTCTATTTTCCTGGAAAGAAATTTCCTTAGGTATTCCTATATATAGACTGTTTTTCTTATTTCTGGTTTCTAGCTTTGCCTCTTGCGTTTGTAGTAAACCCTGACGAGCTATATCGGCCATTCCTTCGCGTAATCCTGTAGCCATGTTGAATTAAAATTTTGATAGTTTTAGGTTGTTCAAGATAAGGAAAATCTGTTAATTTATTGATAACTAATTGTTATACCTTCGAAAATCTGAATAATCTGCGGTTTTCATCCAGCACATTTATCTCAATTTTAATATATTTTTCGGGTAGCAACTCTTCCACTCGCTCAGGCCATTCTATTAAACAAACTCCACCACCATAAAAATATTCCTCATAGCCCAAATCATAAGCTTCATGAATATCTTTTATTCGATAAAAATCGAAATGGAAAACCGAGCCCTTAGGACTTTCATATTCATTAACGATAGAATAGGTAGGGCTCGAAACCACATCATCAACACCTAAATGTTTACAGAAATTTTTAATGAAGGTTGTTTTCCCAGCACCCATATCACCCTCAAAAATGAAGACTTTTTGGCCACTGGCAAAATCTGAAAGCTGTTGTGCAACAGCAGGTAAATCGGCTAAACTGTTAACTTCGATATCCATTTTAAAAAAATAAAGGCAAAAGTAATACATAATTGCATTGCTTTTGCCTTTATAGGTCGTCATTTCGACCGTAGTGTTCCAAAGGAACTCCTTCGGAGGAGAAATCTTTCCCGAATCATCTCGTCAAAGATTTCTCTCCCGAAATTTCGGGACTGTGCTCCAGTCGAAATGACGAATTTATTTATGTTCTACCTCGGCGAATACGTCACCACCGGAATAATCATTTCCTCGAGTGAAATACCTCCATGCTGGAAGGTTTCGTTATAATAATTCACAAACTGATTGTAATTATTCGGATAAACAAAATAGCTATCTTCTCTTGCAAAAATATAACTGCTGCTGATGTTGATTTTAGGCAACAAAGCATCATGAGGGTTTTTAATCAAAAACACTTCTTTTGCATTAAAATTAAGGTTTCTACCTTGTTTGTATCTTAAATTGGTGTTTGTGCTTCTATCGCCTATTACTTTAACCGGCTTTTTAACACGGATGGTTCCATGATCGGTTGTAATGATCACTTTTACCTTTTTCTGTGAGATTTTTTTCAATAAGTCCCAAAGTGGCGAATGCTCAAACCAAGATAAAGTTAACGAACGGTAAGCGGCATCGTCATTGGCCAGTTCGCGGATCATCTGCATATCCGTGCGGGCATGGCTTAGCATATCAACAAAGTTGAATACAATGGCGTTGAAATCGTTCTGCAACAAGTTATTGGTCTGATCAACAAGATCTTTCCCTTGTTCAAAAGTTAAAATTTTATTGTAACTGAACTTGCAATCTTTTTTTAAGCTGCGCTTAATATTATCAGCAAGGAAAGCCTCTTCGTGCATGTTTTTTCCGCCTTCATCATCATCATTTTGCCACAGCTGAGGGAAACGTTTCTCCATATCCAAAGGCATCATGCCCGAAAAGATGGCGTTACGGGCATATTGTGTTGCTGTTGGCAAAATGCTCGTGTACATATCTTCTTCATCGATCCTGAAATATTCAGAAATTAGCGGATTAATGATTTTCCACTGATCGTAACGCAAATTATCAATCAGAATAAAAAAGACAGGTGTGGTATCGTTAATATGAGGGAAGGCTTTTTTCTTTAACAGCTCATTAGAAAGCAAAGGCGCTTTATCTTTATTTTTAATCCAGTCGAGATAATGCTCTTCGATAAATTTAGTAAACTGTGTATTGGCCTCCTGTTTTTGCATGGTTAAAATTTCATGCATCTGCGGATCATCCAGTTTCTCTAATTCAAGTTCCCAGAAAACAATCTTTTTGTAAACATCAACCCACTCTTCATAATTCAGTCTGTCTCCTAAAGTCATGCCCAAACGGCGAAAATCCTGTTGGTAAGCCATAGAAGTTTTCTCGCTTACCAGGCGTTTGTTATCAATCAGTTTTTTAATGGTTAACAAAACCTGCTTAGGGTTTACAGGTTTAATCAGATAATCATCAATCTTACTACCAATCGCATCCTCCATTAAATTTTCTTCTTCACTTTTCGTAATCAGCACAACAGGAACATCTGGATTCAGGTTTTTAATGGCCGATAAGGTTTCGATCCCACTCATCCCCGGCATATTTTCATCCAAAAAAACCAGGTCAAAATGAGCTTTTCCAAATGCCTCCAACGCATCGTTCCCATTGGTAAATGTAGTTACATGGTAACCTTTATCATTGAGCAATAATATATGAGGTTTTAATAAGTCGATTTCATCATCGGCCCATAATATTTTAGTTTCTTGCATGTTATTGTAAAAATAGATAAGTATTGCCTTTTAATTTTGGCAGGTAAATCAAACTATAAATAAAAATAGCAATTTTTGTACCGTATCTATCTATTTAACTATTTTTAACGATTGAACAAGAAGAAAATAATAAATGACCCGGTATACGGTTTCATCAGCATTCCGTCCGAATTAGTTTACGATGTGATCTCACATCCTTATTTCCAACGTTTGCGTTACATCAAACAGCTTGGAATGACTCATTTGGTTTATCCAGGTGCACTACACACGCGTTTCCACCATGCTTTAGGTGCCATGCATTTAATGAGTTTGGCCATAAATCTTTTAAGAAGTAAAGGACATATCATAACCGATGGCGAAGAAGAAGCCGCCATTTTGGCTATTTTACTGCACGATATCGGCCATGGCCCTTTTTCGCACGCATTAGAACATTCTTTAGTAACTGGAATTAGGCACGAAGATATTTCGGCAAAACTAATGCGTGATTTAAATGTGCACTTTGACGGGCGGTTAACCCATGCCATCGAAATTTTTAAGGGCACCTACCCTAAAAAATTTCTTCATCAACTGATTTCCGGTCAGTTAGATCTCGATAGAATGGATTATTTAAACCGCGACAGCTTTTTTACAGGCGTTAGCGAAGGCGTAATCAGTTTCGACCGGATCATTAAGATGTTTAACGTTTACGATGATGATCTGGTGATTGAGGAGAAAGGCATTTATTCTATCGAGAAATTTTTAATTGCCCGCCGGCTGATGTACTGGCAGGTTTATCTGCACAAAACCGTTATTGCTGGCGAGATGATTTTGGTAAAGCTATTAGAGCGTGCAAAAGAATTATCAGCCGCTGGAGCCGATTTATTTGCTTCACCATCATTGAATTATTTCTTAAAAAACGATATCAACGAGGCCAATTTCTTCTCTCAACACGAAAATCTCGAGCATTTTACCAACCTGGATGATCAGGACATTTATGCCGCAGTTAAGGTTTGGACCAAACATCCCGATAAAATTTTGTCTACGTTATGTAAAATGCTTACTTCCAGAAATCTATATAAGGTAGAAATGGGCAACGAAATGGCCAATCTCGACCGCGTAAATTTTTTACAGGATGCGGCTGTTAATTTATTAGAAATCAAACCCGAAGAAGCAAGGTATTTTGTTTTTACCGATTCGATTCAAAACCGCGCATATAACGCAGGGGTTGGAAATATCAAGATTTTGATGAAAAATAACGATATTGTTGATATTGCAAAGGCGTCTGATTTGTCTAATCTCGAGTCGCTGCAAAAAACTGTAGAGAAATATATCCTCTGTTACCCCAGAGGCATTTAAGGTTATTTAACAAAATATTTAACTTTTAGTGCCGTTTTAAGTCTTATTATTGTGTAAAATATACACAGTTTAACCCGAGCAGGTTTTTTTGTTCATATCAATTTAACATATACCTTTGTACGATGCAATTTACTGCCACGCAGATAAGTCAGTTTCTAAACGGTTCCATTGATGGTAACCCTGATGTAGCCGTTACCGAACTTTCTAAAATAGAAGACGGAAAGGAAGGCTCTTTGTCTTTTCTTTCGAACCCTAAGTACGAAAACTTTTTGTATTCCACTCAGGCGTCAGTCGTTATCGTATCAAAGGATTTCGCCCCTACGCAACCATATACCAGTACATTAATACGTGTAGAAAATCCATATAGTGCTTTTACAATCTTGTTGGATAAATATAATGAAGCCGTTAATGCCCAGACTGCACAATCTGGAATTGATAAACTTGCATTTGTTCACCCTACAGCGAAAATTGGCAAAAACGTATTTATAGATGCTTTTGCCTATGTAGCCGAAAATGTAGAAATTGCAGATGGCTGCAAAATAAATGCGCAAACCTTTATCGGTGCGAATTCTAAAGTCGGTGAAAACAGTACGTTTTTCCCCGGTGTAAAAATTTATCACAATTCAATAATCGGCAACAGGGTTGTTATTCATTCCAATACAGTTATCGGAAGCGATGGTTTTGGCTTTGCCCCGCAAAAAGACGGCACTTACAATAAAATCCCTCAGATTGGAAACGTTATAATCGAAGATGACGTAGAAATTGGCGCAAATACAACTGTAGATCGTGCAACAATGGGATCAACAATTGTAAAGAAAGGTGCAAAAATCGATAACCTGATCCAGATTGCGCACAATGTAGAGATTGGCGAGAACACGGTTTTAGCCGCACAGTCGGGCATATCAGGAAGTACAAAAATTGGCCCTAACAGTGTTGTTGGCGGGCAAGTTGGTATAGCCGGACACTTAACATTAGCTAAGGGCACTCAGATTGGCGCACAGGCCGGTATCAATTTTAATATTACAGAAGAAAATAAACAATGGCATGGTAGTCCGGCGCAACCATTACGCAACTGGATGCGTGCCTCAGTAATTTTCAAACATCTTCCCGATGTAGAAAAAAGAATAAACGCGCTCGAACAGGAATTGAAAAAGCTTACAGCTGAACTGGAAAAGAATACAATACACAATGAACGTTAGACAAAAAACGATTAAACAAGAAATATCAGCATCTGGTGTTGGTTTACACACAGGCGCTAATGTTACTTTAACATTTTGCCCGGCCCCCGAAAATCATGGCTTTAAATTTCAGCGTATTGATTTAGATGGCCACCCGATTATCGAAGCCGATGCAGATAACGTTACAGACACTTCACGCGGAACAACACTTACCCAAAATGGCGCCAGTGTGAGCACCGTAGAGCACGTAATGGCATCGTTAGTGGGCATGGATCTTGATAACGTACTGATTAAATTAGACGGACCCGAAACCCCGATTATGGACGGGAGCTCTATCCAGTTTGTTGATTTACTGGAGGAAGTTGGTACAGTTGAGCAAAATGCAGATCGTGAGTATTTCACCATCCCTCATAACATTACTTATACCGAAGAAGATAGAAAAGTAGAAATTGTGGCCATGCCGTTGGACGACTATCGTTTTACGTGTATGATTGATTATAACTCTCCTGTTCTGGGTAGCCAACACGCAGGCATTAATACCATTGCAGAGTTTAAGAAAGAAATTGCCTCTTGCCGCACTTTCTGTTTTTTACACGAATTGGAATATCAGTTATCGCACAATTTAATTAAAGGTGGCGATTTAAATAACGCCATTGTAATTGTAGATAAAGAAGTTACGAAAGACGAATTGAGCCATTTGGCCAAATTATTTAACCGTAAAGATATCGATGTTGCCCCGCAAGGGATTTTGAACAACATGGAATTGCGTTACCAAAATGAGCCTGCCCGTCATAAATTATTAGATATGATTGGCGATTTAGCTTTGGTTGGCATGCATTTAAAAGGCCATATTATGGCTGCCCGCCCAGGCCATGCAGCAAACGTTGCTTTTGCTAAAAAAATTAAAGCAACGATTAAAAAAGAGAAAAACAAAAAAATACAAAAGGTTTACGATCCAAGTGCAAAACCATTATATGACGTTGTTCAGATTATGGATATTTTGCCTCACCGTCAGCCATTTTTATTTGTTGATAAAATATTAGAACTTTCTAAAAACCACGTAGTGGGCGTTAAAAACGTAACCATGAACGAAGAGTTTTTTAAAGGTCACTTCCCTGGTGCACCGGTTTTTCCGGGCGTTATTCAAATTGAGGCTATGGCTCAAGTTGGTGGTATTTTAGTGTTAAGTACCGTTCCAGATCCTAGAAATTATTTAACCTATTTCTTAAAAATAGATAACGTACGTTTTAGGGCCCAGGTTCTTCCTGGCGATACTATTGTTTTCCGCTGCGATTTACTTGAACCAATCAGAAGGGGTATTGCCCAGATGAAAGGTGTAGGTATGGTTGGCGAAAAAATCGTTGTCGAAGCCGAAATGATGGCTCAAATTTCAAAAGTTAAACAAGCAGCCCCCCCCCAATAATGATACAACCTTTAGCATACATACATCCGCAGGCAAAGATTGCCGAAAACGTGGTAATCGAACCCTTTGTAGTGATACATAAAGACGTTGTAATTGGAGAAGGAACCTGGATCGGATCGAACGTAACCATTATGGATGGCGCACGTATCGGCAAAAACTGCCGTATCTTTCCTGGTGCTGTTATTTCTGGTGAACCACAGGATTTAAAATTTGCAGGTGAGGTTACCACTGCAGAAATTGGCGACAATACGACTATCCGCGAATGCGTAACCATTAACCGTGGTACAAAAGATAAATGGAAAACTACTATCGGTAGCAATTGTTTAATTCAGGCTTACTCACACATCGCGCACGACTGTGAAGTTGGCAACAACTGTATTTTCTCTAACAGCACTACCTTGGCTGGCCACATTACCATTGGAAACAATGTGGTTTTGGCAGGTTTGGTTGCGATACATCAATTTGTTAAAGTGGGTTCTTATGCTTTCGTAACTGGTGGTTCATTGGTACGCAAAGATGTTCCCCCTTATGTAAAAGCAGCTCGTGAGCCACTTTCGTATGCAGGGATTAACTCTGTTGGTTTGCGCAGAAGAGGTTTTACCAACGAGCAGATTGACGAAATCCAAGAGATTTACCGTGTGCTTTTCGTAAAACACAATAATGTAACTAAAGCTTTAGACATGATCGAAGCCGAATTTAAACCAACGGAAATCCGTGATGAAATTGTAGATTTTATCCGTAATTCTAACCGTGGTGTAATGAAGGGCTTTGGAATGGGAAGCTAATTAAGATAGAAGGCTGATGGGTTTAAGGTGGAGGGTAAAACCCATTGCCTTAACCAAACTCAAATAAATATTCATGAGTGATTTAACACTAATCAGAACCGCTTCAGATAATGCCAATTTTAGAACATTGGTCGCGTTATTGGATCAGGATTTAGCTGTTAGAGATGGGGATGACCATACTTTTTATGCTCAATTTAACAAGGTTGATACCATTAAAGAGGTTGTTGTAGCTTATCAAAATGGAGCCCCGGTTGGCTGTGGCACTATAAAGCCTTTTTCAGCAACAGAAGCCGAAGTTAAAAGAATGTTTGTACATCCAGATCATAGAAACCAGGGAATAGCTGCTACAGTTTTAAATGAATTAGAAAGCTGGGCTGCTGAACTCGGTTTTACTTCATGTGTTTTAGAAACCGGCAAAAAACAGCCGGAAGCCATTGCACTTTATCAAAAGGTGGGTTATCATATCAGGCCTAACTACGGACAATACATTGGTGTTGATAACAGCGTTTGCATGTCTAAACTCCTTAACGCTAACCTCTAAACGCTTGGCACAAATGAATATCTCTTTAAATAATGTTGGCAGAAGGTTTAATAAGGAATGGATTTTTAGAAATTTAAGTACCGAATTCACCTCTGGCAATAGTTATGCAATATTAGGGCCCAATGGCTCTGGCAAATCGACATTATTAAGCGTTTTAACAGGTAGCTTATCTCCTTCGGAAGGAGAAATTTCATTCTCAGACACCAAAGAGATTTCTGTAGAAAATATCTATAAATACATCAGCCTGGCTGCACCATATCTCGAACTGGTTGAAACCTTTACCTTAAAAGAGAGCATTGATTTCCATTTTAAGTTCAAAAATTTTGCTCTAGGACTCGATTCAAAAAAACTGATCACCATACTGGGATTAGAAAAAGCAGCGAACAAAGAAATCAAGTACTTTTCATCGGGAATGAAGCAAAGAACCAAACTAGCTTTGGCATGTTGTACCGATACACCAATATTATTTTTAGATGAGCCAACGAGCAATTTAGACGTTCAGGGAATAAGTTGGTACCGCGAACTGATCGAAAATTTTGGAAAGGATCGCCTAACGATAATTGGCTCCAATCAAATACAGGAATACGATTTTTGCACAAAGCAGATACAAATATCAGATTATAAGTAAGTTATACAGAAAACCCACTCCTTACAAAACGTCTGTTTTGTCATACATTTGTATTAAAAATAAATTTTTTAAAAAACATTTTGTAATTCGCAAATTATACTTACCTTTGCACCACCAAAAAGAGAAACAATTATTTAATTTATCTCTTTAAGTAAAAGATCATATTTTCCGTATTTCGGAATCAAAATATATAGCCCGCAAGGCAAAGAATTTTTCATAGTTTAGTTTGAGGTTTAGGTTGATTATGCCTTTGGAGTGGTTCCCAAAGGCATTTCTTTTATACGGGGATTTTTAAGGATTAACGTTGCTAAAAAAATCATCCGCGTATGCTTTCAGACCAATTAACTCATGACTCTTGAATCAATGAACCACAGATTTTCCTTTCCAAATCATCATTCCTTTTTTTAACTTTGGTGCTCAAAAATTAACAAAACTAGATTTCATTATAAAATGGCAAAGGCATCAGAAGTAAAAAGCGGAAATGTGCTTCGTTTTAACGGAGAGTTGGTAAGCGTAGAAGAGTACATCCACCGTACTCCAGGAAATTTAAGGGCTTTTTATCAGGCCCGCATGCGCAACGTAAAAACCGGAAAAATTGTAGAATACCGTTTCCGGACCGATGAAGAGGTGACCATTTGCCGTGTAGAAACCAACGACTATCAATATCTTTATGAAGATGGCGATTATTTGGTGGTGATGGACAACAATACTTTTGAGCAGTACAATATCCCCAAGCTGCTTTTCGGAAGCTCCATTAAGTTTTTAAAGGAGGGCATGAATGTAACCATCGCTTTTGAAAGTGACGAACCGATTGTTGCACAACTCCCTAATAGTGTAGAGCTAGAAATTACCTACTCTGAACCCGCTGTAAAAGGCGATACCTCTACCAGTGCACAAAAATATGCCACTGTCGAAACCGGAGCAGAAATTAGAGTGCCTCTATTTATTAACCAGGGAGATAAGGTTAAAGTTGACACCAAAACCGGCGAATATATGGAGCGGGTAAAATAACATAGTTGAAGGTTTAAATTTCCTTAAACCCTAAGCCTTATACCTTAAACCTTTATAGGTTTTTATCAAAATAATTTTACCTTTGCCGTCACGAAAAACTGAAATATAAATCCAATTTAGGATAACACAATATGGCAAAAGCATCAGAAATTAAAACAGGTAACATTCTTCGCATAAACAACGAGCTGGTTACTGTTGACGAATGGAATCACCGTACACCAGGAAAAGGTGGAGCATTTTACACCGGTAAATTCCGTAACATCAAATCGGGCAGAATTGTTGAAGCACGTATGAATACCGACGAGGCTGTAGAAATCTGCCGCGTTGAAACCAATGATTATCAATATTTATACGAAGAAGGTGATTATCTGGTCGTAATGGACAACAACAATTACGAACAGTTTAACGTTGAGAAATCACTATTCGGTTCGGCTATTAAATTCTTAAAAGAAGGCATGAACATCATCGTTTCTATGGAGAGTGAAGAAGCAATTATGGCTCAATTGCCAAACTTTGCTGAATTCGAAATTACCTATTCAGAACCAGCTGTTAAAGGCGACACGTCTACAAACGCATTAAAAGCTGCAACATTAGAAAACGGTGTTGAGGTGAAAGTTCCGATGTTTGTAAACCAAGGAGACAAAATTAAAATCGATACCCGTACCGGCGAGTACGTTGAGCGTGTAAAATAATTTTAAGCAAAATACATGGAAGCCTCTGAAGTGAACTCTTCAGGGGCTTTTTGGTTTCATAAACCTGTGAGATTTAAACCCATAATGCCAAATAACAGTATCTCTTATATGTACTAAGGCGGTCATTTTTTAGAAAAGCAGGGTTCGTGCGCTTGGGCTACTACAGTCCCGCTATTCGCTTCAAAACCTTGGCTCGTGCCTCACCTTCGGATTTTACGCTGCTATCGGGTTTATTTAACCAAAGCCTTTAGGTCTTAGGTCACAAAACCTCGCGGGTTTTCGAAACCCGCGAGGTTTGAAAATCATTATCTTTGTTATTATGTTAAAAGCCGAAATCAGAAAGCAGGCGCTAAAAGAAAGATTATTGCTGAGCGACACAGCATACGAAAGCCTATGCGAAGCCCTCTTAAATGAGTTTAAATCGCTCGATTTTAGCCAAATTAAAACCCTCCACATCTTTTTGCCCATTACAGAAAAAAAGGAGCCCAATACTTTTTTACTGATCGAATGGCTTAATAAAAATCACCCACAAATTAAAATCATTGTACCTAAAGCCGATTTTGAAACTGCTTTAATGACCAATCACGAATATTTAGGTGTAGGCGATTTAAAGAAAAACCTTTACAACATCCTGGAACCACAAAAAGGAAACCTGCATGAAGGCGAAGTAGATCTTGTTCTTATTCCACTTTTAGCTTTCGACAAACAAGGTTACCGGGTGGGTTATGGCAAGGGCTTTTACGATCGCTTTTTACAGGATATAAATGCTCAAAAAATAGGCTTATCTTTGTACCCTGCTATTGAAAAAATCGATGATGTAAATGAACACGACATCAGGTTGGATTTTTGCATTACGCCAACAGAAATTATAAAATTTTAAGCTTACCAGCATGCCACAGGAAATCGTTATCAAAACCGAAAAACAATACGAAGACAATATGATTGCGGTATTCGAGTTACAGGAAAAGGAGGAATTAACCGCTGAAGACCTGAAACAGATTGAATTAATGCTGAAAGCTGGTGAGAAGTACGAAGCTGAGCACCTGTAAGGGCTCATTAGTTCAGTGGCCTTTAATTTTTTGGTCTGGGTGCTTCATAAAAAAGTCTTCACCCTTCCCGGATTTTTCGTCATCTCGACTGGAACGCAGTGGAATGGAGAGATCTAAATCAAAAGTACGCTCGAGACAGATTTAGCTTCGCTGAGCACTTCGTGGTTCTCGGCTGCGTTACACTCCGCTACCATTGACAGACCTCCATAGAAAGGTCGTCATTGCGAGGCACGAAGCAATCTTAATGCGCACGCTTTAGCGATCGTTGTAAGATTGCTTCGTCGGCTGAAAAAGCCTTCTCGCAATGACGATTCCTCGCAGCTTCCAAATACGCTAAAAATCCTTATGTCATTTATATTGATTTTTATACAATAAATTACCCTCGAAATGACGGCTTTGGCGAACAACTCAACACAGGAATAATCCGTGCGTTCTGTGCCGCCGTGGCTAAGGATAAAGGGTCTAAGAATTCTGTGCTTTAACAAAATCGCTCACCAGATAAGCAACCAGTTTAGCCGTTAACTTACTCACCCTCCCATCCAACATTCGGGCTGCGCCTTCACAAATATGCAGATAAGAAAACTTCTTCACACTGGTTAAAATGAGTTTTCTAATATCGTTAACGGCAAAACCAGATGGTGTTTCGGCACTGGAAAGTACATTTTGAACGCAGTCCAAATCGATTTCCAAGCCTGCAACTGAACCTATTTCATTCATCATGTCAGTAACGTTAGTCCCGGTTAAAATATCGTCAAAAAACACAGCCTTAAGCTTTGGGTTCGTATCTATTTGATTTAAAATAGCTTCATTATTATAGTTTTGATGCAAGCCATACATGAAATAACTATTCAGGTAGTTTTCATTTAACGCATAAGAAAATCCGTTCCCGCTGTGCCTACCTTCCAGTTCTCTTAAATCAGCATGCGCATCCACATTTAAGACCGCTATCGGGCTTTTATGTGCGAAAAAAGTACCCTTAATTATTGGGTAGGCATTATTATGACCACCACCAATTACAATAGGTATTTTGCCTGCAGCTACTATTTTTTCAATTACAGGATAAACCAGCTCATCAATCTGTGCTACTTTGTTTCTTAAACCCATTATGGAAGGATCTTCGGGCTCATCGATTTCGAAATGGCCTAAAATCAAAACCTCCTCGCCATTTAAAAAGCGGTTGCTCTGGGTATTTAAAAAAGCCACCAAACTTGGCCGCCACATAGAGGCCGCGCCCGCAATACCTAAGTTTGCACGCACGCCTATGTCTTCCGGAATACCCAACAATACAAATTTCGCACTTGCGCCTTTCAGTTCATCCCATGAGGATAAGACAGCAACTTTTTCGCCCAGTTTGGTTTCGCCATCACGAGCGATGATTAAACGGTCGATGTCGCCCTGCGAATATATTTTAAGGTTATCCATTATAAATTTCACCGTTTAAAATAACTGTCTCTATTTGCGTTTCACCAAAACTATATGGCAAATAGGCAATTGAAGGCATCGGTTTGGTTATAAACAGGTTCGCTTTTTTACCAACGGTAATGCTTCCATAATCTTCACTCATCTCCATCGCTGCCGCACCATTTAATGTTGCAGCATTTATCGCCTGTTCAGGAAACATCTTCATTTTAATACACGCAAGTGACACCACAAAATTCATATTTCCTGAAGGTGTTGAACCTGGATTGTAATCGGTAGCCAAAGCAACCGGCAAATCGGCTCTTATAAAGCTTTTGGCATCAGCAAAAGGAATACCTAAGTAAAACGAACAAGAAGGGAGTAATGTTACAATGGTATCAGCATTTCTTAACGTTCGGATCGTTTCTTCATCACTTTCTTCGAGGTGATCAACTGAAATGGCTCTATTTTGCACAGAGACCTCTATTGCCCCCGAAACGGAAAGTTGATTGGCATGTACTTTTGGTTTTAGTCCATATTTTGCACCCGCCTTTAATACCTGATCGGTTTCATCGACAGAGAAAAACCCCTTTTCGCAAAAAACATCAATATAATCAGCCAGTTTTTCTTCTGCTATTTGAGGCAGCATTTCATTAATAATTAAATCGATGTAACCCTGATGGTTGTTTTTAAATTCAGCCGGATAAGCATGTGCGGCTAAGAAAGTTGCTTTTATAGGAATCGGGAACTGATCTTTTAGCCTGCGGATCACCCTGAGCATTTTGATTTCACTCTCCGTGGTTAATCCATATCCGCTTTTAATTTCAACGGCACCGGTTCCCAGACGGATCATCTGCTTTAACCGCACAGATGCACTTTCAAACAATTCATCTTCCGAAGCTTTTTGGAGTTTATTAGCCGAATTTAGAATCCCGCCACCCGCCGCGGCAATTTCTTCGTAGCTTTTGCCTTGGATTTTCATTGCAAATTCTTCCTCGCGCGAAGCAGCAAAAACAATGTGCGTATGGCTATCGCACCATGAAGGGAAAATATATCTGCCTTCTGCGGAGATATGGGAGGATAGATTTGAGATATGAGATGGGATTGAATCCATCTTTCCAAAATCCTTGATCAGATCATCTTCAATTAAAAGCCAGGCATTTTCAAGAACTGGTAACGAATCTAATTCACCGCCATGCAGCACTAATTTATCTTTGGAATGTAAGCCCACCAGGCCTTTTATATTTGTGATCAGCATTTGGTTAGATTAAGGTTAATTGTTTAAACTGTGCAAATTGGTTAATTGAGTTTTGGTTACAGTTAACCGATTTAAACAATTAACCAGTTAACCAAATACCTAATCGATCTCTAAAAGAACCGGACAATGATCTGAATGTATTGCGTCGGGTAAGATTCTAACATTTTTCAATCGGCTTTCCATAGGCTTTGTGGCCAAATGGTAATCGATCCGCCAACCCAGATTCTTGCCTCTCGAACCGGCACGGTAGCTCCACCAGGTATAATGGTGCGGGTCTTTATTAAAATGACGGAAAGTATCGATGAAACCATTATCCAAAAATAACTGCATCCACTCCCGTTCTTCTGGTAAAAAGCCTGATGAATTGGCGTTTGATTTTGGGTTGTGAATATCGATGGAGGTATGACAGATATTATAATCGCCACTTACAATTAAATTTGGGATCTCTTTGCGCAATTCGCCAATATATACATCAAAAAAACGCATAAATTCGTACTTTTTAACCTGGCGTTCATCTCCGCTTGAGCCAGATGGCATATAGAGGCTCATTAAAGAAAAATCATCAAAATCTGCCCTTAAAATTCTACCCTCTTTATCGATCCATTCTTCACCGCAGCCAAATTCGATATGATTCGGTTTAATTCTGGTCAGAATTGCCACACCGCTATATCCCTTTTTTTCAGCGGGGAACCAATAATGATGATAGCCAAGTTGCTCAATCAGGGCAATAATTTCAGGAATCTGCAATGGCAGGGCTTTTACTTCCTGCAGGCAGACCATATCAGCATCCGTAGCCTGAAGCCAACCAAAAAAGTTTTTGGTACTTGCCGCCCTAATCCCATTAACGTTATAGGAGATAATCTTCATTCAGTAAATTTCAATTGTTGTGGGCGGTAAATTTAGAAATTAATTAAATAAATGCTTAGTAATTCAGATTTGCTTTCGTTAAATTTGTTTATGAGCATTGAAGAGCTAAAAATAGAGATCGCAAAAAAAGTATTCGAAACAGATGACGAAAATCTTTTGTCAGAGTTAGACATGCTTTTAAACTACAGCAAAAAGGTTGTTTTAGAGGAATTACCGAAACATGTTCAAGAGGGTATTAAAGAGGATTAAAGCAAGCTGAAGAAGGGAAATTAATCCCTTATGATGAAGTTAAAAGAAGACTCTCTGAGAAATGGCATTAACAGTTTCTTTTTCAGAAGAAGCATACGAAACACTACTCGGCATTGGAATGTTCATCGAGGAAATATGGGGATATGATTACGCTGAAAAATTTATCCACAGTGTTTATAAAAAAATTGATTTAATTGCCATTCATTTACGAACCCATTTTATTAAACAATCAAGTTAGAAAAGGCGTAGTTTCGAAATATACTTCTTTCTATTATAGGGTTTATCAAGAAGAAATTAGAATCCTATTCTTTTTCGACAACAGACAAGATCCATTAATTACATAACCATTTTATCCTTCAAAGAAGCCTGTAACAGCTGTTTCTCTAACTTTTTCGCCGCTCTTCTTTTCAAAACTGTAACTTCCATCTTCACATCCTGTTTAGGACGGTTGTTTTTATCTGTTGCCAGAACAGCTATTTTATCAACCATATCCAAACCAACCACTATTTCGCCATAAACGGTATAGTTTCTATCCAAATGAGGCGTACCACCTATCGTTTTATATACCTCGCGCTGCCATTCAGGAATTTTGAATTTAAGTCGTTTTTCTTCTACATTATCCAATTGCTGGTCGGTAAAAACCTTTCCCTGTACCAGGTAAAACTGGCTACCGCTCGATGCTTTGGCCGGATTAACATCATCACCTTCTCTGGCCGCAGCCAAAACGCCTTTTTTGTGGAACAAGCTATCATTAAACTCTGCCGGAATGGTATATTTAGGTCCACCCTCACCCAATAATGAATCAGGTTTGGCATTTTTAGAATCCGGATCACCGCCCTGAATCATAAAATCTTTAATTACCCTGTGGAATAAAACACCGTTGTAATATCCCGATTTGGTTAACTTCAAAAAGTTATCGCGATGTAAAGGAGTTTGATTATATAGTCTAACAATGCATTCTCCAAATTCGGTTTTAATGCGTACATATTGATTTTTGGGCTTTGCAGCAAAGGCTGAAAGTATCGAAAAGGTGCAGAGGAATAATAATATTTTCTTCATTTAATTGGTGTTTAAGGCTAAAGTAAGCTAAAAAATGAAATTCAATAAATAATTACCGGCATTATTCGATATTTTTTCCTTTACCTTTGTATTAATGAAGTTAAAACAAAAAATAGCACTTTCTTTGGCTGTATTTTATGCAGTTAGTGTTATGGGTTTGGCTTTAAGTCTCCATTTCTGTGGAGGCAAATTAGAAAACGTTAAACTTTTCAGCAATGAGGTTTCCTGCAAATTCTGCAAAGACATTCCTGCCGAAAAGAAAGATGATGGTTGCTGCAAAAACACCCAGGTAACCGTAAAAGTTAAAGATAGCCACCAGGCAGGGGCGAAAGTACAAATGCCAAAGCTCTTTTCGATCCAGCTTTTTCTTCATCCCCCGGTTTTAGAATTTCTGACTAACATTACCCCGCAGTTTTTTAGCAAAATTTCGAATAAAGCGCCGCCACTTTCCTCGCGGATTGCCTTGCATATTTTCAATTGTATTTTTAGGAATTAGGATTTTAAACATCGTCTCGTCAATGCATCGTTTTGCATTTCGACAGGCTCAATGTGACATTTTCTTAAATTCTAATTCAAAAAAATCATGAAAGCAATAAAAATATTCAGCATCATTATGCTATTTTTCGCCGTTAATGTTTCGGCACAACAAATATCTACAGCCGATTTACAGGTAACCGGTTTAACCTGCTCTATGTGTTCTAACGCAACACAAAAATCGTTAGAAACGCTAAACTTTATCAGTAGCGTAAAACCCGATCTGAACAAAAACATCTTCGTTTTAACTTTTAAAAAGGATGCCAACATCAATCTTGATCTGGTTCGCAAAAAGGTTCAGGATGCCGGTTTTTCAGTTGGTGGCTTAACTGCAAATTTCAATTTTAACCAGGTAAAAATAGACGATAAAGGTCAGGCAGTTGTTGATGGCAATGTGTACCGTTTTGTAAATGCGAAAAGCAAAACACTTAATGGAACTGTAAAAGCCAGTGTGGTGGACAAAGATTTCATCTCTGGTTCTGCATTTAAAAAACAAGCAACAACAGCTAATTCTGATGCCTATGCGAGCGGCACAGGAGTGGTTAACGGCAAAAAAACACGTATTTATCACTTAGTTCTTTCTTAAGATGAAAAGGATATTCGTATTGACACTGATGATTATCGGCACCTATACAAATGGTTTTGCGCAAGAACTCTATGTATTTACCGAGCCTGCGAGCAATATGCCGACCAAATCAATCGGTGTAAGAATCACAAATGAAGGGATGTTTAACAATCCAGATTTTGTTAGCAGAACCATTCCGGAAGTGATGATCGGCTTTAATAAAACCCTGATGATGCATGCACAAGGTTTTTTATCTGATATGGACGGAAAATACCGTTTAGAAGGTGGGAGTCTTTACGCCAAGTATCGGTTTTTATCACTAGATGAAACACATAGCCACTTTAGGGCTTCGGCTTTTGGAAGAATAAGCACCAGCAAGAGGCAAACCTACACCAGAGACATTAACCTCGAAGGTGACAATAGTGGCATACAGGGTGGATTAATTTTCACGCAGCTTTTGCACAAACTGGCACTATCAACCACTTTGGGTTATGCACATGCTTTCGAAAACAGCGATAGGCAAATTGCCGGAATGCCACAGCCAAAAAATATGTTATCCTATAGTTTGTCATCGGGTTATCTGGTTTTACCAGTGGTTTACAAGGATTACAAGCAGCCAAATTTTAACGTATATTTAGAATTATTGGGGAAAACAGATCCAAGTAGCGGCCAATCTTATCTGGATATAGCCCCTGCCCTGCAAGTGATTTTGAACAGTACCACCCGTATTGATTTGGGTTACCGCTTTCAGGCAACGGGAAATATGGATAACCGATATACCAAAAATATGTATCTGCTTAGGGCAGAATTTAATTTCTTTAACGTTTTAAAATAAAATAACAGATGAAAAAAATATTAGGAATAGTTGCCATCATAACAATCGCAACAACAGCTTTAAGTTATGCGCAAAGCAAAATAGATGTAGCCTTAAATCAGGCGCTAACAGCTTATTACGATGTAAAAAATGCTTTAGCAACTGACAAAAAAGATTTAGCCATCGAAAAAGTAAAGATTTTATCGGCAAAAGTAAATGCAGTGAACCATAAAGATCTACCTGCCGATCAGCATAAAACATTTATGGAACAAGCGGCTATCATTAAAAGTAAAGCTGCTCAACTTGCAGGTTCTAATGACATTAAAACTCAAAGAAAAGCTTTTGAAGAAATTTCTTATGCCATGATCAAAACCTTAAAGGGTTTAAAATTTAATAGCAAGACCGTTTACATTCAACATTGCCCAATGGCAAAGGCAAGCTGGTTAAATGAAAAAGAGAACATCGAAAATCCATATTATGGAAGTATGATGTTTGATTGCGGTGCCATTTCTGAAACCATAAAATCGAACTAATGAAGCTGCATATCAAAAACATGGTATGCAACCGTTGTAAAATGGTGGTTAAAGCTGAGCTGGAAAAGCTCGGCTTTAAACCATTATTGGTTGAACTTGGCGAAGTTACTTTAGCTGAAAATATTTCTGCAGAGGATAAAATTAAGATATCGGATAATTTGACTCATTTTGGATTCGAATTACTTGAGGATAAGAAAACCCAGATTGCAGAGCAGATTAAAACCGCAATTATTAATCTGGTACACTATACCCAAGAGCCATTAAAAATCAATCTTTCTGCCTATCTCAGCGAACTGTTAAAATTGGAATACACGAGCTTAAGCAGCATTTTTTCGGAGGTGGAAGACCAAACCATCGAGAAGTATTTCATTGCTCAAAAAATAGAAAAAGCAAAAGAGATGCTTACTTATGGCGAACTTACCTTGAGCGAAATTGCCTATCAATTGAACTACAGTAGTGTTGCACATTTATCGGCACAGTTTAAAAAAGTAACCGGAATTACACCCTCAGCTTATAAAGCAGCGTCAATGGATAGCAGGAAAACACTGGACGAGGTTTGATGGAAGAGGTAAAATAGATGACGGATTAGAGAATAGCCCATGGTCAATGGCTAAATAGCTCATAGCCTGTCTCAACAAAACCATTGACTATTAACCGGTTACAATTCAAAAATCCTGGGATTTTGGCTATTCCAACAATTAACCAGTTTAGATGGTTAACCGATTAACCTCAAATTTCTTACCATACGTCAATACTAATCAATTGATCTTCAGCTAACTTTGTAGCTAAATAAATTTACTAGTATGAAACCATCATGATTTTTCAAACCACATTGGTGAAAAATCTGATAGCTTCATCACAGTTAAAACTAAATTATAAACTGATGAAAAAGTTATTCTTATTTCTGATCGCTGCCTCAATTAGTGTAGCATCATTTGCACAAACAAGCTGGAAAATAGATCCAATGCACTCGTTTGTTAACTTTTCGGTTAAACACATGGGCATTTCTTTCGTTGACGGTTCTTTTAAAAAATTCGACGGAACGGTTACGGCTTCTAAACCAGATTTGACGGATGCTAAAATCAGCTTTAGCGTTGATGTGAATAGCATTACTACGGGTGTTGACATGAGAGACGGACACTTAAAAACTGACGATTTTTTTAATGTGGCGACTTACCCTACGATGAAGTTCGAAAGCACTTCTTTCAAAAAATTAAGTGGAAACAACTATGAGTTAAGTGGAAAGTTAACCATCCGCGATGTAACCAAAGATGTAAAATTTGCTGTAGTTTATGGTGGTACGGCTAAAGATCAACAAGGAAACACTAAAGCCGGATTTGGTGCTACAACAACCATTAACCGTTTAGATTATAACATTAAATATGATCCAACTGGTGCCGGCGTTGCAAAAGATGTAGCCATTAAATTAAATCTTGAATTTGTTCAGGGGAAATAATTGAGGAGATCGTCATTTATTAATAACCTGAGTTCGATTATTAAATCTCATTTTGTGGCGTTTTAATCAAGTTTTCTGTTAAGACGGTCGTCACCCTGAATTTATTTCAGGGTCTTTCACGCTAAAAAGATGCTGAAATAAATTCAGCAGGACGATAAAGCGGGATTAGGCGTAAATAAGATATAATTTTTAGCAAATAATTATCGAACTCAGGTTA
>NZ_JAUG01000003.1 GCF_000708285.2 Pedobacter borealis DSM 19626
ATAAGAGGAGCTGAGCCGAGCCGTGCAACCAGTGGGCACAATGCCTGACAACAGGAGAATACTACCGGTTGTTAAGAGATACTATTTCAACAAACCGCCGTATGCCGAACGGCACGTACGGTGGTGTGAGAGGACAGATAGGGAAATAATCCCTATCTTCCTACTCGATTTAAAACCAAAGTGTTTCATCGTTGTTTCTAAATAAAACAAATATCATGGCTAAGTTTTCAGATTTAATTAACGGTGATAAACCTGTTCTTGTTGATTTTTTTGCCGAGTGGTGCGGTCCTTGTAAGATGATGAAGCCGATTTTAGAGCAGTTAAAATCTCAGGTTGGCGATGTTGTTTCTATCATTAAAGTAGATATTGATAAGAATCAACCAGCTGCTACTTCTTTTAATATTCAAGGCGTACCTACTTTAATTCTCTTTAAAAACGGAAAACAGGTGTGGAGACAAAGTGGTGTTTTACAGGCATCGCAGTTGAAACAGGTAATTGATGCCCACTCCTAAACTTCTACCACACTTTTAGGCGTTACTGCAAAAATTCGTTCGTTTACTTTCGGATAAACCGTATAAAGTCCGGTAAATAAACTAAATGCGGGCAAAACGGCGTAGGCTTTACCAAAATAGAAGCATGGGAATTTTAATCTTTGCTTGGCTTTGCCCACAATGGTTACCCCAGGATGGATATGGCCGCTGATGGGATATAATTCTTCTTCCATACCATTTGGAGCATCATGAATAAAGCAAAATGGCCCCAGGCAAAAACTAGGTTCATGTATTTCGATATTCATCGCAGCATAATTGGCGTCCGAAAGCCTATCATGGTTCCCCTTTACCAATAGAAAGTTAAGCTCCTGGTATTGTTTTCTCCATGTAGAAAATTCATCAATATCGGTATTTAAACCATGGTGGAACATATCTCCATTAATTAGCAATGTTTTAGGATTGTATTGTTTAATCAATAAACTTAAGCGTTGAAGATCTGTTTGGGCAATGGTAGAAGGTACTTGCAAACCGGCCTGACGGAAGTGCGCCGATTTACCCAAATGCAGATCGCTTATGGCTAAAAGCTGATGTTTAGGTAAAAACAAAGCCCTTTCTTTATCTAAAATCAGTTCTTCACCCTGGCTTGTAATAGTCATTTATTTTATGCTATGTCATCCTGAGCTTGTCGGAGGGCTTTTGAGGCGTTTCGACAGGCTCAACGTGACAGGTAATTTTACTTAATTTTTTCCGATTCTGCCTTCATTCTTACAATCCGTTGTTCCAATTCCTCCGAGCTCATATTTTCACGCAGGCTATCTACCTTGATCGGGAAGGACAGCGGTGTAAAACTTTTAGGATTGGTGATTACAATTGCTCCATGCTGAATTCGATCCAACGCTGCCGCCAATCTTGGTTCTTCCAGCTGTCGGTAAAAAACTTCATCGTATGCCTGTCGCAAAAGTAAATTATGTTTGTCGTAATCGCTAAAAACATTAAAAAACAAACCAGCAGATGACTGGAGGTGCTTATTGGCTACATATTTACCAGGGTAACCCTGAAAAACGAGCCCGGAAATGCAGGCAATATCCCTAAATTTCCGTCTTGCCATTTCAGTTGAATTGATACTCAACGTAATATCTTCAGTCAAATTTACAGGCGAAAAAACCTCGTAGGCAATCGATTCGTCCATGGGAATTTCTGTTTCACTCAAAAGTTCAAAGCCATAATCGTTCATGGCAATAGAAAAGCTGATCGGCAACAATTTACTTAAACGATAGGCAACCAGGGCCGCCAAAACCTCATGTACCAAACGCCCTTCAAATGGATAGGCAAAGAGATGAAAACCTTCTTTATTATTAATGAGTTCGATCAGTAACTCATCATTTTTGGGTACATGAGAACGTTTTTCCTGTAATAGAAACAATGGGTACACGGCATCTAATTCTTCATACTGATGTGTTTTATCCAATGCTTCATTGTATTTCTTCCGCAAAACCAACCCTAAATTGGAAGAAAGGGGTAATCGGCCACCATTCCAGCTCGGAGAGATCGCATTTTTCTGTTTACTTACCCTCACCACAACAGTCATATCTTTTACCTGGATAAATTCTAAAACCCTGCCAGCCAAACGGAAATTATCGCCAGCCTTTAACCGGGTAACAAAATATTCTTCAACCATGCCGATGTAACCACCAGAGATGAATTTAACTTTTAACATTGCATCACTTACAATTGTTCCAATATGCAAACGGTGTCGCATAGCCAATTGTCTGCTCTTTACTTTCCAAAGCCCATCTTCGTCCTTAACCACTTTCTTAAATTCGGTGTAGGCACTTAAACTATCTCCTCCTGAGGTGATAAATTGCATTACCCAGGTCCATTCTTCAGGAAGGATAAGCTTAAAAGCATGGGTGTTCTTAATTTCTTCGTAAATGATTTTATCATCAAATCCGTCGCCTATGGCCAGCGTAACCAAATACTGGACCAAGGTGTCAAATACCATAATAAATGGCTCACGGCTCTCTATATTGTTTGTTTTGGCTGCTTCTTTAATCGCTGCTGCTTCTACCAGTTCTAATGCATGGGTAGGTAAAAAATATATTTTAGAGGTTTCGTGAGGGGAGTGACCTGAGCGGCCTGCCCTTTGCAAAAACCTGGCAACACCCTTTGGCGAGCCCACCTGAACAACAGTATCAACAGGTTTAAAATCTACGCCTAAATCTAACGATGAAGTAGCAATAACAGCTTTAAGCTGTCCGGTATGTAAAGCATCTTCAATCCAGTTACGAAGTTCAAAATCTATCGATCCATGGTGTATGGCAATCCTCCCGGCCAGTTCGGGTTCAATATTCAACAAATGCTGATACCACATTTCCGATTGTCCGCGGGTATTGATAAAAATTAAAGTGGTTTTACTTTTTTCAATAATCGGTAAAAGCTTGTAGGCTAGCTTTAAACCCAAGTGCCCAGCCCAAGGCAATGTTTCGATATCATCGGGTAAAATTGATTTGATCAGGATTTTCTTTTCCAAATCGGCTTTAACAATAATCCGTTTGGCCTCCATATTGGGTTCGAGTACATCCAGTGCCTCTTCAATATTACCAATAGTGGCAGAAATCCCCCAAATTCTTAAAAACTGGTTTTTCTCTAACTTTTGTAAACCCTTAATCCGCGATACGGCCAACTCCACCAACACGCCTCGTTTACTTCCTAAAAGCTCATGCCATTCATCAGCAACAATACATTTAAGATTTTTGAACAAAGTTGAAGCGCCTTTTTGCGCCAGTAACAAGTGCAGGCTTTCTGGCGTAATCAACAAAATTTCGGGCATCGATTTTTTCTGCTGCAATTTCTCTGCCTGAGAGGTATCACCATTACGCACACCTACATACCAATCCAACTCCAGCTCCAATAAGGTTTCGCGCATGGCCCTTGCAATATCTTTGGCCAGGGAGCGGAGTGGGGTAATCCAGATTAACTGTAAACGGTCTTTCGCTTTTTTATTGTTGGCCTCTGATGCATTTAGAGCCTCAATAACCACCGCCAAAAATAAGGAAAAGGTTTTTCCGAAACCTGTAGGCGCATTTACCAAACCGCTGTAACCATCCAAATAATACTGCCAGGCATCTTCCTGAAACTGAAAAGGCTTGCGTTTATTGGTCTTTAGCCAGGCTTTTATCTTTTTATAACCTTTGGTTTTGGTTTGGTCCATGCTTAAATACTGTTTCTTTGATAGTTATATTCCTCAGTCTGTGTCCTCACAGACCGAAAATTCTCGAATTATAATAATAGTCTGTGAGGACACAGAACATGGCTTAAAATATTTTTTTTGAAAAGCAATAACAGTAATGCTTCGGTTAGAGCAGTCCCGCCATTCGCTTTACCTTTTTTGTAATTACCGTTAAATGTTAATTTATCCCTAACAAAAAAGGGTATCGTTGCTGTCGGGTTTAAAATCGTGCGGTAAACCTATTAAGCTAAACCCATTTCCTCGGTCTGTGTCCCCACAGACCGAAATTGTTAAATTTTGGATCTTGATGGTCTGTGATGACACAGACCATGGATTCTCTTACAAAGTCGATTGCAATAACTGCCTCAAATCTTCCAAAGTATTAATTTCATGGGCTTTTTTATCTTTTCGCCACCGAAATATACGCGGAAAACGCAAAGCTAAACCTGCTTTATGCCGTTTACTTTCAGCAATTCCCTCGAATGCAATTTCGAAAACCAGTTCGGGTTTTACGGTACGTACCGGGCCAAATTTTTCAATTGCATTACGGGTTACAAAGGCATTTACTTCTTTAATTTCTTTATCTGTTAAACCCGAATAGGCTTTTGCAATCGTGACTAAATTTTCTCCATCACGAACAGCAAAGGTATAATCGGTAAAGAAATTAGCCCTTCTGCCACTTCCTTTTTGTGCATAAATCATTACCGCATCAACCGTGTAGGGATTGATTTTCCATTTCCACCAATCGCCCCGTTTTCGTCCACTATGATAATGAGAGGTCAACTTCTTCAACATAATCCCCTCGCTGTTAATCGATCGGGATGTTTGCCTTAATTTGGCCAATTCTTCCCACGAATGGCAATTGATTACCGGAGATATCATCACCGGACTTTCAGCTAAACCACCAATCAACCCTTCGAGTATTTTTCGTCTTATACTTAAAGGTTCTTCTCTAAAATCCTTGGCTTCATATTCTAAAATATCATAAACAAAAAAGCCAATGGGTGCATCTTCCAATTGTTTTTTACTAATCGTTTTGCGGTTTAAACGTTGTTGCAGCGTACTGAATGATAAAACCTGTTTATCTTGCACAGCCAGTATTTCACCATCTAAAACCACACCGTCAGGCAAAACATCAATCATAAAATGCAATTCGGGGAACTGTTCTGTAACCAGTTCTTCGCCACGGCTCCAGATAAAGAGTTCTCCATTCCGTTTTACAATCTGCCCGCGGATGCCGTCCCATTTCCATTCGGCCTGCCATTCAGAAATATCACCCAATTTCTCTGGTTCTTGCTCTAAGGCATAGGCGAGGCAAAAGGGGTAAGGCCAGGAATTATCGGTATTTACATGGATACCATTTATCAGTTCGTGAAAAGTAATTTCATAAGGATTCCATTTCCCCATAATGCTATGCATAATCTGGGCGCTATCTAAACTGCTTTGTTTAGCCAGCGCATTCACGAGCATTTTATTGGAAACACCAATCCTGAAATTTCCAGAAATCAATTTGTTAAAAATAAAACGTTCCTGTGTTTCGAGTTTATTCCATGCGCTCAGAATAAATTCTTTTTTAGTTTCATCGTCTTTACCTTCCAGATCGTGCAAATCTTCAACCCATTTATGCAATTGAAAATCTGAGGTGTTTTCGGCAGGCGGCAATAACAGGGCGATGGTTTCGCTTAAATCGCCAACATTGGCATAACTTTCGGCAAATAACCATTCTGGCGTTTCGGTAATGTTTATAGCCCAGTATTTAAGCAGGGCTGATTTAATTGGTCTTTTAGGTTTTTTACCTGTAAACAATGCGATAACCCACACCTTATCTTTATCATCAGCATGGTTAAAATAATTAACCAATGCCGCGATTTTATCGTTGGTTTTATTGCTCAGTTCGAGCTGTTGGATCAATTGGGCAAAACGTTTCATCCTTATTTATTTTCGTTTTGATCAACCAGATCTACTTTATTTTCTTTATCATCTTCTTGGCCAAATTTGGTTAACACTTCAGCAGCTTCTATGCCTGCATCGTTTAAAAACCGACTGAAGGCAGCTGTAAAACCATGCGTAACATATACTTTTTCCGCTCCGGTTGCAGTAATAGCTTCCATTAAGCCAGGCCAGTCAGCATGATCACTCAGCGCAAAGCCGGCATCGGCACTTTGCCAACGGCGGTGTGCCCGCACCTGCACCCAACCAGAGCAAATACCTGTTACCGGGTGGGCTAAATTTTTGATCCAGCGGCTATCTCTCATGGCTGGTGGCACAATTACAATACCTTTCTGCAATTCATCTTTAGTAGTTTCAGGAGTAATTCTGATGGTTTTTGGAAGCTTTACACCTGCGTCAATAATCAATTCATTCAGATTAGCAATACTGTTATGTACATAAATAGGAGTATCACCAGCCAAATTTTTAATTAAACGTTGTGCTTTACCCAAGCTATAGGCAATTAATACACTTGTTTTTTGCTGTATAATATTATCGCTCACCCAACTCTTGATGCCATTAAAAACAACTTCCTGCTTTTGCCATTTGTAAACAGGTAAGCCAAAAGTACTCTCAGAAACAAAAGAATGGCACTTTACAGGCTCGAAGGGTGTGGTAATGCCATCATCTTCAATTTTATAATCACCAGAGATTACACAAATTTCACCTTTATAAGCTAAACGTACCTGCGCAGATCCGATAATATGTCCGGCAGGAAAAAATGAAATATTCACTCCATTGCGGATAATGCTTTCTCCATATTCCAATGTTTCTACGTTCAAATCTTCGCTGATCCTGCGTTTGATGATAGGCTTGGTTAAGGTATGGCAGAGATAGTATTTATTTCCAAAACGCACATGATCGCTATGTCCATGCGTTGTAACCGCATAATCTACAGGCCACCAGGGGTCTATATAAAAATCGCCTTGCTTACAGTAAATTCCTCTTTTGGTAAATTCTATTAATGCCATAGCTACTAAACAATAAATTTATTGTTTAGTTTTAGGTAAATATCGGCTAAATGCCCGATAATTTAAAATATCGGCTAATTACCCGATAAATAGAAATATCGGCTAATTAGCCGATATTAGTTTTGAAATATGAATAATAAGTTCGATATTGTAATATGATTTGCATTATAACAGGTGATATTGTAGGCTCAAGGAAGATTAAAGATAGCTGGTTATTAAGCTTAAAAACCGCTTTAAAAATAGTTTCCGATCAGAATAATAAGTGGGAGATTTACCGGGGCGATAGTTTTCAGGTAGAAGTTGAGCCAGAAAATGCCATCAGGGCTGCTGCTTATTTAAAAGCATCTATCAGGGTAAATAAACCTGCAGATGTAAGGATGGGTATTGGAATTGGAGATATCAAAAACAAACGGAAAAAACTTTCAGAATCCAGTGGAGATGCTTTTGTAAATTCAGGGGCGGCATTTGACAGTTTAAAACAGGCTAAGGTTAATTTAGCCATTAAAACTGATTCTGCTGATTTTGATGAGGAAATTAATGTCTTAATTAAGCTTTCGCTAATATCAATGGATAGCTGGGGAGTTGTAGCTGCCGAAATGGTAAAACTTGCCTTAGAGAACAATAATCTCTTGCAAAGCGAACTGGCGGCTATTTCGGGCCGAACGCAATCATCTGTAAGCGAAGCTTTAAAGCGTGCACATTATACCGAAATTATGGAAATGGACAGGCTTTACCGTAAAAAATTGAACCAAATGATTTTAAAATAATGGATATCTATTTAATCAAGCTTATCCTTGTCCATTTAATTGGAGATTTCTTTTTACAGCCAAATGCTTGGGTAAAAGATAAAGAAAGGAAAAAATTAAGATCAATAAAGCTCTATTTGCACGTGGCCATCCACATAGTTTTGATATTCCTTATTTTTTTAAACTTTGGCGTTTGGAAGGTAGCACTATCAATAGGGGTGCTTCATTTTGTGATTGACGCTTTAAAATCGATTTTTCAGAACAAAAAAAATGCACGGATACTGTTTTTTGTTGATCAGGTTCTGCATTTTACTTCGATAATAGTGGTGTGGCACTTTTTTTATAAGGGAAGTTTAAACATCAGTTTTTTTAATGAAACCAAAACCTGGGTTTTAATTACGGGAGCTTTATTTCTAACGATGCCTACATCTATTGTAATGCGGGTAATTATTGCCAAATGGCTTCCAGATAACCAGCCGGACAGCCCGCAATCATTACAAAATGCAGGTAAGTATATCGGGATACTGGAAAGAGTGCTGATCTTCTTGTTTATCTTAACCAGTCATTTCGAAGCTGTTGGTTTTTTACTCGCAGCCAAATCCATATTTCGGTTTGGCGATTTAAAAGAAGCACACGACCTTAAATTAACTGAATATGTATTGATCGGAACTTTGTTAAGCTTTGGAATAGCTATTGTAACGGCTATGCTTATTCAAATGTTTATTTTGTAATGACAGCCACTTTAAAGGGCTCCTTTATACTTGCATGACTAAATAAATATTTTGGCCTTAGCCATTTTTCTGACCATATAAGGCATTTAAGAAAATATAAGCTAAAATGCCCTTATATTTCTTATATGGTTAAATTGCATAAAAAAAGCAGCCCGAAAGCTGCTTTTAAATTTTTCTATCTTGCTCCCGGAGGGCAGTTTTCTTTTAAAAACTTAGTGTAAGTTAAGGATAAATGTTTGCCAGTTCCTTCGCCCTCAGAGATACTGTGGGTGCGGTTTGGATAACTCATCAATTGAAAAACCTTACCGTTTTTGATTAACTCATTAATCAGCATTTCGGCATTCTGATAATGTACATTATCGTCGCCAGTACCGTGGATATACAATAAATTGCCTTTTAAGTTTTTAGCATAAGTAATCGGAGAACCCTTAACATACGCCTCTTTACTTGGGAAAGGAGTGCCCATATAACGCTCCTGATAAACATTATCGTAGGTTAATTGATTACCAACTGCTGCAATTGCAATACCTGTTTTATAAATTTCTGGGTATTGGAACATCAGGTTTAAAGTAGATGAACCGCCACCACTCCAGCCCCAAACGGCAACACGGTCTTTATCCATAAAAGCATTAGTAGCCAATAGTTTTTTAGCGGCCATCGCCTGATCGCGGATATTGATTACCCCAATATTTTTATAAATACTTTTGCGCCATGTACTGCCTTTTGGCACAGGCGCTCCTCTATTATCCATTGAAATATAGATATAACCATCTTTGGCCATATCACCGGCATATAAACGGTTTCTTCCTGCACCATAAGTATCTAATGCTGTAGCTGTAGCAGGCTCACCATAAACATAAAATACTACAGCGTATTTTTTATCTGGATTAAAATTATCAGGTTTTTTCATCCAACCGTCCATTTCAATACCATCTTCAGTAGTTACTTTAAAAAACTCAACTTTGTTTTTAGTTGCAGCTTGTTTGGCTAATTGTGTAGTAATGCTACCGTCCATTGTAAATGGATTCCCCGTAGTAAAGTTCATCCACTCTGTAATTGGCTCAACAAGCGAACTGTTATATGAATGGCGCGCATAAGCAGCATTTGGAGAAATATCATAATTATGTGTTCCTGGTAAAACCGAAGGTGTAACCTGTTCTAATTTACCTTTTCCATCTAATTTGGTTTTAAATAGATATTTCTGAGTGGCATTTATTGGTGATGCCAGAAAATAGACCATGTTATTTTTTACATCGATCAATTTTACATCAATCACATCATAATTGCCTTTAGTAACTAATGTTTCTTTTTTTCCATCCAAACTGATTCTATACAGGTGGTTCCAACCATCCTTTTCAGATACAATGGTAAACTCTTTATTATCATTTAACCATCTCCACTCATCCTGTGCATCAATCCAGGCTTTAGCTTTTTCGGTATAAACTGCTTTTGCCGATCCTGTACCTGCATTACAAACGAATACTATACTTTCGTTTTGCTCGCGGTTAAGCTGTTGTAAAATAATGTCATTACTGTTAGGTACCCACTGCATACGTGGAATATAGTGCTGGATATTATCTCCAGGAACATTTAACCAGTTCGTTTTGGCCGTTGCAATATCAACCACACCAACTTTACAAGCCGACGGATTTTCGCCAACCTTTGGATATTCTACAGGAATGGTATATGGATAAATAGAATCTGTATTATTGATCATTAAGAAATTTTTGATCTTAGTTGCATCAAGCTGCCAATAAGCAATAGATTTGCCATCCGGACTCCATCTAAAACCATCACGACAATCAAATTCTTCCTCATAAACCCAATCGAAAGTACCGTTAATCATTCGGTCTGTACCATCAGTGGTTAAGGCTTTTGCGCCAGTTCCATCAATATTTTCTACATAAAGGTTATGTTTACTTACATAAGCAACTTTACTGCCATCGGGCGATAGCTTAGCAAACATTAGTGATGAAGCTGGTCTATCTTTTCCAATTTGAGTGATTTTATTGGATGTTAAATCTGCCAACCAATAATCTCCACGTGTATCATAACGCCAAACTTTTTTACTATTGGTGTAGATTAGTGCTTTCGTACCATCATCCGATAACTGGAAACTTCTTACTGTAATAGCATCATTTTTTCCCGCAGGTGTTAATAATCCCCTTGATATAACGGTTTTTCGGTCGTTTTTAGGAAGTGTTATTGAAACGATTTCGCCACCAATATTCTGATAATAGGAGTTACCGTCTTTTGCCCAATTAATATTTTGAGCTTTTGCATCAATTAGCGCGCATAATGCTATACAAGCAATTGATAATCTTAATAATAATTTTTTAATCATATATAGTTTTTGGACATAAAAAAAGCTTTTCAACTTTCGGCTAATTTAAATAAAAAGCCTGCAGTTAAAAAGCTGTAAATTACCTGGAATTGGTTAATTATTCACCACCTTGCATGGCTTTCAATTCTTCCATAGTTACTACATCGTAACCAGTAGGAATTTCAGTGCTAATGGCACCTACTTTAGCTTCAGAAAGAGATTTTAGAACCAGATCTGAATTTACGCCATTAATTACTGCCGAATATTTTACAGGAAGTGCGCCTAAACCTTTAAAGAAACCACCATTGGTAATTGAAGCAATATCAACATCTTTTGTTGCCCATAATTCGTGAGCTCCGCCTTTGTCATCTTTGTAAGTATATTTTTCAGCACTAAATCCAGCAATTGTCTGTTTTTCACCAGTTGCTTTATAGTCAGAATATTTTGGCAATAAAGCTTCTTGTGCTTCTGTTTCTGCTTTGCTCACCTTTACTGCAAACTGTTTTTGAGCTACAGGAACATCAATTAATAATAATCCGGTTTTATCTGCTGTATTTGAAATGATGTTAACCATGGCAGGGCCATTTTCAATTTCTATTTTGGTTAAGTTACCATTAAATTTAGTTTTAATATCGGTTGTTGTACCATTAGCAGTTACTGCAAATACCAAAGTACCTTCAGTAATTTTCTTTTGTGCATGGGCAATTATAGCAGTACTTACTAAGATTAATGCTATAACACTAGTTTTGATTGATTTGAACATGTTTTTATTTCAGTTTAGTTTTTTACCAATTAATTTTTTCTTTGTTTAAAAATGAAGAGATTCCTTTTTTAAAATCTTCACTCTCCCTTACATGGGCATTTATCTGTACCGCAGTTTCCAAGCATTTTTCCAATAGGGGATTGGTTGTTTGCGTAATCAATTGTTTAGTAATCATTAACGAATTACCAGAGCTCCCGCTGCACAAACTTAGTGCAAATTCTCTTACTATTTGATGAATATCGGATGAATTTGTTACAAAATTTATCAAATTATATTTCAATGCCTGCTCAGCAGAAAAGATTTTTCCAGTCAGTAAAATTTCCTTAGCGATGGATTCGCTTACCTTTTGTTTTAAAAAACAAGAAACAATAGCAGGTACAAAACCAATTTTCACTTCAGTATACCCAAAATTACTTTCAGGGGTAGCAAAAACAATATCACATATCGTGGCCAAACCACAGCCGCCGGCAATGGCATGACCTTCTACCTGTGCAATAACGACTTTTGGTAAATAATAAATGGTTGTAAAGAGTTTTTTTAAATGATTAGAATCAGCCACATTTTCTTCAAATGTATTGTGCTGCAATTGCTGAAGATATGCTAAATCGGCACCCGCACTAAAAGTATCGCCATTTGCATTCAATATTACCACTTTTACCAGGTCATCTTCAGATGCTTTTATAAATGCAGAAGTTAATTCAGCGATAAGTTTGGGGTTTAGCGCATTCCTTTTTTCGGGTCTATTGATTGTTATTGTTGCTATTCTTTCAGCAACCTGATATAAAACCAGATTTTCCATGTTATTGGGTTAGTTGCACCAAATATGCTTTATTTTTCTTTAAAACATGTACATCTATATCATTATTCTCCATACACTTCTTTAAGATCTGAATTTTATAATCTTTATTAGTAGCATCGATTATTGCAGTTTTATATTTTATATCAAGGTCCATTTTGGCTAAATTAAATTTAGTATTTCCACTTAGCCAGATACTTGAAAAAGTAGCATTTCCGTTTATATTTTTATCATTCAGGTTTTCATCAATCAACAGTACCTTATAATTAAAAAAGGCAATTTGCTTGTTCTTTAAAACGAACTGCCCCAAAACGGTATCTTTGTTAAAACTAATAAAGCGTATTTTGTTTACCTGTAATTGCGTTAATGCCGGAACAATAGAAAAATTATAATTTTTATCTTCAGCGCTTAAATCTGAAACCAAAACAGCTTCTTTTCCATTAATAAAAGCAGCCGCATAGTTTTTTCTTAGGGAAAAGAAAATAATTTTCCTTTGATGGGAAGCGTTTAGATCATCGTGTACAATCAAAAGTTGATAGCAAACAAATAGCATTAAAGAAGAGAACAAAAGTCGTTTGTTTAATTTCGCCAAGGCATAAATAAATAACCCGAGCGATAGGCTCAACAATACAAATTCAGGCAAATTAATCCATATTGATGAAAAGCTAGCATATGGTAAATTGGCAATCCATTTTAACACGGCGTTTGTAAAATTTATTACCCATTCGAAAACCGCCGCTAAAAATCTGAATGCTGGAATTAATACTGCAATTCCTAAATACATCATTAACACCAATGGGATGGTGATAAAAAGATTCGCAAAAAGAAAGTAAAATGGGAATTGATGAAAATAGTAAATGCTTAATGGAAACGTGACCACTTGTGCGGCTAAAGACATAGCTGTGAAATTCCATAACTTATCTAGCCAAATATTTTCAGTATAAAGAAGGTTATAAATTTTAGGCTGAAGATAAATTAGTCCGAATACAGCCAGATAGGAAAGCTGAAACCCAACATCTAAAATTAAAAAAGGATTGTAAACCAGCTGACAAAATGCCGAAAAGGCCAAAACATTATAACTGTTGGTTTGCTTCGATAAAACTTTAGCCGTAATTAAAATGCTGATCATTACAGCCGAGCGAACCACAGAAGGTGATAATCCTGTTAACAAAGCATATCCCCAAATCAAAGTACAGATTAACAACAGTTTCACAATCTTTAGCGCCCGATTCTTGTTCAAAAAGAGGAACAAAAAATCCAAAACGACATAAATAATGGCTACATGTGCTCCTGATACAGATAAAGCATGAATGGTTCCTGTTTTGGAATAGGCCGATAAAGTTTCTTTGCTTAAATCAGCACGGTAACCTAAAATAAGGGTAGAGGCCACCGCAAAAGCTTCATCACTTTTAATCAGGCTTCGGTATTTGGCTACCTGCTTTTCTCTTAAGTTTAAAGCCGTCTTTATAATGGGATTACCAATGTTATTTCTGTTGCTAACGATATGATCCTGATCTATAAAAGCCTGATGATAAATATTTTGACTGCCCAGCCAGGCTTTAAAATCAAATTCTGCAGGATTATATGGAGGCTCTACTTCGGTATATGCAGCTGGGATCATTATTTCGTCGCCATACTTTAATTTAATAGGCTTTAAACTATCTAATTTTACGGCAAGAAGCATCTGCCCCGATAATCTGATCTGTTTGTCTTTTTGATATCCCGATATTACCTTTGCTTTAAAACGTACGATATTGCTACTTTGCTGAGGTTCATTGTTCACCCAAACTTTTAAATAGCTACACTCCGTTTTTGCAAAGTAATTTTGGTTTAAACTTTCGTTATGGAGCAGGCAAAGTAAACCGCCAAGGCTGAGGAAAAGTATAAAAATTAAAATACCAACAGCTCCCTTGTAACGGTAAACATTTAATTTTTTATAAGTAATATTCAACAATAAAATGCACAGTAAAACAACAAGTAAGACTGAGGCCCACCATTGAATACCTATGCTTTTTGGAAAAAAATAAAAAACGCAGATGCCTAAAAGAAAAGGAAACAGGATCCTAACAAAAACATATTCGGACTTAAACATTGTTTAAAATTGATAGCGTACCTGAACTTTAACTTCCGATTTTTTATTGCCCTTAATTTCATCCAGGTAGGTACCTACTGTTTCTACGTCCTTATAAACAAACAACCCATATCGAACCCAAACATTTAGCTTCTTAACTATACTGTATTTCAGGTTAAAATAAGTCCTAAAACCTCTTCCACTGTACATTCCAAATGCAAAACTGTACAAAACATCATCTTCATAGGCATAAATTCTGCTGTTATAACTTGGGGTATTGAAATAGGCAAATCTTACGTTTCCTGTCAGCTTGGCGAACATTGGAGAATAGTCTACATCCTGATAAACGAGATAACCAAATTCTCTATTGGCACTACCTTTTTTATATTGTGAAATCTCCAGCCTGTTTTGGAAGCGCCAATTATTATTCAATTGCCAGCTTGCCTCTGCCCGATAACCTTCTCTTTTTACATTGTCTAAAAAGTTAGCAGGCACATCCAAATCCGTATTTTGTTGTTTATGTTCTGTTTTAAACCGGACTGAAATTTTAAAGGTTTTGCTTGGTGTATAAACGGCCTGGGTTAAAATCTCGTAACCTTTTGATGGCTCATCAACACGGTATTTTAACCACGGGAACCGAAAATAATCACCATAGAAAGAAAAGGCCCAATGTTTATTGGGGTTAATATTTAAGCCTGCATACAATCCTTTTTCATTTACCGCTTCGCTCGATTCGGATACTGCCTGATTTAAGAAACTATGATAATCTTTATCATAATCGCGATAAGTTAAAGCAGCAGAAACTGTTGGCGACAAACTAATGAGGACTCCGTTAATATGGGCGATGCCACCACCTAAGCCTTTGGCGGCCTCGCCATAGAGGTACATGTTTTTATATGTATAATTGTAAAACAACCCCAAATTGGTTAACGCCGTGCCTGTGAAACTATATCGATCGTAAGCTGCTGTTTGCGTAACAAAACGGTTCTTATAATGAGTATGATAAGCAATTGCACCAACAGCAAATTCGTTTTTGGCATATTGAACCGTAGTGCCAAATACGCTTTGCGCTAAAACACCCTTATTCTTAATCTCAGTAGGGGTTCTATGTAAACCGGTTTGATTAATGGTGGCCTGAACTAAATTTCCTTCTGAATCTAATTTTTGGCTAGCATCAAGATTGCGGAACGAAACAAAAGGGGTAATGTCTACATTTTTAAATAAGTTAATCGTTGCAGCGCCTCCTCTAAAAAAAGAATATTCATTCGTGGAGTTATAAGGCCTTAAACCTAAATCTTTTTTAGCTACGCTGGTTACATCAGGACCTTTGCCAAAAGAAAAACCCGACCATAATGTTAAGCCCTGCCCAAATTGCAATGTATAATCGCCAACTACCAGTTTTTTTAGCTTACCCAATTTGAATAGTGCAATATTGCCAGAATAAAAATCGAAAGGCTTGCCTATAAATTTTTCACCAGCATCTTTGTCTAAAGTAATGGCTGCTGATAAAATTGAGCTATAATGATATCTGTAGCGCATCTGAAATCTTTCCGGCGAAGCTAAATACCGATTCCCGGGTAAATCTGTATAACCTTTTTGTTTTTGTAAGGCCTGTGCAAATCGCATCATCAAATCATTTTCACCAGTACCTATAATGTTTTTAAAATTGAGTTGCTGGTATTCAGCGATATTGGTCAATGTTACAAATGGGAGGAGATTATTGACGGTTTTAATATCAAAACCGTCAATACTTTGTAATTCCAGCACATCTGTAAGCTGACCATTTTCCTTTAAATGTGTAAAGAAATTACTAATTTGTAGGGGGGAAAGGAAAACCAAAGTCTTTAATTCTTCAACTGAAGTACGGTTCAGATTAATTGGATGTTTACGATATTTTTCCAATACATCAATTAGCTCGGTCATATCGTAATCATCGGGGAGGTTTTCGGCCATACTCTCCAAAATATCACGTGTATCTGTTTCCTCAGTATTGATTTGAGCATTTGCCATGAATCCAATCATTACAAATGCAACAATTAAGCTCTTAAACCGCATAGTCACCTCCAAGTAGAAGTTTATCATAAAGGTTAACAGCGCATGCAGTTACCACTTCTCTGTTACGGATCAATGTAATTCCAAAAGGATTTTCTCGAAGAAAGAAATGATTAACTATTGTAGATAAATAGCCACCCAATTGGTTTTTGGAAAATAAAAAATAGGGGAAAAAGACAAGCAACAATACATACCATATTTTCATAAGCAGGGGTTATACCAGTTAATAAAAAATAGGGGTGATTGATGTTTTGGTTTTGCTAATATAGTAAAATAATTAAAAAAACTACAAAAAATGTGTTTTTCTAATTACATAGGAGTAATATGAAAAAAATCGATAATTATAAAGGAAATAAAATATTTACAGTTCTTCTGCCAGGTTTACCAAAAAACCTTTAAGTTTTTCTAACGAATCTATAATCTTTTGATTCTCTCTAACACCTGTTTTATTATTCTTTAAATAGTCTTTGGCACCTTTTAATGTAAATCCTTTTTCATCCACAAGGTTGAAGATGATCTTTAGGTTTTCGATGTCTTCTGGAGTAAAAAGACGGTTGCCTTTTTTATTTTTCTTGGGCTGTAGGATATCGAATTCCTTTTCGTAAAAACGGATCTGTGATGCGTTAACATTAAACATTTCAGTCACTTCGCCCATGGTATAATACATTTTATTAATGTCTCTTTCTTTATACGGCATATTTTGTGCTTGATTATGAGTGTCTTATATCGATTAATTAAAGTATTCAAATGTAGCTCGATTTTTCCTTAATAACGCAATAAAATTTTAATTTTGTTCCCTCCAATAATATTGAAATGACAGCAAAAGAGATTAGACAGGCATTCCTTAGTTTTTTTGAATCGAAACAACATCATGTTGTTCCTTCCGCACCAATTGTGGTTAAAAACGACCCTACTTTAATGTTTACCAATGCGGGTATGAACCAGTTTAAGGATCTGTTTTTGGGAGAAGCGGCCATAAAATATTCTCGAGTTGCTGATACACAACGTTGTTTACGTGTTTCGGGCAAACATAACGATCTGGAAGAAGTAGGTATTGATACTTACCACCACACCATGTTCGAAATGTTGGGTAATTGGAGTTTTGGCGATTATTTCAAAAAAGAAGCCATTGCCTGGAGTTGGGAGTTATTGACCGAGGTTTACAAAATCCCGAAAGAAAAATTATATGTTACCTACTTTGAAGGCGACGAAAAAGAAGGTCTGGAAAAAGATCAGGAAGCTTACGATCTTTGGAAACAATATGTTGATGAAAGCCATATTTTACCCGGAAATAAAAAAGACAACTTCTGGGAAATGGGCGATACCGGACCATGCGGACCATGTTCTGAAATCCATGTAGATTGCCGTACTGATGAAGAAAAAGCTTTAGTTGATGGTGCTACTTTAGTAAATGCCGATCATCCTCAGGTAATCGAGATCTGGAATAATGTATTTATGCAGTTTAACCGTTTAAAAAATGGTTCTTTGCAAAGTTTACCAGCTAAACACGTTGATACAGGAATGGGCTTTGAGCGTTTGGTACGTGTTTTACAGGAAAAAACTTCTAACTACGATACAGATGTTTTCCAGCCGATGATTCAGTTTATTGCAGAAAAATCGGGGATTAAATATGGTGCTGATGAGAAAACCGATATCGCTATGCGTGTTATGGCCGATCACATCCGTGCCATTTCTTTTGTTATTGCCGATGGTCAGTTACCTTCCAATAATAAAGCGGGTTATGTAATCCGCAGGATTTTACGCCGGGCCGTACGTTATGCTTATACTTTCTTAAACTTTAAAGAGCCATTCTTAAATCAATTGGTTCCTTTATTGGCTGAGCAATTTAAAGGTGTATTTGAGGAACTGATTTCGCAACAGGATTTCGTTCAGAAAGTAGTGCTGGAAGAAGAAGTTTCTTTCTTGAGGACTTTAGAAAAAGGTATAAAGATTTTTGATGATTATATCTTTAGGGTAACTGCAATTACGCACCCTGATAAATTTAAGGAAGTAGAAGCACACGTAGCTTTTGAATTATCAGATACATTTGGTTTTCCGATCGATTTAACGGAATTAATGGCTAAAGAAAAGGGGTTAACTGTTGATCTGGTTGGATACGAACAGGCTTTGAAAAAGCAAAAAGACGATAGTCGTGCCGCAACAGCCATTGATACAGGCGATTGGATTGTCGTAAACACAGAAGACCAAAGCGAGTTTGTAGGTTACGATGATTTAGAAATCGAAACAGAAATTTTAAAATACCGTAAAGTAAAAGCTAAGGGTAAAGAACAGTTCCAGATTGTTTTACGCCAAACACCTTTTTACGCCGAAAGTGGTGGTCAGGTAGGAGATACCGGCCGATTAGAAGACCACAGTCGGCAGTTTTGGGTAGACATTACCGATACCAAAAAAGAAAATGGCTTAACCGTTCATTTCACCGATATTTTGCCCGATAATTTAGAAGGTAAATTTTGGGCTGTTGTAGATGAAGATAAACGTGTTTTAACTGAAGATAACCACTCTGCCACACACTTACTGCATGCGGCCCTTAAACAGGTTTTAGGCAAACATGTTAATCAGAAAGGTTCGTTGGTGAATGCAGACTACTTACGTTTCGATTTTTCTCACTTTGCTAAAGTTTCTGATGAGGAATTAGCACAGATTGAGGTAATTGTGAATCAGAAAATCCGCCAGAATATTAAGTTAAAGGAGCAACGCAACGTTCCTTATCAAGATGCCATTGAAAGCGGTGTAACGGCTTTATTTGGCGAAAAATATGGCGATTTTGTGCGTATGATTACTTTTGACGACCATTTCTCTAAAGAACTTTGCGGTGGTACACACGTAAAAGCTACCGGGCAGATCGGTTCATTCAAAATTGTTTCTGAAAGTGCTGTAGCAGCTGGGGTTCGCCGTATCGAGGCCATTACTGCTGATAAAGCTGAACAATATTTCTTGGACCAAAGAAAAGAGCTTGGTCATTTAAAAGCATTGTTAAACGGAAGTAAAGATTTATCCACATCTGTTCAGGCCTTATTAGATGAAAATGCAAAACTGAAAAAAGAAATTGAAAAGTCGACAATAGAACGGGTAAATACCTTAAAACATGAAATCGTTCATCATGTTAGAGGAATTAATGGCATTAACTTGATTGCTAAACATATTGATCTGCAGAGCGCTGATGCAGTTAAAAATCTGGCTTTCTCTTTGAAAGATATGGTTGACAACCTGTTTCTGGTTTTTACTACAGAAATTGATGGCAAGCCGGGAATAACAGTAATGCTTTCTGATCACCTGGTGAAAAAGGGATTAAATGCTTCTAATATTGTTCGCGAGTTGGGTAAAGAAATTCAGGGTGGTGGCGGTGGACAACCGTTTTATGCTACTGCAGGGGGTAAAAACCCATCAGGATTAAAAGTTGTTTTAGAAAAAGCCGAAAGTTTTATTCCTTAGGAAATCGTCATTGCGAGGAGGCTTTTTCAGCCAACGAAGCAATCTTATAAAACAGATTTAATAAAAAAGAGGCTCTGGAGCCTCCTTTTTTATTTTAATGTCTTCCATGTTTTTCTCTGTGTCCTCTAGAGAATAAGCTTGAATTTACATTTCTATCATGATATCTATTATCTCCACGATAAGATCTGTAATTATTTCTTGGCGAGCTATAACGTACCCGGTTTCCACCACCGTAAGATGAACGGTAATAATTATCATGATTTGAATATCTTACCCTGTGTGTGTTGTAACTACGAAATGGAGTATTGCCATAAACCACCACTTTTCTTCCGTGATGCAGATCGTAACCTCTATATCTCGCTGGTAAATACCTTGATCTTGTCCATCTGTTTCCACTTAAATAAACAAACTGCCTTTGAGGGACATAATAATAAGACTGTACTTCAGGAAGGTAGTAATAATCAACGCTTTGATAACCAGCAGGAACCCAGGTAGGTTGAGCGCCAATATTTACGTTAATACTCACCTGAGCGTTAGATTGATTAGATGTTAAAGCCACGATACCTAAAATCGCGGAGATGATAAATAACTTTTTCATAATAATCTATTTTATTTGTGTGTACTTCAACAATTCAAACGCTGTGCCAAAACTTCTATTGTAACAGATATATAAAAAAAGGAGTCTCTTTCGAAACTCCTTTATAAACATATAAAGTTAAAGGTTAGTGTTTTTCTTTACCGTTTCCGTGGCCTTTATCATTTCCATGGCCCTTACCGTTATTTCCTTTTCCATAAATCTTTTTAGCCTGTCCTGGAGGCATGCCATGAGGATGTCCTTTTACGACATAATATTTTCTATCACGGCTATCCCTAATTACAAATTGCCCTTTATTACCTTTATATTTTGCATACTTTACCTTATCATTCCTGAAATTCAAATAGGGTTTAGGCGAATTGATCACAACTTTATAACCATTATACAGATCGTAATTCCCGTATCTCGAAGGTAAAGAATTGGCAAAAACCCATTCGTTTCCGTTTAAATAAACAAACTGTTTTTGTGGAACATAATAATAACTTTCTACGTCAGGAAGATAGTAATAATCAACATGATCATAACCCGTTGGTCCCCAAAGTGGTTGCGAACCAATGTTAACATTAACATTTAACTGTGCTTTCGCAGGGATGCTGAACAATGAAACCATCATCACTACAGCAACTAAAAATAATCTTTTCATAATCAATTCATTTAGTGTTTTCTATTTATAGCCAAACCACGTGCCAAAAGCAAGTAAACCATAAAGGAGCCCCTCTCAAAGCTCCTTTATTTACAACTAAATATTAATATTAATGGCGCTCGTTACCACGGCCTTGACTGTTATTTCTTTCAGGACGGCCATTCCCACCTCTGTTATCAGTTTTGTGTTCATTGTTGCGGGCAGGACTTGAATTTTGATTTACCCTTACAACAGTTTTCTCCCTACGCATAGGGCGATTATTATTAATTACTACAGTTTTGTTCCCATTATAGTTCGGATGTCCTTTAACTACATAATATTTGGTATCACGACTATCTCTTATAATACCTTGGCGACCACCATAATTTTTATATTTGCTGTATTTGGTTACATAAATATTGTTTCTTAAATATGGTTTTGGCTCATTGATTACCACTTTATAGGCGCGGTATAAATCAAAGTTCCTATATTGAGCAGGCAAGCTGTTTCCCCAAACCCAACGTCCGCCATTCGAGTAAATGTATTGTGCAGAAGGCACATTATAATAGGCATCTATATCAGGAAAATAATAATAATTTACATGATTATATCCTGTTGGGCCCCAAACTGGCTGAGAACCAATATTGATATTTAAGCTAACCTGTGCTTTTGTATTGTTTACGCTGAATAATGAAACCATCAGAACTGCAGCAAATAAAACTAACTTTTTTATAATGTTTTTTAATTAAAGGTTTCTTTTGTGTGTTTACCGATAGACAAACTCAATAGGTTCTGGTTTAACCAGAGTCATCCGATTTAACATTCTTTAACGATTGTATAGGCTATTGAGTAATTTTACTCAGTTCATTGAGTAATTTGTAAAAATAATCATAACTATCTTATTAACAGTTATTTGTTTATTAATTTTTAATATGAAAACAAGCAGATAATACCATTTCTTATTAGAATTATTTAATTAGAACTTAGTGATCGTTTTGAATTACTAAGTACATTGAGTAATTTTACTCAATATTTTGAGTAAATTGTTAAATATGTTCCAAAGATCTTATTTACAGAAACTTGTAAAGGTTATGAATGAACCAAAAAGGTTTATTCAAGTGCTTGTGGGCCCTAGGCAAATAGGCAAAACAACATTGATCAGTCAATTGGTCAAGGAAATTGATACACCTTGTATATTCGAATCTGCAGATGCTGTTGCTGCTTCAGATAGAACTTGGATAGAGCTGATATGGTTTAATACAAGAGAACTACTAAAAGAACCTGGGGTTAATGAATATTTGCTTGTAATTGACGAAATTCAGAAAATTGATAACTGGAGTGAAATTGTGAAGCGCTTATGGGATGAAGACATGCGAAATGGGCTAAACTTAAAAGTAATTTTATTGGGATCTTCCAGACTGCTGATTCAACAGGGATTAACAGAATCATTAGCAGGAAGGTTCGAATTAACCTATTTAGGGCATTGGAGCTTTGCTGAAATGGAAAATGCTTTTGGTTTTACTGCCGAACAATACGTTTGGTTTGGTGGCTACCCGGGCGCTGCAGATTTAATCAACGACGAAGAGCGATGGAAAAACTATGTCTCGAATGCTTTAATAGAAACCAGTATTTCAAAAGACATTTTAATGCTAACCCGTGTAGACAAGCCTGCTTTAATGAAACGCTTGTTTGAATTGGGCTGTTTATATTCCAGTCAGATCCTCTCTTTCACCAAAATATTAGGTCAACTCTCCGATGCAGGCAATACCACAACATTGTCGCATTATTTGCAATTATTAGATACAGCCGGTTTACTGGGTGGTATTGAAAAATTTGCGGCTGATGTGATCCGTAAACGTTCATCCAGTCCAAAATTCCAGGTGCATAATAATGCTTTGGTAAGCGCGCAAAGAAATGAATTCTTTGGAGAGATAAAAAAACAGCCAGCAGAATGGGGGAGGATGGTAGAGTCATCTATAGGTGCGCATTTATTAAACTCTTCATTTGTAGAAGGTTATAAAGTATTTTATTGGCGACATAGAAACGATGAAGTAGATTTTATTTTAGAGAAACGAGGTAAAATAATTGGTATAGAAGTTAAAAGTACAGGCCATGTTACCGGTACTTCGGGAATGGATGCTTTTAGCAAAATGTACAAGCCTGATAAAATACTTTTAGTTGGAGCAGGAGGATTGCCTTGGCAGGAGTTTCTAAAAATTTCTCCATCAAGCCTTTTTTAACGAAAGACTAAATAATAACTATATTTGACACATTAATATTTAACCACAGATTAAATCTGCACTAGGTATAAAATCTGTGGTTAATAAAACTTATAATAACACGAAGCTTTAAATGCCTTTACAAGAAACAAGCCCCCAAACTGCTTTCGAACTCGTTTCAGGACTAGAAATCCACGTTCAGTTAAACACCAACACTAAAATATTTTCTGCTGACAGTGCATCTTTCGGGGCTTTACCCAATCAAAATATATCTACGGTTTCGCTGGCATTGCCTGGAGCCTTACCGAAGTTAAATAAAGAAGTAGTAGCAAAAGCCATCCGTATCGGTCTGGCTTTAAACTGTACCATTAACCAGACCAACCATTTTGATAGGAAAAACTATTTCTATGCCGACTTGCCAAAAGGTTATCAGATTACGCAGGACAATCAACCCATCTGTGTAAATGGTTTTCTGGAGCTGCAACTGGCTGATGGTTCTACGAAGAAAATCGGAATCAATCGCATTCACCTGGAAGAAGATGCCGGAAAAAGTATCCATGATCAGGATGACAACTATTCGTTGGTTGATTTGAACCGTGCGGGTGTGCCTTTAATCGAAATTGTAACCGAACCCGATATTCGCAGTTCGGAAGAAGCATCTGTTTTATTAAGCGAAATCAGGAAACTGGTGAGGCATTTAAATGTAAGCGATGGTAATATGGAAGAAGGTAGTTTGCGCTGCGATGCCAATATTTCTATACGCCCACAGGGCACTACCGAATTTGGAACACGTTGCGAAGTAAAAAACCTAAACTCGATGCGTAATGTACGTAGAGCGATGGATTTCGAATTTGGTCGTCAGGTAGAAGTGATTAGCAATGGAGGAAGAATTATTCAGAGCACATTGAATTTTGATGCTGATAAAGGCACTACATCACCGATGCGCACTAAAGAAGAAGCGAATGATTACCGTTATTTTTCAGATCCGGATCTGCAACCCATTTATATTTCTGATGATTGGTTAGCAGAGATTAAATCTTTGATGCCGGCTTTACCAAATGAAATTTCTCAGCAGATGGTTGCCGACTTTGGGATCAGTAAAGCTGATGCGGCTCTTTTTGCCGAAGATTTAGATCTGTTAAACTACTTTAACCAGGCACAATCAGTCGTTCACAATAAAAAAAGCTTAATTAATTGGTTAATTGGTCCGATTAGAGCTGTTTTAAATGAAAAAGGGATTACGATCTCTGATTTCAAAGTCAATCCAGCACAACTGGCACAAGCTATCAATCTGGTTGATGATAAAAAAATCACACAGCAAATTGCCATCCAACAATTATTACCAGCTGTTGAGCTGGAAGAAAATGCAAAAGTTAATGATTTGGCACAGTCATTAAACTTATTGATCTCTGAAAACGGAGACGAATTAAGTAGTTTTATTGAGGAAGTGTTAAATAAATATCCGCAACAGGTAGAAGCGTACAAGAAAGGCAAAAAGGGCGTTTTAGGTTTGTTTGTTGGCGATGTAATGAAATTAGCCAAAGGAAAAGCTGATGCTAAAAAATTAAATGAATTAATACTTGAAAAACTGAAATAATGAGATTAAAACAATTGAGCCTGATTATGCTGATCGCGATTGCCTTCACTGCATGTAAACCCAAAGATAGCTTTACGATTGACGGAACTTTTCAAAACCCAGGCACGGAGAAAAAAGTATTTTTATACGGGATGCAAAATAGCAATATGGTTGCAATCGATTCTACCAATCTATCAGAAAAAGGTGAATTTAAATTCATCCGTAAAACCCCATCGGTTGATTTCTTTAGGGTATCGATAGGTAACCATGAGTTTATGTTAATTGCAAAAAATGGCGACGACGTTAAATTAGAAGCTGATTTAGCCGACAAAACAATGGCTTATAAAATTTCGGGGGCGAATGAGGTAGAAAAATTATCAGAACTAAATACGATTAGAAACAACTTTGCCAAACAGGTAGAAAAATTACAGGCCGATTTCGAGGCAAAAGTAGCAACACAACCTCAAAACAGGGCAGCTGTGCTAGAAGCAATGAAACCTCAGTACGAATCGTATATCAATCAATTAAACACGCAGATCATAAAATTTGCTAAAGACAATAAAGGTACGCTTGCCAGTTTCTATGCCATGAATACTTTGAGTCCGCAGGAATTTGAAGCAGAACTGGTACAATTTGCGGATGAAGTGAAAGAAGAAATTAAAGGCAATGCTACAGTTGATACTTTTGTAAAACAGATGGCACTTTTAAAAGCGGTTCAGGTGGGGCAGGTTGCTCCGGCATTCACCATTAATACGGCAGATGACAAACCTGTAAGTTTATCAGACTATAAAGGAAAATACGTACTGATTGATTTTTGGGCATCATGGTGCCAGCCTTGCCGCCAGGAAAATCCGAATGTGGTTAAGGTTTACAATAAATATAAAAATAAGAACTTTGATATCATCGGCATTTCGCTAGATACCGACAAGACAGCATGGTTAGGTGCAGTGAAAGCAGATGGATTAACCTGGGCGCACGTTTCCGAATTAAAAGATTTTAACGGTGCAACCGTAAAAAAATACCAGGTACAGGCTATCCCAACTTCTTACTTAGTTGATCCCTCTGGAAAAATAATTGCTAAAAACCTGCGTGGAAACGAATTAGAGGCGTTTTTAGCTAAAACGTTACTTTAAAACAAAATCCATGTTAAACTAATTTAAGTAATTAACAATTTATTAACTTAGGCTTAACTAAATATTGCATCATAGACACTACTTTCGTAACAAATATTTAACTATGAACAACGCAGGTCAGAAAATATTAATTGTTGATGATGAACCAGATATTCTGGAGCTTATTGAATATAACCTTAAAAAAGAGGGTTATCAGGTTTTCACAGCTACCAATGGCCAAGAAGGAATTACTGTTGCGAAAAAGGTGCATCCGGATTTGATTATTCTGGATATTATGATGCCTAAAATGGATGGAATTGAGGCTTGCCGTTTAATGCGTGCAATACCCGAATTCAAGAATACATTTATGGTTTTCTTAACCGCCAGAAGTGAAGAGTATTCAGAAATAGCAGGTTTTAATGTGGGTGCTGATGATTATATCGCAAAACCAATTAAACCACGTGCTTTAGTTAGCCGCATTAACGCGATTTTGAGACGAAATACAGGAACAGAAGAAGTATCAGAGAACAAATTGGAAATTGGCGATTTAGTAATCGATCGTGAAGCCTATTTGGTTTTTCAAGGCGGTAACAAAGTGGTATTGGCAAAAAAAGAATTTGAACTTTTATACTTGTTGGCATCAAAACCAGGAAAAGTTTATACCCGCGAATCGATCCTTAAAAATATCTGGGAGGATTCGGTAGTAGTAACCAATAGAACTATTGATGTTCACATCCGTAAACTAAGAGAAAAATTAGGCGAAACTTATGTATCAACCGTAAAAGGAGTAGGTTATAAGTTTGAGCTTTCTTAAATAGCTTTACCACAGATAGACACAGATTAGCGCAGATTTTTTCTGATGATTAATCTGTGTTTTTTTATGCGTTGTTAATTAGATCCTGAAACAAGTTCAGGAGGACGGCACTCCTTAAAAAAATCGTCATGCTGTCCCGAATATTCGGGATCAGCATCTTCCTTGATTGAGTCCCTGAAATAAATTCAGGGTGACGCCCGCCTTAAAAAAATAAAATCGTATTTTTGCGCTTCATTAATTACAGCACAGTTTGAAGTTTCCAAATTTTAAAGACCTTATTCTTTTCGAAGACAACGATTTTATTGTTATCAATAAACCTCCATTTTTAGCCTCGCTCGATGAACGTGGTGGATCTGGAGAAACCAATGTGTTACGCCTGGCCAAACAGTATAGTGATGATGCACAGGTTTGTCACCGTTTGGATAAAGAAACTTCTGGCGCTTTAATTATCGCCAAAAATCCTGAAGGTTACCGTCATGCTTCTATGCAGTTCGAAAGAAGAAAGGTGAATAAAACCTATCATGCGGTAGTAGATGGGCATGTCATTTTCGACCAGTTAACCGTTGATCTTCCGATCTTGAACGATGGCAATAAAAATGTAACCATTGATAGGGCAGAAGGCAAAAGAGCAGAAACCATTTTCGATTCGTTAAAATACTACAAACATTATACACTGGTTGAGTGCAAGCCAATAACTGGCCGTATGCACCAGATCCGTATTCACTTAGCAACACAAAGGGCAGCCATTGTTGGCGATGATATGTACAAAGGGAAACCTGTTTTTCTTTCGTCAATTAAGAGAGGTTATAAATTAACCAAAGGCGAAGAGGAGCAACCCATTATGAAACGTTTCGCATTACATGCCAGGCACCTGGTTTTTAAAGGATTAGACGACAAAGATATTGTGATCGATGCACCATACCCAAAAGATTTTGCAACCTTAATTAAGTTATTGGATAAATTTGATGCATAACCCCTAAATCCCCAGAAGGGGACTTTGAAATACTGATAAGATGTACATTAAATTTGTAAATTACCTTAATAAGATTAATCAGTACCGAAAATCTAAAATATCAAACCGTAATTTCTTAATTATCCTCGCTGTAATTGTTGGGGTTTTAGCAGGATTAGCCGCCGCCGCTCTAAAGAGCCTAACGCATCACATCGAAGAATTTCTTCAATCAGATTGGCACTGGAAATATAAATACTACCTGTATTTTGTTTTTCCGATGATCGGTATTTTCTTAACGGTTTTGTACATCAAGTATTTTATCCGTAAAACTAAATTCGAAACAGGTTTAACCCCATTGCTTTATGCCATTTCGAAAAAATCGAGCAAGGTAGAAGCACACAATATTTATTCGCAGATTATTACCGCAGCCGTTACGGTAGGTTTTGGTGGTTCAACAGGTTTGGAAGCACCAATTGTTACAAGTGGATCTGCAATAGGCTCAAACCTTGGCCGTTTACTGGGTTTATCATATCGCGAAATTACCATGCTAGTGGCCTGTGGCGCAGCAGCAGGTATTGCAGGAGCATTTAATAGTCCAGTGGCTGGGATTGTATTTGCTATCGAAATTTTATTACCAGAGTTTACCATTCCTGCGTTTATCCCGCTTTTATTATCGGCTGCAACAGCTGCAGTAGTAGCAAGATTATTCTACACACAGCAACTTTTCTTTTTGGTTACAGAAGGATGGAAGGTGAACGCATTGTTTTATTATGTGATACTGGCTTGTTTTATCGGCTTATTCTCCATTTATTTTACAAAAGCCAATTATGCTGTAAAAGGATTATTCTATAAAATAAAACATCCTTATACCAAAGTTATTGTGGGTGGTTTAATGCTTGGAGTTTTGGTTTTTCTATTCCCAACACTTTACGGCGAAGGTTATATCACAATAAAGGGACTGTTAAAAGGCGATTACCAAACAGTGATCAATAATAGTATTTTCGCCGATTACAATACAATTCCGGCTTTAGTGGTGTTGTTTACAGTGGTAACCATTTTCATGAAGTCGATAGCGACTTTGGTTACCTTGGGCGCTGGTGGTAACGGCGGAACGTTTGCGCCCAGTTTAATTATGGGCGGTTTAATCGGGTTTATCTTTGCCTATGTGGTAAATTTATCTGGTTTGGCGCAATTAAATGTTTCGAACTTTATTGTTGCAGGTATGGCTGCTGCTTTGGGCTCGATTATGCATGCTCCCTTAACTGGCATCTTCCTGATTGCCGAAATTACTGGTGGATATATCTTAATGGTACCGCTAATGATTACCACTGCCATTTCTTATGCCATTAACCGCAGCGCTCAAAAACATTCTATTTATACAAAAGCATTAGCGGATAAAGGAGAACTGTTATCGCATGATGATAAGGATACGACTGTTTTAAATCAGATGAAACTAAAGTATTTGATCGAGAAAACCTATCCTCGATTAAACATGAATGATCAAATTTCGGTTAAGATGAACGAAATCATGCAATCGCGTAAAAATATATGTGCTGTCACAGATGAACTGGGCGATTTTAAGGGCATCATTTATATAGAAGAGCTATTTAATGAAATGATTAATCACCCTGATAAGGAAAATTTGCTAGCTTCTTATTTGGTACAACCTGCACCAAACGCCATTACCGAAAATGATGATCTGAAAATGGTATTAGAGAAGATGGAGCAAGATAATGTATGGATTTTACCGGTATTAACTGCGCAGAACCAATACTTAGGTTTTGTTTCTAAAACCGCAATTTTTAATAAATACAGGGCATTGCTAATGAGGCAGAATGATTACATGGGCTAACCCCTAAATCCCCTTGAGGGGACTTCAAATTCCCCGTACGTCATTACTTCAACATAATTATCTTTAATAAAAAAAGTTGAAATGATTAAGATAATCTGCTCATTTCAACTTTAAATTATAAAAAAAAGTATAGTCGATCTCCCCTTTAGGGGCTAGGGGTTACTCAGCTCTCTTTAAACCAAACTTCTCAATTTTGCTGTACAAATGACTTCTTTGGATATCAATCTCATCCGCCGTTTTTGATACATTCCAGTTGTTCTTTTCCAGCTTGAATTTGATGAATTCGCGCTCTGCATGATCTTTATAATCCTGGAAGTTATTGAACGAATCGAAAGAAAAAGCCAGAGTCGAACCGCCGGCACCGGCAATCTGTGCACTGGTTGCAGCACCAATGTTTGTACCGCCTCCTGGATTAGCGAATGCACGTACATCATTTTCGTTAATTACCTTATCACTCAAAATAATCAATCGCTCAATCATGTTATGTAATTCACGTACGTTACCTGTCCACGGTAAGGCCTTTAAAGCAGCCATACCCGCTTCATTTATTTTCTTCACAGGCATTCCATAATCGCTGCAAATATTTTCTAAAAAGTTTTGCGCAATAACCGGAATATCATCTGTACGCTCCGTTAAATGCGGAACATGGATATTGATTACATTTAACCGGTGGTATAAATCCATACGGAAGTTACCATCTTCGATTTCTTTCATTAAATCTTTATTGGTTGCCGCTAAAACACGAACATTTACTTCAATTTCCTTTTCGCCACCTACACGCGAAATTTTATGCTCTTGTAAGGCACGTAAAACTTTTGCCTGGGCAGAAAGGCTCATATCGCCAATCTCATCCAAAAATAAAGTACCTCCATTGGCCAGTTCAAATTTACCGATGCGTTGTTTAACAGCAGAAGTAAATGAACCTTTCTCGTGGCCAAACAACTCACTTTCAATCAGTTCTGATGGAATAGCCGCACAGTTCACTTCAATTAAAGGACTATCGGCACGGTTCGATTTTTCGTGTAACCAACGGGCTACCAATTCTTTACCGCTACCATTTGCTCCAGTAATTAATACACGGGCTTCGGTAGGGGCCACGCGCTCTATGGTTTCTTTAATTTTAGAAATGCTTTCCGATTCGCCTAAAATCTCTCTGGTTTTACTCGCTTTACGTTTTAAGACCTTGGTTTCGGTAACTAAATTTCCACGGTCTAAACCATTGCGGACCGTAATTAATAACCGGTTTAAATCTGGTGGTTTCGAAATAAAATCGAAAGCTCCTTTTTTACTGGCTTCAATGGCAGTTTCAACTGTTCCATGACCAGATATCATAATGAATGGCAAATCGGGTTTAATGATCTGTGCCTGTTCCAGCACTTCCATACCATCCATCTTATTCATCTTGATATCGCAAAGTACCAAGTCGAAATTTCCTTTTTTGATCATTTCGAGGCCATCAATACCGTTATCGATATCTTCAACATCGTAATTTTCGTACTCCAGAATTTCGCGTAAGGTACTCCTTATCGCACGCTCATCATCAATTATTAATAGTTTAGCCATTAGAGATGTATCCTTTAATTTTGAAATGCGAATATATTATTTTTTAATTAATGTATAGTTTTTTATACAATTAATACGCTATAAACCTTAAAAGATGCGAAAGGTTTTAATAAGTATAATCCATTTTGAACTTACTTAAATCGGGCTTATGTTTTTTAGCTCTTTTTAGTTCCAATTCGTAAATGGTTATGCCCAGATTTTTCATAAATGGAAAACAAACTGTTTCGTACTCGTATTTATTATCGTTAAATATGCCATCCTCATTACTATGAACAACCGCGGTTAGGAAATATTCAATTCCATTTTTAAAATCAACGAAATAAGAGTTATCAATGATATAGCCGTAACTATCACCATATTTATTGAAGATGCGGATATTTGGATCAGGAGTTACCTGTTCCCGTCCATAGTATAACATTTTTGCGTAAGTAGTCCAAAATTCTTTCGGATCGTATTTAGGAAAATCACTTTCGGTTGGATACTTACTCATATAAGTATAAATGAGTTTATAATCTTCTTTAGTAAGGTTAAACCGTTCTTTAACCGGAAAAGCATCAGGAAAAATCAATTTCTGCATCAGTTTCTGTTGATCGTTAATGGCGAAAGCGTTTTTCCCCGCTAAACTGAAAGGTTTGTTTACCAGCTTGTTGGTACTGTCCATGTATCCAGTGCCCATTACCAGGTTGCTTAATTTTAATTCATATTCTTTTGAATCGTACTGGGCAGCTTGATCATACACCAATTGTTCGCCATTGTAAAATTTGATGGGATTGGTATGTTTCGCCGATTCTCCTGCATCGCCAATGGCGAGGCGGTTTAAAATGCGGCTATCGTATAATCCGTTAGCTTTCAGTTTTTCATTAATTTCGGCACGACCAATAAACTCGAATAAACGGTTAAAAGCATCATTGTCACTGGTAAGCAAAATCTTTTTAACGTAATGTTCTATCGATGGAAGCCCATTTTTAGCACTTGTATCTGTTAAAACCTTCGTTTGTCCTTTATAGGCACTATCGGTAATCATGGTACTCTTAGCCGTTAAGCCTGTATTTTTTAAGCGGTTTACTTTCTCTAAAGCAAAAATTACAGCGGCTAGTTTAACCGTACTGGCAGGATAAAAATAATGGTGTGGGTCTAAATTGTAGCTAAAGGTTTTAAAAGTGGGTTTATTCTTCGCATCGCGGTTAACCTGGGTATAGAGAATCTGGATCTGGTTTTGATCAGGATGATGAAGTACAGCAGAAAAAAGCTCAGGCTTAGACTCCATCAGTTTCTTCAAAAAAACAGTATCGGTTTTTTGCGCCATAACAGATAGGCTTATTAATGAAAATGTAACAATTAATATTCTTCTCATGGGTAAAAATTTGATTTCTAATTTAGCTTTTTCTATTAAAACCACCATTTTCCATCATCCATTTTACATGTTGTTTAATTTTGTTACTTTTGCAGCGCTTTTGGTTTCCGGCTTTACACCCGGAATTAAAAGGGAATACAGTGTAAATCTGTAACTGTCCCGCAGCTGTAAGCTCCATAACGGATTTCCAATCAATCTGCCACTGTTCCGACTTGTCGGGATGGGAAGGCCGGAAACCCGGGAGTAAGTCAGAAGACCTGCCTTCAGCATTTAATTTCATAGCTTTCGGGGATTGAAGCTAGGATTGAGGTACTTAACGTTTTTCGTATTTTCATTTCCTTTTCTATCTGTTGGCTGTGGGCAAAACCACAATCAAATGAACAAAAAAAGAATGCTAACTGTAGCCAGTTTAGGGCTAGCGCAGTTAATGATTAGCCAGGTGGCTAATGCTCAAACACAAGACAGTTTGCAGCTCAAAGATGTTGTAATTTCTGCAACAAAAAATGACCAGAAACAATCACAGATAGGTAAAGTGGTTACGATCATCAGTCGTGAAGTATTGGAGCTCAGTAACGGAAAATCATTGCCACAACTTATTAGCGAGCAGGCAGGGATTATTGTAGCAGGTTCAAGCAGCAATCCGGGATTAAACAAATCGGTATTTTTTAGAGGTGCAGGAAGTGCTTATGCCGTGGTTTTAATTGATGGTATTGTGCAAAACGATCCATCAGGAAACGGAGGTGCATTCGATTTAAGATTGATTTCTATCGATCACATCGATCACATCGAAATTTTAAGAGGCGGTCAGTCTACCATTTATGGTTCTGATGCTGTTGCAGGTGTAATTAATATCATCACTAAAAAAGGTGGCCCAAAAGGCAATACCATTTATGGTGTGGTCAGTGCAGGCAGTTACGAAACTTACAAAGGAACCATTGGCTTAAACGGTGGTGTTGAAGATTTTTCGTATAATATTAACTATACCCATACCAAAACCGATGGAATTTCAGAAGCGGCAACACCAGTGGGAAGTACAGCCGTATTTGATAAAGACGGCTTTAAAACTGATGCCTTAAATGCTAATTTCGGAATCAAACTGGATAATCATTTCTCTGTAAATCCATTTGTACGCTATTATTATGGCAATTACAAGTTTGATGGTGGCGCTTTTACCGATGCAAACAATTATTCTATCCTGAAAAACTTTGCTGCAGGTACCAATGCCAAATACGAATTTGCAACTGGTAAAGTAACGTTAAACTATAGTTTCGAAAGTACCAGAAACGATGCGCACAGCCAGTACCCAAGCATTAACGAAGGAAGGGTATCGCTATTGGATTTATTCTACAACCAAAAATTGGGTAACAAACTCGATTTATTGGTGGGTATCGATAACCGTGTGATGAAATTATCATCAGCGACAGATAAACCGGAAACCAACATTTTTGCCGCTTACGGATCATTATTCTTACACGATTTAAGTGTGTTTAACCTTGAAGTAGGCGGACGTTACAATAAACACGAACAATATGGCGAAAACTATACCTACTCAATTACCCCAAGCATCAATATCATTAAGGAGATAAAATTATTTGGAACCGTTTCAACAGCATTTAAAGTCCCTACCTTAAACATGCTTTTTGGTCAGTTTGGTGCTAATTTGGATTTAAAGCCGGAAAAATCGAAGAATTACGAAGCTGGCGTTAATTTTAGCTTTGCTGGCGACAAATTTAGCTTACGTTTAGCAGGGTACAAACGCGATTTAACTGACGCCATTATTTATGCTTACCCTAACGGATACATTAACCAGGTAAGTCAGAAAACCAAAGGTTTCGAAGTTGAACCAGCAGTTAAATTCAGTGTGTTTAACATTAATGGCTATTACGCTTATGTAGAAGGCAATGAGTTCAATTTTGTTGATAATGCCGTTGCTAACTATCTTTTCCGCAGACCAAAACATACATTTGGCATTACTGCAGGTGCACAGGCAACGAGCAATTTATATGTGAGTGCAAATTACCGTTATTTCGGCAAACGTACCGATGGTAATTTTAACACGTATACAGTCGACAATCTACCTGCTTATAAATTGTTAAATGCTTATGCCGAATATGCATTGGCAAAGAAACGCGTAAAGATATTTTTTGATGTAAAAAACATTCTGAACGAAAAATACAGCGAAATTATTGGTTACAATAGCCTGGGCTTCAACTTTAATACAGGTGTAAGTTTTAATATCCGCTAATAAAAATTTAACTTTGCTTAAATATTAACCAGAAATAGCAAGTCTCATTTAAAATTTAATCCACGCACTTTAATTTTGTTGTTAATGATATTGGCAATAACGGCTTTACGTTTGCTGGTAACATTCAACTCAGATGAATTAAAGTTTGCCAATTTTTCATCAATAGGAGCAGTAGCTTTATTTGGAGGAGCATATTTTAAAGATCATCTTAAAGCATTCGCTTTTCCGCTATTGAGTTTGTTTTTAAGCGATTTAGTACTTTATACAACCATTTATAAACAGTATGTAGATATGTTTTTAGTTCAAGAACTTTGGACATACCTTGCAATTGCATTAATGGTTTTGGCAGGTCGATTCTTATTAAAAAAGGTAAATATTGCCAGCTTATTCCTGTCTACAATCATAATTGTATTCATCCATTGGATTATAAGTGATATCGGCTCATGGTATAAAAACCCACTGTATACACAAAACTTAAATGGTTTTATAGATTGCTTAATTAAAGCCATTCCGTTCGAAATCAGATTCTTAGAAGGGACAATAATCTATGGTGCTTTGCTTTTTGGCGCTTTTGAAATTTTAAAAGCAAAATACCCGGTATTAAAACTGCAGACACAAGAGTTGTAGTAATATCTATTATTTGGTATAACATCTATCAAGTAAAAACAATATAGAAATCCTCTTTTGATTCGATTCAAAAGAGGATTTTTTTTAACTTAAGGTTTATCGTCATGCTGAATTTATTTCAGCATCTCATAAGACGACGATTAGATTTTCTTTATCTTAGAGGCTATAAAACTATCTGGATCTACCTTATGGGTACCTGACGTTAAGAATAATAGATCCTGAAACAAGTTCAGGATGACGCATAAAATATAGATATGAAAGTTGTTTCCTTTTTACCTGCTGCCACTAAAATGATTTACGATATGGGCCTGCAAGAATACCTGCATGGCGTAACATTCGAATGCCCTAAAGAGGCCGCAGATCAGCCAAAAGTTGTACGTTGCATATTAGAAGGCAAAAACTATTCGAGTATCGAAATAGACCGGATCTTTTCGGCATCAAAAGCACAAGGCAAAAGTTTGTATTGGGTAGATGATGCACTGTTGGAAAGCATCGCGCCCGATGTGGTTTTCACACAAGATATATGCGAGGTGTGCAACATCGATACGGTTTGTACCGAAACAGCCGTAATGAAGCTTAGCAAACAGCCAACGCTGGTACCTTTATCCCCAAATAACTTACAGGATGTTTTCGATTGCGCCATTACCATTGCCAGGGCTTTAGGAAAGGAAGAGGTAGCGTTAAACTATCTGGCAGGCCTGCAAAAGAAAACAGATCATATTTTAGATCAGCTTAGGGCAAACCGTGCACCGTTAAAAAGGATTATGCTAATGGAGTGGATCGAACCGATATACAATTGCGGACATTGGATTCCTTTTCAGATTGCTGCAGCCGGTGGCGTTGATATGTTGTCTAATCCTGGTGGCGACTCTATTGTAACCCAGTGGGATAAAATCCTGAAATATAACCCAGAGGTTTTGGTTATCGCACCATGTGGTTTTGACATGAAAAGAAGCATGGAAGAAATGGAGCTGTTAACGTCAAAATCAGGCTGGACCGATCTTGAGGCAGTAAAAAATAATCAGGTTTATATTGCAGATTTTGATATGTTCACTCAGCCGAGCGTAGGTACGCTGGTTGAAGGTATACAAGCTTTAGCCTGTATGTTTCACCCGGAGATATTTAAGGCAGACGAAAACATAGCCAAAAAATTCATCAGCTACAGCCGGTCTGTTAAATTACTAAAATCAGTGTAATCATTTAAATCTGTGTAATCATAATTATGAAATTAGTTGTTTTAACAGGAGCAGGAATCAGTGCCGAAAGTGGGTTAAAAACATTTAGGGATTCTGATGGATTATGGGAGGGCTATAATGTTTACGATGTAGCTACCCCAGAGGCCTGGGAAAGAAATCCCGGATTGGTGCAAGAATTTTATAATGAAAGAAGAAGACAGGTTTTAGCTGCAAAACCAAATCTGGCCCACCAGGTGCTTGCCGAGTTGGAAAAAGACTTCGACGTTGAAATTATTACCCAAAACATCGATGATTTACACGAAAGGGCAGGCTCTACCAAAGTTACCCATCTTCATGGCGTAATTACCAAGTCTCAATCTGATAGAAAATCAGATTTAACCTATCCCATCACTGGTTCAGAAATCAAAATGGGGGAGCTTTGCGAGTTGGGTTCTCAACTTCGGCCGCATGTAGTTTGGTTTGGTGAAGCAGTACCCATGATAGAGGTAGCCGCTAAACTTTGCAAACAGGCAGACTTGTTTGTACTGATCGGAACTTCATTGGCCGTTTATCCGGCGGCAGGTTTAATCGATTTTGTGCCTTCCTTTGTCGACAAATACATTATCGATCCAAGAACACCCGATGTAAAACGTTATAAAAACGTGATCAACATCGAGAAAAACGCTGTAGAAGGCATTACAGAATTAAAAGAAATATTAGCCAATGCCAGATAAAAAGCTTTGCATTTTTAATTGGAGTGGTGGTAAAGACAGTACACTGGCCTTACACCATGCCCTACAAGATCCTACCATCGAAATCCGTTACCTGATTACTACAGTTACTGAAAAATACAACCGTGTTTCGATGCATGGCGTTAGAGAAGCTTTACTGATTAAACAGGCCGAAAGCATTGGTATTCCGCTGTATCAGATCCATTTGGGCGAAATGCCAGATATGGAAACTTACGACGGTACCATGAAGCATCATCTTTCTAAATTTAAAGAGGAGGGTATTACCCATTCTATTTTTGGTGATATCTTTTTAGTGGATTTACGTACTTATCGCGAAAACAAATTAGCAGAAATTGGGCTTAAGGCTATTTTCCCACTTTGGAAAAAAGATACAAAACATTTAATTGAAGAATTCCTAAACCTGAACTATAAAACCATCATTGTTTGCACACAGCAAAATCTCGAAAATTTTTGTGGAAAAGTAATCAGCCTTGATTTAATCAAGCAACTTCCGGCAGATATTGATCCTTGTGGCGAAAACGGAGAGTTTCATACCTTTGCTTTTGAAGGACCAATTTTCAAGAACAAAATTACTTTCACCATCGGAGAGAAGGTATTCAGAACTTATAACGCACCAAGTAAAACAACGGCTAATGAAGATTCACCTTGTTCAACAACAGCGCTTTCTGGTTTCTGGTATATAGATTTATTGGAATAATTTTTCTTTTCAAAACATTTTGGCATCATTTTTTCTTTAGTATGGGTAATTAACTAAATCACACATCCCATTGAAACCTGTTTAGTGAGGTTAGGTAACTAAACAAGCGTCATATTAAAAAATTAAGAGTTATGAAAAAGATATTGGTAGTAATCGCATTAAGTTCTTCAGTTTTATTTGCTTGTAATAATAAAGCAAAAGAAGAAGCAGCATTAAAACAACAACAGGCCGAAAAACAATTGGCAATTAAAGCAGTTAAAGATAGTTTAAGATTAGATAGCTTTAAAAAAGCCGAAGTGGCCAAAGTAGAACAGGAAAAAGAAGCTAAACACCAGGCAGAATTAGCTGCAGCAAGAAGAGCAAGCTCATCTAGATCGTATGCAAGCTCAGGTGGTGGTTCTAGCAGTGCTTATGGTGGTGCACAACCAACAGCTAAGAAAAAAGGTTGGAGCGATGCAGCTAAAGGCGCTGTTATTGGTGGTGCAGCCGGAGCAGTTGGTGGTGCTTTAATCGATAAGAAAAAAGGCAGAGGTGCCATTATTGGTGGATTAGTTGGAGCTGGTGGCGGTTATTTAATCGGTAGAGGTGAAGACAGAAAATCTGGCCGTGTGCAGCCTAAAAACTAAAAAAAAGGTTTTTAAAGATATAAAAAGTCGCGATGTAAATCGGGACTTTTTTTTGTACCCAAAAAAATGATTTATATATTTAGCGAAAAAAGAACTATGATAGAAACCCAAACTGCAGATAAAGAACAGATCCAACACTTCGTAATGTTCTGGTTAAAACCTCAACTAACCAAAACTGAGATCGCAGATTTCGCTAACTTCTTCGAAAGTTTAAAACCTATAAAATACATTAAAACATTAAGTTATGGCTTAGCGGCAGGTACACCTGTACGCCCTGTTACCGATAACTCTTTTACCTATTCGCTAACCATTACCTTTGCCAACATTGCAGACCATAATGCTTACCAGGAAGATAAAGTGCATTTAGATGCTGTAGAAAAATTCTCTAATAACTGGTACAGGGTAGTGGTACACGATACAGTGATTGCTTAATACACCTTGTTATAATCAGCCGCGGAAACACCTAGCACACGGAATATTCCGTGGCAACTCGTCATCCTGAACTTGTTTCAGGATCTTTCAAAGAGTTGATAAGAATGCAATTATTTTAAGCCACGGCAGCACAGATTAACACAGAAAATTACTTTCGTCGATAGAAGCTATCATTTCTTTCAAAAATACCACAAGCAAAAGATTTTCTTAACCATATAAGACATAGAAGATTCATATAAGCTCAATAACCTTATATTTTCTTAAATCCCTTATATGGTTAAGACATTTAAAATAAAACCTGGCCTAGATTTCCAAAGTGCTTTAAGATTAACTTTAGTTGTAAAAAACACAAAACCTCCCATTAATTTGGTAAAATAAGCACTCAGAATTATATTCTGTCAATCAATTTAAAAACAAGTATATCAATAAGTTACATCAAATCACTTAAATAAAAACTGATATTCAGCATGTTGCTGATAGCGAATAATGGCTTTAAAATCAAAATATAATTTCGATAAACGATTAAATTAATTAGTAATCAGCAACTTACATAAGTTAAGTCATTAATATTGATGCCTGTTATATGCAGCCGTAAAATCAGAACGCATTAGCTTAAATCGCGTCACTACGGTTTGGATAAATTCCTCATCAATAATTTCAAACACATCATTAACACCACCTCCGCTTAGATCAAGTTCAGCGAGTTTATAACTTTGCTCAAAGGTGCCCTGCTCAAACTTTACAATGTATTTTTGATTCATCGAAAAAATCGTGATCTTACATTCTGGATGCGGAAGTTCTGCTACTACTCTCATTTATTTATATTTTTATTTATAATTCAACAGATACGCCATTAAGCGTGCCCCAGCTATCTACAATCGAGAACCGGGCAAACAACTCTTCCTTATACCATTCGCGCTCCCTGGTAAGCTTAATCACATCCGAATGATCAAAAGATTTGTAGGCATAGTTTTTCATGCTATCAGCATCGGCCCAGATTGAAAAGGTAGCCTGATCGAAAAATGGATTTTCGCCAATACCTGCCGACAAGATAAAACCGGGAGCGGTACGCATGGCATCAGCTGCTCTTTTAATATTGCTCCTAAACTCTTTTAACTTATTAAATTTAATCGCCGCCCTTGTAATTACAGCAATCTTACCCGTATGGGTATTACTTGTTTTATCGGATTTAAATGGCTCTACTGCTGACCATAAGCCATGACTGGATAAAGGGTTTAATAAGATAGTAAAACTTTCAACCCCAAAGAAACCAAACCATTTTAGCGCAAAAGAACGACGATAAAAATCACCACAATCGCTCCGGTTATCCCAGGTGGTAAGCACGGCCCAATGTTTATAATCAGGAGCTAAATCTACCTGAGCATCTTTTCCGCTCCCCATTAACTTCCAGAACCTGCATCTCTTATTTAACCACAATGGCAACCGTAAAACAGCTATCCCTACAAATGCAAAAGGAACGGTAAGGCCAGGGAATTTGGTAATGGTTAAAGCTACAATCATAAACTCACGGTTAATGATGCCAAAACTAAGGATTTTAAGAATAGGTTGTCATTCAAATTTTCGTCATTAAAATTCACTATTGCCTTACATCTCACAAATCATAATTAACTTTAATTATAGAAATAAAAAAAAATGGCAGAAGACTTAACCATCACCAGAAATACATCAAAGGAAGAGCAATATCAATCGATCATCTCCCAGATAGAGGCTTTACTTTATGGTGAAACCGATTTTATTGCAAACCTTGCAAACGTTGCAGCAGCACTTAAAGAACAGTTTAACTGGTTTTGGGTAGGTTTCTACCTGGTAAAGCAAGATGAATTGGTATTGGGCCCATTTCAAGGGCCGGTAGCCTGTGCACGGATTAAAAAAGGAAAAGGGGTGTGTGGAGCCTCATGGCAACAGGCAGAAACCATTATCGTTCCGGATGTTGAAGAATTTCCTGGTCACATTGCCTGCGCATCTGCCTCTAAATCAGAAATTGTTTTACCGTTGATTGTTAATGGTGAAGTGATAGGCGTTTTAGATGTAGACAGCGAAGTGTTAAACAAATTTGATGAAACAGATAAAACTTATTTAGAGCAAGTTATATCAATTATATTAAATAGATAGTTAATTAAGGTATTGAAACTAAAAGAAGAATATTATCTAAATGAAGACGTGGTTAGCCTGGCTAAAGATCTGTTAGGCAAAATACTCTATACCAGAATTGATAACGAAATCACCGCAGGCATCATCGTCGAAACCGAAGCTTATTTTGGTGTAAAGGATAAAGCTTCGCATGCTTACGGCGGCCGCAGAACCAACCGAACAGAAACGATGTATAGCAATGGAGGCATTGCTTATGTATATCTTTGTTATGGCATGCACAACCTCTTCAATATTGTAAGTTCGAAAGAAAACGACCCGCATGCTGTTTTAATCAGGGGTATAGAACCTTTGGTTGGCATCGACATTATTGAGCAGCGTAGAAATATGCTGCATACAAAGGGCGCTATTTCGGCTGGCCCAGGCTCTGCCGCAAAAGCACTGGGAATAGATAAAACTTTTAACGCCAAAAATCTAACCGGAGATGAAATCTGGATCGAGGATCATGCTATCCGCTACCTAGATGAAGATATTGCTGCCACACCTCGCGTAGGCATTGCATACGCAAAAGAGCATGCTTTATTACCATGGCGGTTCTTTGTGAAAGGCAATAAATATGTGAGCAAACCAAATAAGGTTTAATAAAATAACATAAATTGAAAAGCAGGTTTGGGAACAATATCTGCTTTTTTTGTATTATTGAGGCAATGAATTTTGAAAACAACTTATTATTCGCACAAAGACAAGACGAAACCGACCAACTACGCGATTTCAGGTCTCAGTTCTTATTTCCAAACCACAACGGAAAAGATTTTATTTACCTGTGTGGCAACTCATTAGGGCTTCAACCTAAAGTTGCTAGTGAAGTTTTAAAAGGTCAGCTTAACAACTGGGCCAACTATGCAGTAGAGGGCTGGTTCGATGGAAACGAACCCTGGATGTTCTACCACAAAGCACTCAAAAAGTTAATGGCCCCGATTGTTGGCGCATTACCATCGGAGGTATGCCCGATGAATACCCTAACCGTAAACCTTCATTTGTTAATGGTTAGCTTCTATCAGCCTAAAGGTAAACGCTTTAAAATCATTATGGAAGGTGGCGCATTCCCATCCGATCAGTACGCAATAGAAAGCCAGGTAAGATTTCATGGTTTCGACCCAAAAGAAGCGATTATAGAGGTTTTCCCCAATGAAGGCGAAGAAATACTCCATACCGAAGATATCTTGGCTAAAATCAAAGAAAATGCAGATGAGATCGCTTTGGTTTTATTTGGCGGAATAAACTATTACACCGGACAATGGTACGATATGGAAAGCATTACAAAGGCAGGGCATGAAATCGGCGCAATTGTAGGCTGGGATCTGGCGCATGCCGCAGGTAACGTTCCTGTAAAGCTTCACGATTGGAATGTTGATTTTGCCTGCTGGTGCTCATACAAATATCAAAACTCAGGTCCGGGGGGAATAAGTGGAATCTTTGTTCACGAAAAACATTTCAGCAACACCGAATTGAACCGCTTTGCAGGATGGTGGGGCTACCAGGAAAGCAAACGTTTTAAAATGGAAAAAGGCTTTATTCCAGAAGCCGGGGCAGATGGCTGGCAGGTAAGTTGCACACAGGTAATGCCAATGGCTTTATATCATGCTTCCCTTCAAATTTTCGAACAAGCAGGCTTCATTGCGCCATTAAGAAACAAAAGTATTACTTTAACTGCATATCTTGAATTTATTATAAATGAAGTAAATAAGGAGTTAGAAGTGGAGCAATATAAAATCATCACACCTAAAGTGGCTAAAGATAGAGGTGCACAGTTATCCATCATCGCGCAACAAAATGGTAAACAGATTTTTGATGGCTTAATGGCAAACCACATACTTGGCGATTGGCGCGAACCTGATGTGATCCGCTTAAGCGCAGTCCCTCTTTATAACTCTTTCGAAGATGTCTATTTGACTGGGCAAGCACTTTTAAAAGTAAGTAAAGAGGTTTTACGATAAAGAAGAACAAAGGCTCGTCAAATAAAAAAGCAAGAAAATGATCAATTACAACCCTAAAGATTGGAGTACCTTCATTTTTCACATCCACAAAAGTGACACTTTTAGAAAACTGTGGCCATTAATGCTTGCGGTAGCTGTTTTTTCGGGTTTGGTGGCATTTGCAGAGCTCAATTTTTTTCAACTTTCTAAAAGCAGCTATGTGACCAATATCGGCATGATGCACAGCTTATTAGGCTTTGTATTATCAATGCTACTGGTTTTCAGAACAAATACAGCATACGACAGGTGGTGGGAAGGAAGAAAGTTATTGGGATCGTTAACCAATGTGAGCCGCAACCTGGCCTTGAAAATAAAAGCGCTTAAATTAACAGAAGAAGATGTCCGTTTTTTCGAATACGGCATTCCTAAATATGCTTTTGCCTTAAAAGAACATTTACGCGAAAGGATGTATTTTGGCAAAAACAGTCTTTTGATAGAGGTTGAACAAGGTAAACACGTGCCAAACCAGATTGCAGGAAGCTTAATTAACAGGTTATACGAACTACTCGAAAAAGGCGCTATTTCGCAGGAGCAATTTATTGTACTTTCTAGCGATTTTAATCAATTTACCGATATCTGCGGTGCTTGCGAGCGCATCAAAAACACTCCGATTCCGTATTCTTACAGTGCTTTTATCAAGAAGTTTATCTTTATTTATGTAGTTACTTTACCTATTGGCTGGGTATTCAGTTTAGGTTATTTTGTGATACCAATTGTCCCCTTTATCCTCTATGTATTAGCGAGTTTGGAGCTGATAGCTGAAGAAATAGAGAACCCATTTGGAGAAGACGCAAACGATCTTCCTGTAGACCAGATCTGCACGAACATTGAAAAACACGTGGAGGAAATTTTAGGCTAATGATTAAGATTGCCTGGCATCCACTCTACGCGCATCCTTTACCCGAAGGACACCGTTTTCCGATGCTGAAATATGAATTGATACCCGAACAACTTTTACATGAAGGGACTATAGCACAGCAGAATTTATTTAGTCCAGAACCGGTTTCTGAAGATATTATACTCCTGACTCATGAAAAAACATATTGGGAACAGCTTAGAGATTTAACACTTTCTACGAAAGACCAAAGGAGGATAGGTTTCCCCTTAAACGCGCAGCTATTAGAACGCGAGCTGCGAATTACCCAAGGCACAATCGATGCAGCCCATTTTGCAATGAGTAACGGAGTTGCCTTTAATGTAGCAGGTGGCACCCATCACGCAGGTAGCAATTGGGGCGAAGGTTTTTGTTTATTGAACGATCAGGCTGTTGCAGCTAATTACTTGTTAAATAATAATTTAGCTAAGCGGATCTTAATTATCGATTTAGATGTACATCAGGGGAATGGCACGGCAGAAATCTTTCAAAAGGAGCCAAGGGTGTTCACTTTTTCGATGCATGGCGATAAAAATTTTCCTTTCAGAAAAGAAATTTCAAGTCTGGATGTTCCTTTAGATGATGGTGTGCAGGATGACGAATATCTGTCAGCTTTAAATATCAATTTAAAAAAGGCATTCGAAAGGGCCAAACCTGATTTTGTATTTTATCTATCAGGGGTTGATGTGCTTACTACCGATAAGCTGGGAAAACTGGCATTAAGCAAAATCGCATGTAAAGAGCGCGACAGAATCGTGCTACAGGCCTGTAAAGATAAAAATTTGCCAGTGCAAGTGAGTATGGGTGGAGGCTACTCCATCGATATCAGAGATATTGTAGATGCGCACTGCAACACCTACCGCCTGGCTTTTGATTTATTTGGATAAGCTCATCCACAAAACCATAATATCCTTATCTTCGCGGCCATATGTTGGAGATTATTTATCAGGACGAAAATCTAATTGCGATTAACAAACCCCATGGGTTATTGGTTCATCAATCTTCCATTGCAAGAGATGCCACGGAGTTCGCACTTCAGTTACTCAGAGATCAGGTAGGCAAGCATGTTAGTCCGGTACATAGGCTAGACAGGAAGACAAGCGGGATCTTATTATTTGCTTTCGACAAAGTATCTGAAATTGCTATGCATCAACAATTTATGAATGCTGAAACTGATAAAAAATACTTAGCTATTCTGCGAGGTTTCACACCCGATGCAATGGATATCGATTATCCATTAGCCAAAGAAAACGGGACCATGCAAGATGCTTACACTTCATTTAGAACACTTCAAAGAGCAGAAGTAGCAGTAGCTTTCGGTAAACATCCAACCTCACGGTATTCATTGGTAGAGGCCAGACCCAAAACCGGGAGGATGCATCAATTGAGAAGACACTTTAGTCATATCCTACATCCAATTATTGGCGATAGGACACATGGCTGTAACAAACAGAACAAATTCTTTAAAGCGCAATGGGATATGACCACCATGTTACTCCATGCCTCAGAATTATCATTCACCCATCCCATCACAAACGAAAGAATCCATTTAAAAGCCGGTTTACACGACGAATTTAAAAGAGTGATGGATTTCATGAAAATGGAATCTTAGCACAATTTTTGCCATCAAAATCTGTTTATATAGCATCTATGATTAAATACTTACGATTTACACTCCCAGTTTTAGCGCTTTTCGCGGCCAGTTGTTCTTCCGTTTATATGCCAAACGTACCAAATACCCCCATGTTAAGTAAACAGGGCGAATTTAGTGGCGGTGCACATATCTCTTTAAAAGGCAATGCAAGTGTTAATGGCGCTTACGCCGTTTCCGATCATATTGGTTTACTTTTTAGTGGTTCGAGAATGAATAGTGAACGAAAAAGCAAGGATTTCGGACATAAACTTATTGAAATTGGGGGAGGATACTTTGATACTTTTGGTCCAGATAACAACCGGATTATTGAAATTTATGCAGGCGTCGGGAAGGGCTGGAGTGATATTACCTTCCGCGATTATAAAGACGACATCCTCATCAGCAGCGAATTGCAGGAAGTAGATTACCGGAAAACATTTTTACAGGTTAATTACAGTTCGAAAAAGAAAAACAACCTTCGGTTATTTGGAACAGATTTCCCAATTAACTATGGTACAGCATTAAGGATTAGCCATATTAAGATGGATAGGTTCTTTTTAAACGGTATTGTTCAGCCGAAAGAAGATAATATTTTCTTTGAACCGGTTTTCTTTACGCGTATGGCGCTCAGCAAAACTTTTCAGCTACAATATACCACCAGCAGTAATATTGGCTTAAAAAACCGTAAATACATGTCTGCAGGCAATTCTATCTTCACCATTGGTGTTGTGGTTAATGTTGGGGGTAAATAATATGAGTAAAGCTCCTTCGACAGGCTACCATTGACAGACCTCCATAGAAAGGTCGTCATTGCGAGGCACGAAGCAATCTTAATGCGCACGCTAGTAGCGATCGTTGTAAGATTGCTTCGTCGGCTGAAAAAGCCTTCTCGCAATGACGATTCCTCGCAGCTTACAATACGATAAAAATCCTTATGTCATTTATATTGATTTTTATATAATAAATTATCCCTCAGAATGACAATTACCTACCAAAGCCTTCGTTTTATTCTGAAAACGCATAAACAACAGGATAGAAGCCGTTAATAAACCCAGGGTTAATCCATACCAGATGCCATTAACGCCTAAGTTAAAATGGAATCCTAATACATAACCAATTGGAATACCAACTACCCAGTAGGCTAAAAAGGTAATAAACGTTGGAATATTAACATCACCAACACCACGTAAAACACCTAAGCCAACCACCTGTGTGCCGTCAAACAGCTGAAAAAAGCCAGCAATAATTAATAATTGGGCAGCAATGGGAATAACAGCGGCATCTTCCGTATAAATGAAGGGCATGATGTTATTGGCCAGAACAAAAATCACTGCGGTAATAGACATAAACAACAAAATAACATGATAGCTGGCTATGGCAGATTTACGTAAATCGTCGAAATTATTTTTACCAAAGTTATTTCCCGTTTTAATGGTAGCTGCCGAGGCTACACCACTGGCAATCATATAGGTCATGGCGGCTAAACTAATCGCAATCTGATGCGCAGCCTGTTCTACCGCACCAATTGTACCGATAAGCACTGCAGCACCGCTAAAAGCACTGATTTCGAAAGAGTACTGCATGGCAACAGGCATCCCAATTTTAGCAATCTTAATCGCCCTTATTTTATCAAAAAACGTGGCTTTAAAACTGATCAGGTATTTTTTGAAATGCTGAGAACGCAATACATAAAAACACATTACGGTGGCCATTAAAATCCTGTCGATTAGAGTACTTAACCCCACACCACTAACACCCATCGATTTAATACCGAACATACCTTTTACGAAAATGATTCCTAAAATGATGTTGATCGCATTTCCCCAGATAGAAACAAACATGGATTGTTTGGTAAATCCTAAACCTTCAGCAAACTGCTTAAAAGTCTGAAAAATCAGTAAAGGGATAATTGAAACAGATAAAAGATTCAGATAAGGTTTTGCATAACGCACTACCTCGGGCGTTTGCTCCAGGTGGTCGATCACAAAAAATATCCCTAATTGAACCAGTATGTATAAAAATATCCCCACACAGATATTAATAATTAAGCTGTTTGATAAAAGCTTTCCGCATTCATCATAATTCTGACGACCGTTTTCCTGTGCGATAAGCGGCGTTAAACCATACGAAATACCCAAACCAATTACCAGGATAAGCATAAATATGCTGTTCACTAACGAAACAGCAGCCAATTGAATGGTATCAGTAAAATGACCGACAATAATACTATCGGCCATGTGTACCAAAGTATGACCAACCTGAGAACCTACAATTGGCAATGCCAGATGAAGATTTTCTTTGTAATAGGGCTTATATTTGGTGTAAATTTTAGAAAACATAGGGTTGCAAAGGTCGCGTTTTTAAAGCTCAAAAAGTAGGTGTGTAGAAAAGTTAATGTTCGGTTTACAAAAAGACGGTCACCCTGTTGCGCTGAATTATTAAGACTAGCAGTTTGCTAAATAAGTTCATGTTTGGTGCATAGTTATCCCACAGGTCAAAAATTGATATCCGAAATCTATTTTGGAGAGGCCGCCAGCAAAGGAGCATATTTCTTAAGGATTGAAAGAATTTTAGTTCTATCGGCAATGTAAATATTACTCATAAAGATAATACCTGTTGTTTTATTGAAGAGTATATTAGCACTTGCACCTGGGTCATCACCATCATGACCAATATATCCATCATTGTAAATATTCCAGAAAACGCCCTTATTTCGTGTTTGTAAACTCATATTCTCGGGTACGCTTTGGAGCGTAAATACTGGTTTAAACATCTCAATTGCAGATGTGCTCTCAATCAAACCAGAATTACTATTGAGCATTTTCATCATCTCCCGTACATATAACGACAGTTCGGCAGCAGAAGTTCTTAATCCTCCATCAGGGTAAGTTGTAAGGTGATAAAAAGGCAATACGATATCTGCTGTTAAATAAGGAACCGCCTGTTTTGCAGCGTTTTGTTTTGTTCTAAACCAATTTGTATTTTTCATTCGAAGTGGTTTAAAAATATACTGTTGGGTAAAGTCGGAGAATGACATACCAGATTTCACTTCAATCAGAAAAGCGGCAAGTGCTGAACCAATATTACTGTATGAGGCCCTTTTTCCAGGTTTCGAATTACTAAAATTCTCTTTTTTATATAACGCACCTTGAGGGGTTAAATAAGCTTTTAGAAATGTTATTAAAGTAGTATCATTAAGATCTGAAGTATAATTATTCTCCTTCATCATTTTAATTAACAACTCATTTTGAACTTTAGGGCCCTCAAAACGATAAGACCGATTGTATATTTCCTGATTATCTAAAATACCAGAAGTATGAGTGGTTAAATATTTAACTTTAATAATTTCATCAGGTAAGTAAGGATTTACAATTTTAAACGGAAGGATAGTATTAATATCCGTTTCCAAATCAAGATAACCGAGTTCTATGGCCTTCATAAGCGATACAGCTATAAATGTTTTACTAACTGAACCTATATTTTGAATTGTTCGTGGCGTATATGTCTGCTTTTTAGCAATATCAGCATAGCCAAAACCTTCTTTAAAAACAACTTTATTCTTGTTTAAAATAGATACCGAAAGACCAGGGATACTATTTTTATTCAGATAATCTGTCAATTCACGCCTTAGAGAGTCCTGATAATTTTGCGACTTAACGGTTAGGCAACAGAAAACAAGAACAAAAAAGAATATTGATTTTAGATACGTCATTTTGATGTTTTTTATGGTATTTGCTACTTCACCACCGTAAAATATTCTTCTTTTTCTGAAGTATGCGATTTGATTACATTGGTTAAAATTAAATTAACCAAAACCTTTTGTGCCTTACGGTAAGAACTGCGCAACAGTTTACTAAACTCTTTCAGCGTAATCTTTTCGTTCTCTTCCAGGTATTCGAGCAGCTTTTTTTCATTTTCAGAATAGGAGATGAGTACACCATTGTTTTTATATTCCTGTTTCAACACTTCAAGAATAATGCGACTGGCGAGAACGCTTTTATCGTCTATGCGGATATAAGCCCACCATTTTTTTTGATCATCGAGTGCATAATGTGGCTTCGTATCACTTTCAGGAATATTAACTACCAATACCAATTTATCATCAACATAAATTTCTTCGAAGTAAGGCTCAATTGCCGGTTTGCAGAACTGATGTGCTGCAGTTAAAATCATGTATTTCTCTTCTTCTTCTGATTTTACCCCTTTAATAGATCCATCATCAGCAACACCAATCAATAGTTTACCACCTTTGTTATTGGCAAAAGCAACCAGGCTCTTGGCAATTTTCTCGGTATTGGTAATGGTTTTCTTGAAATCGAGCATAACGCCCTCGCCCTGCAAAATTAAACTCTTAATACTCGGCATAATCTAAAAAATTAGTAAGCTACTCTAGGGGTTTCGCCCTGATGCAGGTTTCGGATATATACTTCATTCATCACGGTAGCGCACAGCTCGCCATCCTTATTGGTAATTTCCATCGGGTAGGCCTTTACAAACTTTCCAACGGTTTTTAGTGCGTACTCTGCTTCGTTCAACATCTCATCAGTTACGGTTATGGTAAAGTATAATGTAGAACGACCAGGCTTTAAATATTGTATAGAAGCACTTTTTAGCCAAACACGGACTTTAAAGCCTCGGCGCTGCATTAACTGATCGAACAATAAGGCATAAAACGGATCTGTAGCTGCATAAATTGTACCACCAAAAATAGAACCGTTATAATTTTTATTCAAAAAACTCTTGCTCAGCTTAACCGTACAACTTCTAAATTCATTTCCAAATTTCTGAACCCAAATGCGTTGAAAAAATAGGGGTGGGTAAAAACGCATTACCCATTTCAGGGTGTTTTGAGAAATAATCATATTTACTAATATCAGAAAGTTTTATCACCTTTTAAAGTTTTGAAGATCTTGTTTTAGTAATATTTCCGTAATTTAGAATTATGCATGTTTATGGTACCATTACCGACGCTTTAACAGATTTAGATAGTCGTGGTTATAATTTAGATTTCAATTTAACGGCAGAAAGTTTAGCATGTAAATCAGTCAATTTGTTCCTGAAGCCTGAAGAATTTGAAATTGAAGAAGTGTACCGTTTCGAAGGAATGACCGACCCGGCTGATAGCTCGGTTGTTTATGCCATTTCATCAAATGTGGGAAATTTAAAGGGAGTATTGGTAGATGGTTATGGTGTATATGCTGAAAATATATCGCCAGAATTGCTGAATAAGTTAAAGATTCATCATGAATAATACATTTATTTGTTTCACAATACATTAATAATCAATACAATAGTTGAAAAATAACCAATATGAAATAAAAAAAATTAAAACCAAATGATTATAAGGTTGTTAGGTTGATAGATAACAATAAAAACTATGAAAAAAATAATCTTAAGTCTTGCTTTTGCGGGTTCTCTTATGATAGCCACATCAGCATGCAATTCGTCTAAAAATATGGCTGGTTCTTCAGACAGTACTGCGACGGATTCTACAAAAAAGATGGATACCACTAAAAAGATGCCAGACACCACCTCTAAAAAAATGCCTGACACTACCAAAATGCCACCTGATACCACAAAAAAAAATCCTCCAATGTAGGAAGGTAAGAGCCACTCTAAAACAAGAGTGGCTTTTATTTTAAAAATCTATTTTAAATATTTGTGTTATTGCGTACTTTCAGCATTTAAACCAAATAATTAAATGGGTCTTCAAGCAAAAGCAAACAACCGTAATGTAATTTTCTTAGTTATTGTAGCTGCTCTGGGTTACTTCGTAGACATTTACGATCTTGTTCTATTCTCTGTTGTTCGTGTTCAAAGTTTAACTGAAATTGGCGTTTCGCAGGCAAATATGCAATCTGATGGCTTTTTGATCATCAATTCTCAGATGTTCGGTCTACTTTTAGGCGGAATTTTGTGGGGAATACTGGGCGATAAACTAGGAAGGATCAAAGTTCTTTTTGGCTCGATCCTTTTATATTCACTGGCCAATATTGTCAATGGTTTTGTTACCTCAGTTAACAGTTATGCCATTATCAGGTTTATTGCCGGTATAGGTTTAGCAGGAGAACTTGGCGCAGGGATTACTTTGGTTGCTGAAACCATGGATAAAGAAAAACGCGGTTATGGAACCATGATTGTTGGTGCCGTAGGTTTATTGGGTGCAGCCGTTGCAGCAACTGTAGCAGCCGAATTTACCTGGCAAACCTCATACTTTGTAGGTGGCGGAATGGGCCTGGTACTGCTTTTATTGCGTGTTGGTACTTTCGAATCGGGCATGTTTAAACACGCCGCTAACCAAACAGAAGTATCAAAAGGAAATATCTTAATGCTGTTTAACAATTGGAAACGTTTTTCGAAATATCTCTATTGTATCTTAATCGGTATTCCGTTATGGTTTGTAGTGGGGATCCTGGTTACCTTAGCGCCAGAATTTGGCAAAGCTTTAGGTGCAACAGAACCACTAAAAGCTGGTACCGGGATTATGTTTACCTATTTTGGAATTGCAATAGGCGATGTGGTTACGGGTCTCCTCTCTCAGGGATTAAAGTCGAGAAAAAAAACAGTCTTTATCTTCCACTTGCTTTCTGTTGCGAGTGTAGTTGTTTATTTAACCAGTTTCGGCTTAACGGGTAGCAATTTTATCTGGATCTGCTTGTTTATGGGCTTCTCTGTAGGTTATTGGGCCACATTTGTTACCATTGCATCAGAACAATTCGGCACAAACATTAGGGCTACGGTAACTACAACTGCACCTAATTTTGTTAGGGGCGCATTAATCCCTATTACATTCTTATTCGAATTTTTAACCCATAAATACGGATTAATTACTGCCGGATATTTAGTGATGGGAATCTTAACCCTGATTGCGATGTTTGGTTTGAGCCAATTAAAAGAAAGTTTCAACAAAGATTTGGATTATTTAGAAGAATAATAAGTTTCTGACTAAAAATAATGTCAATAAAATGTACTATCTAAACATAAATCAATATAGCTGCCTGAATAGCTTTAAATTTGTATGGAAATAGAAAGAGCCATCATGTTTAAAGAAGAAGTAGCGGAACGGTATAAGCAAATTCAGGATGAAATTTGCAGGGGATTGGAAATTGCCGATGGCAAAGGAAAATTTGAAGAGGAACTTTGGGAAAGAAACGGTGGGGGAGGCGGACGCACCAGGATTATGCAAAATGGTGCAATTATCGAAAAAGGTGGTGTAAATTTCTCTGCAGTACATGGTAAATTGCCCGAAGCTGTAAAAAAAGCCTTTAATGTAAGCGAAGATGATTTTTTTGCTACCGGAGTTTCAATTGTAATTCATCCAAACCATCCACTGGTTCCGATTATCCACATGAATATCCGCTATTTCGAACTTAATGAAGAAACACGCTGGTTTGGCGGTGGTATCGATTTAACACCACATTACGTGTTCGAAAACGATGCCCGTTTTTTTCACCATAAATTAAAGCAGGCTTGCGATGACTTTAGTGCTGAATTTTATCCAAAATTTAAAACACATGCCGATGATTATTTCTTCATTAAACACCGTGAAGAAACCCGTGGTATTGGCGGTATTTTTTATGATAGACTGAAGCCAGAAAACACCAATTTATCATGGGAGCAGATTTTAGATTTTTCTATTAATATTGGCGAAACATTTTTGCCGATTTACACCGAATTGATTGATAGGAACCGCGATAAAGAGTTTACAGAAGCCCAGAAACAATGGCAATATCAGCGCCGTAGTCGTTATGTAGAATTTAATTTAGTTTACGACTCTGGAACAAAATTCGGGTTAGAAACCAACGGACGGATAGAGTCTATTTTAATGAGTTTACCACCACAGGCTAATTGGGGCTATAATGTTCAGCCGGAAATTAATTCTGATGAATACAACACCCAGCAGCTACTAAAAAAAGGAATTAACTGGATCTAAATGACCGAATTAAAAGAATTTGAGCGTCTGCTACTTAAAACGATAATAAAAGATAATCCAGAAAAATTCGGCTATTTGGCTGAGCACTTAGATTTTATAAGGATCGAAACGACTAAAACAACCGGTACAGGTCTGTACATAAATTTTGTCTACCTAAAGGAATTTCAAGAAGAAGAATTTGAAAACGGTTTACTCAGTGCTGAAGCAAAACTAACTGCTCCAAACCTGAAAAATGAATTAACTTATTGCTTGGATGTTACGAACTGTAAAATAGATTCTCTAGAAATTTTAACCAATGAAAAAGAAAATTGGGACGGTGATTTAGAGAATTGTAGTTTGAATTAATTTCGGACTTAATTTTCGCCAAGTATTTTTTTACCAACCAAAAAATAAATTAAAGACCCAAAAAGAGGCAAGAACAATACCACATTGGTCCACATCCATTTTTGTCGTCTCTTATTGTATGGGAATTTCGAAATGTCTAAAATAACGTAAATGTTTATCAACATGATAAGCATTACGACAATAGCGAGAATTATCAAATAAGCGTTCATACGTAAATATAGTCATTTTAAAACAATGTTAAAGATGGCGCCACCTCATGAAAGCCAGCTTTTAGTTTGCCAAGCCTGAAATCATTTACTAGGTTATGAGCCAGGCGTGTTGGTTCGGGGATACGATAATTTCCAACAGATTTTTAATTGTATTTAAACTTTCTTCTTGCAGCTCCCAGCGGCGGCTATCAATCAGATACTCGTCAATTGATTTGAACCTTTCCGAAAACTTAAGGTTGAGCGTTCCTCCTTTTATATGATCAGAAACCCCTTTAAACTACAACGATTGGTTTTCAGAAATGAAAACGTCCCTTATCAGCCTGAGTTTTTCGGAATCTCCATATTGATCTGTAAAAATTATCTGAGTAAATGAATATTGACGGGTACGAGGTTTCCATGATGCAATTGACCTAAAAAAAATAACATAATTTCTTTTTTCAGATAAAATAACTATTTTAGTTCTATCATCCCATATAAACAGCACAACTGTTAAATATTATTGTTTATGAAAAAACCGATGCTTTTATGCGAGGGCGGGTGATGGTCATCTTCTGCGAAAAGAATGTTGCGACACAGCCTGTCGACCAAGCAAAAAAATATTTTTCAGCTGCACAATGTAGCTCAACGATTGTTTGCGGCCATCCCAAAACAAAGCCGATACGTGAGGATCCTCCTTTTCTCTAAAATTTAAAGAGACGATACTCTTCAGTTCAGCGGTATAACAACATTGCTCTAAAAAGAATACAATTATAAATCAGTTTTAAAATGAAGAAAAACCTTAATCTTTACCCTTTGCTTATTGTCATCATATTTTCTGCGTGCAGGAAAAATGATCCAACATTTGAAAATTTGCCAAAAAGAAAAACAGCTCAGACTGAAAATGCTAGCTTGATGCGGTCTGATATCACAAACCCGTATTATCAGGTTGATTCCATTGGCCGCAATATCCAGGTTGTTGCCGAATCGCCTAGTGCCAATTCGGAGAAAGACAGGATATTAAATCGCCGCTTTCCTTCTGACTTTTATCCAACAGGCTTTTTGTTAGCCCCATTAGACACATTAAGGATTAATGCAGAAATTGTTAGTGGAACCTCACTTCCCAAATTGTTAATTGGGACATATCAAAGATACGAAGGCGTAACCCCACAGATCGTTGAGCTAAAATCTGGAGAAAATAAAATTGTGGCCAATAAAAATGGAGGTATAATTTGGGTACGATATAGTAGTAGCCCGATGTCCTCCAGCAAGGCTAAACTAACGTTCGTTAGCGGCCACAAGACCGTCCCGGTTTTCGTCAAGAATACAACTACCCTAGCCCAATGGCAGAAGCTATTTGAACAGGCAGATACAGCAGTTCACGATGTCTTGTTGATCGGACAGCGAACAAATATCGTTTTACCCCGAACTTACGCCATATTGAAAACCCAGGACAATAACTCCATATTGGATGCCTGCGATAAAACCTGGGATACGGAAGACGATATAAGTGGCTTGGATGGATCCGCACCTCTGCACAAAAAGTTAGCCATCCCTCATTTAATGGTGAACAGGGTGTATGCAGGAGGGGCTGCTTGGGATTATGTCACCACATATAGCTACACTTCATCATTTGCCGAATCCTATGCACAAAACGCGTGGTATCAGCGACATGAATCGGGACATCAGCATCAGACGGCCTGGGATTGGGACCAAGAAATCATGGCAGACTTCTACGCCATTTCTACCGGAATGGATTGGGGATTACCTAAAAATCTGATTGCACGCGACGGTGGATGGCTTCAGGTATGGCAACGCGTCAAAGAGTATTTTAATCTTCCCAATACCTCCAGGGACTACAGTAATATCTGGGACGGCAAAAATATTTCTACCGGCGAAAGATTTAGGGGGTCGGCCATGCTTATTCAGCTTAAACTAGCTTTCGGTGCTGGCTTTTATCAAGAACTGCACAAACAAACAAGAGCTGAAAAACCTAAATTACCGGATAATGCAAGCAAATACCGCTATTTTATGCTGAAGGCATGTAATATATCTGGAAAGGATCTGACTACCTTTTTCCGAAAATGGGGGTTTAAAGATGAGGTCGCTTATACAGAGATAACAAAGCTCAACCTTAGCCAACCAGATATAGAACCATCGTCGCTAACTGATGACCCAGTGTTTACGTTTAATTAAGTCCGGCAGACAAGGGCTTGGCACACGATTGCGGGCCTCACTTAATAAGTTGAGGCCCGCAATCGTATCTGTACCAGATATAATAATTCCTAAATGAAACGATTAATCAAAGTGGAAATTTTGTCCCATTTTTGGTTTGAAGCCATTCATTGCACATGTAGAAGATAGCCATTTTGAAACTGTAAGAGCTTACATTACTTTTAATTTTGAAATAATATACTGCAGCATTCTTTAAATGGGATGTATTTAGGTATATACACTTTATCAGGAGAAGAATTACAAGAGTGGATAATGCTTATCTGCAAAAAAAGCTTTTGGATAAACAAAATGAGCTTACTGATCTGTTTTTTCAAAAGCTGAGCAAAGAAGAGTTGTTAAGGATGGCAGCAGCAGCCGGAGCTTTTTGAAAACGAGCTCTCCTTTATTATGTCCTATAATTAATATTATGTTAAGTTGTGTTTTCTAACACCATCCTATTCTCACAAATTACTCAATAAAATTATAGTTCTTGAAGTTTACGGTTAAGTTCTTGTACTTTGTTCGTGACTCCTTTTTTAGTGTAGATATCGATCAGCAACTGTACAGTTTTTTTATCGTTCGGATTAATTTCATTTGCGCGCTGCAAAGCAAACTGTGCACGATTGATGAGGCCTTTATATTTTTCAGTTTTATCAGCATCATTTTTGCTCAGGGTTTCATTGGCTGTATTGATGTAAGCCAAACTCAACTGATACAATGCATCAAAATAATTTTGATCAGTAGACAAAGCTTTATCATAAGCCAAAATTGCGGTAGCGTTATTTCCACCAACCTGTTGCAGATAACCATAAAGAAAATAAAGCAGCTTATTTCCTTTTTCAACTTTTAAATTATTTTCGATTAATCCCTGAGCTTTACTATAATTCTCGGTATCAAGTAATAGATTAATATAATCGTTTGTTAAAAAGCGATTGAACGGATTAAGCACAAGCCCATCCTCCAAAGTTTTAATAGCGGTTTCATTTTCTGATTTCACTACATACATCTGCGCCATTTTCTGAAAAACCGAAGGATTTCTGATTCCGTTCTCTTTTGCACGTTTAAAATAGGTTAAAGATTCGTCGTAAGACTGAATATTTAATGCGCAAATTGCTGTATTTAACGCCAATGTGGTATCTGCAGGAAAATTATCACATACTTCTTTCAAATCAGCAAATGCTTCTTTAAAATCGTTATTAAAAAAAGCTTCATTACCTTTTTCCTGTTTTTTGATGAGAATATTGTGATTAGAGGCTTTAATAAGGCCACCATTATCATCATAACGATCTAAAGATTTGGCTTTTGCTACAGCTTCAACGGCTGAATCGTAAAATTTATTCGCATTATTGGGATCCGTATCAATTAATGAAGCGAAAGAAGTAAGATAAGATTTAATAGACCAGGTTTCACTCCAGTTTTTAGTTTTATTATCTTTCTCAGCTGATTCTATTGATTTTAAGCCTTCTGTAATAATCGATAACTGTTTTTTTTCATCTTCTTTATTGGCAATTGAAGCTTGTAGTTTACCAACAGCATTTCTGGCGATAAGAATTTGACTTTTTTGCGCTACAGCATTAAAAGAAATGAAAATTAAAGCGGTTAATGATATTTTAAGGCAATTCTGCATAATATAAATAATGTGGTAAAACCGTAATAAACGATAAAAATAAACATAAAAAAAAGAGCCCCGAAATTTCAGAGCTCTTTTTTTGGATCAATCAATAAATTATTGTTTAGGCAATGCGTCTAAACGTTTCTTGATATCTTCATAGTTTTTGGTGTCGTTTCTAAAACCATAAATGGTTTTTAATGTTTCTAACGCGCCTTGGTTTTTAGCATCAACTTCAAGTGCTTTTTTGTAAAAAGGAAGAGATTTATCTAACAAAGCATTCATTTTACCAGTTACCTCGTTAAATTCTTTTACTTTTTTAACATCAATTTTATTTCTATCGGCCTGCAATTTTAAAGCCTGGCTGAAATAAATATTGCCCAATAAAACCTGATAATTAGCATTATTTGGTTCTTTTGCAGCTAAAGCAACCAACATTTGCTCAGATTTGGCAGCATCACCCCTATCAATATAAATCTGGGTTTCAGTTTTAATCCAGTCGGTATTTTCAGGGAATTTAGCAGAAGCTTCTTTAATAACGGCTAAAGCAGCTGTTGTATCTTTTTGTTTTGCTAATGTGGTTGTGATAATCTCAGAATATAAATCTTTAGACTGTGGAGAATTCAAAGAGATTACTTTTTTGAATTGGCTAATCATGTTTGGATAATCCTCATTAAGTCTTGCCGCAATACCCGCATTTAGATACATAGCGGTATCGTTTGGATTAATTACTGTTGCTGCCACGAATTTTGCGTAAGCAGTTTTGTAATCTTTTTTATTGTAAGCAATTACACCGCCATTTCTAACTGCGTTGCTAATATTGGTTTCAGCTAGATTAATATTATCTTTTTCGCTCCCTTTTGTATCCAGTTTCTTGGCTTCAACAACTGCATCCTGAGCAATTTTTAGGTTTGCATCGGAATTCGCTGTACTTGTTGAATCCAGAATAGCTGCAGAAGAGGCGAATAAAGCGCGGTAAGACCATGCTTCAGGCATTACTTTAGATTTTTCATCAGCAATTGCTTTGTCGGTATGGGCCAAGCCTTTTGCCAACGCTTCAAGCTTTTTTGCCAATGGCGTTGTAGCATTTGAAGAAGTTAGCTGGAATAAACCCCAGTCGTTTTTTGCCGCGGTTATTTCACTTTTCTGAGCAAATGCAGAGCTTACCGCACCTGCTAGAACTATACTTAGAAATACTCTTTTCATAATTTTTATTCTAATCTTATTTTTAGTTAATTTTCTTCTTCCGTTTCGTTATCCGATTCACCTTCTTCTTCAGTATCATCAGCCTCAGGAGTAGTATCTGCTTCTACTTCTTCACCGTCTGTAACTACTACATCTGTTAAATCTACTGTTTCTTCTTCGTCTTCTTCGTGATCAATTTTAGTAACCGACGCAATTTCGTCATCACCTTTTAATGAGATCAAACGAACCCCTTGTGTGGCACGGCCCATTACCCTTAATGCTGATACCGGAATTCTGATTACAATACCTGAACGGTTAATGATCATCAAATCTTCGCTATCTGTAACGTCTTTTATTGAAACTAATTGTCCCGTTTTTTCAGTAACATTAATTGTTTTTACCCCTTTACCGCCACGGTTAGTTACACGGTAATCTTCAATATCGGTACGTTTTCCATATCCTTTTTCTGATACTACTAACACCGTAACTTCAGGATTGTTTACAGCAATCATGCCAACAACTTCATCCTGATCGTGTGCAAGCCTAACACCGCGTACGCCGGTAGCTGTTCTACCCATCGGACGAACCGTACTTTCGTTGAAACGGATTGCTCTACCAGAACGCAATGCCATTACAATTTCGCTTTGTCCGTTAGTTAAACAAGCTTCCAGTAATACATCACCATCATTAATATTGATGGCATTAATACCATTTACACGTGGACGTGAATAAGCTTCAAGAGAAGTTTTCTTAATGGTACCTTTTTTAGTACACATAATGATGAAATTGTTCTCTAAATATTCCTGATCTTTCAGGTTTTTAACCTTAATGTAGGCTTTAATTTTTTCCTCTTTCGGGATATTGATAATATTCTGGATCGCTCTTCCTTTACTGGTTCGTGAACCTTCTGGAATTTCGTAAACCCTCAACCAGAAACACCTTCCGGCTTCGGTAAAGAACAGCATATAATTGTGGTTTGTGGCCACAAGCATGTGTTCAATAAAATCTTCGTTTCTTGAGTTACTGCCTTTAGATCCTTTTCCGCCTCTACCCTGTGCTCTAAATTCGGTTGCCGGCGTACGTTTTACGTAACCTTCGTGAGAGATGGTGATTACCACTTCTTCATCATCGATGAAATCTTCCATGCTCATGTCTTCGGCCGAGTGAACAATAGTTGTTCTACGCTCATCACCAAATTTCTGACGGATTTCTGCTAACTCATCTTTGATGATCTGCATACGCAAACCTTCATCTGCTAAGATAGATTTTAAATGCTCGATGGTTTTCATCAACTCTGCATACTCTTCTTTGATCTTATCGCGCTCTAGTCCTGTTAAACGACGAAGCGTCATATCCAAAATCGCACGTGCCTGAAGATCGCTCAGTCCGAATTTTTCCATCAAGCCTAAACGGGCATCTTCAGGGGTTTCGGAAGCACGGATTAATTTAATTACTTCATCTAAATGATCTAAAGCAATTAAATAACCCTCTAAAATGTGTGCACGTTTTTCGGCTTCTGCCAATTCGTAACGGGTACGGCGAACAATTACATCATGGCGGTGATCCACAAAATGCACAATTAAATCTTTAAGATTTAACATTTGTGGACGGCCTTTTACCAATGCAATGTTATTTACACTGAAAGAAGTTTGTAATGCAGTATACTTATATAGGTTGTTTAAAACGATAGAAGCATTTGCATCACGTTTAATTTCGTAAACGATGCGGATACCATCTTTGTTAGATTCATCTTTAATGTTCGAAATACCTTCAAGTTTTTTCTCACCAACCAATTCAGCAGTACGCTCAATCATCTGTGCTTTATTAACCTGGTAAGGAATTTCGGTAACAATAATTACCTCGCGGTCTTTAATATTCTCGATTTCGGCTTTTGCACGCATTACAATACGGCCACGACCTGTTTCGAAAGCTTCTTTTACCCCTGTATAACCATAAATAATACCACCGGTAGGGAAATCCGGAGCTTTTACAAACTTCATCAATTCCTCGATCGTAATATCTCTATTATCGATATAGCTTACCACGCCATCAATTACTTCGGTTAAGTTGTGAGGTGCCATATTAGTGGCCATACCTACCGCAATACCAGAAGATCCGTTAACCAATAAGTTCGGGATTTTTGCAGGTAAAACGGTTGGTTCTTGTAAGGTATCATCAAAGTTTAACTGAAAATCTACAGTATCTTTATTGATATCGGCAAGCATTTCTTCGGCTATTTTCGAAAAACGTGCCTCAGTATAACGCATTGCAGCCGGAGAGTCACCATCAATGTGACCAAAGTTTCCTTGTCCATCAACCATTGGATAACGTAAGCTCCAATCCTGAGCCATACGAACCATAGTAAAGTATACAGATGCATCACCATGCGGGTGATACTTACCTAGAACCTCCCCTACAATACGGGCAGATTTTTTATGTGGTTTATTACTGGTTACACCAAGATCAAGCATACCATATAAAACACGGCGGTGTACCGGTTTCAATCCATCACGTACATCAGGCAAAGCCCTCGATACGATTACCGACATTGAGTAATCAATGTAGGCCGATTTCATCTGCTCCTCTATATTAATTTGAATGATTTTGTCGTTCTGCTGATTTTCTAAATCTTCTGCCATAAATTATTATTCTCGCTACTTAAAACGATATTAAAAAGGGTATTACTATAACCTTGCGAATTTAACAAAATTTAGCCGAATTAAGGCATTGTGGAAAAGTTTTGACCTTTGCTATAGGTTTTTTATTCCCGATGGGATTTAAATTTATTGAGGGCTAGTTTAACGAGTTTACTGCATTTACAAAAAAAATGGGTTGTAAGTTTTTTTTGTAAATGTGAGGTTCTATTTCAGTGGCGGTCTGCAGTCCTGCTATCGCTGCAAGTCCTCATTCGTACCTCATTGTGGGCTTTCCGCTATATCAGGTTTATAAACAGCGGACAGTATTTCATATTCGGATCTAAACCTCGCAGGTTTCAAAAACCTACTGGGTTTGTAATTGAGTTTGTAGAGAACTAAAATTTACAATCTTAACTAATTCTGATACTTTTGCGTTTCAAATAACATATAATGGCAAACGGAAAGAAATCTGCAATGAGTTTTATTATGGTTACCCTCCTGATCGATTTTACAGGTTTTGGGCTGATCATTCCGGTTTTACCAAAACTTATTCAGGATTTCACTGGCGGTGGCTTCGGTTTAGCGGCAGAATATGGTGGCTGGCTCACCCTTGCATATGCATCAGTACAATTTATATGCTCTCCAATTATTGGTGCAATGAGTGATCGATACGGCCGAAGACCGGTATTATTAAGCTCTTTGTTCGGTTTAGGTATCGATTACATCTTTTTAGCCTTCGCCCCTTCTATTGTTTGGCTATTTGTAGGAAGGATTATTGCAGGGATAACAGGTGCAAGTTTTACAACCGCACAGGCATACATTGCCGATGTTTCTCCTCCAGAAAAAAGAGCGCAAAACTTCGGTCTGGTTGGTGCAGCATTTGGTGTTGGGTTTATCTTAGGTCCGGTTTTAGGTGGGGCTTTCAGCCATTTTGGTACCCGGGTTCCTTTTATGATTGCTGCAGGTTTATCTTTAATTAACTGGCTTTACGGTTATTTTATACTGCCAGAATCTTTACCTGTTGAAAAACGCAGGGCTTTTGACTGGAAAAGGGCAAATCCAATCGGTTCATTGTTAAGCGTTGGCAAATACCCTGCATTATTGGGCTTAATGGCTACCTTATTCTTATTATACTTTGCCAGTCACGCTGTTCAATCCAACTGGACATTCTATACCATGGAGAAATTTAAATGGGATGCTGCATGGGTAGGTTATTCATTAGGTTTTGTGGGTTTGGTTGTGGGCCTTGTTCAAGGTGGTTTAATAAGGGTGATCCTTCCCAAAATCGGAGAAAAGAAAGCGGTTTACTTTGGTCTCATTTTATACATCATAGGCTTCATAGCTTTTGCTTTTGCAAGCAAGGGCTGGATGATGTTTGCTTTTATGCTTCCTTATGGTTTAGCCGGAATCTGCGGACCGGCCATGCAGGGCTTAATCTCGAATCAGGTACCTTCGAATGCACAAGGCGAAATGCAGGGTGTTTTAACAGGTTTACAAAGTTTAGCTGCCATATTTGCCCCTTGGGTAATGACACATATATTTGCTTATTTTATCGAAGGCAAGGCTCCGGTTTATTTTCCAGGTGCACCGTTTATATTGAGCGCAGTATTAACTTTAATTGGATTGTTTATCTGTTTAAGGAGCTTGAAGAAATACCATTAGGTTTCCCGCAGATCTAAAAAGATAATAAACGCAGATCAAACAGATATTGAAATGTACTATTAATGTGCTAATCGAAAAGCTATCAAATCGATTTAAATCTGTGGCCCTTTTCTGCGAAATCTGCGGGAAATGTTCGGCACTTACAACAACTCATTAGCCAAATTAGCCAACTCACTCCTCTCGCCTTTATGTAGCGTTATGTGCGCGTAAAGCGGATGGTTCTTAGCATTTTCGATCAGGTACGATAAACCATTACTTTCAGAATCTAGGTATGGCGTATCAATCTGGTAAATATCGCCTGTGAAAACTATTTTGGTATGTTCGCCCGCCCTCGAAATTATCGTTTTCACTTCATGGGGTGTTAAATTCTGTGCCTCATCAATAATAAAGAAAATTTTGGTGAGGGTTCTTCCCCGGATAAAAGCCAATGGCGCAATCGCTATTTTTTCGGTTACAATCAGTTCATCAATCTTCTCAGACATTTTATCATCGCCGATAAACTGCTCTTTAATAAACCGCAGATTATCCCAAATTGGCGCCATAAAAGGATCAGTTTTCGATTTTGCATCGCCTGGTAAGAAACCGATGTCTTTATTGCTCAGGGAAACAATCGGTCGCGTTACATAAATCTGCCTAAAGTTTTTACGCTGTTCTAAAGCGCTTGCCAAAGCCAATAGCGTTTTACCTGTTCCGGCATTCCCTTGTATGCTCACCAGCTTAATTTCAGGATCTAAAAGCGCATGAATGGCAAATGCCTGTTCAATATTTTTAGGTTTGATTTTAAATATAGGATCAGTAGAAACTGCTGAAATTGTTTTTAAACTGTTGTTATAAAATACATTTGCTGTTTTTCTCTTATTCCTTAAAATATAAAAGTGATTGCCATTTTTAGGTGGCAGTTCTACCTCATTCGCATCAATAAAAGGTTGTTTTTTTATTTCATCTATAATTTCCACCAGAAAGTTGGCTATTTCGGTCTTTCCGGCATAAAGCTCATCTACATTTTTAATTTTACCAGTTTCGTAATCTTCTGCATTTAAATCCAAAGCTTTTGCTTTTAACCTCAGGCAGATGTCTTTCGATACCAGTACTACTTTCTTATCGGGATATTCTTCTTTTAAACTTAATGCTGCATTTAAAATCTTATGGTCTGTTTTGCCTTTTCCATACACTTCTTCCGCATTTATAGTTAAAGGCTTTTCATTTAAAACTACCTTAAATTTTCCTGAATCAGGGCTTTTTAACGAAATCCAATCGCTGATGAGTTTTTGTTTTGAAGTTTCATCAATAAGGCGGATAAAACTTCTGGCCTCAAAATTCCGGGTATCGTTACCGCTTTTAAAATTATCGAGCTCTTCTAAAACCTGAATGGGAATAGCTACATCGTGCTCGTGGAAGTTATTTATCGCATCATGATCGTACAAAATAACCGAGGTATCTAAAACGAATATCTTTTTTGACGGATTGGAGATTGATTTACCTTTTTTGGCCATTTGGTAAATTTAATATTTTAGGGATAATATGCGGAAAGATTCGCTATTCTTTTTTTGATCGAAAGATCAAAATTTAAGGCAAAATAAAAACGGGGTTCCTCTTCTTTCGATTCAGTTCCCCGTTTTAACTTTAAAAACAACCGTAGTCGCATTTTAAAGCATCTAATTCTTGTTACTTTGATTTTTCCGTTATCGTTAGGTTTTGCAACTTTTGCGATTCGTGAAAATTTATTTCCAACTCCTCCGTCCGTAAACTTCCTAGTTTTCAATAATCTCTGTTTGGGCCTGTGCGATTTTCTTATGATCCAATCTTGCGATGGTATATATATCCTTACTCGGTTTAACCCTTTCTGAAATTAATCGTTTTCCCTGTAAACACTCCGAAACAATTCCCCTTTCGGTTCTTTATCTCTTTTGGATTGTTTTATCAGAATTCAAAGTACTTCGTATTTGATATGATCTAATTTAGTAGGAAAACACGCATTTGTCAAGAGAAAAATGAGCGTTTTTATACACAAAGTTATCCACTTAAAATTACTGTTTATCAACAGTTTATTGTTTTGAAAATGTCGTTTTTGAGTGCTTTTTATGGGTTTTCGATTAGGTTATCAACATTGCTAAAATCACACTTATAAACAATTCGTAATATTTTGTTAATCAAACCATTACCCATTTTCTGCTTAAAAGTTTAAAAAAAGCAAAAAACTTAATTTTAATCGCAACAAAAAACTTCGCTATTATGTTATTTTTGTATCATGCAGATTAGGCAACCTATTAGAAATATACAAGACTTTTTATTGAGTACGTATTTTGCCGACGGTCTCCGCATCACCATTGGTGTACTGCTCCCCTCTTTAATTCTTGCCCAGTTTGGCATGTTAAAGTACGGTATGACTTTATCACTAGGCGCTTTATGTGTAAGTGTGGTAGATAGTCCGGGGCCAATGGTGCACCGAAGAAATGCAATGCTGATTACTACTGCGCTCATCTTTACCTTCTCTATCATAACGGGGTTAACCAACAAGAATCATTATTTTATTGGCTTTTTATTGGCTGTATCCAGTTTTGTATTTTCGATGTTTTACATCTACGGTATTAGAGCTGCATCGGTTGGTACCGCGGTTTTACTGATTATGGTATTAAGCATTGATGATGTACGCCCATGGCAAGAAGTATTGCTACATGCGGTTATGATCCTGGTAGGTAGCCTTTGGTATACTGGCTTAAGTTATTTTGTGTACCGCTTACGCCCCTTCCGTTTGGTGCAGCAATCGTTAAGCGATTCTATCTTGGAAGTTGCAGAGTTTCTACGCGAAAAAGCCAAGTTCTATCATCAAAATAACAATTACGATAAAACCTATTCAGATCTGTTGCAGCTTCAGGTTTCTGTTCATGAAAAACAGGATGCGGTAAGAGAATTGCTTTTTAGAACCCGCGAAATTGTAAGAGATTCTACTCCTAAGGGCAGATTTTTGTTGCTGGTATTTGTAGATATGGTCGATCTTTTCGAGCAGGTAATGTCTACCTATTATAATTACCAGCATTTGCACGATCAGTTTGATAAAGCAGGTATATTATCAGATTATGAAATGGCCATTAAGCGGATTTCGTATGCCCTTGATGATATTGCTTTCGCCTTAAAAAGTGGTGGAATACCCGTTGTTTCAAAACGTTTATTGATTGAGATTGAAAGGTTAAAGATCAAAATCAATAACCTGGAAAAGAACAATCAAAATCAGGAATACAATACCTTAGGCATAATTGCCCTGAAAAATATTGAGGTGAACATCGAAAATATACTATCAAGGGTTAAAACTATTTTCAGCTATTTTAAAATCAGAAACAGCAAAGATATTAGACAAGCTGAGGTAGATACAGAGAAATTTATCACCAGGCAAAAATTCGATTTTAAACTGTTTACAGAGAATTTAACCTATACTTCTTCTACTTTCAGGCATTCGTTACGGGTTACTGTGGTGATGCTTTTGGGGTTTATTGTGGCTCAGATTCTCAATTTCTCACATAGCTACTGGATTCTCCTTACCATTCTGGTAATTTCGAAACCGGGATTTAGTTTAACCAAAGAACGTAATTATCAACGTTTAATCGGCACCACGATTGGGGCGTTCATTGGTATGGGGGTGATTACTTATATCCACGATCGGAATACTTTATTTGTGATCCTATTAATCTGCATGATTGGCTGTTATAGTTTCCAAAGGAAAAATTACGTAGTGAGTGTGCTCTTTATGACACCATACATCTTAATCCTATTTGATTTTCTGGGTATGGGATCGATAGCGCTGGCACGCGAAAGGATTTATGATACTTTTATAGGCTCTGGTATTGCGCTATTGGCCAGTTATTCTTTATTCCCGACTTGGGAGCATGAAAAACTCAAAGAGGCCATGCTCGATATTTTAAAGGCTAATAAGGCTTATTATGGACAGGTGATTAAATTGTATTTTGAGAAAAACTACAATAGAACGGAATATAAACTGGCCCGGAAAGAAGTTTATGTAAGTACGGCAAACTTGGCTTCCCTGTTTCAAAGAATGTTTTCTGAACCAAAAAGCAAACAGTTGTTTATTAAAGAAGTACATCAGTTTACAGCGCTCAGCCATTTATTGTCTTCTTATGTTGCAACACTTTCGCTCTACAATAAGGAACATCAATTTATCTTCGAAAGTTTCGATTCCTTGAAGCCTATTGCCAACAATACCAATTATTTATTGGATATGTCTATTGAAAATCTGGAAAAAGGCGCCAGCACAATTGAGAATGTACCGTTGATCAGGCTAAATGATAACGGTTTAGCCATTAAAAAAGGAGAAGATTTGGTTCCCGAGCAATTCGACCTCATCCAGAAGGTAGCTTACGATATTTATAAGCTATCAGTGAAAATCAAGATTTAGATCGAATTTTATTACGCAAGTAATCATGTTATATTAGTTCAAGGTTTAAACTATCAAATACCTTGTATTAAAAACAAAGGCCACTAAAAATTGTTAAGTATCCATATTAAGAAAACATTATGGAAAAGCTATATACGGCTGAAGTTACAGCTACAGGAGGAAGAGACGGACACATCAAATCAAGTGATGGGATTTTAGATTTTGATTTAAGAAAGCCAAAAGAACTTGGCGGGCAAGGAGGTGCCACAAACCCAGAAGAATTGTTTGCTGCTGCCTGGGGGCCATGTTATTTGGGAGCCTTAGGCGGTGTAGCGGAGCGAGAAGGTGTTGATATTAGTGAAGCAAATATAAAAGTATTGGTTTCTTTTAATAAAGATGGTAATGCATTTGTTCTCTCTGCAGACCTGGATGTACATATTCCAGGGATTTCGCATGAGGAAGCACAGGCCTTGGCTGATAAAGCGCATAGGGCATGTCCGTATTCTAAAGCAACCAGAGGAAATATTGAGGTAAGGGTAACCGCAGTTTAAGGTGAAGCCAGATACCGTGATGTCAGATGTTACCATCTGACTGTTCAAGCAGATTTACAAATAGGATTCAACTCGGTGTCAGATAGAAATACCTGATACCGCTAAAAAAAAAAACCCGATTTTTACCGTGATGTCAGATGTTACCATCTGACTGTTCAAACAGATTTACAAATAGGATTCAACTTGGTATCAGATAGAAATACCTGATACCGCTAAAAAAAAATCCCGATTTTTACCGTGATGTCAGATGTTACCATCTGACTGTTCAAACAGATTTACAAATAGGATTCAACTTGGTATCAGATAGAAATATCTGACACCACTGAAAAAAGAAAGTCCCAATTTAGTCGGGACTTTTTGTTTATAATCTATCTTTGTGTCAGTTGGAAACAACCGACACCACGGATACCGACATCACGGATATCGGTTTATATTTTTTGATTAAACAGCTTCCTGTTCAACTTTCGTGTTTGCTGGCCTGCCATTTTTAAAGGCGTCGCGGGTTTTTAGTCCCAACAATTCAAACATGGCCATATCATCAACAAATGCAGGATTTGGTGTGGTTAATAATTTATCGCCTGCAAAAATAGAACTTGCCCCTGCCATAAAGCAAAAAGCCTGTTCTAATGTGCTCATTTCGTTTCTACCGGCTGATAAACGCACCACCGAGTTTGGCATTACGATTCGTGCTGTAGCAATCATTCTTACCATATCCCAGATTGGAACACGGGGCTGATTTTCCAAAGGAGTACCTTTTACGGGCACTAAAGCATTAACGGGAACTGATTCAGGATGTTTTTCCATGTTTGATAAAGTCTGCAACATTGAAACACGGTCTTCTACCGTTTCACCTAAACCGATAATACCACCACTACATACTGTTAATTTGGCTTTACGAACATTTTTAATGGTATTTAAGCGATCATCATAAGTTCTGGTCGAAATAATACGTTTGTAATCATCTTCAGAGGTATCGATGTTATGGTTATATGCATATAAGCCAGCATCAGCTAAACGTTGTGCCTGGTTTTCGGTAAGCATGCCTAAAGTACAGCAAACTTCCATATCCATATCATTCACGGCTTTCACCATTTCAATTACACGGTCAAAATCGCGGTTATCCCGTACTTCGCGCCATGCTGCTCCCATACATAAACGTGATGCGCCCCCCTCTTTTGCCTTAACTGCGGCGCTAACCACCTGGCTAACCTGCATCAATGGCTGAACTTCTAATTCGGTATGGTAGCGGGCTGCCTGTGGGCAATATGAACAGTCTTCAGCACAACCTCCGGTTTTGATTGAGATTAATGAACTTACCTGAACTTCATTGTAATCTTTATTTTCCCTGTGGATACTTGCGGCTTCGTAAACCAGATCTAAAAATGGTCTGTTATAAATTTCTTGTATTTCTTCTTTTGTCCAATCGTGTCTTGTTTTTTGCATCGGGATCAGATTTTACAGATTTAAAGTTTGTAGTCTAAGTTAAATTAACAGGCGCTCAATTTAGTTTTGCAAGTTTTAAATCTTGAAATCCTAAAATCAAGTAAATCCTGATTATAGTAAAAGTTTGCTGGCCAATCCTAAAATTAATAGGAAACCAAAAACGTCGGTAAAAGTAGTAATAATTATAGATGATGCAATGGCAGGATCGATACCTACCCGTTTTAAAATTAACGGAATACCAGCGCCCGTGATGCCTGCAATTACCAGGTTGCCCGTCATAGCCAGGAAGATAACCAATCCAAGCATTGGGTTTCCATCAAAAAAGTAAGCAAAAATAAATACGATTAATCCATTGGATGCACCATTTATTAAGCCTACGGTAAATTCTTTTAAAACGGTACGATAGGCCTGTTTATCAGTCAAGTCATAAAGTGAAATACGCCTTACGGTTACGGCAAGTGCCTGGGTAGCTGCATTTCCACCCATCCCCGCAATAATGGTCATGTAGGCCGCTAAGGAAGGAATTAACTTAATGGTTGGATCAAAATAACGTACTACAGATGAAGCTAAAAATGCTGTACCGAGGTTGATGATTAACCATGGCAAACGCGATTTTACCGCTTCTACCCAGTTACCGCTCAATTCTTCATCTTCTGATACCCCCGAAATTTTCAAGATATCTTCGGTACTTTCAGCCTCCATTACATCGATCACATCATCGAATGTTACCCTACCGAGTAATTTTTGGTGATCATCTATTACTGGAATACTGGTTAAGTTATATTGTGAAATTAGGTTCGCCACTTCTTCCTGATCGGTATCGGGATGCACATAAACTGCATCTATTTTAACCAATTCGGTTATTTTGGCATTGTGTTTTGCTTTAATAATGTCTTTTAACGAAACAATACCTTTAAAAATCTCCTCATCATCCACCACATAAATGGTGTAAAACTCCTCCATTTCTTCACTCTGCCGGATGATCTCGTCGATTGCATCTTTTTTAGTGAGGTTGATGTTTACACAGATCAGCTCCGTATTCATCAAACCACCCGCAGTTTTTTCGTCGTAAGTTAAAAGGTTCCGGATTTCTGAGGCATGATCTTCGGTAAGGTCTTCTAAGATCTCTTTCTGCTCATGATCCTCCAGTTGGGAAATGATGTCGGTCGCATCATCATAATCCAGTTCTTCAACAATCTCCGTACGTTTATTGGGATGGAGCTCAAAAAGTAAATCTTCCGGATGGGATTCTTCATCCATCTCAGAAATAATCTCAGAAGCTATTTCTGCTGGAAGCAGGTTGATAATATGCCGCTGTTCAGATTTATCTAAACGCTCAAACAAAATCGCGATTTCTGAGGCATGATACTCCTCTAAAACTACTTTTAAAGTTTCATCACCAGCTAAAATTGCATTTTTAACCTTGAGTACGTCGCTTTTATCTATTTCGAATGACTGCATCTATAACCTAACCAAAAACGCCCTAAAGCTACAAATATTAAAAATTGATTTTTATTAAAATTCTGTCTAATCTTTTCAAACTTATTAGTAGAATTTAGTCGTTGTTGCCTGTATTTTTTTTCTTTAACATTTCAAGGTGTTTTTTTGGATCAAAGTCTTCAACCATCCCACCATCAATTCCAACTTTAAGTGCCTCTCTCAAAATTTCGATTTTATTTTCTTCATCTTCCAACAATCTTAATCCTGCACGGATAACTTCGCTTGCATTTTTAAACCTTCCTTCAGATATCTTTTTACCAACAAATTTTTCAAAATGATGTCCTAAAACAACAGATGTATTTCTTCCCATTGTATCAATTTTAATCTAACTCTTAAAGTTACCAAAAATTGGTACATTCTAAAAGTAAAATCCCGTTTAAACTGACGTTTAATCCAATAAAAATAACTCTTTTCTTGATGCGATCGTCATGCTGAACTTGTTTCAGCATCTTTCTTATAAAATAGACCCTGAAATAAATTTACTTCGTAGCTTTCCGCTTTGCTACAGGTCAGGGTGACGATTATAAATTAAAATCTTCTCTATATCTTAAAGGCAGTATTAGTCTGAATGTTAACACTATTTAAACCAACCTTTACGCCAAAAATAAATCACTTGCAAAACCGCAATTACAGCCATTACAATCCAGGTGTACAAATAACCATGTTCGGCGTATAATTCGGGCATATTGTCTTTTAGTATCTTTCCGGTTGTAGGGTCTTCCCGACTAAAATTCATTCCGTAAATACCTGCAATAAAGGTTAATGGAATAAATATGGAAGAAATGATGGTCAAAACCTTCATGATTTCGTTCATCCGGTTACTGATAATGGATAAATTCATATCAATATTGGCTGAAGCAATCTCTTTTAATGATTCGATAAAATCAATGATCTGGATACAATGATCGTACGCATCCTTCATGTAGGTTTTGGTGAGATCTGATATTAACGGACTATCGGTACGGATAATATCATTCAGTTTATCACGCTCCGGCCAGGCTACTTTTCGGATCATGATTAACGACCTTTTAATCGCCTGTGTATCGTACATGATTCTCCTGTCAGGATGATCATATAAACGGTCTTCAATAGCATCCAGTTCTTCGCCCCAAAAATTTAATAAGGAAAAATAATTATCCACTATCACATCCATAATGGCATACATCAGGTAGCTAATACCACCTATACGAATGTTTCCCTTCCCTATTTCCAAACGTTTCCTAACGGGCTCAAAACAATCGGCATAAGTTTCCTGAAAGGTAATCAATGTACGTTCTGACAGGATGAAAGAAACCTGATCATTATTTAAAGTATTCTCCTCATTTAAAAACAGATGCCTGCTCACTGCAAAAATATACTTGTCATTATCATATTCATCCAGCTTGGGGCGCTGGTAAGAACTGGTAATATCTTCTAATACAAGCCTGCTGATACCTAATTTTGAATAAAGCGTTTCGAATATATTCGGATCTGCTAATCCTTTAATGTCAAACCAATAGCAGAAATCTTTATTTTCAATCAGTTTATCAATGTTATTGATATTCTCCAATTCCACTTTTTTATAACTTTTATCGTTATAAATATGAAGTACAATAATTGGCTTTAATGCATCTTCATCAATAGTGTATAAACCCGGGCTGGTACCTGGGGCTGGAACTTTATAGTGCTTATGGCGGTTACGCGGCTTGTTTTTTCCCATAATTATAAATATAGCCGGGCTTGCGGACCCTGGTTAAACAACAAATCTACAATACTTAAGTTGGGCAAAAATTGATGTCTATCTTCAAAAACCTGATAATATGGCTTATTTTTTACAATATCGTCCTCCTTTTTAGGATTCATAATGGTACGAAAATCAAGCTCAGGAGCAATATCATCAAAATATTCGGTGGTAACTCCGAAGCTTTTATTGAGCTTTAACTTTTTGGAGAGCCATTCTACCAATTCGAGGTTATAATCGAAAAGAAATTCAAATTTTTGATTATAAAACTGTGAAAGTTCATCTTCGTAAAACTCAAAATAGGCCGAACTTCTATAGCAACTTTCTAAGCTCAACCAATGTAAACGTTGCCATTTAAAGTCATAACTAATCCGCACATCTTTCATTTGCGTGTGTGTTTTTGAACCTTTAACCACAGGAACGGTAATATCGAGTTTTCCGTTTGGAGAATAAATACTGGCCCTGTTGCGGTAAGTTTGCTTCGCTAAATGTTCATGTTTTTCGATTAAAAAATCTACCTCCAGCTTTTGTAATAAACTAAAATAGCCTACGGGTGGAAGATAAAATAATGGAAGTATAGCTGTATTCTGCATTTGAAAATTTATGTTTGTAGTTGAAACGTTTTAAAAATAATGATTAAAAGAGGGATTGCGCACGTTGGCGTATTTTTTTTATACCTGTTATCGCTGCTGCCTTTATCTTTGCTCTTTTTTTTTGCAAGATTACTATATTATCTGCTTTATTACGTAATAGGCTATAGAAAAAAAGTTGTCAGGCAGAATTTAACCCACTCTTTTCCCGAAAAATCTCCAGTAGAAATTAAGGCTATTGAGAAAAAATTCTTCCTGTATTTAGCTGAACTTATTTTCGAAATTATTAAAATGAGCAGCATTTCAAAAGCTGAAACGCTAAAAAGGGTAAAGTTTACAGGACTGGAGCAGCTCGAAACCCATTTTGCGGCAGGAAAAAGTATATTGGCTTGTACAGGCCATTATGGTAACTGGGAATTGGGCACTTTAGCTTTGGGACTTAGTATTTCTGCCAAAACCATGGTAATTTTTAAACCCATCAAAAATAAAATTTTTGAAACCTGGTTTGATTGTATGCGAACAAAATATGGAAATGTTTTCATTGCCATGCGGCAAACTTTACGTGGGATAGCCGCTTATAAAAATGAACCTACGCTTTTATGTTTTGCAAGCGACCAATCGCCAACCAGAGAAGAAACCAAATATTATGTAGATTTTCTTCACCAGCCTACTGCCGCACTTTTAGGTGTAGAAAAAATTGCAAAATCTACTCAAAGACCGATATACTATTTTAAAGTTAACGTAGTAAAAAAAGGTTATTATCATGTAGAAGTTTTGCCCATGTGCCTCGATCCGGCTAACGTGGATGAGTTTGCGATTACGAATCTGTACTTTAAGTTTTTAGAAAATATTATCAAAGAACAGCCTCAATATTGGCTTTGGAGCCATAAACGCTGGAAATTTAAACCCGAATAAAAAGAATGAACCCATCAGTAGCCGTTGTAATTTTAAACTGGAATGGAAAAGCATATTTACAGCAGTTTTTACCCGGAATTTTGCTTTCTGAGTATGATAATCTGCAAATTGTTGTGGGCGATAATGCTTCCACCGATGATTCAGTTTTGTTTTTACAAGAAAACTTTCCTAGCGTTAAAATTATCCAGAACGACCAGAATTACGGTTTTGCTGGGGGCTATAACAAGGTTTTAGAACGTGTTGAGGCCGATTATTTTATTCTGCTCAATTCGGATGTAGAGGTAAGCCCTAATTGGATAAAGCCGGTAATTGATTTAATGGAAAGCGATGCACAGATTGCGGTAGCACAACCTAAAATTAAATGGCAGCTAAACAAGAAACAATTCGAGTATGCGGGTGCTGCCGGAGGTTATCTGGACATCTATTCTTTTCCTTTCTGCCGTGGCAGACTGTTTAATGTGTATGAGTTTGACAATGACCAGTACAATGATAAAACGGAAGTTTTTTGGGCCAGCGGAGCTGCATTTTTTATTAAAAGTAAATGTTGGCGAGAAGCGGGCGGTTTAGATGCCGATCTTTTTGCTCATATGGAGGAGATAGATCTGTGCTGGCGTTTAAAGAACCTGAATTATAAAATAATGTACTGTCCGGACGCCGAAGTTTACCATGTAGGCGGCGGAACTTTGCAGACAGAGAATCCTTTTAAAACTTATCTTAATTTCAGAAACAACCTCATCATCATGCAGAAAAACCTACCTGCAGGTGATGCCGTTTTCCGAATTACAATCAGGATGTTTATTGATTTTATTGCGTGGTGGCACTTTTTGCTTACCGGGAAATCTAAATTTACAATAGCGGTGAGCAAAGGCCACTGGCATTTTCTTAAATCGATTTCAAAAACGAACAAAAAGCGGAAAGCCGTTCAAAAAGCATATAGCGAACATGCTGGAGTATATAACAACAGCGTTGTATGGGCGTTTTTTATTAAGAAAATTAAATATTTTTCGAACTTAAAGTAAATTGCGAATAGTCATTCCAAGCTCGATCGGGAATCGTATTGCATGAACTTTAAGATTCCGTCTGCACGGGAATAACGACCAATCTTTTTTAACTTTAATTGAAGTGCTGTCAGATGTTGCCATCTGACAGAATTAATATCAGAATTTGAGTGCTGTCTGATGTTACCATCTGACAGTGGTACTAGGAGTAAATCAAACTAAAACTTGCGAAGTTCTTCCATCTCTTGGCCCCTTTAAACTTCGCAAGGAACTAACAAAATTTAAATCAACAAACTTTCAATAGCCAAACGGTAACCTTTTATGCCAAAGCCAGTTAAAACACCTTGACAGTTTTTACCGGTTAAAGAGACATGACGATATTCTTCGCGGGCATAAATATTAGATATGTGCACCTCAACCACAGGGGTTTTAATAGCTGCAATCGCATCAGTAATAGCAACGGAAGTATGGGTGTAACCTCCTGCATTAAGCACTACCCCATCATAACTAAAACCAACTTCATGCAATTTATTAATAATTTCGCCCTCAACGTTACTCTGATAGTATTCAATTTCTATATCCGGATAAACCGTTTTTAATTCTTTAATATAATCTTCAATACTGGTGTTTCCGTAAATAGATGGCTCGCGTACACCTAATAAGTTTAAGTTTGGGCCGTTAATAATTTGTATTTTCATAATATAATGTTGTAACGTTGCAATGTTATAAAAAATCTCAAATAAAAGCATGCTTTGGCCATCATATATTAAAGGATTTAAATCGTATTTAAAGCTAGAGCGGTCGTTATCTGGTAATTCTGTTGATGCCTATCTGAGCGATATTGATAAATTGATCCAATATTTTCAATCTTTGAATGAAGAGCCCAAACTAGCAGATATCACCATCATTGATCTAAAATCCTTTATCTCATGGCTGAATGTACTGGGTATGCAAGCGAGTACACAGGCCAGGGTAATATCAGGATTAAAAGCTTTCTTTGCCTATTTAATGCTCGAAGATGTAATTTCAAATGACCCTACAGCATTGCTCGAAGCACCAAAACTCAGCAGAAAATTACCAGATACTTTGAATATATACGAGATTAATGAACTTATTTCTGCCATAGATGCCTCAAAGCCTGAGGGCATGCGTAATAAAGCTATTATGGAAGTATTATACGGCTGCGGCTTGCGTGTAACAGAATTAACCGAACTCAGGATCTCAAATGTGTTCCCACTGATCGAATTTATAAAAGTAATTGGAAAAGGAAATAAAGAACGTTTAGTGCCCATTGGAAGCGTAGCTTTAAAACTTCTCGATATTTACATCAACGAAGTGCGTGTACATGCTAATATTAAAAAAGGACATGAAGATTTCATCTTTTTAAACCGTTTTGGCGCTAAACTTTCGCGTATTTCGATTTTTAACCTGATTAAAAGTCTGGCTATATCTACCGGATTAAAGAAAACAATCAGTCCGCATACATTAAGACATTCTTTCGCCACACATTTAATTGAAGGTGGTGCCGATTTACGCGCTGTACAGGAAATGTTAGGCCATTCTAGCATTACCACTACAGAAATTTATACGCACATTGATAGAGATTATTTAAGAGAGGTAATCACACAGTTTCATCCGAGGGCTTAGTTGAAGAGCAGAAAGACTAAAGCACCTTTAATTATAGATTCTGAAACAAGTTCAGGAGGACGAACGCCGAGGAATTTTAGTCCTTAGCAACAAATCTTTTGACCTCCGTCCTCGGACTTCAAACATCTTAAATCCCTGCCCTCACCATTCTGTCTTTTCCTTGCATGTCTTGCCTTAACTCAATATCAATAAATTCTTTAGCAGCTAACATTTCAATTGTTTCGTTACCTAAATATTCATTAATTTCGAAATAAAGTTGCCCGTTGGGTTTTAAGTTTGTTCTTGCAAAATCAGCAATAGCTTTATAAAATATTAAGGGGTTTTCGTCACGAACAAATAATGCTAAATGCGGCTCGTACACCAACACGTTATTATGCATATCCGCTTTCTCTAAATCCCTGATATAAGGTGGATTACTTACGATGATATCAAATTTTTCTTCAGATTTGAAAGTCAAAATGTCTGCTTCAATAAATTTGATCTTCACGTCCATCTGTTCTGCATTTTCTTTGGCTATAACGATGGCATTAGCAGAAACGTCCAATGTAGCTACTTCAGCTTTTGACAAATGTTTTTTAAGTGTGATGGGAATGCATCCAGAGCCGGTTCCAATATCAAGAATACTGATTTTATGGTTAGTATTAACCGAAAACTGCGGACTGTTATCCGAAATGATCCAATCTACCAGTTCTTCTGTTTCTGGCCTCGGGATAAGCACCTGTTCATTAACCTTAAACACAGCGCCATAAAAATGGGCTTCCTCTAAAATATGCTGAATGGGTTTTCCAATCTGCAAATCGTTAAGGATGCTTAAAAGTTTCTGCATATTGATAAAGCTGAGATCGATATCTTTTTGCATGATCAATTTAACTGAAGATATAGCCAAAACTTGCTCGGCAGCAATATTAAATAATGCTTTTGCTTCATTACTATCGTATAAAGGCTCAAGTTCGAGTTCATAATGCGCCGCTAATTCTCCTATCTTCATATGTACAAAATTACTTAATTGGGATGATAACAACTCTCTTTTGATAAGGCCATGACTCTTTTTTTACTACTTTTGCGCTAATGAGCGATGAATTTTATATAAAACGCTGTCTTGACCTAGCAGCCTTAGCTTTAGGGAATGTTAGTCCGAACCCGATGGTTGGCTGTGTTATTGTTGTAGACGGCAAAATTATTGGAGAAGGATATCATCAGGAATATGGAAAATCGCATGCCGAACCCAATGCCGTTAAAGCTGTTTTTGATAAACACGGCGATGAGGCCGAAAATCTCTTGAAACAGGCTACTGCTTACGTTAACCTGGAGCCATGTGCGCATTTTGGCAAAACGCCTCCCTGTGCTGATTTATTGGTAAAACACCAGCTAAAGAAAGTAGTGATTGGTAATAGAGATCCTTTTTCAGGGGTTGATGGCAAAGGTATCGAAAAAATAAGAAATGCAGGAATTGAAGTGGTGAGTGGAATTTTAGATGATGAATGCCGCTATTTCAACAGAAGATTTTTCACCAGGATACAAAAACAAAGGCCATATATCATTTTAAAATGGGCCGAAACCGCAAATGGTTATTTCGCAACAAAGGATGGTCACCAGAAATGGATCAGCGGCACTTTGGCCAAACGTTTGGCGCATCAGTGGCGTAGCGAAGAAGACGCAATCCTGATCGGCAAGCAAACTGCCATAATGGATAATCCGCAATTAACTTCGCGTGAATGGCCTGGTAAAAACCCCATCCGGCTGGTAATCGACAAGAACCTTCAGGTGCCAATAACGAACCATATCTTCAATGCAGCAGCCAAAACCATTATTTTTAATGAGGTTAAAACTGATGTTATTGAGAATATCCATTACATTCAGATGGAAGATATGCACTTTTATTTAGCGCAAAAAATCGCCTTTCAGCTTTACCTGATGGATATACAATCGGTAATTATTGAAGGTGGTGCCAATATTTTAAATCAATTTTTAAATACCAACCTATGGGATGAAGCACGTATTTTTACTTCATCTGCCAGCTGGAGCGATGGGGTTTCTTCTCCAAACATTAATGGAAATCTGCAGGAAATAGTACAAATCGGAAATGACAAACTCTCTATCTATCTAAACGACATCAAATAAATGATCTACATTATTTTAAGCATTTGCTGTAGTGTTACCGTAGCCGTTTTATTAAAGCTGGCAAAACGGTACCAAATCAGTATTATTCAAGCCGTTACCATTAATTATTTTACTGCATTAAGCTTATGTTTTCTTTTTTTCAAGCCCGATGTTAAACTGATCACCTCTACTGCACCATGGTCTATTTATATTGCATTGGCTATTCTATTGCCGTCGATATTTTTATTCCTTGCAGCATCGGTAAAAAACCTTGGCATTGTTAAAACAGATATCGCACAACGTTTATCGCTATTTATCCCGATACTGGCGGCTTATTTTATATTTAAAGAAGATTTTAATAACCTGAAAATTATTGGCCTGGCGATTGGTTTTGTGGCTATTTTTTTAACTTTTCTTCGGAAATCTGATCAGGAAGAAAGCAATAAAGGAAGCCTGCTCTACCCCATTATGGTTTTCTTCGGTTTTGGGGCAATCGACATCCTTTTTAAACAAATTGCATTATATAGAGAATTGCCTTATACCACCTCGCTTTTTACTGTTTTTTGCCTGGCATTTATTGTTTCATTGCTTATTGTAATTTCGATGGTAATGGCTGGCAAAATAAAAATACAACTGGTAAATGTACTTTGCGGATTTATTTTAGGCTTCTTCAATTTTGGGAATATCCTTTTTTACATGAAAGCCCATAAAGCGTTGGCAGAAAATCCATCTACCGTTTTTGCAGCGATGAATTTAGGTGTAATCATAGTAGGTACCTTAATTGGTGTTATTGTTTTTAAAGAAAAGCTGAGCAAGTTAAATTACGCAGGTATCATCTTCGCTATTGCTGCTATTATTTTCATTACACTATCGCAAAATGCTGTTCGATGATTCTTATAAAACCATCGAAGGTGCCTCAGAGGGTATCTTTCGAGATAAAGGGAGCAAATTTATTGCATACGCCTATCCAATCCGCAGTGAAGTAGAATTAAAGCCGGTTATCACCAAACTTCGCGCAGAACATGTAAAGGCCAATCATTTTTGTTATGCATATCGTTTAACACCAGATCGATCTATTTATCGAATGAATGATGATGGCGAACCTTCGGGTACCGCAGGCAGGCCTATTCTGAACTGTTTATTATCAGCAGATATTACGAATACATTAATTGTTGTTGTACGTTATTTCGGTGGAACCTTACTGGGGGTTCCAGGTTTAATTAATGCATACAAAACGGCTAGTGTTGAGGCAATTAAATCAGCTTCGATTATCAGCAAAACCGTGAATGATGTTTATGAAGTGCATTTCGATTACCTTCTGATGAACGATGTAATGAAGTTGAGCAAAGAGGAGAACTTACAGATTTTGGCGCAACAGTTTGATACCAATTGTATATTGAAATTTGAAGTCAGAAAAGCACAACTCAACCAGGTTTTAAGTAAATTTGATAAAATTGAAGGTGTTAAATTAAAATACCTGCAAACCGTTTAATAACCACAGATTAAAAGGGTGAACACAGATGAAACCTGAGTGAATCATCGAAATCAGCGGGCTAAATAAACCAAATATGAAAATATCCGAAAGCGACTTAATCATCAATCCTGATGGCAGCATATACCACTTAAACCTTTTACCTGGTGATATTGCCGATACTGTAATTACCGTTGGCGATCCTGACCGCGTTGGCGAGGTAAGCAAATATTTCGACAAAATAGAATTTAAAAAAGGTAAACGCGAATTTATCACCCATACCGGTTATTTGGGCAAAAAACGTGTTACTGTACTTTCAACAGGTATTGGTACCGATAACATTGATATTGTTTTTAATGAGTTAGATGCCCTGGTTAATGTTGATTTTGAAACCCGTGAAATTAAAAAAGAGCTTACTTCATTAAATATTATCAGAGTGGGTACCTCTGGCGCTGTTCAACCGGATATCCCGATGGGAACAATTTTAGCTTCTTCTTACGGCTTAGGGATGGATGCCTTAATGAATTATTACCTTCAACAATTATCTGGTGATGAACAGATTTTAATGGATGATATCAAAGCACACTTTGGGCATCTTAAAAATATCAATCCTTATTTAACTGCAGCGAGTGAAACATTATTGAATACGATTGGAAAAGACATGGCGAAAGGCATAACCATTACAGCGCCTGGCTTTTATGCTCCACAAGGTAGAATTGTACGTGCTAAAAATGAGGTTCCCGATTTTATTGGCTTGATTAATAGTTTTAAAAGCAATCAGCACCGCATTACCAATCTGGAAATGGAAACCGCGGGGATTTATGCACTAGCTAAAGTTTTGGGTCATAACGCAATTTCAGTAAATGCCATTTTAGCCAGTCGCGTAAATTTCGAATTTAGCAAAGAACCAAACAAAATTGTAGCGCAAGCGATAAAAATGGTGCTTGAAAGAATTTAGTTATGGCGGATTCATCACTAATATTAACTTAAGTGTTCTAAGATGTCTCAGATGGTAAAAAACAAGCCTAACGCACACACAAACCTCTAAAACATGAATTCATGCAAAAAACCAGAAGTGTCAGATGGCAACATCTGACACCACGGAAAAATAAAAAGAAAGCTATATCATAAATATAGAATTGTCATCCTGAGCTTGTCGAAGGACATACTTTAGATGTCTTACAAGGTGTTTCGACAGGCTCAACATGACAAATTCAAAGCAAATTACAATTTATGATACAGCCTCTTATACTTTTCGTATCTTCTCCTTTACCAATTCATTGCCTTCAGCACCCAAATAAGTACAGGTCATTTCTTCGAGGTCGGTTACCCATTTCTCTACACCCGCATCTGCAGCTTGCTTGCAAAAGGTAAAATAATCGGTTTCTCCCTGCTGATGTATTTTCAAAGCATGCGCTAATTTATCAGAAGAAGATTCTGTATTAATCGTCAGCGTTGGATACTCATCAGGACTTACCTGTTGAGCGTTGTCTTCATCATCAAAATAAATCGATAAACCGTTTGATACATATACATCGTTTCGCTTAACACCCATTTCCTTAATTTCTTTAATAAACTGAGGAAAATCTGCACCAGTTTTAATTTTTGATTCTGCTGCCCGGATGTCTTCGATGGTGAACATAATCTATCTGTTTAATGAAACTTTGTAAATTGTAGTTTGCGTGTACAAATCATCCGGTCTTAAAATGGTACTAGGAAAAGTTGGAACATTAACGGCATTTGGGTGGTGTTGTGTTTCTACACAAAAGGCTCCATAACTGTCATAATCTTTTCCACCCTTACCATTTTTTACGCCTAAATATTTCGCTGTGTACAAATGGGCTACCGGTTCGGTTGTATACACACTTAAAACTAAACCGCTTTCTTCTTCAATTGTTTTACTTGCTAACGATAAATCACCGTAGATTTTATCCAAAACGAAAGTTTGATCGTATCCTTCATCTTCATTCCAATCCTGCCCTATTGCTTTAGATTTAGTAAAATCCAATGGTGTTCCCTCAACAGGAATTAATGTACCGGTTACCGAATAATTATCATCTTGTTCCAAATAATTTGAAGCGAAAATCTGTTGCTTATGGTTTTTGATGTTTCCACCCTCAGGCGCCAGGTTAAAATAACTATGGTGCGTTAAGTTAATGGCTGTAGCTTTATCTGTTTCGGCTTCATAACTTAAAATCAACTCATCATTTTCAGTCAGTTCGAAAGTTAAATCAATAACCAGGTTTCCAGGGAAATTTTCCTCTCCATCTACACTTTCATATTGCAGGGTAACTGAAGGTTGAGGCCCATCATTAATTTCAACAATATCCCAAACTTTTTTATCAAAGCCTACAATACCACCATGCAGGGTATCGGTACCGGCATTTTGTGCCAGCTGATAGGTTTCATCATCAATAACGAGTCTTCCATTTTTTATGCGGTTGGCATATCGGCCAACTATAGCGCCAAAATAAGGGTAGTTTGCCAAATAAGCAGGATCAAGGTATTCTTCAAAAGTATCGAAACCAAGAACGATATCCTGTTTTTCGCCTTTAGCATTCTTAACTACAAATTTGTTGATAATGGTGCCATAATTGAATATTTTGACATAAGTGCCTTTACTGTTGGTTAGTTCGATTGCGATAACTTCTTCGCCATCAATAATTTTTCCGGTGGGTATTTGCTGAACGCTCATAAATTGTAACTTAGGGCTTTTGTTTCCTAAACAAACATACTATTATTAATGCTTTTTATAAATATATTTTAGCCAAATGAACATTAACCTCGAGGAAAAATTTGCAGAACAATACCATAAAAAAGCTGATGCCGTTTATTTTACCCCCGGGCGTGTTAACCTGATAGGCGAACATATTGATTATAATGGCGGTTTGGTTATGCCATGTGCCATTACCTTGGGAACCTGGGTAGCCATTGCCTCAAATAATGATCATAAATTCAGGTTTAAAAGCTTAAACTTTGAAGTTCAAACTGAGGTAACAAGTAATACCACAAACGATAAAGATGGCAACTTATGGGCCAATTACCCTATAGGTGTGATCAACGAATTTATTAAGGATGGAAAAGAAATTAATGGCGTGGATTTTCTGTTTTATGGAAATATTCCAATCGGATCAGGGCTCTCCTCTTCAGCTTCTATCGAAATTGCCACTGCTTATGCTTTAAATATTTATTTTAATCTTGGTTATGATCAACTGGAACTGGTTAAAATCGCCAAACGCGTTGAGAATGATTTTATAGGCTTAAATTCTGGTATTATGGATCAGTTTGCAGTTGCTTTTGGCGAAAAAAACAAAGTGATTGTTTTAGACTGTGAGACCTTAAAATATAAAATGGTTGATGTTGACCTGGGCAATTATGTTTTGGCCATCATCAATACCAATAAACCAAGAGAATTAGCAGATTCGAAATACAACGAGCGAGTAGCAGAATGCCAAACCGCACTGAAATTGCTGAACCAGGAAATAACACTCCATTATCTTTGCGAATTAACCGCTGAGAAATTTGCATTACACAACCATTTAATAACAGATGAAACGATTTTAAACCGCGCAACACATGTGGTTAAAGAAAATGATCGGGTTCATTTAGCAGCTAAAGCCTTAAACGGCGGAAACCTGGAAGAATTTGGCCGCTTGATGTATGCCTCGCACGAATCATTAAAAACATTATATGAAGTAAGCGGAAAAGAATTGGATACAGTTGTAGATTTTTGCACAGATTATGAGCATGTTATAGGTGGCCGTATGACCGGTGCCGGATTTGGCGGATGTGCAATAGCTTTGTTAGAGAAAGGCTTTGAAGAAGACTTTGCAAAACATTTAACCGATTATTACGTAGATAAAATTGGTTACCCCGCTGCGATTTACATTAGCGAAATTGGCAATGGCCCACATTTAACAACAGATACTTATGGATAAGCACAGTTCCGAAATTATATCTAATCGGCGTAATCCCACTATCTGTATAATCAATTAAAATAATGAGAAAATTAAAATTAGACGAGCTTAATCGTCCGGATATTGAAGCGTTTAAAGCACAGGAAAAATTACCTGTTGTGGTGGTGTTGGATAATGTGCGCAGTATGCACAACGTAGGTTCTATATTCCGCACAGCTGACGGGTTTGCATTGGAAAAAGTTATCCTTTGTGGTATAACGGCTCAACCACCGCACCGCGAAATTGAGAAAACAGCGCTAGGCGCTACACAATCTGTAGATTGGATTCATTATACCGATACCTTACAGGCAGTTGATGCCTTAAGGGCCTTGGGTTATGAGATCATTGCAATAGAACAAGCCGAAAACAGTACCATGCTGAATACTTTCCAGCCTGATCAGGATAAAAAATATGCACTGATTTTTGGAAACGAGGTTGATGGTGTGAGCGACGAAGTGATGGCAAAAATTGATGAATGTATCGAAATTCCTCAATTTGGAACCAAACATTCCTTTAACATCGTAATCTCTGCCGGTATTGTTTTTTGGGATTTCTTCGCTAAATTGAGGCTGTAATTCATCTATTTTTTAACCACAAAGAACACAGAGAAAGGGCGCAGAGAACACAATATTGATCAGACTTATAAAATGGAAAATTTATTATTAAAAAAACTTCAGGTTAAACCTGGCTACGTAGTTAAGGTGCTAGATGCTCCAGAACAAGCGATCGCTATATTTGGCGATATCCCTTCCGATATTATTATAAATTATAATAATGAAGTTGCTTTTAATGTATTGATTACCTTTACTATAAACAAAGATCAGCTTAATAAACAAATTCAAAGTAATCTTAAAAAGATAGATGCAAAAACCATCATCTGGGTGTTCTATCCAAAGAAAACTTCAAAAATAAAATCAGATCTTGACCTGATGAAAAGCTGGGAAGAACTAAATACTTTCGGTTTAACACCCTGTGCTTCTGCTGCAGTAAATGAAACCTGGACTGCCCTGCGTTTAAAATTCATCACTGAGGTAAAGCCATCAGGTATGAGAAACGATCATATTAAAACCAACGAATTTGGCGGATATATAGATCCAGTGAATAAAACCGTTAAACTCCCTGAAGATTTAAAAACCCTCTTAGAAAGCCACCCTAAAGCATTAGACTACTTTAACCAACTTGCTTACTCCCACAGGAAAGAATACGTACTTTGGCTTTTATCTGCGAAACAGGAAAAGACGCGTACAAACAGGCTCGAAAAAACACTGAAGATGTTACTGAACAATAAGAGAAATCCGTCAGACAAGTAGAATTTAAACTACTACATAAAGATTATTTTTAATTTTTTGTATAGAATACTATACAAAAATCAACATGATTTCAGTTACGTAGTAATATTTTTGCGAAATTTATTTACCCTCCTAATCTTCTGATAACATGCTATTTGTAAGAAAAATAATGCTTTTGGCAGGGTTTTTTCTTAGTCCATGCAAAACAGTATGATGTAAAAACTGTTAAGAGACTAATATTTACAAAATAGAAAAACATGAATACAAGAATTACTAAATCAACAATGTTGATTGCTTTATTAGGTTTATCATCACAATTATTTGCACAGGAAACGCCAACTAGCACAAGCGCGGCGGGCCGTTTCTCTCCTACTCAATTCCGTACCTGGTCTATAGGTGTTCATGGAGGTTTATTAACCCCGAGAACTATTTTTGGCAATTCGAACCATCAATTTGAAACTCCGGTTGAGCACATCGGTTATGGTGGTTACATTAAAAAACAAATTTTACCCTCTTTAGGTATTCAAGCCGATTTTTTGGGTGGTAAGGTTGAAGAGTTAAGAATGGCCAATGGAGTTGACGCAAATGGAAATACTACTTATGCTGCAAACACGGGTTACAAAACCAATATCCAATGGTCGGGTGCTTTATCTGCAGTTTGGAATGTAGCAAACATTAGCATCAACCAAGAAAATGCAGTACTTATCCCTTATTTAAAAGCTGGTGCTGGTTATATGTCGTCAGGCGCTACCACAACTCCTAATACCAATGATGCTGGTTCTTACAGAGAAGGTTGGTTTGTACCGGTTGGTGCTGGTTTAAAACTAGGTGTAGCTAAAGGTATCAATGTAGATTTAGGTTACGATGTTAACTTTGTTAAATCGGCTAAATTTGATGGATTTAATGGTTCTACAAACGATAGGTTTGCCTATGCACACGCTGGTTTAGAGTTTGCCATTGGAGATAAATCAAAACCTCAGTTACAAAACTATAGCTCATTGGCCAATTTAAACAAGCAAACTGCTGAAGAAAGTGCTGAATTAAGAAGAGCATTATCTACCGCTGAGCAAAATGCACAACGCGATAGAGCACAATATGCTAAAGATTTAGGCGATGATGATAATGATGGTGTTGCAAACAAATTCGACAAATGTCCTGGTACTAGATCGGGTACTGTTGTTGATGGTTCTGGTTGTCCGATCAAAGTTCAACGTGAAATCATTAAAGAAACCAAAGTAATTACCGAGGCTGACCGTAAAGTTGTTAAAGATGCGATTTCTAACTTAGAGTTCGATTTAGGTAAATCAACTATCCGTTCTAAATCATTTGCTACTTTAAATCGTGTTGCTGGTTTATTGGTTGAGAAAAACTTCAGCTTAAAATTAGCTGGTCATACTGATAATACTGGCAGCAGAGAATTAAACTTACGTTTATCTAAAGACAGAGCAGAATCGGTAAAAGCTTATTTAGTATCTCAAGGTGCCAATGCATCAAGAATCGAAGCTACAGGTTACGGACCTGACCAACCAATTGCAACAAACAAAACAGCAGCTGGCCGTCAACAAAACCGTCGTGTAGAGTTTACTTTATACTAATGGTAAATAAAGGTTAACAAAAAGAGGCTGTATCATAAAGGCGATTTCACCTCAAATGCTGTCATGTTGTCCAAAGGACTCCTACGGAGAGCTTGTTGAAACACCTCAAAGAGTATTTAATAGGCCCTTCGACAGGCTCAGGATGACAAATCTATATTTATGATACAACCTCTTTTCTATCTACGTTGCTTTGTGCTGAATTTATTTCACTGTTGTCCGGTTAAAATTGATATAGAAAATAAATGGAGGTTTATTAGTTAGCTAATTTGTTTATGTTTTAAAATCTATTTCCAAGGTTCCCAATTTTAAACGGTTAGGGTGTGGACCTTGATCCCGCCCTTGTTTCGTCGTTCATCTTGCCGGGACTGGGCTCAGTGGGTATCAGTTGAAAAAGCGTGATGGTGAAAGAATGCACAATGAAGCGTTTATCATATTTCTTTAACCGGCTGTCTGGTAAAAGATGCTGATACCGTTTATACAAAAGCTCGTAATGAAACAAGGTCGGTATGACCAACCGCATAAAAACAAAAAAGGTCGTGGTGCAAACCACGACCCTAAAAATATAGAATTTAAACCTACTATGCGTATGCAACTGCATCTTTCGATGTCAGTTTAGTTGTTCCCATTAAGTATTCGTCTACCTTACGGGCGGCCTCTCTACCTTCAGATATGGCCCAAACTACTAATGATTGTCCGCGGCGAACATCACCTGCAGCAAAAATCTTAGCAATATTGGTTTGGTAAGTGTGTTCAGATGCTTTTACGTTTCCGCGGTTATCCAATTCCACACCTAATTTCTCAATTAAACCTTCTTTTTGAGGATGTAAGAAGCCCATTGCTAAAAGTACCAGTTCGCATGGAAGATCTCTTTCGGTACCAGCCACTTCTTTAAAAGTAACCGGACGTCCGTTTGCATCAATTTCCCATTCTACATCAACTACTTTTAATGCTTTAAGGTTCCCTTTTTCATCAGCAATAAAGTTTTTAGTATTTACCGACCAAGCCCTTTGTGCACCTTCTTCGTGAGAAGAGGTATTTTTTAGCAACATTGGGTAATTTGGCCAAGGCATATGCTCGTTACGTGCCTGTGGCGGCATTGGCATAATCTCAAACTGTGTAACTGATTTCGCACCATGACGGTTTGAAGTACCAATACAGTCAGATCCCGTATCGCCACCACCAATTACGATTACATTTTTACTTGTAGCCATAATATCTTCCGCTTCAACGGCTCTGCTCGCTACACGTTTATTTTGTTGTTTCAAGAAATCCATTGCAAAGTGAACCCCTTTGGCAGAACGGCCATCAATTGGTAAATCGCGTGGAATAGTTGAACCACCAGCCAATACAATCGCGTTGAAATCGCGCAACAATGTACCTATCTCAACATTCTCGCCAACATTGGCATTACATTTAAAAATAATACCTTCTTCTTTCATTAAATCGATACGGCGATCTACTACATTTTTCTGTAGTTTGAAATCAGGAATACCGTACCTCAATAAACCACCTGGCGCATCGTCACGCTCGAAAATGGTAACTTCATGCCCAACCTTATTTAACTGAGCAGCAGCAGCTAAGCCCGCAGGACCTGAACCAATTACAGCTACTTTTTTACCAGTTCTGATTAATGGTGCTTTTGCTTTGATAAATCCTTTTTCGAAAGCAATTTCGATGATATGTTTTTCAATTTCCTCGATAGAAACCGGCGGGCGGTTAATGCCTAATACACATGCTGATTCGCATGGTGCAGGGCAAATTCTACCTGTAAATTCAGGGAAATTATTGGTGCTTAATAAAATATTTGCAGCTAATTCCCATTTGCCCTGATAAACGGCGTCGTTAAATTCTGGTATCACGTTACCCAATGGGCAGCCTGATTGGCAGAAAGGTACGCCGCAATCCATACAACGGGCAGCTTGATTATTTAATTCTTTTGAGGGTAATTCATTTAGAAATTCCCCATAGTGTTTTACACGTGTTGCAGCCTCTTCTCTGGTGGGCGCAACTCTATCGTATTCTTGAAATCCTGTTACTTTTCCCATGGCCTAGTGTGTTTTTACTTGTTGATTACGTTTGCTTAAAACTGCTTTGTATTCTTTAGGGAATACTTTTACGAAATGAGCAGATTGAGTTTTCCAGTCGCTTAAGATAAACTCAGCTACTCTACTATCCGTTAAGCGGATATGCGTTTTAAGTAAAGCTAAAATGCGTTCTTCATCTTCAGCTTGTAATGGATCAAGATCAACCATTTCTTTATTGCATTTGCGTGCAAAAGTTCCGTTGGCATCATAAATCCAGGCTACACCACCACTCATACCAGCAGCGAAATTGCTTCCGGTATCACCAAGAATTAGTACTTCACCACCTGTCATGTATTCACAACCGTGATCGCCCACTCCTTCTACAACAGCTGTTGCGCCAGAGTTACGTACGGCGAAACGCTCACCTGCTTTACCACGGGCAAATAACTCACCAGAAGTTGCGCCATAAAGGGCAACGTTACCGATAATGATATTTTGCTCAGGGATAAAAGTTGAGTTTGAGAATGGATAAATGGCCAATCTAGCACCCGATAATCCTTTACCCACATAATCGTTCGCTTCACCTTCTAATGATAAGGTTACCCCACGGGTATTGAAAGCACCGAAACTCTGTCCGGCCGAACCAACAAATTTAAAGTTGATCGTGTCAGGAGGTAAACCAGCGCCTAAATGGACTTTCGAAATTTCATTAGATAACATGGTACCCAGTGCACGGTCGGTATTTTTTACATCGAAACTGGCAAATACCGGTTCGTTATGATCAATAGCAGGTTGCGCAGCGGCAATTAATTTATGATCTAAAACCTGATCTAAACCATGATCCTGGCCTTCAGTATTAAATAAAGGCAAACCATTTTCTTCAGCTTTATATAATATAGCTGATAAATCAAGGTGTTTCAATTTCCAGTCTTCAGCAGGCAATTCGCGTACTTTCAAAATATCAGCCTGACCGATCATTTCGTGGATGGTTCTGAAACCTAATTCAGCCATAATCTCACGTAGCTCTTCCGCAAGGAAATAAAATAAGTTCACTACATGGTCTGCATCACCGGTAAATAATTTTCTTAATTCCGGATCTTGTGTTGCTACGCCAACCGGACAAGTATTTAAATGGCATTTACGCATCATAATACATCCCGAAGTTACCAAGGCTGCTGTTGCAACCCCCCATTCTTCAGCACCTAATAATGCAGCGATAGCAATATCTCTACCCGTTTTGAGCTGACCATCTGTTTGTAACACGATACGGTTACGCAATTTGTTTTTTACCAAAGTTTGGTGTGCTTCTGCTAAGCCTAACTCCCATGGTAAACCAGCATGTTGGATTGAAGTTAAAGGAGATGCTCCTGTTCCACCATCAAAACCAGAAACCAGAATCACATCGGCATGTGCTTTAGCAACACCCGCGGCGATAGTACCCACGCCAGCTTTCGAAACCAGTTTCACATTGATCCTTGCTGCGCGGTTAGCATTTTTCAAATCAAAAATTAACTGTGCTAAATCTTCGATCGAATAAATATCGTGGTGAGGCGGAGGTGAAATTAAACCAACCCCCGGTGTAGAGTGACGAACTTTTGCAATCCAGTCATCTACTTTGTGCCCTGGTAATTGACCACCTTCTCCTGGTTTAGCACCCTGAGCCATTTTAATCTGTAACTCATCAGCATTGGTTAAGTAGTAACTGGTTACACCAAAACGTGCAGAAGCAACTTGTTTAATTGCAGAGCGCATGCTATCGCCATTTGGCAATTTAGTATAACGCATTTCATCTTCACCACCCTCTCCGGTATTGCTCTTTCCACCGATACGGTTCATGGCAATCGCTAAAGTAGAGTGGGCCTCATGAGAAATTGAACCGAAGGACATTGCCCCTGTTGCAAATCTTTTTAAGATTGCTTCAGTAGATTCTACCTCATTTAAAGGTACTGATGGGCGGCTATAGTTAAATTCGAACAATCCACGGATGGTATAAGCTTGTTGTGTTTGCTCATTCACCAGTTTAGAGTACTGTTTGAAAATATTGTAATCGTTTTTACGGGTTGCGTTTTGCAGCAAGTGAATGGTTTGCGGGTTAAACAAATGCGCTTCACCTTTACGGCGGAATTTATAAGTTCCACCTGCTGGTAACAGGTTTTCGGTTTCTGTTAACGGACCAAAACTGCGGTGATGTTTAATTAAGGTTTCTTTTGCAATTTCATCCAGTCCTAAGCCACCAATACGTGAAACTGCGCCGGTGAAATAAGTATTCACTACTTGTTTATTTAAACCTAAAATCTCGAAAATCTGCGCCCCCTGGTATGATTGCAAGGTTGAGATTCCCATTTTTGAGAAAATTTTAAGTAAACCGCTGTTAACCGCGTAAATATAGTTTTTAGCAAGCTGTTCTGTTGATAAACCAGACTCTTCCTTGAACTCGTTAATGGTTTCTAATGCCAGGTAAGGGTTAATTGCGGTAACGCCAAAGCCCAGTAATGTGGCGAAATGATGTACTTCCCAAATATCACCAGCCTCTATCACAATACCTACAGCACCACGGTATCCTTTGCGGATCAAGTGATGGTGTACAGCAGAAACCGCCAATAAAGAAGGCATTGCAGCGTGCTCAGAGTCAATAGCCCTATCGGTTAATACAATTACCTGGAAACCATCTTCAACCGCGTCAACCGCATAACGGCATAAACGGTCTAAGGCTTTTGCCATAGCGCCCGGCTTGCCATCAGCCCTGAAATAAGTCTGTAAAGTTTTCGCCTGGAAAACACCTGTATCAATACTTCTTAACTTCTCTAATTCCTGATTGGTTAAAATTGGGTGTTTAATGGCTACACAATGCGCTTGTTTTGGGGTTTCTTCCAACAAATTACCCATGCTACCCATAAAACTGGCCAAACTCATTACCACTTTCTCCCTGATCGGATCAATTGGCGGATTGGTTACCTGTGCAAATAACTGCTTAAAATAAGACGATAAATGCTGAGGACGTTTTGATAAAATAGCCAATGGTGTATCGGTACCCATCGAACCGATTGGTTCTTTACCTTCAATGGCCATTGGTTTAAGCAAAAGATCTACATCTTCTCTGCTGTAACCAAAAACCTGTTGATATTTAAAAATAGACTCTGTAGATAAGCCGGTGAACATTACACGTGGCTCAGGTAATTCCTCCAAACGGATCTGGTATTGATTAATCCAATCGGCATAAGGGCTTTTACCACAAACTTCTTCTTTAATTTCGTTATCGCTGATAATTCTACCCTGCTCCATATCCACCACGAACATTTTGCCTGGCGTTAAGCGACCTTTTTCGATTACAGTACTTTGGTCGATGGCTAATGCGCCGGCCTCAGAACCCATAATTACACGGTCATCAGAAGTAATGGCATAACGTGAAGGGCGAAGACCATTACGGTCTAAAGTAGCACCTATTAATTTACCATCGGTAAAAGCAATAGCTGCAGGTCCATCCCATGGCTCCATTAAAGTAGCATGGAATTCGTAGAATGCCCTTTTAACAGGATCCATATCTTCATTACCATCCCAGGCTTCCGGCACCAACATCATTAATACATGAGGCAGGGTTCTTCCTGAGTGAAGTAACAGTTCAATAACATTATCTAAACAGCCTGAATCTGAATTGGTTTCGTCAATTACAGGCAATAACATATCTAATTCTTCAGGTGTAAAGTAAGCAGAAGCAAAAGATTTAACGCCTGCTCTAAACCAGTTTAAATTTCCTTGTAAAGTGTTGATCTCACCATTATGTGCAATAAAGCGGAATGGCTGCGCCAATCTCCACGAAGGGAAAGTATTGGTTGCAAAACGTGAGTGAACTAAACCTAAAGCAGAAACCATGCGCTTATCGGTTAGATCGGTAAAATATGTACGTACCTGTAAAGAAGTAAGCTGACCTTTATATATAATGGTTTGCGCAGAAAGCGAAACAATATAAAAATCTTTACCACCATGAACGGTGTTTACGATCAGTTTAATCAGGTAATTTTTAAAAATATAAAGTTTACGTTCGAAATCTGCCCCTGGTGCTACTGCATACGGACGGGCAATAAATACCTGCTCAATTTCTGGTTCAACAGAAAGGGCCATATTGCCAATATCTGTTGTGTCAACATCAACTTTTCTAAAGCCTAAAATTTCCAGGCCTAATTTTTCGGCGGCACGGTAAATCAATTCTCTGCACTCTTCTCTCGATCTGATATCCTTCGGCATAAATAACATACCTACACCATAATTATTGGTTTCTGGTAGGCTAAAGCCAGCTTTTAAACATTCGTCGTAAAAAAATTCGTGAGGAATCTGAATCATAATACCTGCACCATCGCCTGTATTTGGTTCTGCTCCACATGCCCCTCTATGATCTAGATTCTCTAAAATAGTAAGTGCATCAGAGATGATTTGATGCGATTTTCGCCCTTTCACATGTGCAACGAACCCAATACCGCAGGCATCGTGTTCAAATTGCGCATCGTACAATCCACTGTTTGGTTCCATTCTTTGCTCGTTAGTTGTTAGTGTATAGGAAACACTAAGATACGAAAAACAAATCTTAAATTACAGAGTTGACAGGATTTTTAGAAAAATTTTAGTTCTTAAGTAAGAGAAAGCATTTATATTGAAAAAATGATAACAATATAGATAAATATTTATCAAATTTATAATGATAATATTATACAATAAATGCACTTTTTCTGCTAAATCTCAACATAAATCGTCTTAATTATTGATTTATATGTAAATATTTAATTTACATATAAATTGTTTGCTTAAAAAAATGTTTATCTTGTATTTCCTACTAACTTCTAAAAATATGCATTTTAATTTTATTAATTTATTAATCAGCCACATAGCCTAAAAGAGAAAAAAAATACAAAAATGCATTTCGCGAAACAACTTCTTTTTCTACCTTTGTGGCCGGGCAAGTCTTTTACGACCAGCTCCCTTTGAACTCCCCCAGGGTGGGAACACAGCAAGGGTAGAAGGTTGTAGCGGTGCGATAGAAGGTGCTTGCCCTTTTTTTTCTTTTCCTTAATCCCCTGAAGGGGGAACTAAATTCTTCAGGGTTCAATCATAGAAACTCAAATATTTAAGAATTTATAAACATGAAATTTTTTATTGACACAGCGAATCTTGATCAAATCAAAGAAGCGCAAGATCTTGGCATTTTAGATGGCGTAACCACCAACCCTAGCTTAATGGCAAAAGAAGGTATTACTGGCGAACAAAATGTAATTAACCACTACAAAGCTATCTGCGATATTGTTGATGATAACGTAAGTGCCGAAGTTATTGCGACTACTTTCGATGAGATTATTAAAGAAGGTGAAGCTTTAGCCGCTTTAAATCCGAAAATCGTAGTAAAAGTACCAATGATTAAAGATGGCGTTAAAGCCATCAAATATTTCTCGTCAAAAGGAATTAAAACCAACTGTACTTTAATTTTTTCTGCCGGACAGGCATTATTAGCTGCTAAAGCTGGAGCTACTTATGTTTCTCCGTTTTTAGGCCGTTTAGATGATATTTCTAGCGATGGTTTGGTTTTAATTGAAGATATCAGAACTATTTTTGATAACTATGGTTACGAAACTCAGATTTTAGCTGCATCGATCCGCGGACCATTACACATCGTTAACTGTGCTAAATTAGGTGCTGATGTAATTACTGCACCTTTGGCTGCTATTGCAGGTTTATTAAAACACCCACTAACAGATAGCGGTTTAGCTACATTTTTAGCTGACCACGCTAAAGCTGCTGGGAAATAGAAATAATAAAGTCGAGAGTCTTTAGTCCTAAGTCTTGAGTCGGATTTCCGGTTTAAGACTTAGGATTTTTTGTTTTATGGACATCTTACGAAATCTCAATGGGCAAGCGCATGGAAGGATTTCGTAAGTATAGGGTGGGGGAAAGCGTAATAGAGTTTCAGAAGCTTCTGACTTACGAAGTTATTCATCCGTTCCTTCCCTTTCTAAACTTTGTAAGTCATTGCGTTATTCTGCGTTAACGATGGAAACGGCATCCTTTTTGGCTGTCATCCTGTCCAAAGGACTCCTGTGGAGAGCGTAGTCGAAGGACAGTCAAAAAGATACAGTGTACAGCGTGTTAAAACGCCCAAATGATCACGCTTTAATCAATAGTCTAAACCTTAAATCAATATAAACCTGGACTTAGCGTTTTTTATGCACTTTAAAAAGAGACGCTAGACTAAAGACTCACGACTAAGGACTTCCTTTATTTTCTCATAACTGATCTGCTCATCAGGTTCGATTAGAATGCCCTTTACTCCTGCCCCATTTGCAGCTTCAACATCTCTTGGTTTATCGCCGATCATAATAGATTGTGCCGGGTCGATATTGTACATATCAATTGCATCCAAAATCATTCCCGAAGCAGGTTTTCTACACTTGCATTCGCCACCAACAGTTGGATGATGCGGGCAATAATAAAAACCTGCAATATCGGCTCCTTGAGCTATAAAAGCATTTCGGAGCATTTGATGCATAATGGCTAGCTCTTGCTCGGTATAACGTTTTAAGGCAATACCGCCCTGGTTGGTAATTACAATTAAAAGATAACCTTCATCGAATAGTTTTTTTAATACTGGAATCTGGTAATCCAGGATTTTAAAATCTTCAACACGGCAGATGTAATCATATATTTCGTGATTGAGTACACCATCACGATCGAGAAAAATAGCTTTATTCATTATTGAGATATGAGTATTGTGATTTGAGATTGTATCATAAATATAGAATTGTCATCCTGTCCAAAGGACTCCTACGGAGAGCCTGTCGAAGGACCTGTTTAAATGCCGCTCAGCGTTTCGACAAGCTCAACGTGACAAAATTTCGAATGGAATTACAACAAATGATAAATTCTCTTTATAATTTCGCCAAAATAACTGAAAATAAAGGACAAAAGAAAGCCCAATCTAATTAAAGACCGGGCTTAATCATAAAATTTATTTGGTTTTGGTTATTTCAGATTCAATCCTGCTTTATGGCCTTTTATAGCAAAATACAGAATATACAAGTAACATGGTAATACAGTTAAAAGATAGGCCAACTGAAAGTTAATATGTAATTTTTCATTTAGGAAAGCATATAATAACGGCATTAATGCACCGCCCGCAATACCCATAATCATAATCGCCGAGCCTATTTTGGTAAATTTACCCAAGTGGCTAATGCCTAGCGGGAAAATTGCCGGCCACATTAATGAATTGGCTAAACCCAATAGCGCTACGAAAATTACAGCAAACCAGCTGGAAATAGCAAAAGATAAAACGGTAAATATGATGCCTAAAATAGCACAGATTCTAAGGGCTTTTTGCTGAGAGATAAATTTTGGAATGGTAACGATACCAATAATATAACCGATTAACATACTGAAAAGCGTAATAGAGGTTAGCTTGCCGCTAATCTCTGGGCTAATACCTAACTCGCGGCCGTAAATACCGATAATATCGCCGGCCATAACCTCTGCGCCTACATATACAAAAATACAAAGTGCACCCAGGAACAAGTGTGGGAACTGAAAGATACTTGTATGTTTTACCACCTCTCCTTTGCTTTCGTCGATCACATCTTCTTCCACTTCAACTTCTGGAAGGTTGGTGAATTTAATAAAAACTGCAAAAAGGCAGAAAACGATAGCTAAAACAATGTAAGGCATATTTACACGGCCTAAAACATCGTTTAATAACTGCTCGTGAACAGCGCCGGTAGCCGCTTTGATCTGTTTCTCCACTTCTGTAGCATTTTTCAAAAACAGACTGCCCATAATTAAAGGCACAATCATTCCGGCAAATTTATTACAAATACCCGCAAAACTGATCCGTTTTGCAGCACTTTCTATTGGGCCGATAATGGTTAAGTACGGGTTTGATGCGGTTTGCAACAAAGCTAATGCAGCACCCTGAACAAAAATTCCGGTTAAAAACAAACCAAACGTTCTGGTTTGAGCTGCAGGTATAAATATCAAAGAACCCAGACCTAAAATAACCAAGCCTAAAACAATTCCATTTTTAAAGCCCACTTTTTTAAGTATCCACGATGATGGCAGCGCTAAAAAGAAGTAAGCCATATAAGATGCAAAGGTTACGAAGAACGCCTGTAAATTCGATAATCCGAAAGATAATTTAAAGAAAGGAATTAATGTTCCGTTTGCCCAGGTTACAAAGCCAAAAATAAAGAATAGGGCACAAATGATAATAAGTGGTTTTGGCCCTTGCGTTTGACCTGATTTTGTTGTTTGTTGCATAAAGTTTTGGTTCGGTTTAATTTGTTTGGACCAAACTAAACAATAATATTTAATAAAATAAGGGTCAAACGTTTGCGTAATTTTAACTTTAACAGAAATGGGCTTTAGTTAGTTGCTCACACACCTAAAACCGGTATGCTCTAAGCCCGTATCAACAGAAGTTTTCATTCTCGAAGTTACCCGGTAACCTTTACAATAAGAGGCGTTGCACATAAAAGAACCACCCCTTACCACTCTTTTAGGTATAGTCGGCTCCATAGGGTCGTAGCTGTCTGAAGGACCTTTAGGATTGGTGCTCAACCCTGAAAGCGTGCTATAATAATCAGGCCGGTACCAATCGCTGCACCACTCCCATACGTTGCCCGCCATATCATAAAGTCCATAACCGTTCGGCTTAAATTTTTTCACTGCAGCTAAACTATTAAAACCATCCCAATTCGTATTTTTAACAGGAAAGATTCCCTGCCAGGTATTGGCTTTTACTTTACCTTTTTCTATATCTTCATTCCCCCAGGGGTATTTTTCATTTTTCAAAGCACCTCTCGCGGCATACTCCCACTCTGCCTCTGTTGGTAAACGTTTACCCGACCATTTACAATAGGCCATGGCATCATCCCAGGATACATGTACAACCGGAAAGTTTTCTTTTCCTTTAATATCGCTGTTAGGACCATGAGGGTGTTTCCAATTGGCGCCTTTAACCCAACGCCACCATTGCGAGGCATCATTTAAAGAGATAACACTTTTTGGCTGATAAAAGACCAAAGATGCTGCAACAAAAACACTGTCGGGTGGTTTTGGTGTACCTGCCGGAAGCTGTTTTTTCATTTCTTCCCAATCTGGTTTACGCTCGGCCGTAGTAAGATATCCGGTTGCATCTACAAACCTTTTAAAACTGGCATTGGTTACTTCGGTAGCATCTATCCAGAAAGAAGAGATTTTAACCTGATGTTGCGGGTATTCATCATCTCTACCCTCTTTATCAGAAGCGCCCATGGCAAACTCGCCTGCTGGAATTAAAATCATGCCTTCATGACTTGCTTTATTATTGGAAGCGAAACTTGAAGAATCTTTTACCGCACCAAAACGGCTTGGCATATTTTTTTCGCATGAGGCTAAAGAATCTTGCTTGTGTTTAGCCTTTTCTTCTTCTTTAGCGTGTTTAGATTGACAGGAAAATATAAAGAGAAGCGGCAAAAAAAACAAAGCGGAAAGAAATCTATACATGATTAATATTAAATTTGGAGCGATAAAAATATCAATTAAGTTTAAAAAAGAGAAGCTAAATAATTAATTCGCCTATAAATCAATACACTAACGCTTTTGGCGACTTTTTATTTGCAGGAAATGCTTCATAACCCTATATTTGCACCACTTTAAAGGAAACGGATAATGTTTTAAGCAAAGTAGATTCCGTAGCTCAGCTGGTAGAGCATTACACTTTTAATGTAGTGGTCCTGGGTTCGAATCCCAGCGGGATTACAAGAAACCTCACAGAAATGTGAGGTTTTTTTGTTTTATGTCCGCTGGGATTCGAACAGAAGCGCCGGCCTGGGTTCGATTTGTAAAAGGCTCAGGGCCGAGTTCGGGGTTTTGCGGGGCTGAACCAATCCCAGCGGGATCACATAAAAAATAATCGGAAAGTATATCTCTACTAGGGATAGATTTTCCGATTTTTACTCCACAGGTTTTGTAACTGATCCGGTAAAAACAAAAAAACCTCTCCAGCAAAAAAATCATTTTTTGCTGGAGAGGTTTTTGGCAATACAATAACCTGTAAAACAATCCTTTTATCAAAATAATAATTCGAACTCAGGTTGATAATAAAATCAGGTGTTTTCTCTTAAATAGTTTTACTTATAAGTCGCAGCTAGTTTTAAAGCGTTATAAGCATTCACAATACCACCCGTTACACAAATTTCTGAGAAAGGTACACTAACTGGCGCTCCGTCTTTTAAAGAAGTTACATTATGGTTAATTTTTACAACCGATTTTAAAATGATTTCCTTTACCTGAACTGCTGTTAATTTAGGATAATAAGAACGAATTAAAGCTGCCAAACCTACTACCACTGGTGCTGCCATACTAGTTCCGCTTTCCGGTTTATAAGTGTTTTCGGGAGTTGTTGAATTAATAAGTACCCCTGGGGCAAAAACATCGACACTCGTTTTTCCAAAATTAGAGAACCCAGCTTTTAAAGTTTCGTCATCTTTAAAAGCAGATGCTCCTACTGTAATATATGAACTTGCAATTTCTCCATTTAAGTATTTTCTCGAAGGAAAATTACTTTCAACATCTATATCTTTATTTTCATTCCCAGCAGCTTGTACCAATAATACATCTTTATTTACAGCATATTTAATTGCTTCATCTACTGCTTCTTTATCCCGTGAATATGCTTTACCAAAACTCATGTTAATTACTTTAGCCCCATTATCTGCTGCGTACCTAATAGCGTTTGCAACATCTTTATCACGTTCGTCGCCATTTGGTGTATTACGAACTCCCATAATTAACACATTATTCGCCACACCCATAATACCTAAATTATTGCTACGATCGGCACCAATTATACCCGAAACATGAGATCCATGCGAAGCATCAGGACCTTTTACATCATTATTACCATAAAATCTTTCCTTGCTGTTATTAGGATCATCACCAACAATACTACGAGGGTTATAATCAACATTGTAGTCATAATTAATTTGATCACCAAAATGCTTCATGTCTTTAGCTAGTCGATCATTATAAAAAGTCTTGAAGTCCGTATCTTTTAAAACATTTAATAGAACTGCTTTTATTCTACTTTCTCTCTCGCCCTCTGGTTGAAAAGCTTCAATATCATTAGGTGTTGGATTTTCCTTCCCAATTTTCTTAATTAAAAGATCTAATGCATTTTTGAATCCAGAAATCCCAGCAAAGTTACTTTTTGCTGTGGTCAATTCCTGGGCAAGCTTTGATCGATTCTTCATAAAATCTTCGTAACTTGCTTTATCCTTTTCGGCTACTGTTTCAGCTGTAAGACCAGCAAATCGAACATTATCACGGCGAACCAAACGAGTTAGCTCTAAGTTTTCATGGTCAATTGAACCCGTTGCTCCGCCTAAAAAATTCCAACCATGAATATCGTCCTTGTACCCATTCTTATCATCGTCTACTCCATTGCCTTCGATTTCCTTTGTATTGGTCCAAATTACTCTTTTAAGGTCTTCATGATTTAAATCAACCCCACCATCTAGTACTGCAACCACTACTGGCTTCGATTTTTTACCTTTTAGCAGCTCTTTATAAGCTTTTTCTGTACTGATACCAAAAACGGAGTCAGTTTTAAGATCCAAATTTTGCCAATTCGCCTTTTGAGCAAGTGAAAATAAAGGAAGCACACTAAAACATGATAATGCAATTATTTTTTTTAAAGAATGGTTATTATTCATACAGTTTTTAATAAATTATTATTGACTAATTTCAAAGAATGGCTTTAATGCCGTTTTATTATTAAGTTAATTATTGATTACAGTAATGTTATAAGAGGTTAATAGTCTAAATAGCCCAGTAGTAGAGAATTTAGCTTTTCGAAGTAAATTTCGTTCTGGATCGATGGTAAAGTTTACATTAATGGTTTAATTGCATGTTAGGATTAAATAATTTGACACGTGTTGGAATTTCAAAAGTATAATTAGGGCTTTTCGGGGCTAATGTTACTTCTACAGCTAATGATGTTTGATTAATCCTTTTTACCTCTGGCATTCTGCCTTCCTGGTCCAAACGTTTCATATCAAACCAGCGAAGACCGCTATAAGCACCCTCCCTCCTTCGTTCTGCCAATACTTTAACCAAAGCTTCTTCGCCAGTGGTGGCGGTTTGATCAACATAAGCAGCAGTTTTAATCCTATTTTTACGCAACATGTTCACAATATACATGGCTTCATTAAACTTACCCTCTCTTGCCAACAATTCAGCTTTGGTTAAGTACATTTCCGGGAAGGTAATACCGAAATTATATTCTCCAGGGAACGGAGTCCGTCCCAAACCATTAACGGTTGTTATGGTTGAGAGTTCGTAACGAAGATCATTGCTATCAAAATAGCTTTTTAAATCAGTAGAATAGAGCATAAAATTAGGTGAGCCATTAACTGATGCCCGTTGCCAAAGTACTTCAGGACTTAATTCGTAAACCGGGAAGCCAGTAGGTAAGGTGTATGAATTATAATTTAATAAAGTATGAGGCCCTGTTAAAGCTAAATCGTTATACTTTTTAGCATCTACAAAATCTGCCATATATAAATAAATTCTTGTCAGTAAGCCGTAGGCTACATATTTTGTTACTCGGTACCTATTTACATTACTGCTGGGTAAAGCTGGAATTGCGGTAGTTACATTACCTATAATCTCATCCAACGTAGCTTTGAGCGATGACCTGGCTGGCACCTTATCATTCACATCGGTACTAGTTACTAAAGGAAGACCAGGATCTGTACCTGCAGTTGCAGGATTATAGGCTTTGGCAAATACTGTTAATAACTCGAGATAACAATTGGCTCTAATTACCAATGCTTCACCTGTAATGCTTAATTTCTGTGCGTCAGTACCTTTAGTAGCAGTTGGCACACCATTAATAATCGCATTCGCAGAGTAGATACTACGATAAGCTGAGCCCCAAACATCGGGACTGAGCAGTTCATCAACCGTTAAAATTGGTCGCCAGTAATAGCCATTGGCAGCCGGAGAGGTAGCCGTTACTGTAAATGTATTTAAATTATCGTCTGTAAAATCGAGCAGGTTTATTGAAAATGTTTTGGTTAGCGAAGGAGAATTCAAAATTGCTTCATAATCTTCAACCTTTTCTGGTAAGATAACCCCTTTAGGTTTTACATCTAGAAATTTTTTGCATGAAGAACATGCAAGTACAACAAGAATTAACAGTATGATATGTTTATTTTTCATCAGTTTATAATTTGAGTTTTAATGGTTATGAAGCTATCATGAGTTTCACATTGCATTTGTGAATGTAAACTCATGATGGTTTCATGGTTTCTAAAAGTTGGTAGATAAAGTTAAACTGTATAAAGGTTGAGTTTCCAGTCTGCGAATACCTGAAATCCGATCAATTGCATCTGGATCGATATCGTTTCCGCTAAAAGTATAACGGAATGGATTTTGTGCCTGAAAGCGTAGTTGGGTATTTCTTAACCCTGCTTTTTCTAAAAATTGAGCTTTAGCACGATAGGTGACCACTATATCTCTGATGCGAATGTAATCGGCCTTGCGCACAAACTCTGAAGCATATTGATAGCCAGAAAGTGCACTAGGCTGAAAGTAGCCTGGCGTTGATGGCGAAGCACCCGAATATCCAGGAATACGGGTCTTAGTTTCATCACCTGCCGTTTTCCAGAAATTATTGGCACCTTGTAATGGAGTAAGGCTAAAGATTCCAATATTATTAGGATTTGGCTGTTCTACCCTCATTACATGCCCACCATAATACATCAATAGAAACGAGATATCGAAGGCACCCAAACTAAATTGGTTATTCAAGCCCAATACATATTTTGGTGTCGTTGTACCACGGTAAATCAGATCATCTTTGGTTAAGTCGGTTACACCTGCACCCATATTTGTATAGGCCAATACTTTTTGATTACCGAATCTATCTAACACATAAGGCTGTCCGTTACTGTTTAAACCTCCATAATTATAGCTGTACAAGGCACCAATTGGAAGCCCTTTAACTGGTAAGCTTGAGCTCACAATCTGCTGTGAAGTAGTAAATTCGCTAGCTTTAACTTCCAATACTTTATTTTGGTTAAATGAAGCGGTTAATTGGGTTCTCCATTCAAATTTGTGCTGTCTTAGGTTAATGCTGTTCAATAAAATCTCTAGCCCTTTGTTCTCAATTGATGCAGTATTTGCATTATACTGGTTAAAACCTGTTGTAGGGTCTGCCCCATACTGTCCAAATATATCTTTGGTTCGTTTAATGTAGTAGTCTACCGACCCAGAAATCCTGCTTTTTAAAAAGCTATAGTCCAAGCCAAAATTATAGTTCTGTGTGGTTTCCCATTTCAATGATTGATTTTCGGGAGTGAGTATATCATTATAAGTTAATGGTGTAGTTAAAGTAGTGTTTAATCTAGATTCGAGGGTTAAAAATGGACCACTGTTACTCAATGGCACATTTCCGTTAAAGCCCGTTGCGGCCCTTAATTGTAGTTGGTCTACCCAGGTTTGTTTCTTAATAAACTCTTCTTCTCCCAATCGCCAATTTAAACCAGCAGACCATAATGGTTTATTTCTATATTTTGGATCTACACCAAACAAGTTTGATTTATCGATTCTGAAACTTCCTGTAGCTACATATTTTGACTTATAGATATAAGTTGCCTGACCATAGTAAGAAATAAACCTTCTATCGCTGGCGGTTTCATTAAAATATTCTGTGCTATTAAACTTTGCTCCACTACCATTAGTATTGAATGGAAAGGCAGGTCTAACCGTAGTATTTAAAGCGCCCATATTAATCGGTTTTACAATCAATGATTGTCCGTCATAGCCAAAAAATGAGGTTAAGTATCCTTCACCTACCGTCTTTTTCTGCTCTGCGCCAAGTATTCCCGATAAGCTATGATCTTTACCAAATGTATGACTGAAGTTTAATTGCCCCCGTAAGGTGTAATTAGTGATTTTTTGGGTATTTCGTTTTAAAATATCACCTTTAGGCATATTGGTAAAAAGTGCCTTTCCTGTAACGGCATCTTTTAAGGCCATTGAATTGATTAAAGTTTTAGTTGTAAATGAATCTTCGGTCTGCAATTGATCAAACCTTACATTCTGATTTTCATAATTCCCTCCCAAATCAAAATTAAGCCAATTGGTAATCTTGCTATTTAATCTACCCTGAAATTTGATCAAAGAATTTTTTTGTGTGTTCTCATTGCTAGTCAGTTCCTGATAGGGAAAATAAAACTGGTTGTATAACCCAGCAGCTTGTAAGGCATTATTTGTTGCAGTAGAAGTATGATAAGTAATATAATCCTTTCTTGGCCCTAAAGATACAGGCAGCGGATTTCCATTATCGTCTGCATAACGCTCGTAGGGGAAAATATCCCCATAAATTGGGGTATTGGCCGTGGTGTTATTAATATTAGTGTAAGTTCCCCTAAAATCAAAATTGAATCTAGAAGAAAATCGAAAGGTGTTGGCCAAGTTAAGGTTAAACTGTTTATTTTGTGAACCCCTATTTACTGGTGTTTCTCCAATATAGTTCAAGCCCATCATATACGTATTGTTCGGACTTCCGCCACTTACATCAAAATTTACATTCTTTACCTGTCTTTGTTGATAGAATAAACGTTGGTACTCATTTAGGTTATCATAAGAGCCTAATGCAGCCAATTGCTGATCTACCTGAGCCTGAGTTAATACTGGGTTAACCACACCAGGTCTTGGTCCCTTAAAAAGAATTTCTTGCGCAGGGTTCATTTTATAGATACCCACATTATACAACACATTGTTAGGCTTAGTGATATAAAAATTATCACGTTGTAATTGCACAAATTCACTTGAAGAAATATAGTTCATGTAGCTAAAATCTGGCTTATCTTGAAAAGCTAGAGAACTATTGAAGGTAAATACAGGCTTGCCCATCTTACCTCGTCTCGTTTCTACAACAATGACCCCATTTGATGCTCTAACCCCATAAATGGAAGCTGCAGCCGCATCACGTAAAACAGTAACAGAAGTAATGTCGTTTGGATTAATTGTTCTCAGGTCTATTTCTGTAGGGAAACCATCGAGTACAATTAATGGTTGCTTTACGGCATCAAAAGTAGAAACACCACGGATAGTGAGTTCTCCGGTTTGCCCGTTATAAACCAAGCCTGGAATCTTTCCTTCTAAGCTCTCCAAAAAATTCCCTGTTATTGCTGTTCGCTGCTGATATTGTTCTTCATTCATATTAGATGCCGCTCCGGTTATTTGATCCTTTTTGATCTTTTGATAACCTGTATTAATAGAAACATTAACCTCATCCAATTTACTCGTGCTTCGCACCATCCTTATTGACCCTAAATTAGGTTTGGCTTTAACTTCCATCAACTCATAACCGAGATAAGAAATCACTAATATTGCATTTTCATCAACTTTAGAGAAATTGAATTCTCCTTTATCATTTGTAATCACAAGGTGTGAAGTTCCTTTAATTTTAACAGAAGCTCCCGCAAGTGCTTCTCCATTTTCACCTAATACCTTTCCACTGATATCGATCTCAAGAAATCGCTCTACAAGCCGTTCAAAAAAAGATTTTTCTTTTTGTTCAATATATATGGTTTTGTTGTTTAACGTATATTTCAGCTCTGTTCCATTAATAATTTGATTAATTACATGACTAACTGGTGTATTATTAAACGCTACATCTATTTTTTTTGAGATATCTAGCTTTTTGCTCCACAGCAAAACATCATATCCGGTTTGCTTACGGATTTCATAAAACACTTTTGCAATGGTGATGTTCTTCTCTTTAAGCGTTAAATTTTGCCCGAAAGTTGAAGCACTAACCTGCGCAAGTGTAATGATTAATAAGAATGTAGTTAGTTTAGCCCTCATTATCCATTTTCGTTTATCAATCTCATTCATCCGCTGAAAAAGCGAATCCTTATTCAATAGTATTTTAACCATGTAGCCACAAGGCTTACATAAAAAATTAGTATAATTTTTATACATTTGACATTAGTCTGTTATGGCGTTGTGTCGATTTTTAGAAGGATTGAGCACTTCACCAGGTTTAAGAAATTTGTTTAATCAATATTTCTGAATGCAGATAGAAAGGGCTTCGACCACGAATCGAGGCTCTTTTTTGCATCAAATTACTATACCCTTCAAGGTCCTTGTTTCTGATTTTTCATGTATTTTGGTTGTTTAGGTTTATCAATGGATTTTGCCTTTGTTTATAAGGTTCAAACCGTTAGTTGTTAATCACTTTGAAAGGTTTTGTTAAACTGTTGATTAGTGAGTTATTTCTTTAAGCTAATCGTAACCACATCTTTATCAATTTTAAATGTTGCAAGGCCACTACGTTCTAATACATTAACAAGGCTTGATATTGTTTCATACTTGCTAATTGTACCAGAAATGATTTCGCTTTTTAATTTAGGATCTTCATATATTACTTTTACGTTATACCATCTCGCAACACGTTTCATGATACTTTCTAGATTCTCTTTGTTGAACATAAAAAATCCTTCCTTCCAATCCACAAAAAACTGAGCTTCTACATCGACTATTTCCATTTTAGTTGCAGAATTAATTGCTTGTTGGTTTGGCTTTAAAACTTTAATTATCTTATTTTTTCCAGTAATTTTTACCGAACCCTCCAGTAGAGTTGTACGTGTAAGGATTTCGCCAGCATAACTATTAATATTAAACTGTGTTCCTAAGACTTCAACTTCTTGGCGCTCTGTTTTTACAATAAATGGATGTAATTTATCTTTGTTTACATTAAAATAGCCTTCACCAGAAAGTTCCACCATTCGTTTTTTCTTTTTTGTAAAAGAAGTTGGATACTTTAAGCTAGATGCTGAATTTAGATACACCACAGTTCCATCGGGTAACCTCACCTGAGTTTGTTCTCCATTTGAGGTTTGTAGGGTATTAAATCCACTGCTAGGCGCACTTTCGCGATCATTAATGGTGTATATAATTTGTCCATCCGCAGTTTTAGAAATACTTATCCCTGGTTCACTTGCAAGCACACCTGTTTTGTTGTCTGAGATGTAGATTTTTTTTCCATTGGCCAAAGTCAAGATTGCGCCATTTTTACCTGGGCCTCTATCTGCAATTTGTTCGATCCCATTAAAATGGGCTATATTTCTAAAATACCCTATTCCAGCACCAAATATCACCATTATAATAGCCGCGGCAGCAATTCGAGGCCATAATGAAACTCGTTTTGTTGGTTTGATTTTTAACAATATCGCTTCAAACATGCTTTTGTTTAAGCTGTTTAAATCTTTAGCAAATTGCTCGGGGATAAAAATCTCTTTATCCTGATCAGCATTATACCATGCTGCAAATTCCTTTGTTTCTTCTGATGTAATTGATCCATCCTTCCATTTGGAAGCCAAGTGTTTAAAGCGATCTGGCGTATTTAACTTCTCCATATATAAAGATTTCTATATATAAGTCAGCTAAAAACAAGTTATCCCTTGCTTGTAAAAGGAAATAAATTAAAGAAGTGTTAATAGGAAGGTATTTAGACCTGTTTTGAGCGATTTTATTGCTTTTGTTAAATGGCCTTCAACCGTTTTCTCAGAGATCCCGAGTTTTTCGGCAATTTGCTTTTGGGAATGTCCACCGTCTCTACTCAAAACAAATACAAGTCGGCACTTTTCTGGCAATTCCGCAACGAGTTCGGCAAGTCTATCTTTCAATTCCATAAACGCTAACCATTGTTGAGTAGAATCGTCAATATCAGAAATACGAAGATTATCTAAATAAATTTGATGGTTATTTTTTTTGTCCAACACATTAATTACCCGATATTTTACAGAAACCGCAAGGTAACTGCTTAGTGCTCCCCTAATCTCCAATTGTGTTCTGCGGTTCCAAAGGCTGATAAATATATTTTGTACAATTTCTCGGGCTTCCTCAAGATCGCCGATTTTATTTGCAGCAACAGTAAAGAGCTTCTTCCAGTATCGGTTGTAAATTTCAGTAAAAGCAAGTTCATCGCCAGTTTTTAACAAGCTGATTAATTCTGGCTCTGAAAGTTTACTATGTCTATTCATACGTTAAAATCCTGTCTCAGGATAATAGTAGACTGATCAAATCTAAAGAAATTATCTCGTTATCCTATAGTTATGAGGCTCAAAAGCTTCTTTCCTGTACTAATCGATCAATTTATAACCTTGTCCCCTGATATTCAATATTTCTACATGAGTATCTTTAACAAAGTATTTGCGCAACCTGCTAATGTATACATCCATACTTCGGGCATTAAATATATTATCGTCGCCCCAAAGCTTTAATAATGCAATATTTCTATCTAGTATGCTATTTTTATGTTGTAACAACAGCGCCAATAAATCAGCTTCCCGTTGAGATAATGCAATTGTTGAATTTTCAAACATCAACTCCAACTTTTTGTGGTTAAACTCATAAGGTCCTATCTTATTTGACACTTCCTGTACTGGAGAGTTGGTTATTATGCCTGGAATTTTTCTGCGCATCATGCTTTTTAACCTAAGTATTAGCTCTTCCATGCTAAATGGCTTTTTCATGTAGTCATCTGCCCCAGCCTCAAATCCCTTTAATACATCTTCTGTTTGAGACTTTGCCGTTAGAAAGATAGCAGGAATAAATTCATCTACTTTGCGAATATCTTGAAGCAGGGAGATACCATCCTTTCGGGGCATCATAATATCAATGATACAAATGTCTGGCTTTAGCTGATTGAACATGCTCCAACCCTCAACACCATTCTTAGCAATCTTGATTTCAAAGCCTCTTTTACCAAGTGTTTCAGCAATAATCATTGCCAGAACATCTTCATCCTCAACCAATAGTACTTTAATTTTATCCATAGATAGGGAATTTTAGAATAAAAGTTGTTCCAATACCTTTACTGCTCTTTACGTCGATCTTTCCATTCAAAGCAGCAACAAGCTCCTTAACATAATTCAGACCAAGCCCATACCCTTTTACGTCGTGAATGTTACCCGATGGCACCCGGTAAAACTTATCAAATATATAGGGCAGATATTCTTCATCAATACCTTGTCCGTTGTCTTTTACTTCTAGTTTCCAATGATGATCTGTTAGTGCAGCAATTATATTAATCTTTACCTGTCCTTCTGTATACTTAATAGCATTGTCTACCAGATTGGTTAGCACGGTGTGGATAATATACATATCTGTATTAACATATGCATTAAGAGGCAGATTATATTGGATTGAAATATGATCATGGACAGAAAACTCCGCTATTATTTTATTAATGAGCAACAAAAGATCTACTCGTTCTATGTTTACTGGTTTAACACCATGCTCATACCGGGTAATATCTAATATTCGATCAACATTGCTATCTAATTTATCCAAAATGGCGGTATTGATCTCAAGATAGCGAGAAGTTATCTCTGGATCTGAAGATTCGCCGAATTTATAGAGAGCCTCGTGAGTCGACTTCAGAATTGAGATCGGGGTACGCAGTTCATGGGCTATATTACTGAAAAAATCATTCTTCATAGAATCCAATTTCATCTGTCTTCGAATAATAATTCCCATATAATAAAGGCTAGCAGCAGACAAAAAAATCAATAACAACGAAATTAAAGCCGGGACCAATATTCGTAACAATAAATATTGGCTTTCATTAGTGATATTTGCAACAACAACCTCACTGTCTTTCGAAAAGCTTACAAATACAGCAGCCTTATTAACCGGTAGCATTTTTTGTTTCTTGAGTAAAACAAGGTTGAACGAAATAGCCATATTGTCTTTTTTAAGCTCTTGCTGTAAGAACGAACTTAACATTTTAATTTTCAATGGTTTGCCGAAGTTTTGAGCCATTAGAGTAATGTCTCCCAACTTCATTTGCGAGACGTTTTGAGAGTTTTTTTGAGAAGCTGGAAACTTAACCACAATTCCCTGTCCTCCTACATATGATTCTGGTGAACTATTATTTTCCCGAGGCATCCTCACAATCCCACTGATTTCTGAAAGAGAAGATGAATCTGCTTTGAAAATAATCTGAGGCTTAATCTCCTTTGACATGTAAGCACTAATGCTACGCTCTAATGAAAAAGTTACCGAACTATAAAAATTACGTTCTTCTGTTTTATAAGAATTATATACCCAATATACCTGAAACACAATGATTCCTGTAATTGTGACAATAGCCAATAACCATACAAAACGCATTCTTTTCTTCATGTAAATTATATTCTTTCTGTAGTGTTAAAGATACCTAATAATAAGGTACAGATTAGGTGAGTTAACACTAGTTAACATTAATTAAGGCATCGTTAACAGAAACAGGCAGCATAGTGAAGTAGTTTTGTTTATCAAAATGTAAAGTAAATTAAAATCAAATTAAATCCACATGAAAAATTATTTAATGTTAATAGCACTGTGTTTATTCGCTAGCCTTGCTAATGCTCAGGAAAAAATGCGCAAAGAAGATATGTTCCCAAAAAATGCAAAGTATTTTATCAAAGGAGGGGCGGAAATATCTTATGCAAAGATTGATAGTGTTATGCAAGCCTGGGGCGGGAGTTTTCAAATGGAGAAGAGTAGCGAAGGCAATGAACAGCACATCTATTTGGTAAAAGTTGATACCTCGAAGATAAAACAACTACAAGAAAAAATGGAGCAAGCAAATGCCACAATGGCAAAGGAGACAGGAAAAACTGCACCTCCTTTTGAATTAAATGACATTAATGGAAAAAAATACGCATTGCAAGATCTGAAAGGAAAAGTAGTTGTACTGAACTTTTGGTTTGCAGCTTGTGTACCATGTCAACATGAAATGCCCGAACTCAATAAATTAAAAGAAAAATATAAGGGCAAGGATGTTGTCTTTCTTGCCATAGGAAATGACGGTGCTAAGGAAATTAAAGAATTTTTAAAAACGAATACCTTCAATTACACACTATTGAGTGATGGGAAAAAAACAGCAGGTGATTATAAAGTTGCAGCATATCCAACTTCAATAGTGATTGACAAAAATGGCATTATTAAATATTCGCAAATTGGTGGATCGAATATCGCTGAATCTTTATCAAAAGAAATTGACAAACAGCTTTAGTCTAATAAAATACCTTATATTCTACTTCATAAAAAGGGTGTATCATAAATCAGAGGGCACTGAAAAAGTGACCTTAAAATAGTCTACGGCAAAAGAAGGCAGTTGAATGGTTATGAACTATTCAACTGCCTTCTTTTTGCTGTGTTATTTCACATTTACTTTTAGGCTGCCTTCCGATTTATTTTATAGCGGTTTGCAAACTCCTGAAGAATTTTTTTGGGATGAGATTACCAAACCTAGAATTTGAGTATTCTTTTTAGATTTACTACGAATATGGCAAGAGCACCTTGCATTTTCATGCTTTCCAAACCATAGGAATCTGCCCTGTCATATCCATGAACATTCTTCAGTTCGCTATTTTTCGCCTCTATTTTGTACCTATGTCTCGACTTTTCCCTGAAGTAATCGCTTTGCTGAAATACTTCCTGTTCTATGTGTTCATTTGCTTTTATTGCAACTGAATAAGTTTTGCTTTTGGCCTCTGGCTTGTAACATCCATCCCTCAGCGGACATCTCTTGCACTTTTCAACGTCAAAATAATAAACCATTGACTGGTTGTACCTATTTATCTTTTTACCCTGAACTCTTTTGTACATGGTCTGGTTCTACAGTTTTGGTAGTTCAGGACCATCTCCCTTCTCTGCCGAGGTAACAATAGCAGTAGTAATGATACGTTCCTCTGTCATTGCCAAATGTATTTTGTAACCAAAAAAAACTACTGTCAGCTGTTTTGTGTCCGACCCTGGCATCCATATCTTTTGATAAAGTGTAATTCTCCTGTGTATCTTCAACTGATTCAGTTTCTCCTGTACGGCAGGAATTTTGCTTAATGTTTCACCAGATTCGATGCGCTTTTGTAATTCCCGGCAGTATTCTATTTCCTTTAAGATGTCATTTGAATCGTTTTTCTCTGGCATTTGATCCTTAAAATCATCATCCATCAAATAAACGGCTTTGCGCAATGTCAGTGAGGTTCACAAAAGGTGCAAGAGATTGCACCTTTTCTATTTATAATGTATTTTAAAAGGCATTTTTCAAAAAAATCATATCATAAATTACTTACAATCTCATGTCTAGTTAAATGTTTTTGTTTCAGTGACTCAATACATAATTACCACCAGCTTTGGTCGCAAAAGTATACCTTTCTCCAATCTTTTGAACAGGGATTAACAAGCCATTTTCTCTCACCTGGATGTCGTTTCCTTTCCAGGGATCATTTAAATAGCATCTAGTGCCTTTCTCACTAAATATTTTCAGGTTAGAAACAGTTTTTCCATCATAATCAGCTGAAACCAGAAATGCCCCTTTTGTTCTCAACCGAGTAAATTTAGCTGCCGATTTGGGCCAATTAGGAAATAAATATAAAGTGCTATCAAGCGTTTGCAACATCATGGAGTTAATGGTTTCAACAAGTGCCGTCTTTTCTGCACCATGATGTCCGTCAATAATCAGGAAATTGGGTTTGGCCTTAGAAACCAGTGTTCTTAGATTCTGAATAATTATATCAGGATTAAAGCCCACCCTGGCAGCCATTATAAATCCACTTAATCCCAATGAATTCATAGAGCCTGTGAAACCGTTTTGAGAAACTTCATAGTAATCTACCGTATTTCTCGCAATCTGCAAGGTGTCTGGGGCTGAAAGCAAATCCAATACTTCACAAGGATACACAGGGTGCATTTGTATCATGTGGTTTGGGTGGTCCCAGCCCGCCTCATTCTTAGCAAAGACAGGTAATCCTTTGTTAGGACTCTTTGTAGGCATGATTACCTTATACTTTGGTAAGTGCAAAAGAATATCCTGCCATAAGGCTCTACGCTCTGCATCCACATTAAGTACCCTACTATACTTTAAGAGTAAACTAAAGGTTTGCTCAACAAATCCTAAATCTGAAGGTGGATTCAAATCCCAGGAGTCCTCATGTGCACCAGTAGTGATCGTGTAACGATAGGAATCGCCATAGGCCTCCTTTTTCAGGTAGTCTTCGTAGAAATCTCCACATTCCCGGATAAAAGGATAAGCGCGATTCTTCAGGAAATCCTCGTCGCCAGTATATTCATAATACCAGCTGAAAAGCGGAACATTGAAAGGCGCATTCATGGTCTGCTGCCAATAGTAGTTATATGGGACTCCGATACCCAGTCCCCCTACAAGGAAAACCGCTCCTCTGAATGATTTGCCTGCCAAAGATGGATGCACACTACCCATATCCGTTTGCGCTCGTCTTTTCCCATCCGGAACAATGGATTCAATGAAATTATAGAAGGGTTTGGCAATCTCAGGTCTGTTTGCAGAAAATACACTGTAAAAACCAGCCTGGCTGTTGTAATTCAAATGAATATCACCATGATACATCATTGAATCAGCCATATTCCATACCCCATACATCCCACCGCAGGCTGGCGAATGTTCATTGTAGGCCGAAGCCAGAAAATAAATGGATGATAAATAATGTCTGTTGAGCAATTCATCATTAGTTTCTACATATGATCTGCTCCACATGTCTTTCCACCAGGCAGCTTTGGCTTTTTTTAATCTGGCAACAACACTCCTATCTATAGATTTTAAATGCCTGTAAGCAGATGGCAACTTAGCATCGTTAATTTTTCCACCTCCTGAAATGTCCGTCAATACAAATACTGGCTTTGCATTTGTAAGCACAAAAGAAGAATTAACCTGTGATTTTGAAACCAGACTTAAGGTAGAGCCCGCACCTATGATCCTGGTGGAGATTCCGGCTTTAGAGATCCACCTTACCTCAGCAGTTTTGGTTTGACGAGTAACCTGAGCGACCTGATCATTAATTTCAGATGTAGTTCCATATAAAGTGTTGGCACCATCTGCAAATGTTTCCACTGATATCTTTACCGGATTGGGAGAAGTGGTTCTAAGTTCAGTAATCATCACATTATCATTTACTGTTATCCAGCTTTTCATCTTTACCGGTTGAGCAGTAGCTGTATTCATCCGTAATTCGTTCCCGAGTTGATCCATTTGATAATTAAAATCATCGGTAATAGGAGATTTTACAGTGATTTGGACACCGCCAACTGGTAATGCTGCTGGCCCTGTGCCTGCCCAGTCGCTCCAACCATCAGTTACAAAATCTACTTTGGATATACGAAAAGTCTGACTGTTACCAGATGTGTGGCAAACCACGCCAACATCGCCGTTTCCCATATATGGGCCAATTGGAGCACTATTTGACTTGATGCTATTGTAACCAAATGGTGTATTCCAGGTTGCGGTAAGTAAGCTCCTGTTCTTTACAAAAAATAGCGAATCCGTTTTACGCTCATCGATTTTCAAAGACTTTTTGCTTGTTACCCTCTCCCCCTTACTTTGGGAAATCTTTAATTCTTGAGAATGGACTAAAAAACTCCAAAAGAGAAAACAGAATGTAAAATTATTCTTAATAGACACCTTTTGTACATTTAGCATAAATTGATTTTTAATTTGTTTATAGTTCTGTTGAAGACAAAGAAATTGAGGTATTGAATCATTGTGTCGCTGTTCAGGTTTTTCAGATAACCAACGAGCATCAATTTTATAAATACCACTGGGCCGATACTTTTCTGCCCCTCTCCGCCATAAAGGTTTCATCACTATTTGGATGATAGTGCGAGTAAAAGGGCTCCGTCATTACCCCAGCCCTTACAACATGGTCATTAAAGAGGGAAAGCGGAATATTTTTGTAGCTGCTTACGCCGGCGGTCTCCTGCTCAATATCAATCACGGTAAGCTGCGGTATGGTCCTGATCATTTTTTAAAATTACATATTTTTTGATTTAAACCTATTAATACGTGATTACATCTTTAGTACCGGACTCATCGCTGACTAAAAGATAAATGGACACCTGGTGTGCATAATGCATATCATACCGCTGTTCCGATTTGTACAATTTATTCCATAAAGCATCGGTTAGCTTTGTGAAATTCCTTAATTTTAAATTATAACTAAATCCTTATGGAACAAAACCAATTGATCAGAATGGATAACATGGGCATTGTTGTGGCATCGCTTGACAATGCAATCTCTTTTTTTACCGAAATCGGACTGAAACTTGAAGGCCGGGCAACAATCGAGGGAGAATGGGCAGGTAAGGTTACCCCCGACGGCCATAGCCGCCTTGAAATTTCACAGTTTCTTAGTCCGCTTACCATTTCAGACCACCGCGAAGCACCGGTTAATTCCCTTGGCTACCTGCGTGTAATGTTTACGGTTTCGGATATCGACGAGTTGTTGCCAAGACTGCAAAAACACGGTGCCACACTTGTTGGTGAAGTTGTTCAATATGAAGACGTTTACAAACTTTGCTACATCAGGGGATCGGAAGGTCACTTAATCGGGCCTGCGCAGGAGCTTCACAAAAAATGACGAAATTGATAACCCATGGCCTCTTTAAAAGGATAGCGCATCGGGTCGATCCTTACAGCGACCATACGGCAAGCTCATACCCATCCGGATCAAGGAACTGGAACCTACGGCCGCCCGGGAAAGCGAAGATTTCTTTTGAAATTACGCCACCTGCATTAATCACATTTGTTCTTGTCCCTTCTAAATCCTGTGAATAAAGTACAACCAGGATGCTTCCTTTCAATGGCTCTCCGATGGTAAAACCTCCATCTACAAAATCCCCTTCAAAAGCGGTATATTCAGGCCCGTAATCGGTAAAAGTCCATCCAAAGGCTGCTGTATAAAATGTTTTAACCTTTTCAAGGTCGCGGGAAAGAAATTCAAGGTACTGCACCTGCTGGTGCTTTAACTTCTGCGGAGTATTGCTCATAAATATTTTTTTGCTATGAGCAAAAATACTTATAAATGTCATTATCCTTTTTAAATAATGCACATCGTCGACATTATTTTAATAGCAATGCAGCATCAATTTTATCAGGCCAAATGAAAATTGTATTTTTCCAAAAAACGGCAGATAAATTAAGCAGAGCTTAATGCACCAAACATCCTATAAACAACATATGAATAAAGCATTTCTAATTCTTCTTTTAACTTTTTTTACAGCAGTAGTTTTTGGACAAAAAAACAGGCCAAATGAAAGCGATAAAAGTAAACCCTTTGTTTTGGGCGAATAGACGAATTCCAATCAAAAGAACTGGCTGAGAAAAGAATCCTGAACATTTACCTTCCCGAAGGCTATCAACAAAACGATACCACAAAATATCCTGTAATTTATTTGCTTGATGGTTCTGCAGATGAAGATTTTATCCATATTGTGGGGCTTGTGCAGTTTAATAGTTTCGAATGGGTAAATCAGGTGCCTAAATCAATTGTGGTGGGCATTGCCACTGTAGATCGCAAACGGGATTTTACTTTCCCCACCTCCATCGAGGGCGACAAGAAAAGGTATCCTACAACAGGCCATTCAGATAAATTTATTTCATTCATCGAAAAAGAGCTTCAACCCTATATTCAGGCAAAATATAAAACGGATGCGAACAAAACCCTTATTGGTCAATCTTTAGGCGGTTTGCTGGCCACTGAAATCCTGATTAAAAAACCTGCACTTTTTAATAAATACATTATTATTAGTCCGAGTTTATGGTGGGACAATGCTTCGTTGTTGAATCAGGATTCCGAATTAAAGGAAAATACGTTTAAGCAACAAACTGATGTTTACATTGCTGTAGGTAAGGAAGGCCTAACACCAACTGAAATACCCAGGGTGATGGAAGTGGATGCAAATTTATTGACTGAAAAAATAAAAGGTTTCAAAAACAAAAATGTAAAAGTATATTTTGATTTTTTACCACAGGAGAACCATGCAACGATTATGCATCAGGCGGTATCCAATTCTTTTAAATTGCTATACCCGACAGTGAAAAAAGAATAGGGTTTAAAAAATATCCAACACTGGTGGATGCAAAATCCATATACAAAATGATGCTACTAAAACGTTAAAATGAAGGTTTTTGCTTAAAAAAGCAATAAAATTTTTTAATTCAAATAAATAAACGTTAATTAAACATTTATTTATTGTAATGAGCACAGCAAACTATGTAATTGGAGTGGATTACGGGACAGATTCTGTCCGGTCAGTTCTAGTCGATACCGCAAACGGAAAGGAAATCGCATCGTCTGTTTTTCTTTATCCTAGATGGCAGAAAGGTTTATATTGTAAACCGGCTGTTAATCAGTTCCGTCAGCATCCGTTAGATTATATTGAAGGTTTAACACACACTATAAAAGATTGTTTAACAAAAGCAGGTGGTGCCGATATTGCACATCTGGTAAAGGGAATCTCGGTTGATACGACCGGATCAAGTCCGGTGGCTGTTGATGCAACGGGTACTCCCCTTGCCCTGACCAAAGGTTTTGAAGAAAATCCAAATGCCATGTTTGTGCTTTGGAAAGACCATACCTCAGTTAAAGAAGCTGCAGAAATTAACGAACACGCTACTAAATTTAGCACCAATTACCTTAAATATGTAGGTGGCATTTATTCATCAGAATGGTTCTGGTCTAAATTATTACACATATTAAGGGTCGATTCGACTATTAAAAAAGGTGCGGTATCGTGGATAGAACATTGCGACTGGGTTCCGTTTTTGCTTTGTGGTGGAAATGACATTACAACAATGAAACGTAGCCGTTGTGCCGCCGGGCATAAAGCACTTTGGGCAGAAGAGTTTAACGGCTTACCTCCTGAAGATTTCTTTAGCAGTCTTGATCCGCTTTTAGCAGGCTTTAGAGATAAATTATTCACCGATACCTATACTTCTGATATTTCTGCGGGAACATTGAGCGAAGAATGGGCAACCAAACTGGGCTTAAGTACAGATGTAGTTGTTGGTGTTGGTGCGTTTGATGCACACATGGGCGCGGTTGGCGGACAGATTGAATCTTACTACCTGAGTAAAGTAATGGGTACGAGTACCTGCGATATTCTGGTTGCTCCCAATCAGGATTTACATGGAAAATTGATCAACGGGATCTGCGGACAGGTTAATGGTTCGGTAATTCCGGGTATGGCAGGTTTAGAAGCCGGTCAATCTGCTTTTGGTGATGTTTATGCCTGGTTCAAGAATTTAATCAGCTGGCCTTTAAACCATTTACTTACTGAATCTGATGTAATTGATGAAGCTACAGCTACTGCATTAAAGGCAGAGCTCGAAGGAAAAATAATCGCTAAGTTAAGCAACGAGGCTGCAGCTTTACCAGAGGGCGATTATGCCGAACTGGCTATCGATTGGTTAAACGGCCGTAGAACACCAGATGCAAATCAGGAACTTAAAGGCGCCATAACCGGTTTAGGTTTAGGAACCGATGCACCACGGTTTTTCCGTGCCTTAGCTGCTGCCACCTGTTTTGGTGCGAAAGCCATTGTAGACCGTTTTAAAGAACAGGGTGTTCCGGTAAAAGGAATTATTGGAATTGGTGGTGTGGCTAAAAAATCGACTTATATTATGCAAATGATGGCGGATGTATTGGAAATGCCCATTAGAATTCACCGTTTCGAGCATACCTGTGCATTAGGTGCGGCTATGTTCGCTGCTGTTGCAGCTGGTATTTATCCAAATATCGAAGCAGCAATGGCAGCCATGGGGACAGGTTTTGAGAAAGAATATAAGCCCAATATTAAAAAGCAAAAGCTTTACCGCCAGCATTACCAACAATATTTAGGCTTGGGCAGATACCTGGAGAAATACAATAAAAAAGATGTAAAACCATATTTATCATGAGCAACTATCAAGATATAAAAGAGCAGGCTTACCAGGCCAACATGCAGTTGCCCAAATTAGGGCTGGTACTTTTTACCTTCGGCAATGTGAGTGCTGCAGACCGGTCGAAAGGTGTTTTTGCCATTAAACCAAGCGGTGTGCCTTACGAAGATTTGTCGCCGGAGAAAATGGTGATTGTAGATTTTGACGGAAATACTGTTGAAGGCAGTTTACGTCCTTCGTCGGATACCAAAACCCATGCGGTTTTATATAAACACTGGGCAGAAATTGGTGGGATTGTACATACCCATTCTACTTACGGCACAGCTTGGGCGCAGGCGCAAAGGGCAATTCCAATTTTCGGAACTACCCATGCCGACCATTTAACAGTCGATATTCCATGTGCACCTCCAATGGCTGATAAAATGATTAAAGGGAATTATGAGTACGAAACGGGTTTTCAGATCATGAACCATTTTGAAAGTTTGGGTTTAAGCTATAAAGAAGTTGAGATGATTTTGGTGGGGAACCACGCTCCTTTTACCTGGGGAAAAACAGCCGAAAAAGCCGTTTATAACAGTACGGTTTTAGAAACTGTGGCACAAATGGCTTTGTTAACCGAACAGATCAATCCGCAGGCACCAAAGCTGAAAGATTCGTTAATAGAGAAACATTACGAGCGTAAACATGGTGATGGTGCTTATTATGGACAGAAGTGAATTTTTAGGTTTTGTCATGCTGAGGCACGAAGCATCTGCAACCGATGAAACAGATGCTTCGTACCTCAGCATGACAGCAGGATGCATGTGTGCAAAATGTCGGGTTTAACATTATCAGGTTTAGGTAACCTAAACCTGATTGGAGTGGGCATGAACCCAACCGCAGGTGGGTGAATAAAACGGAAAGCAGGACTGCAGTAACCGATGGAAAACAGGAACTGCTTTCAAAAAAAAACATTTCGGTCTGTGAGGACACAGACCGAGGAGAATGAATTTAAATTAGGAAAGCAATTGCAGTGGTGCTTAGGAAACGAAAGCCCCGCCATTCGCTATAGTCCCGATGAAGAATCGGGAGCTACCGCTGCTGTCGGGTTTAAAATTGTAAGGTTTACCTAGGTAACCTAAACCTGATTGGAGTGAGCATGAACCCAACCGCGGGTGGGTGAATAAAACGGAAAGCAGGGCTACCCTAACCGATAAAAAACAGAACCTTGCTTTTCAGAAAAAGAATATGGATAATGGTCTGTGAGGACACAGACCAAGGAAGAGAAAAACATTTCGGTCTGTGAGGACACAGACCGAGGGGAATTGAATAAATTAAAAATAACATAAATAGTAATGATTGATTTAAAAAAATTACAAGTTTGGTTTATTACAGGTACGCAGCATTTGTATGGTGAAGAAACCTTAAAACAAGTAGCGGAGCATGCCCAACAAGTGGCCGATTCGTTGAACCAGAACGGAGGTATTTCTGTTTCGGTAGTGTACAAGCCGATTGTAAAAACTACAGAGGAAATTTTCGAAACCTTGCAACAAGCCAATATTGATGAGAACTGTATCGGCGTAATTACCTGGATGCATACCTTCTCTCCTGCTAAAATGTGGATCAGAGGCTTAAATGTTTTACAGAAACCATTATTGCACTTACACACACAGTTTAACCGCGATATTCCATGGAATACCATTGATATGGATTTCATGAACCTGAACCAAAGTGCTCATGGAGACCGTGAATTTGGTTTTATGGTATCACGCATGCGTAAAGACCGTAAAGTAGTTGTTGGGCACTGGCAGGATGAAGAAGTAGCTAAACAGATTGATACCTGGTGCAGGGCTGCTGCCGGATGGCACGATTGGCAAGGCGCCAAATTTGCCCGTTTTGGCGATAATATGCGTTATGTTGCGGTTACAGATGGCGATAAGGTAGAAGCTGAAATGAAATTTGGTTTTGCGGTAAATACCTATGGTATAGGCGATTTAGTAGCGGTAATTAATGGGATAAGTGAGGATTCTATTCAAACGTTATTAAAAGAATACGAAGCGACTTACGAGATGACTGCCGATTTAAAAGTTGGCGGTGCCAGACATTCATCTGTTTACGAAGCGGCTAAAATCGAACTGGGTTTAAGAAAATTCCTGGAAGACGGAGGTTTTAAAGGTTTCTCTGATACTTTTGAAGATTTACACGGTATGATCCAGTTACCTGGAATTGCAGCACAACGTTTGATGGCCGATGGTTATGGTTTTGCGGGTGAAGGTGATTGGAAAACAGCAGCTTTGGTGCGTGCCTGTAAAGTAATGGGTGCTGGTTTAGCTGGTGGAAATGCATTTATGGAAGATTATACGTATCATTTCGATCCGGCAAACTCTATGGTTTTAGGCTCACACATGCTTGAGGTTGATGCTTCATTGGCAAGTGGTAAAGCGAGTTTAGAGGTTCACCCACTGGGTATTGGCGGTAAAGCAGATCCTGCGCGTTTGGTTTTTAACGTTGCTGGTGGCGATGCTTTAAATGCATCTTTAATAGATATGGGCAACCGTTTCCGTTTATTGGTGAACGAAGTAAAAGCTGTTGAAGCTGAACATGATTTACCAAACTTACCGGTAGCCCGTGTATTGTGGAAACCATTACCTGATATGAAAACGGGTTGTGCAGCATGGATTTATGCTGGTGGTGCCCACCACACCGCTTATAGTCAGAATTTAACTACCGAGCATTTATTGGATTTTGCGAATATTGCCGGCTTAGAATATGTTAATATTGGTGCCGATACCAAAATCAATCAATTCAGAAATGAATTGCATTGGAATGAGGTTTTTTATAAATAATTTTAATAAAGTACCGTACAATAAAAAGCCGATAATCTTAGGGTTATCGGCTTTTTTATGCGATTATCATTCTGTGATCGTCACCCCCTTTGATCGTCCTCCTGAACTTGTTTCAGGATCTTTGAAAATGAATATTATGTGTAATAGATGCTGAACTAAATTCAGCATGACGCCCCCAATAAAAATATGGCTAACGGTTAATTTCCCACACTAACCATTGCTTTAATCACCCCATTCTTTGGATCCAACCAGCTTTCAAACTCATCTTTTACTTCCTCAAATTTAACTTGATGCGTAATATAGTTTGTAGGATTAACCAAACCAGCTTTCATTGATTTGATTACGTGTTCAAAATCTTCAATGGTGGCATTTCTACTGCTCATTAATGTCGATTCGCGCTTATGAAACTCAGGGTGGTTAAAAATTAAATCTCCTTTTTGCAAGCCGATTAAAACGAACCTTGCTCCATGTGCCATATAGTTTATAGCATTATTAATGGCCTTCTGATTACCTGTAGCATCGATTACTACCGTCGGCATATCGCCATTGGTAATATCACTCAGTTGTTGCACAACATCAGGCGAAAGCGCATTAACCACATGTGCTACCTTTAATTTATCTTTGCAGAAAGCCAAACGGTCTTCGTTAATATCTAACGCAATTACGTTGGCCCCGGCAATTCTGGAGAATTCCATTGTGCCTAAACCAATTGGCCCGGCACCAATAACAAGGACAAATTCTCCAGGCTGAACATCTGCCCTACGCACACCATGTGCACCGATAGCTAAAGGTTCAACTAAAGCGAGCTCATCATAACTCAAGCCCTCGCCATGTAAAAGTGTTCTCGATGGAACCTGCAAATACTCGCGCATACCACCATCAACATGTACACCACAAACCTGCATTTTAACACAGCAGTTTGGTTTGTTCATTCGGCAAGCAATGCATTCGCCACAATTAAAATATGGGATAAAAGTAACAGCCTCTCCTATTTTGAAACTTTTGGCCCCATCGGCTTCAACCAATTCGCCAGATAACTCGTGACCTAAAACTCTTGGGTAGTTAAAGAAAGGTTGTGTACCTTCAAAGGCATGTAAATCGGTCCCACAGATACCGATTCTTTTAATTTTTATAATGGCATGGTCTTTTTTAAGCTCAGGTTTTTCTGTTTCTGAATATTCGAAAGTTCCAGGTGTAGTACAGGTAAAGGTTTTCATTTTAATGAAGGTTAATCGTATAAATTGGTTAATCGGTTAACTGTAATTTGCAAACTAAAAACTGTCAACTGAACTAAGCGTTTGCCAAAGCTCTGTCTAAATGAACATAACCGCCATCAACATGGATAATCTGTCCAGTGGTATGACTTGATTTGTTAGACATTAAAAAAGCTGTCATGTTTGCAATTTCTTCTGCGGTTGTCATTCTATTTTCCAATGGAATTTTTGAAGTGATCTCTTTTAGTTTTTCTTCTGCATTATCCAAAGTCTCTATCCAGGTTTCGTAAGCAGGTGTCCAGCATTCGGCAACCACTACGGCATTTACGCGGATGCCATATTTTAATAATTCAACAGCCCACTCGCGGGTTAATGCATTTCTACCACCATTTGCAGCAGCATAGGCTGAAGTATTCCCCTGTCCTGTTTCGGCAGTTTTTGAAGTGATGTTTACAATAGCACCTTTGCTTTTAATTAATTCTGGCAAGGCATGGTGTGCCATCAGATAATAATGCACTAAATTTTTATGTAATGAAGCCATAAAGTCTTTATAATTTCCACTTTCTAAACCTACCCCATCATTAACACCCGCATTATTCACTAAACCATCAATCCTTCCAAATTTAGCGACGATTTCTTTAACTACTTTTTCGCAATCATCTGGATTGGAAAGTTCTGCAACAAATTGTTCTGCTTGTTTGCCTTGTGCAATAATTTCATCAACTACTTTTTGGTTATCTGCTGCTTTTCTACCTACGATTACGGCAATTGCATTTTCCTTAGCAAATACTTCTGCAATGCTTCTACCAATGCCTTTTGCAGCGCCGGTAATGATAATAACTTTTTCTTTTAATTGTAAATCCATTTTTCTTTTTAAAATTATTTTAAAGCGTTCGTCATGCTGAATTTAGTTCAGCATCTATCTTGTTGTTCAGATCCTGAAACAAGTTCAGGAAGACGATACCGATTAGTTAATCATATTAATTATATCCGATCTCCTTGATTCAGGCCATACTTTTAAATTTATTAATTTTCCATTCTTCAACTACCCTTCAACGGTTGTTTGGTAAGGCGCATAGAGCTTGAAATGTACATCCCACTCTTTAGGCCATGCAGGGTAAAGATAAATCTTTTTTCCGTCTACCTGCATCAGCATTTCCTGTAAACCGATCATACCAGAGCCGCCCCAATTATGGTCTGGTGTCCAATCGAAGCCAGGTCCCCAGAATGCCGGGAATCTCCTTCCCGAGTCTTTTAATTTTGCAGTGGTTAGATTTGCAGCATCTTCAGTTAAACCTAATCTGGCTGCAAAAATATTATCCTGTTTCCAGCCGATATAACTGCGGAATTTCAATACATCTGTATCGTACTTAAAGGTATTGATGGCGGTGTCTAAACCAGGTTTACCAAGTCCATAAATGCCCCAGGGATAAACGGGATACAACTGCGGACTTTCTGTATTGTTAATGCGCTCCCAAAGTTTTGCCGGAGCAATTGTGGTGCGGCCGTCAAATGTTCTAAAACTGATCGGTGGAATGGTTTTTAGCATGGTTTTCCATTCCGATTTTTGCTTTTCAACTAAATTGGGATGCTCCAGAAGTCGTTCTAAAACGGTTTGTAGTGCGGCAATGGTTGAGGTGGAGTTATAGGCCATTTTGTAGGTTTCAGCACCAGACCCAGGATACAAAACCAAATGTCCATCGGCATCTAAAGCTTTTGCTCCGCGTTGTTTGGCTAAATAGGTATAATGTTCTTTAAAAAATGTTAAACAACTTTCAATCAATGGAAGGTATTTTTCGATGTTATTGCCATTGTACCTTTCTGTTTCCAAAATCATCATACAAAACTCTAAAACGGTATCCCATTCATATTCTAACCAGGCATTGTATTCCATGCCTTTGTTAAAATCAGCGGGGCGTTTTCAGCCATATTCCGCAGGGTTTGGTAATCCAAAATTTTCCAATTGCTCTGTAAAACTGGCGCCATTATGTCCCCAGGCAGACTGCGTTCTGATTTCAGCATTTTTTAACAAATTCAGGTAGAAATCGAATTGCGGCTTCATCATTTCAAAATCGCCACTTTTTAACATCGGCCAATAAACTAGACGTTGGTTTTGAGCGGTGTGGGTACCTCCTCCCCAATTCCTGAAATCGGGTGTATATTTCAGCGCAGTATCAGTAAGTTGTGGATCGAAGGTAAATAAACCGCCATTAAATTTCGTGGGGTATTTGCCAAAGGCATTGCAACCCAACATATACCTGAATAACTGATAATTTTTAGACGATTGATTGGCTGATTCATCCTTCGAATCGATGTAAATGAAACTCTTTTCAAAGTAATCATTCCATGTCTCCCTGTATTGAGCCGCCGAAAATCATGTTTTTTAACGGATTGAACAATTCGGCCTTTCTATTATCAAGACCTTGCTGTTTTACTGTAATATCGAATACGGTTTCCGGTTTATTTTGATGGTAAAATTGAACGGTATTGTTTTTAAAAGCAATTTCATCTTTAAAGGTTTTTACAATGCCCTGAGGCGCCCATTTATACGAATTTTGGTTGTTCTCTTTGCCTTTTGTAATGCGGTCTTCAAAGCGCCAGCTTTCGTAACTGGCTTCTGTTGTGGTATTTTGGCTGGATTTAATGTCTAAATAGATAACCGGATTAAAAACATCTACCCAAATATTGATTTTGGCACTTAATTTACCGTTTGAGCCTGAGATCTGGGCGTAGCCATCTTTTAAGATCAGTTCTTGTTTAAATGATTTCCCATGGAAAGGGTTTGGGGATAATTTGAGTTTTACACGACCAAGTTTAAGCAAGGTATTATTCTCGTCGAAGGTGCCGCTTTTGGATAGATAGAGGTAAACATTACCATTTTCTACCCAGAGGTTAAGGCCTATATCGCCGCCACCTACATCCAATATTTACCATCGAATTTATCAACACCATACTTTCCTCCCCATTTGGTATCCAACAAAGCGTTGTAACCTGCTTTTTGGTTGTCGTCCCAATGGCCAGCATCTCCAAACGACATCAGTTTGCCCTGATTTTCCCAGTGTAATAAATCTTTACTTTTTGCCAGCCAGGTTTCCAAGCCACCTCCTTTTAAAATGTAGGTAAAATAAGATGGGCTGCCGATATTTTTTTGTGTTACCGAACCGTCTGCTTTTAATAATTCGGCTGGGGTAATGCGGACAGTATCTCCTTTTTTACCTCGGACTTTCAATTCGATAATTGCAGAAGCGTTCTGGCCCATATCATAAACCCATTCACCATGGGCAACCAGATTAATATTTTGAGGAGAAAAATTTTCGAAAATCTTTACAGGTTCTTCTTTTTGGGCATTTAGTTTCGGACCATCAGCTAATAACGACGATTTCCATCTGCTATCGTTAAAACCTGCTAAATTCCAGTCTTTTTGCTCAAGGTTGGCATTGTAATCTTCACCGCCATAAATGCTTGAAAAAGTTATGGGTGATGGCGTGGTTTTCCAACTTTGGTTACTGATGATATTCGCTGAAGTTCCATCTGTATATTCGATCAACAACCTGCAGATCATTTTCGGATAACCATACGCTACTTTTAATTTTCTATACCTTTCTTTAATAGTAGGAATATAATAAAAACCATTGCCCAGCATCACTCCTATTGCATTTTCACCTCTCTTAAGCTGTTTAGTTAAATCATAAGTCAGGTACAAGGCCTCTTTATCATACTTCGTCCAGCCGGGTGCTAAAAAGTCATCGCCAACTTTCGCGCCGTTTAAACTCATTTCAAAATGGCCTAAACCAGAAATAAAAGCTGTGGCTTTTTTAATTGTCTTCGTTACCGTAAAACCTTTGCGGAACATCGGCAAGATATTATTGCCAATGTATTTGTCTTTTTTACCATCCATTGGCAGACTATTTACGTTAGAATCCGCAAGTTTTTCGTAGGCAATCCATTTTGCACCTTTCCAATCGGCTGTGTTGAGCAGTCCCATTTGCCAAAAGGCCGAAGCACTCCAGCCAGATTCATGCCCGAAATTATCCCAAACACGGACTTTCCAATAATAGGTTTTGCTTGATAATAACTTTTTACCTTTATATTTAATCTGTAATGATTGGCCAGACTTTACTTTTTTAGTGTCCCAAACATCCCCAATGTTTTTGTTTAAATAGCTTAAACTGCTAGAAACTACGATTTGATAGCTCGTTTGCATGATATTGTGTTTAGCTGATTGCAGTTTCCAGCTCAAACCCGGCGAAAGAACATCAATGCCAATAGGATTATTCCGATACGCACAATCCAATTGAGCAACCTTAATATCTTGCGCAAAAAGCGGAATGCTTAACAGATAAAGCCAAGAAAATATTACAAGTTTGCTCATTCACTATTGCACACCGTTTCGGATGTTTTGGTTAGGTTTATAAATGGTCATCAGCGATAAATTTTTTCAGAAATAAATTCTCAATTCTATGGAATTAAGCCTTATAAATTTATTAACTTTAAAATGCGATCACTAATTCAAATATAAATGTTTTTTTTAAATATGAAAACATATATTCGTATTTAAATTATACAAAATCTTCTCTTGGATAAATAAGAAAGCATTTTGTATGTTTGAAATTGTAAAAAATACGATACAGCCAAATTAAACCCGCATGAACGAAAAAGAATCGAAGTACCAAGCCCCTGCTTTGGATAAAGGACTTGATATATTGGAGTATTTATCAGCACAATCTATCCCATTGTCTCAAACTGAAATTGCTATTGGTATTGAGAAAACGCCAAACGAAATTTACAGGATGTTGATGAGTCTGGAAAGCCGTGGCTATATTTTACGTGATGAAGTTTCGGGCAAGTATAGGCTATCGTTAAAGCTTTTTTACCTCTCGCACAGGCACTCGCCTATTGATGAACTGCGTAAAGCTGCCCAGTTTCCATTAGAGGAACTGGCAAATAGTATCCGTCAATCTTGCCATTTGAGTATTTTGTACATGAACCAGGTAATGGTGATTATTCATGCCAAAAGCCCGGGACCAATTGCGCTTTCTATCGAAGAGGGAAATTTGTTTCCTTTGCCACTAACTGCATCAGGCAAGGTTTTATTGGCTTATATGCCCGAGGCTGAGCGTAGCACAACATTAAAAAACAATTCCACTTTTAAAAAATATGCTAAGGCCCAGCAAGAAGATTTTCTGACTTCATTGGAAGATATTCAGCAAACTGGCTCTTATTTCAAAAATAGTGATTCAGTTTCTGGTGTTACCGATCTTTCGGTACCAATTGGTATTAATGGCAATAATGGAATTATTGCCTGTTTAACCATTTCGATGTTAAATGCGATAAATGTAGATCAAGCAATTGAAAATGATGTGATCCTTGCCGAGGCCTATAAATGTGTTAAAAAAATAGAACAACGGATTGGGGTTTAATTGTTGATTTTACTTGTCAAGTCGTCATCCTGAACTTGTTTCAGGATCTATCTTTTTATTAAAGTACTGATCCTGATGTAGAAATTGAGCGTGTAAGAAACCGCAATTCATTTGGGCGTTCCCCAAGCTACGCAAGGGGCCGGGCTTTGCAGGGCTGCGCTTCGCTCCGGTACCGATGAAGGATCGGTACTGAACCCTTACAATCCCTAACGCAACAACAACATTAAGATTTTGCATTTCAAACCTCGCAGGTTTATAAGCTTATCGTCATTGCGAGGAAGAATGACGAAGCAATCTTAAAGCGGTCGCTATAACCCATAGTAGTAAGATTGCTTCGTCGGCTGAAAAAGCCTTCTCGCAATGACGAAACTAACCAGAATACTTCACGCTATAATCCTTGCCTTTTTCAATTGTAATTTCATACAAACCTTTCGATACTGCTTTAACTTCAGTACCTTTTACAACTGGTTTGGTTTTGCTTTTTATCTTTAGTTTACCTACGCCTGTTGGAGAAGAAACTTTGATTTCCTTCTTGCTGCAATACACTGAAATATCACCATTTGCTGTTGGGACTTTACCTTCCATCCACGCTAAGCCACCCAAATTAGGTTCAATAATATAGGTTTCGTAGCCTGGTGTGGCAGGTTGTACACCTAGATAATATTTTCCCAATAAATAAATCGGGCTGGCTCCCCAGGCGTGGCAAAGGCTTTTTCCAAACGGACGGCCGTACATCGCCAAGTGTTCGGTTCCTTTTTTATCTGGGCTGTATTCCTCCCAAAAAGAGGTCGCACCCAATTTTAACATGCCGCCCCAATAATTTTTCATTTCCTTTAATACATAAGGTTGTTCGCCCGTGGTACATAATGCTTCAAGCTCATAAAAACGCATATAAGGTGTGGTAATTTTGGCTATTTGATTGTTTAAAAGCACATTCTTTTTAACCGATAACTTTTGTTCAGGTGTAAAATAATCAAAGAAAATGCCGAGCATGTTGGCATAGCGGGTTACATTATCCGTTTGTTTATCGTCAATCCGGCTGTGAACCAAAGCACTTTTTTGCTGGTTGCAATCGAGTAGGAAGATAGGGATTATTTCCCTATCTGTCCTCTCACACCACCGTACGTGCCGTTCGGCATACGGCGGTTTGTTGAAATAGTATCTCTTAACAACCGGTAGTATTCTCCTGTTGTCAGGCATTGTGCCCACTGGTTGCACGGCTCGGCTCAGCTCCTCTTAT
>NZ_JAUG01000004.1 GCF_000708285.2 Pedobacter borealis DSM 19626
TTAGTCCAGAGAAAGCGATTGAAATTGCAAAAACTATTTATTCATTGAAGGTTCTTAATCCATTAAATAATGAAGTGGTCGAGCAAACTTTAATCTTGAATGAAGAGCAGAAATACTTAAGCCAATTATTCAACTTTTGAAACTGGGTGTCCCAGTGCGGAAGACAGGTGAGGTCGGGATGAAAAACAACTCCGCTCTTTCTTTATAAAATTATCATATTTTTGATTAACAACTGTTATAACCTGAGTTCGATTATTAAATCTCACTTTGTGACGTTTTAATCAAGTTTTCAGTTAAGGCGGTCGTCACCCTGAATTTATTTCAGGGTCTTTCACGCTAAAAAGATGCTGAAATAAATTCAGCAGGACGATAAAGCTGGATTAGGCGTGTATAAGATATGATTTTCAGCTAATAATTATCGAACTCAGGTTTATAGATTTAAGTTTCATTCAATCAATATCCAATCATTCTACATGGAAGAAGCATTACAACAGAACGAAATTAAAGATATAGAATATCGGTTAAAATCTATATTTGGCGGTTCGGTGGGTAATCTTGTGGAGTGGTACGATTGGTATACCTATTCTGCTTTTGCGCTTTATTTCTCTCCTGCCTTTTTCCCGAATAGCAATCCAACTGCACAGTTATTAGATACTGCAGGTATTTTTGCCGTAGGCTTTTTAATGCGGCCTATCGGTGGCTGGTTGTTTGGCAGCATTGCCGATAAGTTAGGCAGAAAAAGATCGATGACACTTTCTGTTCTCATTATGGCCATTGGGTCATTAATTATCGGTTTAACTCCAGGTTACAAACAGATTGGAATTGCAGCACCGTTACTACTCATTTTTGCAAGATTGATTCAGGGGTTGAGTACTGGCGGCGAATACGGTACTTCTGCCACTTACCTCAGTGAAATGGCCACTAAAAAACATAGAGGCTTTTATTCAAGCTTTCAATATGTAACCCTGATCGGTGGGCAATTATTGGCCTTAGGTATTCAATTAATTTTGCAAAACTGGTTGCTTACACCTGCCGAACTGCATGAATGGGGCTGGCGGATTCCATTTTTTATCGGCGCCATACTTTCTTTCATCGCGCTGTACCTACGTAGACATATCGACGAAACCTCAGCTTTTAAAAGCAAAAACTCGGCAGACAAAAAAGGTGGCATTGCGGTACTGATGAAATATCCAAAAGAAGTTTTTACCGTAGTAGGCTTAACTTTGGGCGGAACGATTGCCTTTTATACATTTAGCACTTACATGCAGAAATTTCTGGTTAATACGGTACATCTCAGTAAAGAAACCTCCACAACATTATCATTCATTTCTCTGTTGGTTTTTGCCGTTATGCAGCCGCTGTTTGGCCTGTTATCCGATAAAATTGGGCGTAAACCTTTATTAATTGGTTTTGGTGTGCTGGGTACTTTATGTACTTATCCAATTTTAACCGGTTTGGCTGGAGAAACCAATACTACTATCATATTCTTGCTGATGATTGGCGCTTTGATTATCGTGAGCGGTTATACGAGTATTAATGCTGTAGTCAAGGCAGAACTGTTCCCTGCCGAAATCAGGGCTTTGGGTGTGGGTTTACCATATGCTTTAACTGTTGCCATTTTCGGTGGAACGGCAGAATATTTTGCGCTATGGTTTAAGAACATCGGTCACGAAAATTATTTCTACTGGTATGTAACCGGATGTATTTTAATCTCGTTGATTTTATATACCACGATGAAAGATACGAAACACCATTCGAAGATTGAAGATTAATTTCTTGAAACTTAATACAATACGGGGCGTCATTTCCAACTTGATTGGGAATCTTAATGCAATCAAAACAGCCCTTTTTTGGTAATGAAATGTTGAGGTGTCAGTCTGAGTCTGTCGAAGGCTTTTCTTTAAACAACTTAAATAGTCCTCGTTTGTAACGAGGATTATCGAGATCTGCATTTGTAATGCAGATAAACAAACCAAATGGCGATAAAATCGCCTTTCTCCTCCATCCTCGTTGCAAACGAGGACGATGAAAGCGTTACCATCTCCGTGTCAATCTGTGCTTCCGTGGCAAAAAGTCTTTGCGAGGAGTTTACAAATAATTACTCACTTCAATTAAATTCATATCCGGGTCGCGGAGGTAAATAGAGATGATTTTCCCATTGGCGCCAGTGCGTTCTACAGGCCCTTCCTCAATTTCGATGCATTTTTCTTTAAGTTCCTGTATCACTTCGCGTAAGGGGAAATCGGTAATAAAACATAGATCGGCTGTTCCGGGCATGGGTTTGAAAGCTTTTGGTTCAAACTCACTTCCATATTGGTGCAGGTTAATTTTCTGATTCCCAAATTTCAAAGCCTTTCTGTTTTCGGCAAATTCAATAATTTCCATTCCCAGGGCAAGGCTGTAAAACCTGCAAGTGCTTTCTAAATTGGCAACCGTTAGTACCAGGTGATCTAAGTTTTTAGTGTCCATAGTAATAAATTAGAACTAAAGCATTCGTCCTTTTGTTTTAACAACCTGGGATTTATGCTTTCAATATTTGGTTAGTAAATTATCGACAAACAAAATACTCAATTTTTATATATTTACCATTATGGAAAACCTGCCTCCTTTAGCCGAACGTATGCGCCCTCAAAATCTCGATGAATATGTTGGTCAACAGCATTTAGTTGGAGAAGGTGCGGTTTTACGCAAAGCGATCGAAAGCAGTCAGCTCCCTTCCATGATTTTTTGGGGACCTCCAGGTGTGGGTAAAACAACCTTGGCCTATATCATTTCGCAGGCACTAGATCGCCCGTTTTTTAACTTAAGCGCCATTAACAGTGGTGTGAAGGATATTCGGGAGGTAATTGATAGGGCCGCACAGCTGAAGGATAGTTTTTTAGGCCTACCCATTTTGTTTATTGATGAGATTCACCGTTTTAGTAAATCGCAACAAGATAGTTTATTGGGGGCAGTGGAAAGAGGCTTGGTTACCTTAATTGGTGCAACGACCGAAAATCCGTCTTTCGAGGTGATCTCCGCTTTACTTTCCCGCTGTCAGGTTTACATTTTAAAATCGTTAACCGAAACGGAGTTAGCGGGTTTATTGGAAACAGCTATTAAAAAAGATAGCATTCTCTCAGAGAAGAATATTACTATAAAAGAGCACGAAGCATTGATCCGTTTATCGGGTGGTGATGCGCGGAAATTGTTAAACGTGCTCGAAATTGCCATTAATGGCATCGGTGGAAATAAAATTATACTCACCAACGAAAATGTACTGGCGCATGCACAGCAGAACCTTGCGTTATACGATAAAGCCGGAGAGCAACACTACGATATCATTTCGGCCTTTATTAAATCCATCCGTGGCAGCGACCCCAATGCAGCTGTTTATTGGCTGGCTCGAATGATAGAAGGGGGTGAAGATCCACTTTTCATTGCCCGTAGATTGCTGATCTTGTCTTCAGAAGATATTGGCAATGCCAACCCTAATGCCCTGCTTTTGGCCAATAATTGTTTTACTGCAGTAAATGTAATCGGTTATCCGGAGGCGCGGATCATCTTATCGCAATGTGTAACCTATCTGGCCAGTTCGCCTAAAAGCAATGCAGCTTACGAGGCCATTAACAAAGCACAGGCCTTGGTTAAACAGACAGGAAATTTGCCTGTGCCTTTGCATATCCGTAATGCACCGACCAAATTGATGAAAAATATCGGTTATGGAAAAGATTACCAATATTCGCACGGATACGAAGGCAATTTTTCACCACAAGAATATTTTCCAGAAGAATTAAGTGGCACAAAACTCTACGATCCGGGGAAAAACCCTGCAGAAGAGAAGTTGCGTGAAAAGCTTAAGCAGAACTGGAAAGACAAATACAAGTATTAGTGTAACATTTTCTGTCGAATGACTACTAATGAGTATATTAACCACATTAACATCTAAACTAAATATGCTGAGTACTTTTTTAAGCCATCAAAGAAAATCTTTCTGGCGTTCGCGGAATAAAGGCGGTAGTATTGCTACACAAATCATTATTGGTTTTTTTATGCTTTATTTTCTTGTTGTTGCAGTGGGGATTGGCTTTGGTATGACAATTTTTCTCCCAAAAATTTTCCCCAATCAAACTGTAATGACAAGCTTCAACGGAATAATTTTATATTATTTCGCATTCGATTTTTTGATGCGGTTACAGCTTCAGGACATCCCGACACTGAGCATCATTCCTTATTTGCACCTCAAGATACCAAAGCGTAAGATCATCAATTTTTTAAATGCAAAGGCACTTTTCTCGGCCTTTAATTTATGGCCATTTTTCTTGTTTTTTCCGTTCATATTCATCGAGATATGGAGTATAGATGGTGCGTTAGTTGCAGTAATGTACATTGTCGCTATCCTCTCCATAATGGTATTTAACAACTATTTTATACTATACCTTAAGCGTAAATCGATCACCAATGTATTGTTTACCTTGGTTGGTTTGGTTATAATCGGCGTGTTTGCCGCCTTAGAATATTATAAGGTGATTTCTATCATGGTCGCATCTAACTTTGTTTTTAGCGAGATGGCCGATAAACCTTATTTGGGGCTTATCTTTCCAGTTATAGCATCTGTAATTTTTATCCTCAATTCTAATTACCTGCGCAGAAATCTTTATGTAGAAGAATTAGGTTCGAAACAGGAGAAGAAAGTAAGTACTGATTATGCTTTTTTAAACCGATTTGGGAAAGCTGGCGAATTGGCTGCACTAGAACTCAAATTAATTTTAAGGCACAAACGGCCGCGTTACTCGGTATTTATGGGGCTGTTCTTTTTATTATATGGATACCTCTTTTATAAGGCCCCGTATATTGCAGCAGATTCTTTTAGTAAGATGATTTTTGCGGCAATTTTTATGACGGGTTTTTCTGTACTTAGTTATGGCCAGTTTATGTTTGCGTGGCAAAGCTCACATTTTGATGGTTTACTCATAAATAAAATCGACTTTAAAGATTACATCAAAGGCAAGTTTTTACTCTTTACTATAATGTGTACCATAACAACTATTTTAGCCAGTTTTTATGGCTTTTTAAGTCCAAAACTTTTATTATTACACTTAGCGGCATATCTGTATAACATTGGCTTCTGTACAGTTCTGGTTTTGTATTTAGCCACTTTTAATTACAAACGGATTGATATCACAAGAAGTGCTAGCTTTAATTTTCAGGGTATGGGCGCTACCCAATGGATTTTAATGATCCCTTTTATACTTATTCCCTATCTTGTTTATTTGCCTTTTGGTTATTTAAACAGGCCGTACCTGGGTTTAATGACAATCGGCTTTTTTGGCCTTATCATGTTATTCATGCGAGCTTACTGGGTTAACTATATTGCAAAAAGATTAGAATTACAACGTTATAAAATAGCCGAAGGCTTTAGAGAATAATTATGATTTTAGAAGTTAAGAATTTACAAAAAGTTTATGGCGATAAAACCGTTGTAAACATCGAGGATTTGCAGATTACCGCAGGCGAAACCGTTGGCTTAGTTGGAAATAACGGCGCTGGTAAAACCACTTTCTTCCGGATGCTTTTAGATTTAATCCGCCCAACCAATGGCCAGGTTTTATCAAAGGGCGAAAATGTAATGCACAACGATAACTGGAAAAACTATACCGCATCGTTTTTGGATGAAGGTTTTCTGATCGATTACCTAACTCCAGAGGAGTATTTCATTTTTATTGGCAGTTTGCATAACTTAAGTGTGGCTGATGTTTCTGCCTACCTAAACCAATATGGCGAGTTTTTTAATGGCGAAATATTAAACAGTGGAAAATACATCCGCGATTTTAGTAAAGGAAATCAGAATAAAGTAGGAATTGCGGCTGCCCTGATGCAGAAGCCGGAAATCTTAATTTTAGATGAGCCTTTTGCCAACCTCGATCCAACCACGCAGATCCGTTTAAAGAAATTGTTGAAAGAGCAGACAGGCAACATGACTACCTTTATTTCCAGTCATGATTTAAATCACGTTACCGACGTTTGTAACCGGATCATTTTGGTTGAAAAAGGGCAGGTAATTAAAGATTTTAAAACAGACGAAAATACATTGAAAGAGTTGGAGAGTTATTTCTCTGCCTAGTTTTTGTACTAAGAATGATACATTATCGAAGAGTCTCCATTAATTCGGGACTCTTTTTTTGTGCGTATAATTTTTATTTAGGCTAAAATTTGGTCAAAACAGACAGAAAATCCAGTTCGGTTACTTTTTGGCATTGTGTTTGAATATAAGGAGTAGAAATTATAAATCTAGATTATTATGAGTATTTCAAAAGTAAGAATAGCAACATTAAGTATAGGGTTAGCAGTAGGTTCGATGGCATTCCAAAGTTGTGATAGTTTAACTAAAACACAAAAAGGAGCTGGTATTGGTGCTGCAGCTGGCGGTGTTATTGGTGCATTGATCGGTAAAAAAGCCGGTAATACAGCAGTTGGCGCCTTAATTGGTGGTGCTATTGGCGGTACAGCGGGAGCTTTTATCGGCCGTAGAATGGACAGACAGGCAGCTGAAATTCAGAAAGCTATTCCTAACGCAGAAGTTATTCGTGAAGGTGAAGGAATTATTGTAAAATTTGATAGTGGTATTTTATTCGATTTCGATAAAACGGCTTTGAAAGATGCGGCTAAAACAAACATCCAGAGTTTAGCTTCTTCATTAAATCAATATCCTGATACTGATATCAAAATTATCGGTCATACCGATAGCCGTGGTACAGAACAATATAATATGGGCCTATCAGAAAGAAGAGCAGCAGCGGTTAAAGCTTATGCGGTTTCTCAAGGTGTTCCATCATCAAGGTTAGTTACCATTGGTAAAGGTTTTGCTGAGCCAATTGCAGATAACGAAACCGATGCAGGCCGTGCAGCTAACCGTCGTGTAGAGATTGTAATCGTTGCTAACGATGCATTAAAAGCGACAGCACAAAAACAAGGATAATATCGCAATTTCCCTCTACCTATGAGGTCATTATAAATGCAGCCCCGGTGTACATCCACCGGGGTTTTTTGTTGCCCCATGAAACTTACGAAGTCGGCTTGGGCTGGGAATCTGATAGACTTCGTAAGTTTTCTTGCAGAGTTAGTTGTGGTGCCGGATGTTACCATCTGACACTGTTAGTGTATATTCTTTAGTCTTTTGAAAAGCAGGTTCCTCTGTCTATCGGTTCCGAAAGCCCCGCCATTCGCTTTACCTCACTACGTTCGGTGCTCGCTGCTGTCGGGTTTAGTTGACTTGGGTTTGTGCTGCTTGGGTAAGTTGGATTACTGTGTTGATGTGGTGTCTGATGTTACCATCTGACACTCGATTAATAAATTTAGTCTGTTTTTTGAAAATCAGGTTCCTGTGCTCGTCGGTTCCGAAAGCCCCGGTATTCGCTTTACCTCACTGCGTTCGGTGTTCGCTGCTGTCGGGTTTAGTTAACTTGGGTTTGGTGCTGGGCAGGCCAAACTTCCGAAGTTTCGCTTAGCCCAAACCGAGGCTAACTTCGGAAGTTTTCTAACCGCCCTGCAACCCCAAATACTTGCATGAATGATCTAAACGGGATTGAAGCGACATCCTCCCGATCCCGATTCTTCATCGGATTGGGAGATATAGCGAAAAGGTACTGATATTAAAAAAAGCAAATGGCCTTGCTTTCCAAAAAGAAAGAATCGTACTGTGCAGTCAGATGTTACCATCTGACTGGGTAAATCTGTGTCAGATAGAAATATCTGACACCACGGTAAGGAAGTTAATCCGCCGAATAAATATCTTCGAAATAACTTACCACGAGCGATTTCATCAGCATTTCCTGCTCGAGCATGGTATAAGGCGGAATTGCTTTAATTAACTTCCAATGTGGCCAACCATCCTGATCCAAACCCTCAAGCTCATAAAAGCCCATTTCGCTCAATAAACGGCAAGTTGCTATGTGCATCAGCTCCTCTTTTTGGCGTTTGCTGTATTTTTTTGGCCCTTTGCCCAATTCCTGAACACCAATTAGAAAAAGCATTACTTTTAAGTCAGGAAAATCCGAATCAAATTCCTTCGAAATCTTTTCCTGTAAAACTTTCCACTTGGCATTAATCTCCGACGGCTTCATATCTGGCAAAGATAAGGTAAAAAGGTGTAAGGCCTAAGTAAAAGCTTTGCAGTTTTAACATTAAAGCTTGAATCGTAATTGTATTTTTAGCTACATTTATAACCTATGGATACGAATATCAATAAAACAATTAACGCGGGTTTATTAGCTTATGGCATGTCGGGGCAAGTTTTTCATGCTCCCTTTTTACAGGCACATAGCGGGTTCAATTTAAAGGCTATAGTAGAACGCAGCCATAAAAATGCAGTTAATGATTATCCCAATATTACAAGTTATAATAGCGTTGATGAGCTTTTAAATGATACCGAAATAGAATTGGTTGTTATTAATACGCCCAATAATCTTCATTATGAGCATTCGAAAGCAGCATTAACCAGGCATAAACATATTCTGGTTGAGAAACCATTTACGGCAACAGCTGCACAGGCGAAAGAACTTTTTGAACTTGCCGATAGCGTAGGGAAGCAAATCTTTTTCTACCAGAACCGTCGTTGGGACAGTGACTTTACCGCTGTGAAAAAGGTGATTGAAAGCGGTAAACTGGGTAAGCTGGTTGAAGTTCATATGCGTTACGATCGCTATCGTAATGTGATTGGGCCTAAGGCATTTAAAGAAAACCCGGTAGAGGCCAGCGGACTTTTATACGATTTAGGCCCGCACCTTTTAGATCAGGTAATCAGCCTGTTTGGCAAGCCATTAAGTTTCCATAAAATACTGGGTAAGAATAGAGTAGGTACTTTGGTAGACGATTATTTCTCGATCCAACTGAGTTACCCTAATAGTTTGTATGTTTTTGTTACTTCGAGCATGTTGGTGGTAAACCCACAGGCGGGGTTTATTTTACATGGCGTAAATGGAAGTTTTATTAAACAAAGAACGGATATTCAGGAAGAACAGTTGCTGGCGGGTATGAAATTAACCGATCCGCGCTATGGCATTGAGTCTGCAAGTAAAGATGGTTTATTAACAACTATTGATGCTGAAGGCCATAAAACTGAGGAGACAATTCCATCAGAAGTAGGAAGTTATTTACCGCTTTTCGAAGCTGTTTATCAAGCCATAAAAAACAATAAACCCTACCCGGTTACACGTGAGGATGTTTTGATCCAATTAGAAATTATCGAAAGCTAACCCTTATCTGTCCATCTGTTAAATTCTTATAATCACCCTAAATCTGTGCAATCCTTTAAATCCGTGTAATCCTTATTATGAACTCGCTTCCACTTGCCTACTTAATTCCTATTTTTCTAATTGCCCTTTATCTTATCCTTAAAAAAAAGAAGGTTACTGTTGAGCCTTTAACGGATGTAGACAAAAAGATACTGGATGACTATGTAGGGTTTTACCATAATCTCGATTCGACCGATAAGATGAGGTTTGAGCAGAAAGTGGCCGCGTTTTTCAGCACGGTTAAGATCGAAGCGGTGGGTTTAGAAATGACAACATTAGACGAATTGCTGATTGCCTCAAGTGCGGTTATCCCCATTTTTGGTTTTGATGATTGGCAATACAAAAACTTAACCAGCGTTTTATTGTATCCGGATACTTTTAATAAAGATTTCCAGTTTGAAGGTAGCGAAAGGAATATTATGGGCATGGTAGGAACTGGTTATATGAATGGACAGATGATTTTATCACGTTCGGCCTTGCGACATGGTTTTTCTAAAAGTGCAGGGAAAGAAAATACGGCTATACACGAATTTGTGCACCTTTTGGATAAATCTGACGGCGCAACAGATGGTGTTCCAGAGAATTTAATTGCACATGAATATACTTTGCCCTGGATTAAGATGATGCATGAAGAAATGGAAAAAATTGAAGACAATAAATCGGATATTAACCCTTATGCCATTACCAATCAGGCTGAATTTTTTGCTGTGGTTTCTGAATATTTCTTCGAAAAACCTGAACAGTTAAGGGAAAAACATCCGGAATTATATTTTCAGTTAAGCCGCATTTTTGCACAACAGCCTGCAGGTTAAAATGGTCAATTATCAAATAAAAATAGTTACAATAATCATCTGGAGCCTGGTCTCTATAACTGCCTTTGCACAGAAAACCTATGTGTTAAGACAAAATTATCCAACGGGCTATAAGTACGATTTCACACTTACTTCCGAACAGATCATTAACCAGAAAATTGCTGGCCGCGATGTACATTTAACCCAAAGCATTGGAACGGATTATACTTTTGATATTACCGAAGGTCATAGCGGTGAAAAGGATGTGAAAGTAATATACAACAGAATTTTTATGAAATCTGTAGCAATGGGTAATACCATGACCCTTAAATCCGATGATCAGGATAGTACCAAAAAGAATCCTTTTAGCGGCTTAAAAGGAGCTTCTTTTTATATGACTGTAGCCCCAAATGGTGCGATTAAAACAGTTGCTGGTATTGATAAAATGCTCGATAATATGGCGGCCAGGATGACTAAGGATACCAGTCAGGTTAAACAGATTAAAAATGCTTTAAGTAAACAATTTAGCAACGAGGTGATAAAACAGACCATGGAATCGTCATTTAAAATTTACCCTGATAAACCCGTTAAAATAGGCGACAGCTGGACGGTTGATACCAAAATGCAGATGAGCATGCCGATTGAAACGATTACACAATACACATTGAAGGAAGTGAAAGATGGTATTGCTATTTTAAGCGTAAAAGGAACATTAGTCTCAAAAGGAAATTTTGAAGTGATGGGCAACAAAATGGAAACTGATTTACAAGGAACCAACTCGGGAGAAACCTCACTTGATATGAAAACTGGAATTGTACTTAACAGCCACCTCCGTGTTGAGCTGTATGGTAAAATGAAATCGATGGGGCAGGACATAGATTTCGAAATGCAAGGTATTAATAAAATTGTAGGGAAAGAGGTTAATTAAAAATTAAGTTCGGTATTCCTGCTGTCAGTCTGAGCCTGTCGAAGACCCTTAAAAAAATCACGAAAGATTTTCCTTCGACAAGCTCAGGATGACATCCTTCGTGATTTGACTTCTTCGTATTACAAACTACCAGTTAACGCCACCAAAAACTCCGTCGGAATCTCGATATGCGGAATATGGCCACAGGCATCAAATTCGATAATTTTAGCGCCGATAATTTTAGCTGCGGTCTGCTTTCCTAAAAGTTTATATTGCCCGTGTAAAGCCTGTTGATCTGGCGTAAGCAGGCCTTTGCCGACGATCGTTTTATCTTCTTTTCCGATAAATAAAACAGTAGGTACCTTTAAGTTCTGAAATTCGTATACCACAGGCTGTTCATAAATCATGGTATAAGTTAACGCGGCAACTTTAGCCCAACGCGGGTAGTCGGAACTATTGGTTACCCCTCCCGCAATGCTCACCAGGTATTCGTATTCAGGTTTCCAATACGTAAAGTAAGAGCCCTGGTAATATTTACGAACACTTTCTGCTGTGGTTTTAAGTTCCGTTTGGTACTGCTGCGCTGTGGTGATATAAGGAATGAAAGTTTTATAATCTTCTAATCCGATTGGATTTTCGAGCAAAAGTTTTTCAGTCGTTTCCGGATACATCAAAGCAAAACGTGTAGCCAGCATACCGCCCATACTATGACCTAAAACTACGGTTTTTTGAACGCCTAACGTATCTAGTAGTCGTTTATTCCAGCTAGCCATTTGGTGGAAACTGTAATGAATAAATGCTTTTGATGATTTACCAAAACCAATTTGATCAGGTACGATAACCCGGTAACCGATATTGGTTAGGGCTTTAATTACGTTGCCCCAGTAATAACCACCGAAATTTTTTCCATGGAAAAGGATTGCTGTTTTTCCGTTGGCTGCTGCGGTGGGCGCAACATCCATATAGGCCATTTTAATATCTTGCCCTTCGGTATTGATAGGAAAATATTTAACCGGATATGGGTATTTAACGTTATCAAGGGTGATAGATAGGGTGTCTATTTTTTGTGCATGTACATGGCTAAAAACGAACAGGCTGAGGGCAAATAAAAGAAAAAATCTCTTCATAATGGGGGTAATGATGTAAAACTAAAAAGCTAATCGGCCCAAGTTAAACTTTTGCCAATTAGTTAGCTTAAAAATCATGCCCTTTTTAAATAACGAGAATAAAAGATGTTTGTAAATACATTAAATCGTAAAAAAACGAGTGTATCATAAAATAGAGTTGTCATCCTGAGCTTGTCGAAGGAACTGTTTAAATGCTTTTGATAAAGCGTTTCGACAAGCTCAACGTGACAGGGCTTGAATTTAACCTATAGTATAGCTTCATTAAAATTATTTCTTAAACATTTGCTTTAAGTATTTTACAGGCATTTGAACTTTTGTTTTATCCGAAAAGTCACCTGAAATATTGTTAATCATAACATTTTCTAGCGTAATTTCAGACGTATTGAAGGTGTTGATTGTTAGATTGTCAATGCTGTTCTTTTGATCTCCTTTAATGTCAACTGATGAATCTTTACAGTTGATATTAAGGTTTTTATAAGAACTGTTAGATGAATAAAAAGACGCGCTATCAAGATTTACATTCAATTGTTTGATGTCTGTTTGATTAATTACTCTCGTAATTTTCTCATTTACGCTAAATGTTATCGGCGTGCCAAGGCTTAGCGAGCCAGATCTTTTCATATTAATGCTTAATGTATCCGCTCTTGCTGTTAGAACTACGCTCGAAAGATTATTTAGGTTAAGTGCATGAATATTTGGGCTATAAACTACTATAACAATGGTGTCGCCTGTATGGGATCCATCAAGTTTGTCATCAAAATCGATTTGTAATACACCGCTGTTGTCTACATTAAATTTAATATCATCCTTAATATCTTCCGGTACTTTTACTCCGTACATTTCACTTTCAATGAAATGTAATTCTAGAAATACTCTTTTTCCATTATTGATGTTAATAGTGCTAAATTTGGTTTTTATGGGTATTGAAGCCCTATTTGCTGTTTTCTTTTCAAAAGGTTCTGAGTTCGCTACTTGAGTGTCTACAAAGCTCCCACTGGTAGATGCAACATAGTTCATTTTAATATTTACAGCTACAACTATAATCGGTATAACAATTAATAGTACCGCCAGGCTAATTAATAATTTATTGCTTGTTTTCATGTTTTTAAGCGTTAAAATTTTCTTTTACAAATGTTTCGTATTTGCTTTTCAGTTCATCAAAACCAATATTTAATAAATAGATGTTCCTGAATACTACGGGAAGCTCATCTATAATGAACTGCTGTTTTCTGTAGTTTCTTACATTATCCATTGCCGCTTCATCTACAAAAAAACCAATTCCTCTTTTATTGTTAATGATGTTCTTGTTTTGTAGCAGCTCGTAGGTGCGCATTACCGTATTAGGGTTTACTTCCATTTCTACAGCCAGTTCCCGCACCGAAGGAACTTTCTCATCGGCTTTCCATTTTCCGAGCAAGATATGTTCGCAAACATATTCTGCTATTTGAAGGTATATTGCCTTGTTATCTCTAAATTCCATATCTATACCTTTTAAAATTAAACCTCTTTTTCTTTAAGACGGATGTAAGTAATCGTCCAGATAATTAAAGTGATGATGCTCGTTACCAATAAAATTGTTAGCAAAACCCAGTCTTTGTCCTCTTTTCTAAAATGATGATGATTAGCAACTTTACCCTCCATTAACCATATCGAAAGTTTAACTACCAGGTAAGATGCCAGGCCAATAAAAACCATTACAGATAGTGCTGTTTTAATATAGTGAAAGCGGTTAAAGTAGACAGATCCTAAAAGGAACACGCTGGTAATAAGAAAGGGGAAAGCAAAAAAGTAGCTGCAATATTTTCTATAGCCTTCATCATTAAATACCTGATAAGTAATCGTTTCAACTTCTCTAATAGCCCCGTTTTTTGGCAAAAGGCCTTTAAAGGCGTCAAGGTGACCGTTCAGGTATTTTACAAAGGCCAAGTCTGTTAAATAAAAGATCAACAGGTAGCTAAACAAACTTATTATTGCAGTATAAACTACGCCTGCCAGAAATTTTTCGCATACTGAAGCGGGTGTCATCAACTCTAAAATTGCCCTCGATTTCTGTCCCAGGATATTAAAATAGCTACTGGCTACGATACTGATAAAAACAAATCCCAAAATCAGGAAAAGAGGATAGCGGAAACGCATATCGAGGTTGCCGTCGTAGTCAAAATTATTGTCTTTAAGTGGCGATGGTATATTATAGCTATAAAATCCCACTACAATTCCCAATAACACCACTAGACTGATCAGGTAAATCTTGCCAAAATCGAGCCACTGTCTTCTAAGCAATAAGCCAAATCGATTAATATTAAATGTGTTGTTCATCGCTTAACTGAATAAAGGTTTAAATTTGATTTTTTCGGCAAGTATAGCATTGAAAAGAAGTTCCATATCTAATTTGCTTTCTTCTTGATGATAGTTTGGCATAACAGCATTATAACCAGAGAGTGATGCCTCCGCGTAGATGATGCTATCATCGATTTCTTTAACTTTCTTGAAGGTTAACTTGGCTGTAATTTCTTCTACCGAAGCTTTAAGCGCAACGTCATTTTCGTCAAGCATAATCACCGTGTCGATCAAATTGTCCAAATCCCTAACCTGGTGCGTAGAGATAATGATACAACGTTCATCTGTCATAGCAGAAGCCATAATTTTTCTGAACTGTGCCTTTGATGGAATGTCTAAACCGTTAGTCGGCTCATCCATAATTACCAGTTTGGCTTGTGTAGCCAGTCCAAAGGCGATAATTACTTTTTTCTTCTGGCCATAGCTCATGTTGATGAGTTTCTGTTCAACCGGAATATCAAATTCCTTAATCAGATCGGTAAAATACTGGTTATCGAAATTTTTGTAAAATGGAGCATTTGCTTTTAAATAGGCATCTATTTTTACCGATGGCAAATAAAATTCTTCTGGTATAAAACAGATCTGCTCTAATAGTGCGGGCTGTCTTTTGGCAGGATTAAAGCCCATTACATCCAAGGTGCCGCTCTGTGCATACACCAAACCAGCCAGGTTTTTTAATAAGCTCGATTTACCAGCTCCATTTTTTCCAAGCAAACCGTAAATATGACCATTGCTTAAGCGCATGCTCATATTTTTAAATAATGGCTTATGCTTGCTGTAGCCAAAATTAAGATTGTTAATATTTATCATATCTACTGTATTAGTTAAATAATACACTAGTGTATGGTGTTGTTTGATAATTTCCAAATTTTTGTAGAAAAAAGTTTAACGGTAAGCGAATAGCGGTTGGCGTTTTCAGGCCCGTAACTCCGCGCTCTCCGCCACCGGAAGGTAAAATATCAGTCTAATAATTGTTGCATTAAAACATCCTTAGCTGGAGATTGTATGTTTGTGGAAAAGCAAATCACACGATATGTCTAAATTATTTTCTCCTTTTACCATAAAGGATGTAATCTTAAAAAATAGAATTGTTATTTCGCCAATGTGCCAGTATTCTGCTGTTGATGGTTTTGCAACCGATTGGCATTTGGTGCATTTAGGAAGCCGTGCCGTTGGTGGTGCAGGTTTAATTATCCAGGAAGCTTCTGCAGTAACTGCCGATGGAAGAATTACCTATGCCGATTTGGGCATCTGGAAAGATGAACATGTAGTTAAATTAAAACAGATTGTTTCGTTTATCCATGATAATGGGGCAATTGCAGGCATCCAACTGGCACATGCAGGTAGAAAAGCCAGCTGTGAAGTGCCCTGGAAAGGTGGCGAACAAATTGCCGCTGGTGAAAATAGCTGGAAACCAGTTGCGCCATCTCCAATTTCTTTTAAGCCAGGACAGGTTGAACCACATGAATTAACGATATCAGAAATTCAGGATATTGTTTTTGCTTTCCGGGCAGCTGCTAAACGTGCATTGGATGCAGGCTATAAAGTTGTAGAAATACATGCTGCACACGGTTATTTACTGCATCAGTTTTTTAGTCCGCTGAGCAATAAACGTACAGATGTTTATGGCGGAAGTTTCGAAAACCGGATCCGTTTGGTCATCGATGTCGTGGAAGCCGTACAATCGGTATGGCCGGAAAACTTGCCTTTATTTGTTCGTATCTCGGCAACAGACTGGACAGAAGGCGGCTGGAATGAGCATGATTCGCTACAACTGGTTGCAGTTTTAAAAGATCGTGGCGTCGATTTGATAGATACCTCATCAGGCGGAAATGTGCCTGATGCTTTTATCCCTGCAGGACCAAATTACCAGGTTCCTTTTGCTGATAAGATCAGAAATGAAATTGGCATTTATACAGGTGCAGTAGGCGTAATTGTAGAGGCACAGCAGGCGGAAGAAATTTTAGAACAAGGCAAAGCTGATTTGATTTTTATTGCCCGCGAATCGTTACGTGATGCTTATTTTCCTACACATGCGGCGCAAGTGCTTGGCGATGATACCGAATGGCCAAACCAGTATGTTAGGGCTAAGAGGGAAACGTTTAAAAAGTGACAGCGATAATAAACCGCCATAAATCGTCATTTCGACTGAAGCCTACCGATTTTTCATCGGTTGCGTAACGGAGAAATCTTTAATTTTTTTAATAAACATGGTTTAAAGATCTCTCCTCCGAAGGAGTTCCTTTGGAACACTCCGCGTTGCTTCGGTCGAGATGACGACCTTTCTATTGGAACCCCTCAATCATAGCGAAATGACGATTAATCTTAGATATACTTAAACAAAAAGCGGAGTGATCTTATTGATCAACCCCTCTTTTTGTCTGTAAATGGTGTTCGTGAGTTTTATTTTACCAGTGTAAAAGGAACATACAATCCGAAAGTGATATTTCTACCGGTATTGTAAACACCTAAATTAGGATTCTCCTGATCAAAACGGCCTGGTTTAAATCTACTTAAAGCATCATAATATTTCTGATCTAGCAAGTTGTTGGCCGAAACAGATAGTTTGATTGGCTGTTTGCCTAAATTAAATGTAGCACCAATACCTGCGTTTAATAGCGTATAACCGCTGGTTGGCGTTTCGAAAACATCATCTACGCGTGTTTGTTTAAATGCCGAGTTGATGCCTACAGAAAGATATGCATCATTTGTTCCTTTAAGTTTAGGCTCGAAACGCAATTCGTTTCTCAAAGTTCCCGCAGGGATAAATGAAAGTGGCCTGTTTAAAGTGTTATTCTGTGCATGAACGTATCCAAAGGTATTCTCGAAGTGGATAAACGGAACAGGATGGATGGTTAAACTGGCTTCTGCACCATAAAGGTTGGCGTTTACCTGTCCGTAACGGTAAACATCATAAAGTGTACCTTCAGCTTCTCTTTGTTCGCCATTGTTGGAAGCATAAATATAATTGTGGATGTAGTTGTTGTAAACACTTGCACTTGCACTTACAATTTTTCCTTCGTATTCCAAAGCTGCATCTACCTGGTAACTACGCTCAGGGCTTAAGCCGGAGTTACCGATTTCATATCTAAATGTACCTTCGTGTACGCCGTTCGAGCCTAACTCTGCAGGATTCGGTGCACGGAACGCAGAACCTGCATTGGCTTTAAAGTTCCATTCTTCGTTAAATTGGTGCGTAAAACCCAATGCGCCACTTACATTGGAAAACTTATTTTTGAAAGGTGCGAAAAGCTCTTCTCCGTCATCAAACAATTGTTTTCCGTTGTTTTTTCTGAAATCATAACGTGCACCGATGCTAAATGTATTGTTCTCCCAGTTTTTCTTGGCAAAAGCAAAAACACCTAAACCAAAAGTATCATAAGCTGGAATTAAAAATTCTGTTCCTTTATTTTGGCTATGTGCATCATCTACACTTACCCCAAAAACGGGCTGCCATCCGTTGGTTTCGTGTATATAATATTTCAGGTCTGCATTGTAGGTTTTAAGATCGAAGAATAAGGCCGGGTCTGGTCCATCTAACTCACGGCGTTGGTTTTGTTGATAGCCAAAATCAGCTTTCAAATTGCCGTTACCGATAATGAAATTGTTGTTCAATGCAATTTTAAAGTGCCTGATATCCTGACGAGGGTATTCTAAAGTACGGTTTTTATAATCATCGTTTGTAAAAGCGCTACCATCTTCTTTTACAAAATTTCCATTGTCATCTAAAGCCGGCTCATAAAAGCCAATATTGTTATGAAAGTTAGAAACGTTTAAGTGGGTATAACCCCAGCTTTTATTTAAACCTACCATACCACTTAAATCGGTTTCGTTAAAGCCCGAATTAGGGAAGTAACCTGTTGGTGTTTTAAAAGAGTAAGCACTTTTATACGTTCCACGGGCTCTCCAAACAAACCCGTTTTCGTTACCATTTAACATTAACGAGTTAGCGGTAAGGCCATTATTTGTAGAGTAATTGGTAATAAATTCACCTTTAATCTGCCCTTCGGGTGCGGTACTTGGCTCTAATAGATTAATTACGCCGCCGAGTGCATCAGAACCGTACATTAACGATGCTGCGCCACGTAAAACTTCAACGCGGTCCGATTTAAACTGATCGATTTCAATACCATGCTCATCGCCCCATTGCTGGCCTTGTTGTTTTATCCCATCATCTAAAGTTACAATTCTGTTGTAACCCAAGCCTCTGATTACTGGCTTAGAAATAGATGGGCCAGTAGTAATCTGCGATACACCAGGTATTTTGGTTAACGCATCAATTAAATTCGTTGAAGGTTGTAAAAGCTGATCCTTGCCAATTACTGCAGAAGAAGCACTATTTCTTTTGCTGGTACTGCTGATCAAACTTCCGGTAATTACAATCTCCTTTGTTTCTATGGCAGTAGGTTGTAAAGAAAATTCTAATCCGGCTGCGCTTGCAAAATTTACCACCTGTGTAGTGGTTTTATAGCCAACATAATGTACCTCAATAAGATAACTTCCTTTTGAAGGAAGGTTATTCAATGTAAATTCTCCATCATTGTTGGTTACTGCCGAAACTTTTAAATCAGGAATAAAAATGGTTGCCCCTGGCAACGTTTGTTTGGTGCTGGCATCAATAACCTTACCTGTTATATTCTTTAAAGTGGCAGCAAAAACAGTGCTGCTTAATAATGTATATAGAATTACCAAGCCAATAAGCTGTAATTTTTTCATGTGTTGTAGTAAATAAAAATGATAGAAAAACCAAAGCAATAGCTAAATGAAGCTAGTTTTAGTTTTTCAAATAAATAATTTGATTAAGCGCGGATGCGCTTGAAAAGAAAAAATTATGCTAATGGGGGACCACGTAGGCAAGTACGCTTTATTTCGGTAAAGGCATTCTTTAAGGTCGCTTCGGTTCGGCTAAAAATTTTGGCTGATAAGAAGATTCTGTAAATGTGGTGCGTTTGCACATAATTTTTTTCAAAACTAGCATTACAGATTAAACAGGTATCGCCATGGGCCTGCACGTGGCTAACATGTTTACAGTTGACCTCTTTTTGCACAACTGGAAGAGGGTTGTGGTGATGAAGTACACTCCAGGGAGTTAAAGCAATAGCAAATACGATCAACATAAATGCTGATAGATATTTTTTAATGTTTTGTCTATGCTTTTTCAACAGTCCAAAAGTAGTAATTCCTAAGCAATTATATATATTTACAAAGTAACATTGTATTTATAGTGTTATGACCTGCGATTTAATCAATGGTTTAACGTAAGAAGGGTGTAAATCTTCTAATAAATTATTGAAGTACCAATTGTGAATCTATTCTCGTTATTATTTATATAAGAAAAGCAGATAGGCAATGAAATTTATCAGGAAAAATATATTCAATGCGTTATTTATCATTATCCTTTTGATAATAGTTTTTGTGCCCGATGCAAAAGCATTTTTAATTAGGGGATTAATGGAAATTGGTTTTTATTCGCCAAAAGTTGAAAGCCCAAAGGAAATCGTAACGAGCCTTAACGGAATTCAGTTTAAGGATGTAAAAGGAAATGTGATTGATCTTGGCGATTTAAAAGGAAAAGTCATTTTTCTTAATTTTTGGGCAACCTGGTGTCCTCCCTGTAGAGCTGAAATGCCATCGATTAACAAATTATACACTCAGTTTAAAGATGATAAAAATGTTGTTTTCATTTTTGCGGATGCAGATGGCGATTTTGCCAAATCGGGCAAGTTTATGTCCGACCGTAAATATGCGATGCCCGTTTATAAAGTAGAAAGTGAGATTCCTGAAAAAGTATTTGCAGGCGCTTTACCAACAACAGTTATTTTTGATAAACAGGGACGATTGTCTTTCAAGCACGAAGGCGTAGCCAATTATGCCGATAAAAAGATTGTCGACTTTCTCAATAAGTTAAAGAACACAAAATAACTTTCTCCAGTAACCAAATTCTTCCTAAAATTTGAGGTTCAAATGATATTGGCATTTGGAATATATGTAGTTAGCTACATATATTTGTCGGATAATATTTAGCAATGCAAAACGACTTTAAAATTGAACGGTTAGATAATCAATTCTGTGAAGCGATTATTGGGTTAATTCTGCCCATCCAGCAAATAGAATTTAATGTAGATATAGACCTGGCAGCACAGCCGGATTTGTTGGATATAGAAAAAAATTATGATGGCTCGGGCGGTGCTTTTTGGGGTGCCATACTAAATGGTGAATTGATTGGTACCATTGCCTTAATTGCTGTTCCTGAGCATCAATCGGGGGCAATCAGAAAAATGTTTGTTAAAAAGGAATTCCGAGGAAAAGATTTGGGTGTTGCGCAAGCTTTATTAAAAACACTTCTAGCCTACTGTGAGGATAATAACCTGAATGAGGTATATTTGGGCACAAAAGACATATTGCAGGCCGCCTGCCGTTTTTATGAACGTAACGGATTTAAATCAGTTGCAATGGAAGATTTGCCAGTTTACTTCCCTCGGATGGCTGTAGACAATGTTTTTTATAGCCTGGATTTAAAATCTGTTTAATGGAACAAAATGAAATTGATGCTTCTGGTTTATTGGCCATTTCTACCCGTTTGCAAAGGCTGAGCGATCGGATCCGTAAAGATGGTCTGTTGATTTATAAAGCATTTGGAATTGATTTTCAACCCAAATGGTTCCCTGTGCTTTATACTTTATATAAAAAATCGACGATGAACGTGGTTTCGTTGTCAGATGAAATTGGTTATGCACATCCTTCTACCATCAGTTTGTTAAAAGAATTGGAGAAGGAGAAACTAATCCGGTCTAAAAAAGATAAAGTAGATACCCGTAAACGTTTGGTTGAACTCACAGAAAAGGGTACAGCACTTCTTTCCACTATGGAACCCGTTTGGGATGTGATTATTAAAGCCACAGCAGAAATTACGAATACGGAAAATAACTTAATGAAGGCTATAAATGAGGTTGAGGCATCGTTAAAGGAAAAAAGCTTTCTGCAGCGGGCCGAGGTTTATATTAAGAAATGAGTGAAGGATAGAATGATGGAGCGGGAAAATAATTGAATTAGAGAATGATTGAATGACCGGGAAGGTTAACCAATGATTTTACTATTTTTGCCCCCATGATTTCATTTTTCGAGGCTTCACTTAAGCAACTTTCTATCCACCATGCAGGCAATAAATTGCTTGAAGAGTATTATAAATTATCTGATGCGCCTTTAAAAATTGATGATGAAGTGTTGGGAAACCTGTTGATGCAGTATTTCTTAAAACCTTTCGAAAAGGTAAATGAGGTCTACCGTTTTTACCATCCTAACGATAATCTGGAGTTGAACGAAGTATTCCATTTCGTTCATGAAATTTTCGAAAACAACGAACTTTTTCATGAAGATTCGCAACAACTGGCCAAACATTTATACGATGTAGCCAATCACCCAAAAATTAAATCTGGCGAGCTGTATGTTGCTTATTTTGAAAAGGTGCAGATAGAAGGCGAGCAATTGGATGTAGTTGGCGTTTTTAAATCCGAAACAAAAGATACTTACCTAAAAGTTTACCCTGAGCAGGATGGCTTTAATGTAAGTTACGAGCAAGAAGCCATCAGTATTAATAAATTGGATAAAGGCTGCCTGATTTTTAATGTTGATAAAGAAGAAGGTTACAAAGTTGTGGTGTTGGATCAATCGAAAAGTAGCAACGATTCTGCTGTTTACTGGAAAGATGAATTTTTGAAGCTGAAAATCAGGAACGACAGTTATAACCAAACCAATAATGTTTTAGGGGCTTACAAAAACTTCGTTACGCAGAAACTTGATGATGATTACGAAATCTGTAAAGCGGATAAAATCGATCTCTTAAACCGCTCGATGAAGTATTTCAAAGAAAAAGAAACCTTTGATATTGAGGAATTCGGTAATGAAGTAATTGGTAATGCCGAAGGCATTGAATCATTCAAAAACTATAAGAAAAATTACGAGCAAGAGTACGAAAGTCCGATTGCCGATAATTTTGAAATCGCCGAATCTGCTGTTAAAAAACAAGCCCGAGCCTATAAAAGCGTGTTAAAGCTGGATAAAAACTTCCATATTTATATCCATGGCAATAAAGATATGATCGAAAAGGGTTACGACGATGATAAATCAATGAACTTTTACAAGGTGTATTTTAGGGAAGAGGAGTAGAGGGGGGTGAGTTGGGCGTTTGGGGTTTGGAGTCGGTTCAACGTTACCATTTCCTCGGTCTGTGTCCCCACAGACCGAAACTGAATTATATTTTCTATTTTTAATAATGGAAAACAATTATATTTTCAAACAAGACCGTAACTCAAAAATGCTTTTGGATGAAGTTTATTTTTGGACGGATACGATTAAAGATTGGAAAAAGATATTTTCTATCAATAAGTATAAAATAATAGTAATTGATACCATTCCCTCGGTCTGTGTCCCCACAGACCGAAACTGAATTATATTTTCTATTTTTAATAATGGAAAACAATTATATTTTCAAACAAGACCGCAACTCAAAAATGCTTTTGGATGGTGTATATTTTTGGACAGACACGGTTAAAGATTGGAAAAAGATCTTTTCTATCGATAAGTATAAATTAATTTTAATAGATACTTTAAGGGAACTTGTAAATAGAAAAAAGATTATTGTTTATGCTTTTGTAATTATGCCAAATCACTTGCACTTAGTTTGGCAGATGATTGAGGCGAATGGAAAAGAGATGCCTCATGCAAGCTTTAATAAATTTACTTCTCATCAGATTTTTCAGGATTTGAAGGATCATCATCCAAATATATTGCCGTATTTTGAAGTATCAGATGCAGAAAGAAACTTTCGTTTGTGGCGAAGAGATCCTTTAGCTATTCTTATGGATACTCCGGATAAGCTTGAACAGAAAATAGACTATATCCATCTCAATCCATTACAGGAAAGATGGCAGTTGTGCGAGAGACCGGAAGATTACGAATGGTCATCAGCAAAATTTTATGAAACTGGAATAGATAATTTTGGCTTTTTAACTGATTATAGGGATCTTCTGTAGCTTTATTCTATTTCGGTCTGTGAGGACACAGACCGAGGATTAGCGTGAGCTTGATCATCGGTTGTGAAGTCGATTTTGGACTCGGGACTGAAGACTCATGACTAAATTCGCTGTTGCGCTTTTAATGCCAAATATTGGTTAATTACATTAACAGTAAGTTTTTGGGGAGGGGTAAGGATGGCTAAAATGCCATGTTTGTTAAGCTCCTTAACCATTAGTTTTTTCTCGTAGATAAATTTCTCGGCAATGGTTTTATGGTAGATGCCTTCTACATCTTTTGCAGGTGCTGTACTTAATTCTTTTAGTTCAGTATTTTCGAAAAATACAACCACCAGCAAGTGGTACTTGGCAATTCTTTTTAAATAAGGTAACTGCCTTTGCAGTGCCGATAAACTTTCGAAATTGGTAAAGAAAACCAAAAGGCCCCTTTGTTTTACTACTGATCGTACCGCGGAATAAAGTGCCTCGAGATTACTTTCAAGGTATCTCGTTTTTTCTTTGTAAAGCACATTCATGATAGTGCCAAGCTGAGAAGCTTTACGATCTGCTGGTACAACAGCGCCGATATTTTCAGATATCGTAATTAAACCTGCTTTATCTTCTTTAAGCATGGCCACTTTCGAAAGTGCAACGGCTGCATTTATAGCATAATCGAGTAGGCTTAATCCTTCAAAAGGCATGCGCATTACACGCGATTTATCAATTACACAATAAATATTTTGCGATTTCTCGTCTGTATAGGTATTCACCATTAAACCACCTTTTCTGGCCGTAGCTTTCCAGTTAATGGTACGGATATCGTCGCCACCAACATAATTTTTGATCTCGTCAAATTCGCTGCTTTGTCCAACCTTTCTGATTTTTTTGATCCCGAATTCTGTTAAATAGCGTGAAGCGGCCATCAATTCGTATTGACCAAGGTTAATAAAAGAAGGAAAAACAGGCAGGATCTTGGCGCCATCAAAATTATAACGGCGGTTAATTAAGCCCAGAGGTGAACTGACGTACGCTCTAATAAAACCAAAATCATACTCACCACGTTTTGTTGGCCGCAGGTTGTAGTGGATCGATTTTACTTCAGCAGATTTTAGGTGAAGTTTAAAATCTTTATCCCGGAGTTGAAACTGAAAAGGTACTTCATCAATCACCCTGGCATTTACCCCAAAACCATAACTGTTCCTGATTTCGATTTGTATCGGATTTTCATCTCCATTACTCAAACGTTTCGAGGTAATTCTTTTGGCATCAATCCCTTGGGCATTGCGGTATAGAATAAAAATATCGATAAAAAATAAAACAAATATGGCGCCAGTGGCAATTTCAGGAATATCGCCCAGCCAGGCAAAAAAGAACTTCAACAAAAAAAGTACAATACAGAGGCCTAAAGCCGCAAATAAGCGATCGCTTAGGAATAGATTGTTATAATATTGCTGAAAGAATTTTTTCAATGTTGTTTAATCGGTTAACTGTATAAATTGTTTAATCGGTTAATTGCAAACTGTGTACTAAAAATTGGCAACTGCAAACCGACTTATCTAGGTACTTCAATTTTTTTTACAATCTGGTTAACGATGTCGCTTGTGGTTAATCCTTCCATTTCTTTTTCAGGTGATAACAATATCCTGTGCGCTAATACAGGGCCTGCAACGGCAATAATATCTTCAGGTGTAACAAAATCACGGTTTTGAATAGCTGCGAAAGCTTTTGCACTGTGTACTATTGCTAAAGATGCCCTTGGCGAAGCGCCCAGATAAAGTGATGAATTGTTGCGGGTTTCATTTACGATTTTGGCAATAAACTCCAATAATTTTGGCTCTACAAACAAATTTCGGATGATTGCTCTAGCCTCTTGTATCTGTTTAACAGACAATACTGGTTTTACATCGTTTAATAATGTTTTATTAACTAAAGTGTGCTGAGCCATTAAAATCTCAGTTTCTTCCGCTAAAGAAGGGTATTTAACCTCTATTTTGAATAAAAACCTATCCAATTGTGCTTCAGGCAGGCGATATGTTCCTTCCTGCTCAATCGGATTTTGAGTGGCCAATACCATAAAAGGTTCGTCCATGATATAGGTATGGCCATCTATAGTTACCTGGCGCTCTTCCATCACCTCGAACAAGGCCGATTGGGTTTTTGCCGGTGCACGGTTAATTTCATCAACCAGAATAATATTGCCAAAAATAGGACCTTTTCTAAATTCGAAATCTCCTATTTTGGTATTAAAAATCGGGGTTCCTAAAACATCAGATGGCATTAAATCGGGGGTAAACTGAACCCTCGAAAATTGTGCATCAATAGATTTTGCCAGCAATTTAGCGCTCAGCGTTTTGGCTACACCGGGTACTCCTTCAATTAAGATGTGCCCGTCGGCAAGCAAACCAACAATTAAGAAATCAATAACCTGTTTTTGGCCGATAATGATATTTCCAAGTACATTTCTGATTTGATTTACAGCTTCATTTAAGACGCTTAAATCGGTACGTGGGTTAAACTGTTCTTGCTCCATTGCTTTGCGTATTTTTATAAAACTGTTCTATGCTTTCGTTTAAATTAATCAATTGGGTATCGCTTAAATCGCCCATTGTTGGCGTTTGGATAAAATGTTTGGTCAGGGTTTTGGCCAGGGCTTCATTAATGCCTGTTTTCTCTATTAGCACCTGAGCAAATTTGCTGTCGATATCGTTGGTCTTTAGATAATACCTGGTTCTTAAGTACTCCATAAAGTAATTGATCTTTTTTAAGGCTATATCGAGGTTGTTCCGCTCGTGGTAATAAACACTGCCCACCACATTAACAAAGGCCAAAGAAGAATTAGTAAGCGGATCTGCGATTGGGATAATTCTTTGCCTGCGCTTAATGTCGTACAAGACAAAAACTATCAGGCTAAATATTGCCAGATAGTATGCAAACTCCAGTTCAGGATGTTTAAAGAACACCCTGAGCATATCGGTAGCGGTGTTCTTTTGCACAGAAAAATATTCATCAAAAATGAGTTGCTTATTGCCGTGCAAATAACTCAAGGTTTTAGCGGCATATTCTGCACCATATTTATCCAGCAGATTAAAATTAGTGTAAAAACCGGGTTCTGCGATGAGGTAAAGATTGCCTTTTCCGTAAGCATAACGGATAAAATTAGGTTGGCCTTTTCCATTTACGCCAAGTATTGTCGTTTTGTTGCTATCTACCTTACTAAAATACTGGCTGCCGATGCCTCTTTCAAAACCATAGTTTGCATCAGTTTTTAACTCTGGATTAGTGAAATTTAAGGTACTTCCTTCGAGAGACATTGCGGTAGAAGTTTGCACTTTAAGTTCCTTCCTTATTTTTCCTAAATCATAAGTGGCTATAAATACATCATTGCCCGCTTGCATATATTTTATCAGCTGTTCAAGATCAGTTTTACTAATGTCTGTGTTTTGCGCAACGATTATATAAGCCGTTTTATTGAATCTTTTAGATTTTAGCGTAGTATAAACGGCTGTTTTCGACTGTTGAATACTTGCCGAGGGCAAAATATCTTTGATTCTATTGTATAAAATATATGTTCCGTATGGGATTTTGTCGTTAATAGCATATGTTGGCGCCCAGTTTGTTGGCGTAGGCTTATTATACTGCGCAATTAAATAACCCAAAATTAGAATGGAACCGATAATCAGGTATAATTTGTAGCCTTTCATTTAATCTGGTTGTTAAACTGGTTAAATGATTGCTTGATAGGGTCGAATTTCACTTCATCGATAGGGAAATCGCCATACCAGATATAATCGAACTGTAGGGTAAGCTGGCTAAAATCGTTTCTCAGCTCTGGCTTACTGATTTCCATTAAATAATTATAATTGGTTTTATCGGGCTGCCATTGGATAATTTCGGCATCGCTCAATTTTTTTAGCGCCCTCAAGTATAAAAGCCTAACGGCCAGACGGAATTTTCTTTCGGCAACTAATCTTTGTAATTCCTGTTCATAATCTATCTCATGGATGTTTTCGGTAATTACATCGTATGGAAGGATTGTTTCTTTCGATTTTTTAGTAAAGATTTTTTCTGCGCCAATAACTTTAACCACAATAAATATGATCAGCGCAACACCAAGTCCGATAAAAATATACCTGGAAAAAATGTTGGATGCTGCTCCCTGAAACAGCTCGCCGATTACATCCCAAAACCAAAGCCAAAATTTGTCCCATAACGATAATTGCTGTTGACCTATTTCGTCGTATTGAAACTCTTTTTGTTCTTTATAATTGCTTATGGCCTCTTTATCAAATTTTGAGGCCACAACCTTACTGCTGTCTGTTTTAATTATAACAGTTACAGGCTTAGGTTTAGCCGTCTGCGCCTTGTTGATTACCGGAATAAAAAACAAAAGAGAAACAAGAAGATATCGGAAGAGTGCACGCTGCATTTTAATATTCTTCTGGTCTGGTATCTATAGGTTTTTCGGTATTGCCAAAATTAGAAATCCGTTCCATTAAGCCAGTGCTTTCTTTTTGTTCAACCAAACTGAAATAGGCCAATGAAATGGTAATGATGGGGATGATGGTAAACGCCTGGCACAATGACTGCAAAACAGTTGTAATCATGGTAAGTGTTAAGGACATGTGGGGCGTTTTATGCGTAAACATCCCAATCATATTAAACAAAGTTGTAGGTAAAATGATCATGCTCATACAGGCATAAACAATAATCCATACCACGATCAGCGTACCGAAAGTAATCCAGAAATTATCTTTTATAATTTTGAAGCTTCTGCTAAAAGAGTAACCTAAAGAACCATTTTCGATTACCATAATGGGGAACATCATGGCCACATAGGGGAATAGCCAAAAGCCAGGTACAAGGCAAAACATAAAGGCTATACATAACAGGATAATCAATAAGATAGAACTGCCAAAAATCCTGAAGAAGTAATACTTAAAATATCCCCATACTTCATCGGTGGTTGGTGTTTGGTTCCCTTTCTGTACGTATATAGCGATATAAGATAGTATGGCAACACTCATACTGGCATATGTTGCCAAAGAGAATAAAATAGATAAGAAATACTCTAACCCATATGAAGCCGAAAAACCTAAACCTTTGGTATTTCTTCCATTACCGATGGTATTGATGATGTTAACCATTTTGTATTGTTGCAATAACATGGTTAGCATACTGGCCAGTACAAATAAGCCGCAAAATGTGAAATATATTTTAATGAGGGGCTTAAAATTTTGACGCATGAAGGTAAAGGTGTCGTTAATCACCTGTCCGAAATCTCTTCTTTTCTTAAATTCAATTTTCCCTAACATGTTAATTTAGTGTTGCTTGTTTATTGTAGATTTTTATGGGGTATATAAATACATACCAAATAATGAAAGCAGCAGAAGATAATAAAATGAACATACTTAACCATAACGGCATCTCAGTATGTCGGGTAACAAAACTCTCAAAAAATGCTGCAACTATAAAAACCGGTATCAGGCCAATTACAATTTTTAATCCATCTTTAGCCCCTTTTAAAACTGAAGCCATACGGGTATAGGTTTTGGGAAATAAAAGGCTATTGCCCAAAATTAAACCAGCCGCACCTGCCAAAACAATTGCCGATATTTCTAATGTTCCGTGAATCCAGATCACCAGAACCGATTGAAAGCCCAATCCCTTACTAAAAAAGAAATATTGGAACGAACCCAGCATCACGCCATTTCTGAATAATGAAACGATAGAGCCAAATGAAAATATAATACCCAGAACAAAGGTATATAGCGCAACATAAATATTATTGGCCCCAATTTGCATAAACATCATCAACTCATTACTTTGTTTGTAAATCCCAAAAGGATTACCTTTGGCAATGTTTTCGTTTGTCATGTTTACATAACCATCGCCCATAATCAATCGCACAAAAGTATCATCGTATTTTGCCGATAAAGCACCAATGGCACAAGAAACCAGGAAAAATGCCAATGCATAAAATACCTGTTTTCGGTGCTGTAAAAATATTAAGGGGAGTTCTGTTTTCCAGAAATGGACAAAGCGGTTCGATTTTTCCTTTTTGTTTTTGTAAACGGATTGATGTAATTTAGAGGCTAAGCCATTGAGATAAGCGGTTGTTTTCGAATTTGGATAAAACGTTTTTGAGTAAGCCAAATCGTTAGTGATTTCGATAAACTGATTGGCCACTTCATCAGGATTTGCCTGTTGCATGGAATCATAATGTTGCCACTTCTTCGAATTTTGTTTAACAAATAATGCTTCTCTCATTTAAAGGCTTTACCAAATCTCGGGTTAAAATAGCTAATTTTTTATGGAAATGAAACCAACATTATATTCAAATCAATTAACGAGGCTGAACAAATATACATAGATGAACAATCTAAATAAGAAAACTTTAGTTTAAAAAATAAAGATCGGCCTACAGCTATTATCCTTAAAAAAAATTATGTTTGAATATGGATAGCATCAGAATTAGCACTGCTCAAAATATTGATATTGATTACGAAATTGCTGGCCTTGGAGAACGTATAGCTGCAAGGTGTATCGATCTGGCTGGATTTCTAATTCTCGCTGTAATTACGCTAGTAGTAATGGGCGCTGCACAGATGGCGATGTCGGGAAGTGCTGCAATAGTTGTTTTCTTTATTTTCCTGGCAATTTTTGCTTTCTACGACCTGGTTTGCGAAATCACTATGGATGGCCAGACTTTGGGTAAGAAGGTGTTAAAGATAAAGGTAATTAGTATTGATGGTACACAACCAACACTTGGACAATATGTTTTTAGGTGGTTATTTAGGATGATCGATTTCGGCTTCCCGTTTGGCTGGGGTGTTGTAGCACTGGTTTCTGTAGCAGTAACCAAAAACCATCAAAGATTGGGTGATATATTAGCAAAAACGACATTGATTAAAACTAAACCGAGAACCGAATTTTCTAACGTGGCTTTCAGTTTTAATTTACCTGAAGAATATGAACCGCAGTTTAAAGAAGTTCTGCACTTAAATGATAGAGATATAGAACTAATTCATGAAGTGTTAACCGGTTATTACCAAACTGGGAATGCCGATTTAATTTATGCCATGGCGGCCAAAACCAAGGAACACATTTTTGTAACCATTCCGGCCGGGATGAATGAACTGCAGTTTCTAGAGGCGGTGCTAAAAGATTATAATCACCTTACTGCTACAATGGCCTAGCTAAGCAGCGAGATAATTGAATGGTGTGTAGGGCAAATTTCTGGCGATCCAGAATATCATTACGATAGCAAAAATTACTTTAGGTGTATTTGGGTTATACCAAAAGCGCATCACCAGGTTCTTCTTTGTTGAAAAAGAATAAATTTTGAAAGCCAGCTGGGTAATGAGTAGTGGTAAGCTGCGTACAAGGAGTAGATTATATCCTGCAGCTTTTTGGATATCGAGGTGGAGCAGGGCATGTATTGCCCTTTGTGAACCGCAACCAGGACAATCGAGGTGTAAATATTTGTGGAAAGGGCATTCCGGAAAGAAATTGTACATCTCAGGATTAAAGTTATAGTAAATTATTACAAATGCTAACCCTATAATGATTTCTAAGATGTACGTTAATTTCATCTATCTGTAATTACTCATCATGGCACCGCCAAAACCTAGCACCACAAAAAATAATATATATAAGACATAAACTCCAATTCCAATAAAGAATCCAATTTTTGTCCATTTGCCGGCGGCTTGAGATGCTGCCTGAGCCCCTGCATAGTCGCCCATGGCATATTTACTATTAACATTAGCCGCATTTACAATACCAGCTATTCCAAAAGGCAGGCAGCAGAATAATGTAACCAGAATTGATTCTACAAGCCAGTTCTTTGGTGCTGGGCCTTGATTTCCGAATGGTGTTTGTCCAAACGGCTGCTGACCGAAGGGTGCTTGTTCTTGAGGTTTTTGATCTTCCATAGTATCAACTTTTAAGTGTATTAATTTAAATAGTTAACCTAAAATAAATTTTTTAATTTAAAAACAGCATAAATAAGTCTTTAATTATTTCAACACATTGGTCACTTTTGGTAATAAAGCATTAGCCCATTCGGCGTACATTTTACCACTTGGATGCAATCCATCACTCGCCACTAACGACGGATCGGTTGCTGCATTTCGAGATGCAGGTGTAATGTTGGTATAGTTTACGCCAGCTGAAAGCGTGATTTCTTGGTTTGCAGCGTTAAAGCTATCGATATCATTAGCAATACTTTGTGTATTTCTTCCTGAGTTTTTGCCAAAGGGCGTAGCGCCCCAATCTGGAATAGAAACTACAAAAACCTTATTCTTGTTGCCTCCGGCAAAAGCGATTGCCGTTTGTAACAATTCTGTGAATTCCTTTTTGTATGTGTTTATTGGGTAACTCCTGTATTGATTGTTTACGCCAATCAAAAGCGTAACAAAACTGTAGGTGCCTGTTAAATTCTCTTTTTTTATACCCGCCTGGAGTTCGTCGGTAGTCCAGCCGGTAACCGCAATAATTTTTGGATTAGCTACACTGCTACCTTGAGCTTTTAATAAACTTTGAAGCTGATAAGGAAAAGATTCTGCCTGTTTAACCGATTCGCCAATGGTATAAGAATCGCCAAGTGCCAGATAAGTAAAATTACCTCCTCCATTTGGTGAAGTTGTTGTCCGATCGATAAGGGGTTCAATAGGCATAGGCTGTTGTTTTGTACAGCCCGAAGTTAAGAAAGAAAATAAAATGGCGCTTAATAAAATCTTCATAGTTTAATCTACGAATTAGCGTTCGGTTTAGTTTTACCAACTAATTAAATCAGTTTCATTTTAAAGAGTTCGGCAATATGATTCTTTAATTTCCCTTTTACTTCTTCCATATCAAGATGATAGCCCAGCTCTTTTGCTAAAGAAGTTACGGCTTTATCATCAATGCCGCAGGGCACAATATTTTTAAAGTAATCTAAATCTACATTTACATTAAAGGCAAAACCGTGCATGGTAACCCAACGGCTGCAACGAACACCCATGGCACATATTTTACGGGCCTTTTCGTTATCGGCATCTAACCACACCCCCGTAAAACCAGGATAACGGCCAGCTTCTATCCCATAATCTTTTAAGGTAAGGATAACGGCTTCTTCCAGGGTGCGTAAATATAAATGTATGTCGGTAAAGAAATTATCAAGATCAAGAATAGGGTAGCCCACTAGCTGCCCCGGACCATGATAAGTAATATCGCCACCCCGGTTTATTTTATAGTAGGTTGCCTGTTTATCTTTCAATCCCTGCTCATCCAATAATAGATTTTCGGGATGCCCGCTTTTACCTAAGGTGTAAACATGTGGGTGCTCGCAAAATACAAGATGGTTTGGGGTAGGCTTATTGGTATTGTTTACACGGTTTTCTGTCTTAATGGCCACCGTTTTATTTAACAGATCTTCCTGTTTGTCCCAGGCTTCCTGATAGTCTGTTAAGCCCCAGTCTGTAAAAATAGTTGGCTTTAAATCTGTTGCAATTGCTTTTTCCGCTGTCTCGTTCATCTCCATTTATGTTAAGAATTGCTGGCTACATAGCCTAACATGTAACTGTCTTTGGTTTTAAAGTAATTAACGGTCAGCTCTCGCGTACCTGTTGGCAGTTCTACCAATGCATTTAGTGAGCCTTCGCTTTTTAGCTTAAAAGGTTTAATATGGATATGCTGTTTAAATTCTAAACCCTTTTTGCCATGCCACTTATAAATAGCTTCTTTAGCGCACCACGCAACATATAAGCCATCCGTATTATCGCCAATCTGTTTCTGGGCGAGCTCTACATCGCTTAAAAACTTGTGTTTAATGCTTTTTATCTTGTGCTTAATCAGTTCGATATCGATACCTACAGCATGATCTTTGCTAATCATTACGGCAGCATAATCATAAGAATGGCTTAATGAAATATGATAATCGAAATTAACCAGATAGGGCTTGCCATGTTCATCAAACTGACAGTCGATATACTCAGTTGTATTCAGCATTGTTCTCAATAGTAATCTTGTGCTTAACCAGTGCAGTAACCGCTTGCCGCTGTTTAATGACGAAATAATGTCATGTTCATGCTGCTTAAGCTGCAGTCCGGCCAACAATTCTTCCTCCGTTTCTTCAATTTTCCAAATTGCTAAAACAGAATGCTGATCAATATTTTTATTGTAAATTATTGGCATTGATTAAATTGGAGATTACATGCAAAATTATCTTAAATAAATGATAATTTAGGCCAAAAATACGTATAAAAATGATATTATCTGATAGCAGGATATTAGAAGAAATTGAGAAGGGAACAATCATCATTGAGCCTTTTAAACGCGAATGTTTAGGAACCAACTCGTATGATGTGCACTTAGGGAAATACCTGGCTACTTATAAAAGCCGTGTGCTCGATGCGAAGGCGCACAATGAAATCGAACATTTCGAAATCCCTAAAGATGGTTATATCCTTCATCCCGGTACGCTATATCTTGGTGTTACTTTAGAATATACCGAAACACACGGGCATGTACCTTTTTTAGAAGGTAAAAGCAGTACCGGCCGCTTAGGTATCGATATCCATGCAACAGCAGGTAAAGGAGATGTTGGTTTTTGTAATACCTGGACATTAGAAATATCAGTAGCACAACCTGTGAAAATTTATGCCGGAATGCCTATTGGCCAATTGATTTATTTTGTTGTTGAAGGTAAGATCGAAACGATGTACAATTCAAAAGGTAACGCTAAGTATAACAACAAAACCACCAGGCCGGTAGAAAGCATGATGTGGAAGAATAAGTTTTAACGATTTGGTAGTCGGTTAACTATTTCAACTGCCTAATTGTCGACAGCCGATTGAAAACAGGCATCTTTCTCGTTTTTGGAAATGAAAGGCAGTGTGCTATGGCTGCTTTAGCCCCGCCATTCGCTGTGGTCCCGATAGAAGGAATCGGGAGCCGCCGCTGCTGTCGGGTTTATGATTGGCAGTCTGTTCTCCGGGGGCCAAACATTGTTCCTAAACCCGATTGTCGTGAATGCCGATTTTTCATCGGCAGAAACAAAAGCGGGGCTGGTTAGACCAAGTGATCAGAACCCCTCATTTCAGAATCAATAGTCTAAAAGAATATTTTTTGTTTTTGGAAATGAAAGCCAGTGTAACGTGGCCGCTTTAGTCCCGCCATTCGCTGTGGTCCCGATAGAAGGAATCGGGAGCCGTCGCTGTTGTCGGGTTTATTAACAAGGGACTGTTTTCTGGGCTGCTGAACATTGTTTCTAAACCCGATTGTCGTGAATGCCGATTTTTCATCGGCAGAAACAAAAGCGGGACTGTAGCTGCCAAATGCTCCGAAGCCACTCATTTCCAAATCAATAGCTTAAAAGAATATTTTTTTTTGGAAATGAAAGCTAGTGTGTTGTGGCTGCTGTATTAAGACCAGGCATACTGAATCCTTCATTTTCAAATCCATATTGATAAATTAATGGGTTTCTGTAGTTGTGAACTAAAAATTTAGATTGAAACTAAATTTCATGGTATCTTCATAAAAATATGCCTTAGGTTTTGTACCTTGACACATATTTATTTGTTACTTAACCACATGAAACTCAAAATTACTCTCGCAATCAGTTTTCTATCTCTACTTATTGTTTTTGCCGCATTTAAAATGGATGATGATCCATTTAGTCAGCTCTTGCAAAAACTCGAAGATTACACCAGTAAATATCCGCAAGAAAAAGTTCACCTTCACTTAGATAAGCCTTATTATGCCATTGGCGATGATATTTGGTTCAAAGCCTATGTTGTAAATACCAAGACTTCGGCCCCTTCGGGCATTAGTAAGATCCTGTATGTGGAGCTGATAAATGAAAAAGATTCGTTAAAAAAACTGGTTAAGTTACCTATTATGGGAGGAATTACCTGGGGCGATTTTAAGTTAACAGATTCACTTGGTGAGGGCAATTATAGAATTAGGGCCTATACCAATTACATGAGGAATTTTGGCACCGAATTCTTTTACGATAAGACAATTAAGATCGGAAATAGCTGGGCTAACAAAGTTTTTACAAAAACTTCTTACAGTTTTACCAAAGAGAACAATGCAGATAAAGTAACGGCAACAGTTCATTTTGAAGATAAAAATGGCGTGGCTTACAGTGAAAATGAAGTAAGTTATGAAGTTCAGTTAGATTACCGTACCGTTACAAAGGGTAAAGTTAAAACAAGTTTAACAGGTGATGCGGTAATTAGCTTCACAAACAATCAATCTTTCCAAAATAAATCGGGGAAAATTATTGCGACCATCGCGCTGGATAATAAACAAAAAGTAATCAAATCTATCCCGATCACTTCCACGTCTAACAATGTTGATGTACAATTTATGCCAGAGGGGGGGACGCTTGTTGAAGAATTGCCCCAAAAAGTTGCCATTAAAGCTGTTAATGCCGATGGCCGCGGTGAAGATGTAGAAGGAAGTATAGTAGATGAAGGGGGAAATGAAGTAACCAGTTTTGCCACCAATTATTTAGGTATGGGTAACTTTGTGTTTAATAATCAGGCAGGTAAGTCATATTCGGCAAAGGTTAAATTTAAGGATGGATCAGAAAAAACGTTGAAATTACCTGTGGCCGTTAAAAGTGGTTATGCACTTTCTGTAAATGCTTTAGATACAGGTAAAGTGGTGGTTAAAATTATGGCCAGTGCCGATCTTGTGAATGGCGATGAACTAAAAGTTGTGGCGCAGCATGGTGGCAATGTATATTATGGCTCGAAAGCTAAAATGGATAAACAGGTATTAGTGGCCAATATTCCAAAAAAGAACCTGCCAACTGGTATTGTGCAGTTTACTTTATTTTCAAGCAGCAATCAACCTTTGGCAGAGCGGTTGGTTTTTATTAATAACAAGGCCGAACTAATTGACGTATCGATTAATTCATCAGGAGTTTCTGGTTCAAAAAGAGGAAAAGCAGCCTTTACTTTCGATGCTGCTAATGATAGCAAACCCGTTTTAGGTAGTTTTTCGGTTGCTGTAACCAACACGGTAAAAGTAACACCTGATGAAAATAATGAGTCTAATATCCTCACCTCGTTGTTGCTTACCTCTGATTTGAGTGGCTATGTGGAGAAACCCAACCATTATTTTTTAAAGGATGACCTTCAAACACAAAAGGAACTCGATAACTTAATGCTTACCCAGGGCTGGAGAAGATTTCTTTGGAAAAATATTATCAATGGTGTTGGTCCGAATATTACCTATAAACCCGAGCAGTCTATTACCATTAGTGGTACGGTAATGAAAGGCAATAAGCCTGTACCTGGTGGTAAGGTGATGCTAATGGCTACAAAAGGAACGGTGTACATTTTGGATACGGTAACTAATGCCGAAGGAAAATTTGTTTTCGATAATTTAAGTTTTGGCGATAGTACAAAATTTGTTGTTCAGGCCAGAACTAAAACAGAAAGGAAGTTTGTGGATATTAATCTTGACATCGTTCCCGGGCAGATTGTAACCAAGAATAAAAATGGAGCCGATATCGATATCAATGTGAATAATACTTTGATGAAGTATATTAAAGAAAGCGATAACTATTTTAATGAGATGACCCGTTTAGGCTTGCTGGAGCGGACCATTAAACTTGAAGAAGTAACCATTACTGAAAAGAAAAACCCAGCAAAAAATTCATCCAACTTAAATGGTGCCGGAAGAGCCGATTTCGTGATGACAGCCGATCAGTTATCGACATGTATTACCTTATCGCAATGTTTACAAGGCAGACTTCCTGGTGTAATATTTAGAGGTAATGTGCCATATTTAATGCGCAGCCAAAATACTCCTATTCAACTCATTGTGGATGGAATGCCTATGGAAGCCGATTTTCTGGATAATGTTAACCCTAACGATGTAGAATCTATTGAGCTTTTAAAAAGTATCGGTAATACAGCCATTTATGGTTCGCAAGGTGGCGGAGGTGTAATTATCGTTACAACTAAACGTGGCGATGGAGGAAGAAGTACTACCCGTTATGCTCCAGGTATTGTAACCTTTAATCCAAAAGGATTTACGATTTCAAGAGAGTTTTATTCGCCAAAATATGATGCAACAAGCTCAAGCAGCAGGACCGATTTCAGAACAACTATTTATTGGAACCCACAGGTTGTTACAGATAAAGACGGAAAAGCACAATTCGAATTTTATAATGCAGATGAGCCTGGAACCTACCGTGTAGTAATAGAAGGAATAGACGCTATAGGGCATTTGGCAAGAAAAGTTTACACTTATGATGTTAAATAGAGAAAAATAGATAAATTTGAATTAGTATGCGTGCATAGTTTATGCTGCGGTATATTTGTCTTGATACTAGATTCTTAAATCTTGATACTATTTAAAATATGAATACAATAAAAGTAAGTGTTAAAGACCGCCTGGCAATCATTACGTTAGATAGAGGAAAATCGAATGCCTTAAACCGCGAGTTGATTACCGAGCTTGACGATATGCTTAAAAATATTACCGCCGATGATAACATTGGCGGTGTGATTTTAACCGGGACAGCACCTTTCTTTTCTGCTGGATTGGATTTGGTAGAACTTTATAACTATAACGAAGAAGAGGCTAAATCTTTCTGGCAGTTGTTTTTGGGTTTTACAGCCAGTATGGTCTCATTTAAAAAACCGATGGTAGCGGCAATTAGTGGCCATAGCCCGGCCGGCGGATGCGTAATGGCATTGGCCTGCGATTATCGGGTAATGGCAGAAGGACAATATATTATTGGACTTAATGAGGTGCCAGTAGGTATTATTGTGCCAAATAGTATTTTTCAATTGTATGCGTTTTGGTTAGGTAAGGCTGAAGCCAGTCGTAGTTTGCTTTCGGGTAAACTTTACAGCCCCGAAGAAGCTTTAAAAGCCGGTTTGGTTGATGAATTGGTGAAAAATGAAAGTTTGTTAACGGCTGCCGAACGTAAGATTAAGAAATACATGGAGCTCGAAAGTAATACCTGGTCGCAAAGCAAGTTAAATATACGCGAGGAATTAATTGCTGCCGTAACTGCAGATCAGTCGGCTACTTTAGAAAAAATGTTAGCACAATGGTGGTCGCCGGCAACACGCCATATTTTAAAAACAATTTTAGCTAATCTGCAGAGAAAATAAGTTTAGAGTTCGGAGCAGGGCGTTTGGAGTCGATTACTCGGTTCAAACAACTGAGCGATTACTCAGCACGGTTAACCAGTTTCAACAATTAACCGATTAACCAGTTTCAACAGTTAACCATTTAACAATTCCCAGCAATTTAGCTTTAACCAATTAACCAATATACTATGTTCAGTTATAATGCACCAATGCTCAGAGAAGACGCTTTAAAAGGAAAAACCATTGTAATTACAGGTGGTGGAACGGGGTTAGGGAAAGCAATGGGCGTATATTTCTTGAAATTAGGAGCCAACCTCGTAATCACAAGCAGAAAACAGGATGTACTGCAAAAAACTGCCGATGAAATGGAAGAAAAAACTGGCGGCAAAGTATTGGCGGTTGCATGTGATGTTAGAGAAGTAACGCAGGTAGAAAACGTATTGGCCAAAACTTTAGAAAGATTTGGTTCAGTTGATGTATTATTGAACAATGCTGCCGGTAACTTCATCTCTCCAACCGAACGGTTATCAGCCAATGCATTTTCATCCATTATTGATATCGTTTTAAAAGGAACAGTTAATTGTACACTTACCTTTGGTAAACACTGGATTAAGGAAAAACAAGCCGCAACAGTCTTAAATATAATCACTACCTATGCTTTTACGGGCTCAGCCTATGTTGTGCCTTCTGCCTGTGCAAAAGGCGGTGTTTTAGCACTAACCAGATCTTTAGCCGTAGAGTGGGGTAAATATGGTATCCGTACCAATGCTATTGCTCCAGGTCCGTTCCCAACCAAAGGCGCATGGGAGCGTTTATTGCCCGGCGATTTAGCCAAAAAATTCGATTTCAAAAACCGTGTACCGTTGAAAAGAGTTGGCGATCATCAGGAACTTGCCAATTTAGCTGCATTTCTGGTGAGCGATTTCTCTGGATACATTAATGGCGAAGTAATTACCATTGATGGCGGCGAATGGCTGCAGGGAGCAGGCCAGATGAACGGTCTGGAAGCAATCCCGAACGAAATGTGGGATATGCTCGAGCAAATGACAAGAAGTGCAAAAGGAAGCTAGTATTTGATGACAAGTCTTATTACTTGATACTCGCTACTTGTTACTAAAATATTATCTTTGCCGATATGAATATCTTACTTTTAGGTTCAGGCGGCAGAGAAAGCGCATTCGCTTGGAAAATGAGCCAGTCTTCGCACTGCGATAAACTAATTATTGCTCCAGGTAACGGTGGTACAGGAGCTTATGGTACAAACATCAACATCAATGTAAACGATTTTGATGCCATTAAAAAAGTAGTGCTTACCGAAAACATCGAACTCGTTGTAGTAGGTCCGGAAGAACCTTTGGTAAATGGTATTCACGATTTTTTCCTTGCCGACAAAGCCATTGCGCACATTCCAGTTATCGGACCTAAAAAAGAAGGGGCTATTTTAGAAGGAAGTAAAGATTTTTCTAAACAGTTTATGGAACGCCATGGTATTCCTACTGCGGCCTCAAAATCTTTCACGCCCGAAACTTTAGAAGATGGCTTGGCTTATCTGCAAAACCATGCATTGCCGGTTGTTTTAAAGGCCGATGGTTTGGCAGCAGGTAAAGGTGTGTTAATCTGTACCGAAACCATCGAGGCTCAGGAAGAATTAAAACTGATGCTTGGCGGTAAATTTGGTGCAGCCGGGGCAACAGTAGTAATCGAAGAATTTTTAAGCGGGATAGAACTTTCGGTATTTATTTTAACCGATGGCGAAAATTATATCACGCTGCCTTCAGCTAAAGATTATAAACGGATTGGTCAAGGCGATACCGGTTTAAATACTGGTGGTATGGGCTCTGTTTCGCCAGTTCCTTTTGCCACACCAGAATTTTTGGCTAAAGTAGAAGAACGGATTATTAAGCCAACAGTTGAGGGTTTAAAGAAAGATAATATCGATTATACAGGTTTCATCTTCTTCGGACTGATAAAAGTAGGGGAAGAGCCATTTGTAATCGAGTACAATGCACGTATGGGCGATCCTGAAACAGAGAGTGTGATCCCTAGAGTTGAAAACGACTTGGTAGAGTTGTTTTTAGCTACTGCCAACAAACAATTAAACCAGGTGAGTTTGGTTATTTCTGAGCAAACAGCTGCTACTGTAATGATTGTGGCAGGTGGTTACCCAGGCGATTACCTGAAGGGTAAAGCCATTACCGGAATTGAAAACCTACGTCATTCTAACGCATTCCATGCCGGAACATTGTTAGAAAATGATGTCGTGAAAACAAATGGAGGAAGGGTAATTGCGATTACCAGTTTGCAAAAAGATTTGTTTACTGCCTTACAATCTGCAACTGCTGATGCTGGTAGAATTTATTTCGATGGCAAATATTTCAGAGAAGATATTGGTTTTGACTTAATTTAAAAGAATATAAGTTGAAAAAGATACTTAAAAAGATTTCCGAAATCGCAATTAAACAAGGAGAGTTTAGTTTTACAACTGAGCAGATCGAAACAAAGTGGCTAGGTAATCAACCTGCCACCTTAGCCGAAATACAAGAAGCTGAAGTAAGATTGGGGGTAACGCTACCAACGGATTATAGAGAATTTCTGTTGATTACCAATGGATTTACCACGCCAAATGAACATGTTGATCCATCGTTTTCAAAAGCAAGCGATATCGCATTTCTAAAGGATGTTGATCCACAGCTGATCGAGATTTGGACAGAAAATGACGAGTTGCTAGAGGTGGCCATTAAACTGGCCAGAAGCATTATTATTGGTGGCTTAGGAGAAGAGCAATATTTTCTTCTAATCCCGCCGGTAATTGAAAATGCTGATTGGGAATACTGGAAATTTGCATCATGGATTCCAGGAGAAGATCCTTACGAAGGACTTGAAAATTATTTCATTAACGTATTGGATTTCTTAAAATCTGCATAATACGTTTTCGTATAAACAAAGAAAGAGGGTGTATCATAAAGGCGATTTCAGCCCAGAAGCTGTCATGTTGAGCCTGTCGAAACACCTCAAAGAGTATTTAAACAGGTCCTTCGACAAGCTCAGGATGACAAATTTATATTTATGATACACCCTCTTTCTTTGTTTTGAACGCTTTTTTATTTCGATTTACTTCCCAGTAATTCCTGAAGTTTATCTTGTAAAGCTTGTTCTCTTAAGCCTTTAGCAATAATTTTGCCTGTTGGATCAATTAAGAAATTGGCTGGAATTGAGCGGATACCATACATTTGAGCCACCTCGTTCTCCCAAAATTTTAAGTCCGAAACATGTGTCCATGTTAATTTGTCATCAGCAATTGCTTTTAACCATGCATCTTTTTTACCCGGACGGTCTAAAGAAACACCTAAAACGGTAAAGCCTTTATCTTTAAATTTGTTGTAGGCTACTACCACATTTGGGTTTTCCTGACGGCATGGGCCACACCAAGATGCCCAGAAATCGATCAGTACATATTTTCCTTTAAAATCAGATAATTTAACCGGTTTGCCTTCTGGATCATTCTGCGTAAAATCCATGGCCATTACACCTATCTCTGTTTTTTTTCCAGCATCAAACATTTGAGCAATTTTTTTGCCTGTATAAGTTGCTTTAAGCTCAGGTGATAGTGCTCCAAAAGCCTTTTCTGCTGCAGCAGCCTGATCAGGATCTGAAGCCAACTGGCTAATAGAAGTTAAGCTTATAAATGATTTTGGATTGCTGTTTGCAAACTGCAATAATAGTGGAGGCATTCCCTCTGATGCTTTTTCGAATTTAGCTCTCAGTGCACCTACAACTTCTTTATTCTGTTTTTGCTCTGCAGTATAGCCTCTATATTCTGCATCGATAGCCATAAGCTGATCATTTACCGGTTTGGTTAATGCTTTTAATTTCTTTGCATCGTCATTAACTGGTGAGCCAGTAATTATTGCTTTTTTTAATGAATCTGCTGCGGCCAGTTTTATGTTTCCAGGCTCTACATAAAGCGATAAAGCATCTAATTTTTCGCCTTCTGCCGGACGGTTAACATAAGGATTTTTATTTAAGAAAAGACTTCCCTGTGCCGGACTGGCTAGTGTTCCTTTAAAAGCAAAAACACCGTTTGCTACAATTGCCGAATCGGTAATGCTTTTACCTTCTGTCTGATAAACAAGGTAAACCTTATCTCCGGTTTTTAGGCCTTTTATGTCGCCGTTAACTGCAAATGGCTTCTGTGCCAATGCTGCAAGTGGCAATAACGCCATTGCTGATAATAATATTTTTTTCATCTGTATAATATTTTTTTCATTGATGATGTAGCTATCATGATTTGTTGATTTTACTTTGATTTTGAAAATCATGATGGTTTCATGAGGTTAGTTTAATCCTGTCCAAATATAGAAATCTGTACCGCTAAAACGTAAATAGCTGTGTAAAATTATGATAGATTTATTCGTTTAATTATTTAGCTCCCAATAACATAATAGGATTTTTCTAACCCCACCTTGAAATTACATAAGTTTAGTTTAATTTTTGATAGGTTCTCCACCATAAATCGGGCATTTCGCCATTAACAGCAGTCTGGTAATCATCATATCTGCAAGGCACAAGGTGGTAGCGCTCGTTTTTAGATTGTCCCGAAGGGTAAGGGACCTGCATCCACCAGCGGTCTGATTTTTTGCTTTTCACAAACATCATTTCCCCTGAACCATCTTTTAAACTGGTTCGATAGATCATAAATTGCGATTTCGGCGTAAGCGGGAAGTCCTTTTTGCGGGCGTAAAATCCATCTACAAAATACCATACCATCTGAGCAAGTAAAAAGGCTGTTTGTCCGTTGTTATCGTAGGCCGGATTAAACTCGTAAAAACCAATTGAGGTCAACTTATCATTCATGCCAGCATAACGGGCAATACGGCAAGCTTCTTCGCCATCAAAACCATTTGGTGTGGTATTCGCATTTGCAGCAGCATCGGCAGAACGGATAGCGCCCATGTCAAAGCTAATCATGTTTGCATTACGGATAATGGGCTCTGTTAAGGTAATGTCCTGAGCAAATTCACCCAAGCGGTGTACATCAAAATATAATTTATCCATCACGCTCAAACTTTCTTGGTTTACAAAATAAGTTTGATAACCCACATTGCTAAAATTGAAAAGGTAATTGGGCTGGTGCAGGAAAATTTTGTTCAGGTAACAGTCCGAGCGGGTAGCAATTCCCTCATTGTCGTCATCGCCAATGTCAAATTGGTTATCAATAACCACCAGATCTACTTTTTGCTCTAAATCTTCATAACCCAGGTATTGGCCATAGGTTAGGTCTTGCCCACCACCAATAATGATCGGAATAATGTCTTTTTTAATCAGTTCCGAAACCACCATCTTGATGGCAATGTAGGTATCGGCAATGGTTGCGCCATGTTTAATATTGCCTAAATCGACAATCCTGCTATTAAAAGCACCTTCGTTGAGTTTATAAAATTTCTCTCTAAAATAATCGGGTGCCAGGGCAGAGCCTTCATTGTTAACGGCGCCTCTTCCATCAAGTACCCCAAAAATTGCCAGATCGTAGGTGTGCTCCTCAAAATCGGGGAACGATTCGGTGTAAATCTGCGCTTTTAACCCCAGCTGACTTGTAAAAAATCCTTGCTTGGGTGTAAAACTATCGGGGTTTATAGGGGAAAAGAAATCCGTTAATGACATATATTTAAAACTCTCGGCTCAAATATCTATTTTTGAATGCGTATTTCCACATATAGCTCGAAAAAAAATAAAATGATACTGGTAACCGGAGGAACTGGATTTTTAGGATCTGAATTAATTAAGCAGTTAACCGATAGGGGTTTAACTGTTCGGGCCTTGAGGCGGGAGAAATCTAAAATCCCTTCACAAATCCAGAATATCCCACTCGTTGAATGGTTTGAGGCTGATATTAACGAGCCTTCTGCATTGGAAGATGCCTTTATCGGGATTACCAAAGTTTACCATTGCGCAGCTTTTGTGTCCTTCAACCCAAAAGATAAAAAGCAACTTTTTCACGTAAACATAGAAGGAACCTCGAACATTGTAAATCTTTGTGCCGAAAATAACTGTCGTTTATTGCATGTAAGCTCAGTTGCTGCGTTAGGAAATGCTAAAAAAGGCAACAAGATTACTGAAAAAGACTTTTGGGAATACGATGCCAAAGCACACGCCTATGGTTTATCGAAATACGAGGGTGAGATGGAAGTTTGGAGGGGCATTACTGAAGGTTTAGACGCTATTATTGTCAATCCATCGGTAATTATCGGTAAAAGTGCGGGCTTTGAGGGGAGTGGAGCAATTTTTAAACTGGTAAAAGGTGGTTTTCCATTTTATACTGATGGGGCTTCGGGTTTTGTAGATGTAGAAGATGTGGCCAAAGCGATGATCTTGTTAATGGAGGCGGAAGTTTCTGGAGAACGGTATATCATTTCTGCCGATGATTATCATTATAAAGATCTGTTCAGCGAAATTGCACAGGGTTTTGGCGTTAAAGCACCAAAAAGAGAAGCAAAACCATGGATGCTCGGAATAGCCTGGAGGGCGCTAAAATTTACATCCATATTCACTGGTAAACAGCCTTCCATCACTAAAGATGCTGCAAAGAGCAGTTTAACCTTAAGTTATTACAATAACAATAAAATAAAAACGGAAACAGGCATTACCTTTAAGCCAGTTGCCGAAAGTATAAAAGAAATTACCCAACATTTAAGATAATGCCCAAACAGAAAGCCTATTACATCATCGATTTTGATAGTACCTTTACACAGGTAGAAGCACTTGATGAACTTGCACGAATTTCGCTAAAGAACCACCCAGATAAAGAGGCGATTTTTCAAAAAATTGAAGATTATACCAATTTTGCCATGGAAGGAAAACTTTCCTTCTCCGAAAGTTTAGCACAACGTGTTAAGCTTCTTGAAGCTAACGAAGATCATTTAAAACAACTCATCAAACATTTGAAAAAGAAAGTATCTACCTCTTTTTCGCGTAATGCCGAGTTTTTTAAGAAACATGCCGATGAGGTGCTGATTGTTTCTGGCGGATTTAAGGAATTTATTACTCCTGTAGTGAGCCAATACCACATTAAAAAGGAAAATATTTATGCCAATACCTTTGTAACCACTGGCGATGGTAAAATTATAGATTACGATCATACCAATCCATTAAGTGAAGAGGGTGGCAAAGTAAAATTACTTCAGCATTTAAAGCTCGAAGGCGAACTATTCGGTATTGGCGATGGGTATTCTGATTTCCAGTTGCGCGAAAGCGGTATCATCAATAAATTTTTTGCATTTACAGAGAATATAGCCCGTGAAAGTATTGTTTCGAAAGCTGACCATGTAACACCAAGCTTCGACGAGTTTTTGTACGTAAACGATCTGCCGCGTGCAATTTCTTATCCTAAAAACAGAATCCTTTGCCTGGTAATTGGTGAAGTTGATCCCTTAACGATTGCTATCCTTAAAAACGATGGTTTATCAATTAGGCATAAAACTTCTTTTGAAGATAAATACGTAAAGGATGTGGGAATTATTCTTTTAGCTGATGGCGAAAAAATAAATAAAGAACAGTTAAAAAACGCAGCTAAGCTAAAAACTATAGGTTATTTAGGTAATGCGAAAAATAAAATAGACCTCGATTTATGTACCAAACAAGGTATTGTTGTTTTCGATGACCCTAAAAATAATCCACGTAATATCGATTTTATCCCGAAACGGGTTGCCGATTTTATGAATACCGGAGCAACTTATCTGAGCAGCAATTTCCCTAACTTACAATTGCCAAAAATTGAGAAATCGCATCGCTTAATTCACATCCACAAAAACGTTCCGGGTATTATGGCGAAAATCAACACTGTTTTTGCCAAGCACGACATTAACATTGTGAGCCAGTTTTTAATGACCAATCCTGAGATTGGCTATGCCATTACCGATATCAATGCAGAATACGATAAACAATTGTTTAAATCGCTTAAAAAGATCGAGCATACCATAAAGTTTAGGGTGCTGTATTAATTTTCTCGAAGGCTTTGACAACCTTATAGGCTATTTGCCAGTAGGTTGTCAAAGCTTTTTATAGCCTATTTTTAGTATATTGGTTTATGCAACATTCTTATGGCAAAGACCGAACATTACTATACTAAATTTGAACAAGGAAAATTCTATCACATTTATAACCGATCTATAGATAGGCAACCACTTTTTAAATCAGATGCTAATTATAGGTTTTTCCTAAAAAAATTCGATCTATACCTTTCCAATGTTTTAGACGTATATGCATATTGTTTATTAGGGAATCATTTTCATCTGCTAATCCGGGTTAAAGAAAGTTTAAAGGCTAATGACCCAATTAGTGAATTTTCAGTGCATGATATTGTAAGCAAACAATTCAGAATATTTTTCCAATCATACGCATTGGCATTTAATATCCAGCATAAAAGAATAGGTACATTATTTCAAACGCCATTTAAACGTGCTCAGATAAACGACGAATCTTATTTTACAAGGCTTGTTTATTATATTCATTCTAATCCTCAAAAGCATAATCTTATTTCCGATTTCAGAGATTGGAAATGGAGTTCTTACGGTCGGATTCTACTTGAAGCCAATACTAAATTAAAGAAACATTATGTGTTGGATTGGTTTGGTGGAAAAGCAGGATATCTAAAATTTCACTCTGACATTCAGGATGGTATCATGTTTGATGAACTTTGACAGCCTTCTTTGCAAATCTCTAGAAGATTGTCAAAACCAATTCGATAAGCTTTGACAACCTTACAGGCCTCTTGTTGAGAAGGTTGTCAAAGCTATCTCAAAAACTGATGCCTCTTCAACAACAAATGCTTAGGTGCACCTATCGTTTGCGACCGATAAATTCCCGTATGGCCTGAAAATAAGTAAGCAGTAACACAGGCTAAGGCGATATAAATTCCCGATGAGGTACCAAATAGCTCTACGCCCATAAAAATACAGGCCAAAGGGGTGTTCGCTGCCCCTGCAAAAACAGCCACAAAGCCCATTCCTGCCAACAGTCCAAGAGGTAAGGGGATAAAGAAACTCAAAAAACTACCCAGTGTGGCCCCAATAAAGAAAAGTGGAGTAACTTCACCGCCCTTAAACCCTGCACTCAGGGTAAATGCTGTTAAAAATAATTTGATCGCAAATGTATAATACGCTTCTTGTTGAACAAAGGATTCTGAAATAACCGGAATGCCCAAGCCGATATATCGTGTATTTCCGATCAGGTAAATAATACCAATTAAAACTAGTCCACCAATAAATGGCCTTAATGGTGGGTATTTGATTTTACTGAAAAGACTTGATAAGCCATGGTTTAAGGCTGAAAAAGATCTTGCCACCAGTCCAAATAGTATTCCTGCACCTAAGGATAACAGTAAATTGATCGAATTCATTTCCGGCACCAGAGAAATGGAATAATGGGTATGCCCAACACCCCAGCTTTTGCAGGCATAATCGGCAATAATTGCAGTAATAAATGAAGGAAGAATGGAACTATAGGTTAAACTTCCAATAACGAAAACTTCCAATCCGAATACTGCGCCTGCCAATGGTGTCCCGAAAACAGAGGCAAAGCCAGCACTGATCCCGCAGATGAGGATCACTTTTCGATCTCTGGCTTTAAGTTTAAACAGTTTCGTAAACTGGTCGGCAAAGGCTCCTCCAATTTGCACAGCTGTACCCTCTCTTCCAGCCGAGCCGCCAAATAAATGGGTAATAATCGTGCCTGCAAAAATGAGTGGCGCCATAATCAGCGGAATCACATTTTTGGGCGATTGTAATTCCTCAATCAAGAGGTTGTTGCCCTTTACAACGGCTGCACCCCAGTAATGGTAAGCCAGGCCAATGAGTATACCGGCAATTGGTAAAAAGGCGATAATCCAGAGGTGTTGTTCACGGTAATTGGTTGCCCAGTTTAAAGTTTCTAAAAACAGGGCAGAGGCAGAGCCTATAATCCCACCCAATATTGCAGAAATCAACAGCCACTTTAATGTGCTAATTAAGAGTAATCTGAAGTCGAGTTTAATAAACAGAAGAAATCCTTCTGTTAGTTTTTTAACAGGCATTTGAATTCAATTTTAAATAAAAATCGTAGGAGTCATCAGCCTGTTTGGGCGGTTTTGGCGGTACTCCATCGCCATTGTCCCAAATGTATAAAATTTAGTTATTTGTTGCAAAATCTTTATCACCTTTGTGCAGCTAACTTTAAACCATGGATTTTACACCCGAAATAAAAGACAAACTACATCAACTGCAAGAAAAGTATACGGCAATGGGGCAAGATATGGCATCGTACCTCGATGGACTCTTATATGCCGATTTCTTAACCTATTGGGACTACATTCATTTGGATACTTTGCTGAGCTTACAGAATCCTAAAACACCCATTCCGGATGAAGAGATTTTCATTATGTACCATCAAATCACGGAACTTTATTTTAAGCTTGCACTGCACGAATGCAGGCAGATTGCTGAACATGAAAATTTAACCGCCGAATTTTTTACTGCACGCGTAAAACGGATCAACGCTTATTTCAATGCCTTAACCACTTCTTTCGAGGTGATGGTTGATGGTATGGAGAAAGAGCAGTTCCTGAAATTCCGCATGTCGTTATTGCCTGCCAGTGGATTCCAATCTGGCCAGTACCGGATGATCGAGATCTGTGCTACAGATTTTATCCAATTGGTAGATAAAAGCAAACGCGAAGAACTAAGTACTGCAACAATAGAAGAACAATTCGAAAATATTTACTGGAAATTCGGTGCAACCGAGCTGTCTTCGGGTAAGCAAACTTTAACCTTAAAGCAATTTATTAAAAAGTATGCTGCTCAGTTTCTACAACTGGCTAAAGATCGCACCTTAACTAATTTTTCTGCTTTATACCATCAATTGCAAGCGAATGGAGCCGATGTTTCTGCCCTTGCAGAGGAGTTGCGTAAGTTAGATTTGTATGTAAATGTAGAATGGCCTTTATCGCACTACAAATCGGCCGTACGTTATTTGGAGAAAGATCCGGTTGATATTGCAGCAACAGGTGGAACCAACTGGCAAAAGTATCTGCCTCCGCGTTTTCAGAAGAGAATCTTTTATCCGTTCTTATGGACCGGTGAGCAAATAGAAGAGTGGGGTAAAGGTTGGGTGCTTAGTGTACTTAAAACACTCAAAAACAAAGATTAATATTACAAAAAGCTATTAAAAAAGCCTGTTTTTTCTTAATTTGCGCGAAATAATTAATGACAGAATGAGCGAACTATTGAATAAGAGAATGAGCGGTAAAACACTCAACCATTCGATCATTCACCCATTCAAAATTCAAATACAATGACCGAGACATTAGATATAAAAATCACCAAAGCAGCGCAAACACGTTTGGCTGTTACTGATTTTTCGCAATTACCGTTCGGTAAGGTTTTTACCGATCACATGTTTACTGCCGACTACGAAGATGGCGAATGGAAAAATTTACAGATTCTTCCTTATGGCCCAATTCCGATGAGCCCGGCAATTTCTGCACTTCATTATGGACAGGCGATTTTCGAAGGATTAAAGGCTTACCGCCAACCAGATGGTAAAATTAGTGTTTTCCGTGCCGATAAAAACTTCGAACGTTTTAACAAATCAGCCGCCAGAATGTCGATGCCGGGTATTCCTGAAGAAATTTTTATGCAAGGTTTGGCCGCATTAATCAATGTTGATGAGAAATGGGTACCTAATCAGGAAGATTATGCTTTATACATCCGCCCGGTCATGTTTGCAATGGACCCTTATTTGGGCGTTAAGGCATCTGATACCTATAAGTTTGCTTTGTTAACTACACCAACTGGTCCATATTACAGTAGTGCACTAAAGGTTAAAATTGAAACTGAATTTACGCGTGCAGACGAAGGTGGTGTAGGCTTTGCCAAAACTGCTGGAAATTACGCACGTTCGTTATATCCTTTCGAGCAAGCTAAAAAAGAAGGTTACGATCAATTGATCTGGACAGATTCGGTAACGCATGAGTTTATTGAAGAAGCTGGAACTGCCAACTTACTTTTTGTAATTAATGGCAAATTGGTTACGCCATCAGTACGCAGTACGGTTTTAGATGGTGTAACGCGTGATACCATTATTAAACTGGCTAAAGATGCCGGAGTAGAAGTTGAAGAACGTAGGGTTTCTGTCAAAGAAGTGATCGAAGGAATTGAAAACGGAAGCTTAACAGAGGCTTTTGCCGCAGGAACTGCAGCTACAGTAACGCATGTGGGCGAAATGGGCTATAATGGTCAGAGCTATAAATTGACCGACCCATCTACAAGACATATTTCTAATGGCATTGCTAAAAAATTAAACGATATCCGTTACGGTTTAGCACCTGATGAATTTGGCTGGAACTGGGTTTTATAATTCGGAAACCATTTAAAAGTAAACCCCGATACAGCATATGCATCGGGGTTTCTTATTTATAATATCGTCATTTTGAGGGATAATTTATTGTATAAAAATCAATATGAATGACGCATATCTTTTTTTGCCCAGAAGCTCATTCTTGCCTCGGCTCGCCACCGCCAAAGGGCTCTTTCTTTTTGGCATCAAAAAGACCAGCAAAAAACCCATGAAAAAACAAAAAATGCCGGCTGAAAATTTTTCTTTCGAAGCTAGTGGGTTGGCTTGATGAGTGCGGCCCGAAAAATTTGTTAGGCCGGGTTTAAGTAGAACGGGGATACCGTGGTGCGGCCTAGTTGGGCGGAAACACAAAATAGGTTAAAACGTTGATTATTAGTTGTTTGTAAAATAACGTCAATGGTAGTGGTGTATAACGCGTCGAAAACCCGAAAGCTCAGCGCGAAGCTAATCTATTATAGATCTCTCCATTTCGCTACGCTTCAGGAGATGACGACTTTCATATAGTATATTGTTATTTATAATTTATTGTAGCAAAATTTAGCTCTTTAGGCTTGCCGCCGCTAACTTCGGTCTTCGGACCCCGGACTTTCTTTTATTTATCCAAAATCACTACGCCTTTAGCTTCGAAAGCCAATTCTTTTTTAGGATCGGTAATTTTTGCTACTTCTTCAGGAGATTTTTTAGCATCTTCAGCATAGTGGCGTAAAGTTTCTACCGAGATGGTTTGTCTCTTTGCTAATCCATCCAAAACTACTTTTTTGCCAACAATATCCATCGGCATAAAGAATGCATAATCTTTAAAAGTTACCCGCATTGGATCGCCATTGGGCATTTCTAAAGTCATCCAGCAGCCCTTTTTCTTACACACATCTACCACCTTGCCTTCGATTTTCATATCGGCAATTTTTTTATCCCCCATGGCAGCTTCCATCTTTGCAGCAGGTTTTACATCGCCTGGTTTAACTTCTTCTCCAAATTTTTGACCAGTATATGCGCTTTGAGCAAATGAAAATGCCGCTAATAGGCAAAAGCCCAAGCTTAGAATGATTTTTTTCATGATTTTACAATTATCCGGTTAATGATCTAATCAAAGTTATTTAAAATTTTTCATTCATAATGAAAACAAAAAATCCCCGCTAACATCCATTAACGGGGAAAATCATCCCTATAATTGTAAATCACATTTTATGATGTACATTTTAAATTGTTATAGGCAAACTAGAATCCAAAAGTTTAATTTTTGTTTTGGTTGTAGTTAATTTCTTTGTATCCAGGTAGTTGTTATTTTTTTGCCAATTTATTAATATTCAATGATGTTATAGGAATGTAGAATATTATCTTCTTTCTGTGGAAATTTGTTGAGTTGTTTCCCCACCTTTTATCTATCCAAAAACAAGGCTGAACACTTCTTCTATCTTACTTACTGCTTTAATCTCAAGGCTGTATTTGTCTATGGCAATTCCTTTCAAATTGTATTTAGAGATGTAAATCGTTTCGAAACCCAATTTGTCTGCTTCGGCAATGCGTTGTTCTATTCTGTTTACTGCCCTAATTTCTCCTGATAGGCCTACTTCTGCGGCGAAACAGTTTTTTGAAGAAACAGCGATATCCTGATGCGATGATATAATGGCAATTAATACAGCCAGATCAATTGCAGGGTCTTCGACTCTAATTCCGCCGGCGATATTTAAGAAAACATCTTGTGTACTTAATCTAAAGCCACAGCGTTTTTCTAAAACAGCTAAGAGCATATTCATCCTTTTGGTATCGAAGCCCGTTGCTGAGCGTTGAGGAGTTCCATATGCTGCCGAACTCACTAAGGCCTGTGTTTCAATCAACATCGGCCTGGCACCTTCTAAGGTTGCGGCTATGGCGATTCCGTTTAGCTCTTCATCACGTTGTGAGAGCAAGATTTCTGATGGATTGGAAACTTCTCTTAAACCACTGCCCTGCATTTCGTAGATCCCGAGTTCTGCGGCTGCACCAAACCGGTTTTTGATGGATCTTAGGATGCGATAAACGTGGTGCCTGTCGCCTTCGAACTGTAAAACGGTATCAACCATGTGCTCGAGTATTTTAGGCCCTGCAATAGCGCCATCTTTGGTGATGTGGCCGATAAGGAAAACAGGTACGCCGGTTTCTTTTGCAAAACGCAATAATTCGGCAGTACATTCCCTTACCTGCGATACGCTACCTGGTGTTGAATCGATATGAGCGGAGTGCAAAGTCTGAATAGAATCTACAACTAAAATTTCAGGTTCAAGAATTTCGATCTGTTTAAATATATTCTGTGTAGAAGTTTCTGTTAAAATGTAACAGTTGGACGAGGGGCTTTCCTGAATCCTTTCTGCCCGCATTTTAATCTGTTGTTCGCTTTCTTCACCGGAGATATAGAGCAGTTTTTTGCCCTTTAAATTTAAAGCCAGTTGCAACATCAAGGTCGATTTCCCGATGCCCGGTTCACCGCCGATGAGCACTAGCGATCCTTCTACTAATCCACCACCTAAAACACGGTCCAATTCTTTATCGCCAGTTAATATTCTACGTTCAGTTGACGATTGTATTTCATCAACCTTGCTTGGTTTGCTTAATTTGCGGCTAGTAGTATCGCTTTTCCAGGTCGGAACAGAAGCTGAGCTTTTTTCTACAATTTCTTCAACAAAGGTATTCCATTGGTTACAAGACGGACATTTACCTAACCATTTTGCCGATTCGTAGCCACAGCTCTGACAGAAAAATGCACTTTTTGATTTTGCCAATTGATTAAAATTTTAGATTACGAATTTAACCTTTCAGGATTGAAAGTGTTTTTATTTTTTTGAACAATTAATCGTTTGGCCCTTTAAGCCGTTGGTCGAGATGTCGTTGGTCGAGATTTGTAATCTCGACCGTATGAATTGTGGATTTGCAATCCACACAAGGAATTCATATTTCTGAAATCGGGATTACAAATCCCGACTAGCATGAATCTCGACCGTATGAATTGTGGATTTGCAATCCACACAAGGAATTCATATTTCTGAAGTCGGGATTGCAAATCCCGACTAGCAAAAATAAAAAAGCCCGGATTTAAAAAAATCCAGGCTTTCTGTTAAAGGTGTTTTGAGTTATAATTTAATCTCCTCATCTTTTGCGGAGATGAAGTGAAACTCGGTTAAGTGATACGATGATTGTGCCTTAACTTTAATCCATTGGCCGTATTTAAAGAACCAGCGGCGTTGAAGGTTGAAAATGCCTTTTGTAATATAAGCTTCGATGTATGGGTGTACGCAAAGGGTTACGCCTTTTTCATTCTGCTCTCTTAAAATATAATTAAGGTTGTTCTCAATATCATCCATTAAAACGATACTCGCTTTAATTTCTCCGGTCCCATCGCAGGCCGGACATTTTTCTACCGTAACAATATTCATTTCCGGACGAACACGTTGTCTGGTAATCTGTACCAAACCAAATTTGCTTGGAGGCAAAATAGTGTGTTTGGCTCTATCCAATAACATCAGCTCACGCAAATAATCGAATAGCATTTTACGGTTTGTTGGTTTGTGCATATCGATAAAATCGATTACCACAATACCGCCCATATCGCGCAAGCGCAATTGACGGGCAATTTCTTTGGCCGCCTCTTTGTTTACCTGTAAAGCATTCTCTTCTTGATTTTCTTTACTGGCAGTACGGTTTCCACTATTCACGTCTATAACGTGTAGTGCTTCAGTGTGCTCTACAACAAGGTAAGCACCACCTGGTAAGTTTACTGTTTTTCCGAAAGCGTTTTTAATCTGCTTTTCTACACCAAAATGATCGAAGATAGGTTCTTTCTGTTTGTATAGTTTAACGATCTTTTCCATTTCGGGAGAGATATCGTGAACATAAGAACGGATATCATCGTACAGCTCCGGCGTACTCACGTAAACGTTTGTAAAATCAGGGTTCAGAATATCGCGGATTAACGTTGATGATCTGTCCATTTCTCCCCAAACTCTTTTTGAAGGTTCGGTAGATGGCATTTTTTTAATGAAGTTTTCCCACTTGGCAATTAAATCTAAAAGATCTTTTTGCATTTCGGCAACTCCTCTGCCTTCAGAAACGGTTCTGATAATGACCCCAAAATTTTGAGGTTTAATACTTTCAATAATCTTTTTTAAACGATTACGTTCGGTATTACTTTTAATTTTTTTTGATACAGATATGGTATTGGAGAATGGCACCAGTACCACATACCTGCCGGCAATCGAAATGTCGGAACTTAAACGCGGTCCCTTTGTAGAAATTGGCTCTTTGGCAATTTGTACAGGTAGGAGCATGTTTTTACTGAGCACATCAGAAATTTTGCCAGCCTTGTTAATATCGGCTTCTAGCTTTAAATTATCTAATAATGTGCCTGTAACCGAGCCATTACGCTTGATCTTCGTTAGCTTAATTAAAGATTGCACCTGAGGGCCCAAATCAAAGTAATGCAAAAAAGCATCTTTTTCATAACCAACATCCACGAAAGCGGCATTCAGACCAGGCATAATTTTTTTAATGCGGCCTAAATAAATATCGCCTACAGCGTAGTTAATATTGATTTGCTCTTTGTGAAGCTCAACAAGTTGTTTGTCTTCAATCAACGCTATGGTAACTCCGGCAGGAGTCGAATTGATAATTAATTCTTTTACCAACAGCTACAGATTTAAGGCTTTCGCCTATTAACAAATGGATAGTAAATAAAACAGTGATGTAGCCAAAAATTATACAATAAAAAAATCATATAAATTGTTTAAACCTCATAGTGTTTACTATGAGGTTTAATTGGCTTTAATCAAAATAAGAAACTATTTTTTCTTATGTCTGTTTTTTCTTAAACGTTTTTTACGTTTGTGGGTAGCCATTTTATGTCTCTTTCTTTTTTTACCGCTTGGCATAGTTTTAAGTTTTAAATGTTTTTATTAATCTGTTAATTAATTTTTATTCTTTAGTTCAGCCACCTTCTTATCAATGAATGAAGATAAGGTTGGGTTAGCCGCTAATTTTTTGCTTGATAGGTAAGCATTTACTGCTTCTTTATTTCTGCCTAAATTTTCTAAAGCTGTTCCTAAATAAAAATAGGCTTCAGGGGTTGGAGCAGTGGCAATTACCGTGTTAAAACGAGGAATTGCTTTGTCAAACTGACCTGATTTTATGGAGAACAATCCTAAATTCATATTCGCCTTTACATTTTTAGGTTCTTTAGCAACAACTTCTAACAACATTGCAATACCTTGCATTGGTGCGCCTAAGCCGTTTACTATCGTTACACCTAAGCCTGTTTTAGCTTCAATGTTTGTAGAGTCTTTCTCTAATGCATTTTTGTAAGATGCATTGGCTTTCTGCAATAAAGCAGGTTGCGCTATGCTATCTTGTGTGCTTTCAAAAGCTTTTATAAATTGATTACCGGCCGCTAACCATGATTTTGATGATGGTTCGCCTTCGGCTACAACTTCTAAATACAATGCAGATGGCGTAATTTGTTCAACATCGTCCCATTTCTGAGCCAGTTGCTTAGCAAGTTCAATCTTCTCTGCACCATTTGCGCCTTTGTAGCTGTTTTCTAAAGCTGTAATGTCTGTAGCCAAATTCTTGTTGATTACATTCTTTGCAGCAGTAGACGAAGTTTCGAGGTTTAGTACCGATGTAGTTGATGGAGATGCTGCTGCTCCGGCCATTGGGCCACTTGAAGGCATTTTTCCATTTTCTTCCGTTGGTTTAACCAAACCCTTAATGTCTCTTGTAAATAAGAACGCAACAAGCAATACAATCGCTCCAATAACTATGGTTTGTTTTGATCTGATGTTGCTATTCATATATAAGACTTAGGCTTCTACGTTAATTTTTTTTGAATTGCTTTTCACTTTATCAACAAATACTTTTGCTGGTTTAAAGCTAGGAACGAAGTGTTCTGGGATAATTATTGCAGTGTTTTTTGAGATATTTCTCGCAGTTTTTTGCGCTCTCTTTTTAACAACAAAGCTTCCGAAGCCTCTAACGTATACATTTTCACCGCCAATCATGCTGGTTTTGATAACCTTGAAAAATGCCTCAACTGTTTCCTGTACATCAACCTTCTCAATTCCGGTTTTTGTTGATATTTCTGAAATAATATCTGCCTTAGTCATATTTTATTATTTATTATATATTATGTTTTAATATTACTACTGTTTTGGGGTTGCAAAAGTATTGCTTTTTAATGAGATAGGGAAATAAAAGATGATTTTTTTATCACTAGACTTATCAGGCAATTGCAAGTTTTTTTTAAATCGGATAAATAGACCGTAATTTGCAGTAATGATATTTCAAAATGAACTCATCAATTGGTACCTGATAAACAAGAGAGATTTGCCCTGGAGGCATACCAATGATGCTTATACCATCTGGTTATCAGAGGTTATATTACAACAAACACGAGTAGAACAAGGGCTTCCGTACTTTAATAGGTTTTTAGAGAATTTCCCTACAGTTGCCGATTTTGCCAGTGCTACCGAAGCCAAAGTTTTGAAGCTTTGGCAAGGACTGGGTTATTACTCGAGGGGCAGGAATATGCATGCAACCGCTCAAATTGTGGTGAAAGATTATCATGGAATCTTCCCAAATCTGCATGATGAGCTCATAAAATTAAAAGGGATTGGCGAATATACAGCTGCTGCCATTTCCTCATTTTCATCTGGAGAAGCACGGGCTGTGGTAGACGGAAATGTATTTCGGGTACTCTCCAGGTTCTATGGTTTAGCTACACCAATAAATAGCCCGGCCGGCAAAAAAGAGTTTTATGCGTTAGCAAATGATTTGCTCTATAAAGAAGACCCTGCGCTATATAACCAGGCTGTTATGGAGTTTGGAGCCATGCAGTGCAAGCCAAAATCGCCCAATTGCAGTGTTTGCCCACTTGGTCAGGAGTGTTATGCTTTTAAGCATGGCCAGGTAAATGAGCTGCCAGTTAAAATCCGAAAAGCCGAACAAAAACACCGGCATATTAATTATTTTGTTTGTTTTGAAGATGAAAAAGTATTGATCAGGGAAAGACAAGCAGGGGATATATGGCAGCATTTATATGATTTCCCTAGCGTGGAAACTACAAAAGAATGCGAGTGGAGCGATTCATTATTCATCGATCGGGTAAAATCTGTATTCGGAAACAACGCCGATTTTACATTTATAAGAGCCAAAAAGCACATATTAACTCACCAAATAATCCATGTACAATTTTTTGCATTAAAAAATTATATATTTAACTTTAATAAACAAAAGGAACTTAATTGGGTTTCTTTAAGTAACTTAGATGAGTTACCGCAGCCAAAAGTAATCCATGATTTTGTTCTGGAATATTTTTATAAGAACAAAATGGAGTAACTAACCATCTTATTCGGTGCGCACTTAGAAAACGAAACAACTAACCAAAAATATTTATGTCTGGGATTAACAAAGTTATTTTAGTAGGCCATTTAGGCAAAGACCCTGAAGTGCGACATTTAGACGGTGGCGTAACAGTAGCCAGTTTTCCATTAGCTACCTCGGAAACATACAACAAAGACGGTAAAAGAGTAGAACAAACGGAATGGCACAATATTGTGTTATGGCGTGGCTTAGCAGAGGTAGCTTCCAAATACCTTCAGAAAGGTAAACTGGTTTACATAGAAGGCAAATTAAGAACAAGATCCTTTGAAGACAAAGAAAAGGTTAAAAAATATGTAACAGAAATTGTGGCCGAAAACTTTACCATGTTAGGCAGAAAAAGCGATTTCGAGCAAAGTCCAACTACACCAACGCATCAAAGTTCTGAAGCTAAAATTGAAGATGAATTTACAATTGGTCCATCAGATGAAAATGGAGATCTTCCGTTTTAATTAAGGGTTAAACGCATAAAAAAAGCTACCTGATGAGAGGTAGCTTTTTTTATGTAATTTTATTTCGTAGCCTTAAAATAATGATACAAAAAACTCCTGCTAGTTTTGCCAGCAGGAGTTTCTTATGCTAGACTAAATGGTTAATTAATTTTAGTGTAGTAAATATTTAACTTTATCTTATTAGCAGTTGCATTGCTGGCGCCTATAATCGACCTTTCTGCAGATGTAGCTGTAGGTACTCTCTGAAAGTTAGTATAGGATGTAGGAGCTAGGAATGTGCCATAATCTTCAACGTTTTTATCAATCAAGCTTTGAACATAACTGGTTATGATAAAGATGTAGCGTTTCTTTAACGAATCGAAATAACCGCCAAAAAGTGCTGCACCGCCAGAGGCGCTACCAGAGAATGTTGTATAGTCCGGTATATCGGTTGGTTGATGTGCAATATCCCAACGATATAAAGAAAGTCGTTGAGCGGCATTAAAAGGATATGCTGGTGCATTTTCACCTATCTCTACAACTAATTCTGCCTTATTGATAATTGCTTTCCCGTAAGTATCCTTAAAGCTTGTTAATGCTGGGAAGGTTAACTTGGTTTTTACACCGGCTAAGCCTTGTAAGTAAGTAACATTATATTGTTGAGCCGGATCTGTTGGAACTGCAACATCAATTTGTTTTTGCACTTCCGTGCCGGTATAATCGTGCTTAATGTTTGCGGCTATTCCGGAAATTGAACTGCCACTACTGCTATTTTGAACCAACGCTCCAATTGGAAAGTTAACACTAGTGGTGTCTATTCCGCTTGATGAATTGGTTTTTTTCCAAACCAGTTGTAAATATGAATCGGTGCCTGTGAAATTGAAAAAGGCAATACCTCCAACCCCTGTTGAAGATGTTTTATTTACCTGAGCATATAAGCCTTTAAATGCGTCTATAAATTTTGCATTTGTGGATGTTCCTGCGGTGCCTAAGTTTAATATGGCGTTTTGTATAAATGCCTTGTTTAAAGGAATCCTGATCTGTGCAGGTACAGTTTTTAGAGTATCAGCTTTGCCTGGAACAATAATAGATATTTTTCTTTTAGTATTCGGCGCCAGTTTACCTGTAAAATTGCCTAAAAGTGTGTTGTTAATCGCTTGTACATCAGAACTTTTATAATTCGTAACCTTGTTGGCTAACTGATAAACATCAATACTGTATTTAGAATTGGTGGTATCGCCATAAAATTTGGTTAGTGTAGATGTTGTATCTAATTTTAATACCAAAACTGCAGAATCTAATACTGGAGTGGTACCGAAATCTGTATTAACAATTGGGTAAACCGTCATTGCTAAAGCTGCCTCCGTTTTTCCAAAGGTAGGGTCTGTCATGTATCCCAATGGATAACGGTTTAATCCGGCGGTGTTGGCAGCGTCTTCTTTAACAAGTTGAGATTTAACAGGAGATACCACCAGTGTTCCGGTAATTGCAGCGTTCGGATCTACATCTAAACCAACACCATCAGGGTTTTTGCACGATGCAAAAAGAAAAAGACCTATCAACAGGGTTAATAAGTCTTGTTTTGTAAATTTCATATTTAAAATAATAATACCTTAATTAAGCAAGTGAAACCAGTTCGTCATTCGAAATTTCTTCATAAAAAGTATAGAAGTTTTCGAAATTCTCGGTTAAGTTAAAAGCTAATGTTGGCTTATTGGAATCTTTAACAAATTTTAACATAGCTGCATTCAGGTTTTCATCTGCTAAAACTACTGCGTCAGAATGTGTTATCGCACCAATGTGCATGCTGTCGCAATCAGATGGTAAGAATGCTTTAGTGTCATCCTCAGTCATATTTGCCATTATTGCTTTATTCGCAAAATTTGCATTTAATTTCTCTGTAAAGCCATCCTCATAAACAGAATATACTACTTTAGAATTTTTAAAAGTAGGATCATTTTTATAAGTTGTTTTGATATAGGCAGGAACTAATGCACTCATCCAGCCATGACAGTGAACGATATCTGGCGCCCAGCCTAATTTTTTAACGGTTTCCAATGCGCCTTTGCAAAAGAAAATGGTGCGTTCATCATTGTCGTCGAAGAATTTCCCGCTTGCATCTCTAAATACTTGTTTGCGTTGGAAATATTCTTCATTGTCTAAGAAATAAACTTGCATGCGTGCAGCTGGGATGGAGGCTACTTTAATGATTAAAGGATTATCGTTGTCATCGATAATGATGTTCATTCCTGATAAGCGGATTACTTCGTGTAAACGATTTCTTCTTTCGTTGATGTTACCAAATTTAGGCATTAAGATGCGGATTTCGAATCCTTTTTCTTGCATTGCTTGTGGTAATTGTCGCGTGATTTCAGAAATTTTAGTAAGCTCGAGGAAAGGCGACATCTCGTGTGTAACAATCAGCAGCTTCGTTTTTGCCATCTCCATATTCTAAGAAAATATTAAGTTAAATAAAAGATAATGAGCTGCAAAGGTAAGCATAATAATACTATTTATCAATATAGCAAGCATTTGTTTGGTTTCGTTTAGATTAATTTACACCTTTACGGCTTTAATTTAGTTTGTCCAAATTGGAAATATTTAAAACCAAAGCAGCACTTAAGGCTTTTTTAAAACCCTTAAAAGCATCAGGTAAAAAAATAGCACTTGTGCCTACCATGGGTGCCTTGCACAATGGTCATATATCGTTGATAAAACTGGCCCAACAAAATGCAGATATCATTATCTGTAGCATATTTGTAAATCCAACGCAGTTTACAGATCCCAAAGATTTAGAGAAATACCCACGCCCAATCGAACACGATTTAGCCATGCTGGCCGATGCTGGTTGTAACGGTGTATTTATGCCTAATGTAGATGAAATGTATCCTACCGGGGCCGACGAGGCTTGGCACATTGATTTGGGTAATGCAGAATTTCTGTTGGAAGGTGAATTTAGAAAGGGCCACTATCAAGGTGTAACGCAGATTGTAAAAAAATTGTTTGATGCCGTTGAGCCAGGTGTAGCCATGTTCGGACAAAAAGATTTTCAACAGGTATTAATGATCAAGAATATGCTGGCTTATTTTAAGCTGCCCATCACCATTATTACCTGTCCGATTATCCGCGAAGCCGATGGTTTAGCCATGAGCAGCCGAAACATCCATTTGTCAGCCAATGATCGCAAACATTCGCTCGTGCTGAGTAAATCGCTGCAGTTCGTTATCGATCATTTTAACGAATATTCGCTGTCGGAATTAGAAGATAAGGCCAAAGCATTTTACCATAATATTGATGGTATTGAACTGGATTATTTTACCATAGCCAATGGCGATACATTGGAACCAGCCAAATCAAAACATGAAAATAACCTGATTGCGCTGGTTGCCGCAAAAGTAGGTTCAACCAGGCTGATCGATAATATGATTATTAAGTAAATTTATCGTCATCACTTGAGTTTCTTGAGAAATTAAAATTGTTTAAGGCGCACTACGATAATTATTGATTTATTTAGTTAGGAAAACGATCATAACTTGATGATAAAGGAAATGGTTTGATATTAATCTCAGGTACATAATTCACATTTATTATAGAATCCCATCTAATGTGATAATTATCCATGGTCATGGGGTTAGGTATTTTATAATGTATGCCGTTTTGTCCATAGAATCTTAAATAAACACTTCCTGCAGCATTCACGAGGTCTACACCTCCTCTAATGACTCCAATAGGGTATGAATTAGCATATGGAGGTGGTAATGTTATAAATTGTGGAAAGTTACTAACTTCAAATTGATAATTTTCTGGGTTAGAAAATAAATATTGATATGAGCCATAATCTTCTATATGGTATAGTACTCCGCCGACATGCCAATAAATTTTTCCATTACTACTATCTCTGTAGAGATAACCTTCAATTAATGGAGGATTAGAAAATTTATATTTAGTTGTAATTTCGATGTTGCTAGTAATAGATGCATTTGCAGCAGTTATATTAATTAGGGCAAAAATTATTGATAAAGTGATAATTTTAAGTTTTTTCATAGTGTTTTAATGGTTTAAGTTCGTAGTGCATAGCAAAGCTACGTTTATAAACTGATTTTTTAGTTCAAATAAATTTTTATTTTATGGAAGGAATAAAATTTTAATAAAGTTGAATTTTTCGATTGGTAGTTATAGGTAAATTATATAATCTTGATTAAGATTATAACCCATATGCAAAAGACCAATAGTATTTAAGCCTGATTGAAAAATGTTTCTTTGTTGTTTGGTGGTTGTTTTTTAGCTTTCGACTTTCTACAAACTCCAAACTGATGACTGAAAACTCCAAACTGATTACTAACTTTGCCGAATGGTTATCACAATATTAAAATCGAAAATACACCGTGTTAGGGTAACACAAGCCGAATTGAACTATGTAGGCAGTATTACGATAGATGAAGATTTGATGGATGCAGCTAACATTATCGCTAATGAAAAGGTGCAGATTGTAAATAATAATAATGGTGCACGTTTCGAAACTTATGTAATTAAAGGCGAACGCGGTACCGGAACCATCTGTTTAAATGGAGCAACAGCCCGTTTGGCTCAGCTTGGCGACATTCTCATCATTATGTCTTACGGCTCATTACCAATAGAAGAAGCCAAAAAATACAATCCAATATTGGTTTTTCCTGACGATAACAACCACTTGCTAAAATAACCTTGTGATATTCGACCTCAAAACAGCGCTAAAATATATCATCCTGTTTTTAATCGGGATAGGGGTTTTATATTTAGCTTTTAGAGGTCAGGATTTAGGAAAGATCTGGCAGGAAATTAAAAGCGCCAACTATTTTTGGGTAATTACTTCTGCATTTGCCGTATGGATTGCACATGTATTACGTGCTTTGCGCTGGCAAATGCTGTACAAATCTATTCATTACAAAGTGAGTTTCTGGAATGTTTACCATGCCGTAATAATCGGCTATCTGGCTAATCTTGCTTTACCGCGCTTTGGAGAGATTGGCCGTTGTTCGGTTATTCACAAAGCCGAAAAGGTGCCCATGTTTGCTTCTATAGGTACCGTAATTACCGAACGGCTATTTGATGTGCTGATGCTTTTTCTCACCAGTTTGGCAATGTTGATTTTTCAGTATGATATGGTAGCCGGTTTTCTTTATCAAACCATATACGTTAATCTTGTTAAAAAATTAAGTACGATTAACTATTTGTGGTTGGTTGGTTTGGGTATTATTATTTTGCTGCTCAGTGCTGCTGCAATATATTTTCTCCGCCAAAAATTCAGTAAAAAATTCTTACGCATTTTTGTAAGTCTGCGCCAGGGATTTGGCTCATATAGCAAGTTAAAACAAAAAGGATTATTTTTAACCTATACACTAGGGATATGGCTTTTCTACTCACTTTCTATGTATTTCGCCTTTTCTTCTATTCAAGCTACTTCAGGATTACATTTTAACGCTGCATTTACCGCAATTGTATTTTCTGGTTTTGCTATGGCAGCCCCTGTTCAGGGCGGTATTGGTATTTTCCACTGGATGGTTGCGCAGTCTTTGGTGCTGTATGGCATATCTTTTAAAGATGGTTTGGCTTACTCAACCATCATTCATTCTTCGCAGGTTTTATTGATTCTTGTTTTAGGAAGTTTAAGCCTTGGGCTCATCTTGACTAAAAGGGTGACTAAATAATCTTTTTGTGGGCGTTTTAACACGCTGTTCGCTGTATCTTTTTGGCTGCCCTTCTACTACGCTCCGGATGACAGCCAAAAAGGATGCCGCTTCCATCGTTAACGCAGATCATACAAGCAAATAAATATGGCTTAATAGTACAAGCTACCTTTGGTTAAATAAACCTGACCGACAGCGTTATCCCGGTTTTTCATCGGATAAAGCAAAGGGCAGGGCTATCGGAGCCCAAGAATTACTGCTCTTGCTTTCCAAAAAAATAACCGAAACATCTGTTTAAAGCAATAATAGGCCGGTACTAAATACACCAATATAACAAACAACGAATTTAAAAATAAATTACTATGCAGCCATAGTAATTTCGATCATTAATGCTACATTTGATTCACTAACCTTTTATACATAAATGTTATGCATTTTGAATTAAGTGAAGAGCAATTAATGATTCGGCAGGCTGCCCGCGATTTCGCGCAGCAAGAATTAAAGCCGGGTGTAATCGAACGAGACGAACATCAGAAATTTCCGGCCGAGCAGGTAAAAAAACTTGGTGAACTTGGTTTTTTGGGGATGATGGTGAGCGAAAAATATAATGGAAGCGGACTCGATGCCATTTCTTACGTTTTGGTAATGGAAGAGCTATCTAAAATCGATGCCTCTGCATCTGTTGTTGTTTCGGTAAACAACTCTTTGGTTTGCTATGGATTAGAGGCCTATGGCAGTGAAGCCCAAAAAGAAAAATATTTAAAGCCGCTTGCAGCTGGAGAAAAAATAGGCGCATTTTGTTTATCAGAACCCGAAGCCGGATCTGATGCTACCTCGCAACGTACGACCGCTGAAGATAAAGGCGATTATTATCTACTGAATGGTACAAAAAACTGGATCACCAATGGCGGTACTGCATCAACCTATCTGGTTATTGCACAAACCCACCCAGAGTTAAGGCATAAAGGTATCAATGCTTTTATTGTAGAGAAGGGGATGGAAGGTTTTACCGTTGGACCAAAAGAAAATAAACTTGGCATCCGCGGATCTGATACACATTCTTTAATGTTTAACGATGTGAAGGTGTCAAAAGAAAATAGGATTGGTGAAGATGGCTTTGGTTTTAAGTTTGCCATGAAAACTTTAGAAGGCGGGAGGATCGGTATTGCGGCCCAGGCTTTAGGTATTGCACAGGGGGCTTTCGAGTTGGCCACGCAGTATGCTAAAGAGCGTAAATCATTCGGCAAACCAATTGCTGAACATCAGGCCATTGCTTTTAAACTGGCCGATATGGCTACACAGATTGAAGCCGCCAGGTTATTGGTTTATAAAGCTGCCTGGTTAAAGGATCAGGGTTTACCTTACACACAGGCCGGTTCTATGGCCAAGCTTTTTGCTTCAAAAGTGGCGATGGATGTAACCATCGAAGCGGTACAAGTGCACGGTGGTTACGGTTTCGTAAAAGAATACCATGTAGAACGGTTAATGCGCGATGCTAAAATCACCCAGATTTACGAAGGTACATCTGAGATTCAGAAAATGGTGATTTCGAGAGAAGTTATTCGTTAGTCGTTTAGTCAAAAGTCTGTAGTCCTTAGTCCAATCCGACTCATGACTACAGACTCACGACTTCGGACTATTCTTTCTCTCCTACTACAGCGCTAAACACTGCTTTAATCAAGGCTACCACGATAGCTAAAAATGCCGCAGAAATAAAGCCTGAAGTGTTGAAAGAGGTCATCATGTTATCAACCAATAAAATCATTAAAACGGTAATGATAAATGATACCAGTCCGAGTGTTAAAAAATTAACAGGGAATGTTAATAATCTTAAAATGAACCCAATGGTCGAGTTTGCAAGTGCAACCAGTACTGCGGCAATAATGGATGTTGCATAACCATCAACATGTACGCCAGGTACTATTCTTGCGCCGATAAAAAAGGCTAATCCCATCAAAAGGATTTCGATAATAAATCTCATAATTGTTTATTTTTGTAAATGTTCAAATGCTTTTTTAAATACCAGGCCATAATTGCTGTTGCTATATTTGCACTTTCATGTTCGAATACAAACAACAGGCCAATAATTAAGTTTTCTGGGGATAGTTCATCAATAATAATTAAAAATATTGATGAGACGAGTCTGTTGCAGGTTAAAAATGCCTATCAGGCTAACGCAGATACACTTAATTTGGTTTCTGTTTTGCTAAAACCGGGCGATCTGGACAGTATCCAGAATGAGCTGGAAGTGCCCGGCAAGGTTAAGATACTAGGCGATTCGCTCGTATTTAATCCCGATAGGCCTTTTCTTAAGGGTAAAAAATATCTGGTTGAGAGTTACATCGGAATAAAATTTGCAACCGTGGGCGATCTGATTATGGGGAAGGGTAAACAGAATTTAAAAGCACAGCAACAAACACTTAAACGGTAATAATCAGCATAATAATTAGCGCAGGTGTTTGATTTTTTCTAAAAAATTACTACATTTGCATCGTAATCGAAGAAAAGAGAAGGGGACAGTGTCCCCTTTTTCTATGAAATCAGGTTAAAATATGCAGGTAGAAAAGAGAGTTGCAGCCCTCGTTGAGGAAAAAATAGCAGATCGGCCAGAACTCTTTCTGGTTGAAGTAAAAATGTTGCCAAACAATAAATTAATTATCCATGTTGATGGCGACGAAGGTATTAGCATACAGGATTGTGTGGCCATAAGCAGGCATGTTGGTTTTCATCTCGAAGAAGAAAACGCAATAGAACAGGCTTATAATTTAGAAGTTTCTTCGCCGGGTGTTGGTGAGCCTTTAAAATTAATCCGTCAATACAATAAAAATATTGGCCGTACAGTAAGCATTAAGTTGAAAGAAGGATTAAAAAAAGAAGGGAAACTGCTTTCGGTTACAGAAAATAATCTGCTGATTGAAGAATCGGTTAAAGAAAAAGGGAAAAAGGCGGTAGCAATTCAAACAGCTATTCCGTTTAATGATATATTAGAAACAAGTGTGTTAATTTCATTTAAGTAAAAATGAGTACTACAACAATTAATTTGATCGACTCTTTTCAAGAGTTTAAAGATTTCAAAAATATAGATCGCCCGACGGTGATCAGTGTGCTGGAAGAAGTTTTTCGTAGCATGTTGCGTAAAAAATACGGAACAGACGAAAACTGTGATGTTATCGTGAATCCGGATAACGGTGATTTGGAGATCTGGAGAACGAGAAAAGTAATGGAAGATGGATTTTCTGAGGATGATGATTTAGAGATCGAGCTTGCTGAAGTTTCTAAATTAGACAGTACTTTAGAAGTTGGCGATGATTATATCGAGCAGATTACTTTAGAAAGTTTTGGCCGTAGAGCAATTTTAGCTGCCCGTCAAACTTTGGTTTCTAAAGTATTGGAATTAGAGAAAGACGAAATCTTCAAAAAATATAAAGATAGGGTAGGCGAAATCGTAACAGGTGAAGTTTACCAGGTTTGGAAGAAAGAAACTTTGGTTTTAGATGATGAAGGTAACGAACTTTTAATGCCTAAAACAGAGCAGATTCCAGCAGATTATTTCAAAAAAGGCGATTCTGTAAGAGCAGTGATCTCTAAAGTAGAAATGATCAACGCTAACCCGAAAATTATCATTTCGAGAACAGCACCAGAATTTTTGCAACGCCTTTTCGAACAGGAAGTTCCAGAAATTTTCGATGGTTTAATTACCGTTAAGAAAATTGTTCGCGAACCAGGAGAACGTGCTAAAGTTGCTGTTGAATCATACGATGACCGTATCGATCCAGTAGGTGCTTGCGTGGGTATGAAAGGATCACGTATCCACGGTATCGTTCGCGAATTGAAAAACGAAAACATTGATGTGATTAATTTCACCAATAATATTTCATTATACATTACCCGTGCTTTAAGCCCGGCAAAAATCACCTCTATTAAATTGGATGATGAAACCAAACATGCATCGGTTTACTTAAAACCAGATCAGGTTTCATTGGCAATTGGACGTGGCGGACACAATATTAAACTGGCTGGTAAGTTAACTGGCTACGAAATTGATGTGTATCGCGAAGCTGGAGAAGAAAACGATGAGGATGTTGATTTAGAAGAATTCTCAGATGAGATTGATAGCTGGATCATTGATGAATTAAAGGCTATTGGTTGCGATACTGCTAAGAGTGTATTAGCACTTACAGTAGAAGATTTGGTAAAACGCACCGACCTTGAAGAGGAAACCATTAAAGAAGTGGTTCAAATTTTGAAGTCAGAATTTGAATAAGTGGTGTAATTGCCAAATAAACACTACTTTTGTATTAAATAAAAAACAATAACAGGAGCTAAATGTCAGACGACAAACCAATCATTTTAATTAAAGCTATTAAAGAACTTAATATAGGCATGGGTACGGCCGTTGAGTTTTTAAACAAAAAGGGATTCTCTGCCGAGAAAAGCCCTATGTTTAAACTTACGGGAGACATGTATAATGCCTTATTGAAAGAGTATCAGGGAGATAAGATCGTAAGAGAAGAAGCCAAACAAATAGTGATTGGTAAAATACGTCGTGACGAGCCTGAGACTGAAAAGCCAGTAGAAGCGCCGAAGAAGAATACCGATTTTGAGAAAAATGAAGAGATTTTAATTAAAAATGCTCAATCATTTACGCCTCCGGTAGAGAAACCAAAGGTTGTAGAAACCCCTAAGGCAGAAACACCAGCGCCAACACCAGCCCCTGCGGCAGCAGTAGAGCCGGTAAAAGAAACTAAGGCAGAAGATAAAGTTGAAGAAACTGGATTGCCAGGAGTTAAAATTGTAGGGAAGATCGATTTAAACGATTTTAACTCGAAAACACGTCCGGCTAAGAAAGAAGAAACACCTGTTGCACCTGTAGTAGAACAGCCAGTGGTTAAAGCACCTGAGCCTGTAAAACCAGTTGAACAACCTAAAGTGGAAGAGAAACCGGTTGAGGTTAAAAAGGAAGAAACACCTGCTGCTCCAGCGCCAGTTGTAGCGCCACCAGTGGTTAAAGCACCTGAGCCTGTAAAACCAGTTGAACAACCTAAAGCGGAAGAAAAACCAGCTGAAGCAAAACCGGTAAGCAACGAGCCTGAGGTAATTAAAGCACGTACCGTTAAATTAACCGGTCCGAATATTATTGGTAAAATTGTTTTACCAACAACACCAGATAGAAGAAACGGTCCAGTAGCATCATCTAGCGATAGTGAAGCCGCTAAACGTAAGCGTAAACGCAAAAAAACTCCAGGAGCACCGGGCCAGCCAGGTCAACACGGCGGTCAAGGCCAACAAGGACAAAATAATCCTGCAGGTCAGGGCCAAGGTCAGAGTGGTACACCAGGGCAACCTCGTACACCTTATCAAGGTAACAGACCAGGTGGTGGAACTCCATACCAAGGTAACAGACCAGCGGGACAAGGCGGAACTCCATACCAAGGAAATAGAAATAACAACAATAACAGACCAGGTTTCCAAAATAGAAATGCTACACCAAGCGGACCTAAGGAAGAACCTACTGAGAAAGAAATTCAAGATCAGATCAAAGCAACACTTGCCCGTTTAAGTGGTGCTGGTAAATCAGGTAAATTTGCACAACGTGCTAAATTACGTCGTCAAAAACGTGATGATGTAGCATCGAATGCAGAAGAGGCAGCAAATGAGCTTGAATCGCAATCGAAAATATTAAAAGTAACAGAATTTGTTACGGCTAATGAATTAGCGAGCATGATGGATGTACCGGTTACCAAAATTATTGGTACTTGTATGAGCCTGGGTATGTTCGTTTCCATTAACCAGCGTTTAGATGCTGAAACCTTAACCATCGTTGCTGACGAGTTTGGTTACGAAATTCAATTCGTTAAACCAGATGAAGATGAAGAAAATGTAATTGAGGAAGAAGATAACGAGGCAGATTTAATCGAGAGAGCTCCGGTTGTTACGATTATGGGTCACGTCGATCACGGTAAAACCTCATTGCTTGATTATATCCGTAAAGCAAACGTAGTAGCTGGTGAGGCAGGTGGTATTACCCAGCACATTGGTGCTTACATGGTAACTACACCAACCGGTAAAAAAGTTACCTTCTTAGATACTCCAGGTCACGAAGCTTTTACGGCGATGCGTGCACGTGGTGCTAAGGCTGCCGATATTGCCATTATTGTTATCGCGGCTGATGATGCGGTGATGCCTCAAACAAAAGAGGCTATTAACCACGCACAGGCTGCAGGCGTACCATTGGTATTTGCTTTCACTAAAGTAGATAAGCCAGGTGCAAATGCAGATAAAGTACGCGAGCAATTATCAGTAATGAATATCCTGGTTGAAGATTGGGGCGGTAAATACCAGTCGCAGGAAATCTCAAGCAAAAGCGGCTTAAATGTTGATTTACTTTTAGATAAAGTATTATTAGAAGCTGAATTATTAGAGCTGAAAGCGAATCCGAATAAGAGAGCTACAGGTACTGTAATTGAGTCGGCATTAGATAAAGGACGTGGTATTGTAACTACGGTATTGGTTCAGGCCGGTACGTTAAGAGTGGGAGATCCAATCTTAGCGGGTAGTTATAGTGGACGTGTAAAAGCATTAACCAACGAGCGTGGTGCTAAGGTAGAATCAGCAGGCCCATCACAACCGGTACAGGTTTTGGGTATGCAAGGTGCACCTACGGCAGGCGATCGATTTAATGCTTTAGAAAGTGAAACCGAAGCACGTGATATTGCAAACAAACGTATGCAGTTACAACGTGAGCAGGGATTACGTACACAGAAACACATTACATTGGATGAGATCGGTCGTCGTTTGGCTATCGGTAACTTTAAAGAGCTTAACATCATTGTTAAAGGTGATGTGGATGGTTCAATCGAGGCATTGGCCGATTCATTGTTGAAACTATCAACTGAGCAAATTCAGATCAATATCATCAGTAAAGGTGTTGGTCAGATTTCAGAGTCTGATGTATTGTTAGCTTCGGCTTCTGATGCGATTATTATTGGTTTCCAGGTTCGTCCATCAACAGGTGCACGTAAACTTGCAGAAGCTGAGCAGATCGATATCCGTTTATATTCTATCATCTACGATGCAATCAACGAGATTAAATCAGCGATGGAAGGGATGTTGGATCCGGAATTTGAAGAGAAAATTGTGGCTAACGTTGAGATTCGTGAGACTTTCAAAATTACTAAAGTGGGTACCATTGCAGGTTGTATGGTATTGGATGGTAAGATTACCCGTAACAGCAAGATCCGTATCGTTAGAGATGGTGTTGTAGTGTACACAGGTGAACTGGCATCGTTAAAACGCTTTAAAGATGATGTGAAAGAAGTGAATAAAGGTTACGAATGTGGTTTAAACATTCAGAACTTTAACAACATCGAAGTTGGCGATATCGTAGAAGCTTACGAACAAGTAGAAGTAGCTAGAAAACTGTAATTCTACAGTATATTATAAAATTAGAGTGGCCCAAAAGGCCACTTTTTTTTATGCTAAAAATATTTCAATCTTAAAAATATCGGATAATTTTGAATTTCAATCTTAAAAATATCGGATAATTTTTAGTTTCGATCTTGAAAATATCATATATTTGTCTTTTGATATTGATGATTATGGAAAGATCAGGAGCGCTAAAATCTTTAAAAGACCATTTGGATAAGCCTCAGCATACTATTGTGATAGGTCCAAGGCAGATCGGTAAAACCACACTGGTTAAACAATTGGCTGAACAGTTAAATCAAGCTAATGAATTGGTTTATTTCCTGACTTTTGAAGATCCTGCTATTTTAGAAGCTGTAAATCATCATGCTGAAAATATCTTTAATTATACATTATTACCAGCTGATGTTCCTGCAGATAAAAGATTATATATTATTATTGATGAAGTTCAATATGCAAAAGATCCCAGTAATTTTTTAAAGCTTTTGTATGATAAGTATTCACCAAAACTAAAAATTATTGCAACTGGCAGTAGTGCTTTTTACATTGATAAAAGCTTCAAAGATAGTTTGGTAGGGAGAAAAAAGGTGTTTGAATTTTTCCCCTTGGCCTTTGATGAGTTTTTGCATTTTAAGGGCGAAGATGATTTAATTGCAGAGTGGGAGCAGATGAAGAAAAGGGTTACATATCAGGGGCTTCAACGGAATCGCATCAATACTTTATTTGATGAATATCTGGTTTATGGGGGGTATCCTGCAGTTGTTTTAGCAGATACTGAACAGGAAAAGCAGGAAATGCTTAAAGAACTTGTAAACAGTTATATGAAAAAGGATGCTTTAGAAGCGGGCATTAAAGAAGAATTAAAGTTTTTTCAGCTGGCAAGGTTATTGGCCGATCAAATAGGCAATTTGGTGAATAATCATGAGCTGGGAAATACCTTGCAAGTGGCCAGTTCTACGGTAGAAAACTACATTTATTTAATGCAAAAAACTTTCATTGTACAATTGCTTTCTCCTTTTTATGGCAATGTACGCAAAGAATTAACCAAAATGCCAAAGATCTATTTTAACGATAATGGCCTCCGTAATGCATTGTTAAATAATTTTTCTAAGCTGAATGATAGAGCAGACAAAGGAGAATTGTTAGAAAATTATGTCTATTGTAGGTTAAGGCAGTTATTTGATACAGATAATCTGCACTTTTGGCGCACTGCCGATGGTAATGAAGTAGATTTTATTGTAGAAAAACACCTAAAAAAGGGAGTTGCTTACGAAGTGAAGTATAATGATGTTCAGTTTAAGCCAACCAAGTATAAAAAATTTCTGGAAGCCTATCCTGATTTCGATTTGAAATGTGTTTGTAAGATACTTACAAAAGATGATTCAATAGAAGCTATTCGGTTATAGTTTTTTCTTTAAACATTAACCTGGAAATAGAATAATAGAGGGCATCAAAAATATTGATGCCCTTTTTGTTGAAGAGAAATTATTTTGTTCTTTTTAAAAACTGATTGAATGATAATCTCGTGGATAGGTACTTCATATAATTCAGCGATTTTGACCAATTGTGACACCGCAAAATCTACCTCATTATTTTTCCATTTTCGATAAGCAACTCTGCTTATTCCGATTACATCAGCAACATACTGCTGAGTATAATTATATTTATCCCTACCTTCTTAAGGTATTCCCTATATCTAACATGTTGAGAAGCGTTAATGACCATGTAATTTTACTGTCTACTCATTGTATTTGCAATAAGTAAATAATGATAATAATGAGTTATCAAAATTAGTGTTTTAATTAATCATTTTTACGGAAAAAACTATGAAAAAAAAATGTTTACTACTTAGTGCCTTCATATTGGCGACTATTATGTTCTCATGTAAAAAAGGGGAGCAAGGTAATTTAAATTTGAGTGATGAAAAGGCTGTAAGTACTATGCCTGAAACTGCTTTTCCTAATATAAAAGGGGAATTGGTAACGTTAAAATCTGGAATAGTGATTGAAAAAAAAGGTGAGCATTATGTTTGGCAAGGAGATATTGTTCTAAATAAAGAACAGTTCGAAATACTAAATGAAAAAGGGACGCTTTATCAGGAGAAGCTGCTTAAAGGAAAAATGGTATCTGGCGGTAATGGTAAAATTATGGCTGCTAATACGGAGAAAATTATGAATGTTGGAATAAATCCGGGATATGGAGGCGTTACTACTTGGTCTATGCTAAGGTATACCTTTGCATCAGATATATCTAATTTCACAAAACAATTGATATTGAATGCAATTAATTATTACGAGACAAATACAAACGTTAGATTTTATGATGCAACTGGAGAACCGACAGTTGATCCGGTATATGGGTTTGATTATCCCTATGTTGAATTTATAAATGGTGATGGAGATTATTCAACAAGTGTTGGATTAAGTGGAGGTAAGCAACAAATTAGTTTAACATTAACCGAAAATAGATTGGGAGCAGCATTACACGAGATAGGTCATGCATTAGGTCTAAACCATGAGCAAAACAGACCAGATCGTGAAGATTATTTAAATATTAATTTTAACAATATTATTAACGGTAAGCAGTATAACTTTGAAAAAGTTACACAGAATTATACAACGATTGGTGGATTTGATTTTGGTTCAGTAATGATGTACTCTTCATATGATTTCGCAGCCAACCCTTTTGTCCCAGTAATGACCAAAAAGGATGGTAGTACTTTTACAGGCCAAAGAACAGATTTATCTGCTAGTGACATCGCTTGGTTTAATAATTTCTATTATCCTTATCCATCTATAAATTATGGTGGAATGCCAGCTGATATGAGGCAATTTGCTAAAGAAAATGGATTAATGCCAACAGTTGCTAAAACTTTGATTTATCCGAATGATACAACGCCAATTTTAACAGTTGGAAGTTCTATTTATTCGCCAAACCAACAGTATAGAATAACGTTACAAACAGATGGTAATGTTGTAATCTATAAAAAGACAAGCGCTACTACCGAGCAGGGGATATGGTCTACACGTACACAAAATTCTCAACCCAAACCACAGGCTCTCTTTTTTCAGACAGATGCAAATCTGGTACTGTACTTAGGGAATAATATAAACACAAGTTCTATTTGGAGCTCGCAGCGATATACCCATTTAGGATTTAACTTAACAGGTGATAATGCGGTTTATGCATTGCAGGATGATGGTAACTTTGTTTTTTATTGGAAATATACTGAAAATGGTCAAGAGAAAACCTGGGTTCTGGCTAGTTCTGATACTCAGAATGGTTTAAGCCCACACTCAGGCAATTTATTGCACTAACTTTATCTGTTTTATAACCTAGTAAAAAGGGCATCAGTAACATTTGATGCCCTTTTTTATTGGAGAGAAATTATTTTGTTTTTTTTGGAATTTGATTGGATGATAATCTCTTGGATAGATATATCATATAGCTCAGAGATTTTGATCAATTGCGACATCGCAAAATCTACTCCATTATTCTCCCACTTTCTATAAGTAACCCTACTTATTCCAATTACATCAGCGACGTACTGCAGCGTAAAATTAAATTTATCTCTATACCTTCTTAAGGTATTTCCTATATCCAACATGAAGAGAAACGCTAACCGATATGTATTTTTATTGTCTAATTATTGTATGCAAACAATGATAATAAAGGATTATCGAAATTAATATTTTTTCTTTGCAGAAAAAAATATTTGTGAAAATCATATTAAGCAAGGGGATTTAGAGTCTTTGCTAGCCATAGGTTCGATCAAGGCCGTAAAAAGAGAGTCCGGTTAAAGTGTAATATTTTACATACATAGATGTTAAAAGAGTTCCGAATTAACTCGGAACTCTTTTTTTTAACAGATATTTGACACTTATCTACCTATACTATTTAATGGATTTTGAATTAAAAACCTCACAAACACAGGAGAAAAAGAGCTTTAACTTCGTTGATACAATTCGATGTATTTCAATGATAGGAATTGTTTTTGAGCATTCTGCAATACTTTGGGGGGCTAAATATAGCAATACAACTGAAGTTTGGCTACAAGTTACTACTATGCAGTTTTGGAAGTTTGCTACAATTGCCTTTTTCCTTATTGGTGGTTTTTTAATTAATTATAAGTTTACAGAATATACACCAGGCCAATATTTGTCACGGAGATTTAAAAATACTATCAAACCATGGCTATTCTGGATCATCATATTGGTTGTCCTCAATCTAATCCATAAAATAGTATTAAATATTAAATCTGGTGACTCTATATTCAACGGAAATCCGATTGGTTATTTTGCCGAAGAATTTAGGTATATCTTGTTTGAAAGCAGTTTTTGGTTCATACTTAATTTCTTAATTTGTATAAGCATCCTACTTATCTTTAAAAGATATCTTTATAAGCTTTGGTTTGGATTAATTTGGGCGATTATATCACTTCTATATAGCTTTAATTTATATCATGAGTGGTTTGTGACTCATCATTCGGCCGCCCTGTTTGGATTTGTATTTTATTTATGGCTCGGTGTTTATCTAAATCGCTATTTCGACAAAGTAATGGCTTATGTAAAGCAGTTAAAATGGTCTTATGTTATTTTAATTAATATTGTTTTTTTTGTATTGGCATGTTTAGAAGTAATGTACTTAAATCATCATGGTTCTAAAGATGAGTATAATACCCTTCGGGTTACCAATATTTTTTATTCATTAACTATGTTTATTTTACTTTTAAAAATAGGTGGAATAAAATTTATTGATAATATATTAAAGCCTAGACAATCTACATTTGGAATTTACCTTATCCATCAAATTTTAATTATTATACTACTTCCAGAGATCTTTAAATGGGATAAGTGGAATTTCAATTACTTTTCTGTAGAACAAAACATCTTGTACTCGATATTGAGATTTTTGGTTGTTTATTCGATTGCTTTTGGAATTACAAGATTACTACTTAAAACCAAAATTAAATGGACTGTTGGGGGTTAGTTAAGAGAAAAATACAACTGGAAATTCAGCCTTTTGGAGATTATTATAAAAAAGATAAAGGTTAAATAATCTTTCAGAAAAGAAACCAAAAATTCGTCTTTGGTATTCATATTCACTTAATTTTACCGTTTTCTCTAATTTAAATAATATTGGAAACAACCAATTACAATAATCAATTAGAACCTCTTTCCTGGCTATAAACATGTTATAGCAATGCATTTGTTTTTCTGTGTCGAAGAATTCATCAAATGCCTTTTCCATATCTGGATAAAGCTTTACGACCGCATCTTTCATCAAATACCAATCTTCCCTAATGTGGTAAAAGATATAATGCATTTTTATTGATGCCTCTCCAGATAACTCAAAGGCTAAGTGAGCTGCGGTAGGCACAATAACTTTTCCAGAAAGAAGTTGATTAAGCAGCGCATCTTTTAAGCTTTCATTGCTTATTATTTTTAAAGCCTCTTCGCTAAAAGGGGTATAATAAACATCTCGAGGATCAACGATAATTTTTGTGTTGAATAACTTCTTTTTAATTCGCACTTCGGGTAATGTGAAATATCGTCGATAGTGACATAAACCTACAAATTCAGAATCAACTTTTTCTATGTTTTTCCAAATCCAAAATAATGCCGTTAGTTCGCTAAAAGTTTTGTTCTTAACAGCTATACTTTCGCCAACATCATCAGATATAAAGCCCAATTCTAGTTTAGAAAAAGCTTTTCCAACTTGAATCGGCTGGATGTAATCGCAATGAGGAACAGCAAATTCTTTATGATAAACAGAGTAAATCGTTAAGTCTTTATTCACTTCTTAATTCTTTTTTTGATTTTGCTAGAGCAGATGCAATCACCTGATGCATATCATAATATCTATATTCAGCTAATCTACCTCCAAAAATTACACCAGGTTCCTTTTCAGCTAACAATTGGTACCTTTTTAACATAGCCATATTCCTTTCGTCATTAACAGGATAATATGGTTCAGCATCTTTATTATCCTTTAACGGGTATTCTCTTGTTATCACCGTTTTAGGTTGTGTGCCAAATTCAAAATGTTTATGCTCATAAACTCTTGTATATGGTGTATCTGCATCTGTAAAATTCATTACAGCATTTCCTTGATAATTTTCCATGTCATGAATTTCCATCTCGTATCTCAAGCTCCGGTATTCTAATTCACCATATTCATAATTGAAGTATGCGTCGATCTTACCAGTAAAAACAATATTATTAGCTATACTTTTCCAATAATTTTTGTCTTCAAAAAAATCTGTACTCAATTTTACGGTGCAATTGGCTAACAAGCCATTGATTATTTTATTATAACCCCCAATTGGTATTCCTTGATATTTGTCATTGAAATAATTATTGTCATAGGTAAATCGAACAGGTAATCTTTTTATAATAAATGCAGGAAGTTCAATCGCCTTTTTCCCCCATTGTTTTTCTGTATAATGCTTAATTAATTTTTCATACATATCAGTGCCAACCAACATTTGCGCCTGCTCTTCTAAATTTTTAGGCGTAGTTATATCTAAATGTGATATTTGCCTTGCAATTTCAGCTTTAGCCTCGATTGGAGTCTTTGTACCCCAAAGCTTATAAAAGGTATTCATGTTAAAAGGAAGATTATATAATTCTCCCTTATAATTTGCAATAGGTGAATTTGTATATCGATTAAATTCAGCAAATTGATTCACATAATCCCACAAAAATTTATCATTAGTATGAAAAATGTGAGCGCCATACCAGTGAACATTTATGTCTTCGATTTTTTTACAATGAATATTTCCCCCAGAATGATCTCTTTTATCGATTATTAAACAGCTTTTTCCAGCTTTAGTCATTTCATGAGCAAAGGTAGCGCCAAAGAGGCCGGAGCCAACAATTAAATAATCATATTTTTTATTCTCGATATCGTTCATTACAAATTTTTAATTCTTTTGTTTATTGCCTCAACCATATAACTAATCGCAGCATTATAGGTTAAATGTTCGTGTGCAAATGTAAGTGCATTGGCAACAATTTTTTGATATAAAGTAGCGTCATTTTCTATCATTTCATATTGCTGCTGCAAGTCGCTTAAATCATTTTTAACCGGAATAAAATGTTCGTAGGGTTTTAGCTTATAATGGAAATATTCTTTCCATGATCTATCTTGTATAAATAAAACCCGTTGACTAAAAAATAGAAACTTCAGTCTAGCTGAGTAACTATTTCCTTCAATATCTAACAAGTATTTATATTTTGTATGGTCTGGTAAACTTAAATAAGGAACATCCTTTTTATGCAATACAAAATTGTCTACATAAGTGTCTTGAAAGTGAAAAACTGAATTATTTTCTAAGCCAATCTCAAGTAATTTGGACCGAATCTTATTGGTTTGAACATTGCCAATCCAAAAAAGTCTATTATCAATCCAATTGCTCTTTCCGTGTTCCTCAATCTGCTTAACTGTATCGCTAAAGTTAGTTATTCCAGCTTCACTCCAACTTTCAAATGCAAAATCAGGGAACAAATAACCCTTTTTGCTTTCATCATTTATACAGTAATAAAAACAGTTTTCATCGTATCCTGCTAAAGGTTTATCGTTAATAAAAAAGCGGAAATGTAAATCTTTATTGGTTGTAATCTGCTTTAAACAATCTGTAATCATTTTAGCGGTGGCATGTCCACGTGTTTGACTTTTGCCTATAAAATTTAAGCTAGCAATATTATCATTTTTAATTAACTCGATATGAGGTAATAAGCCTTTATATTTCTTCTTTAAAAACTTATCGCTTACCGTTACTTGACCTAATTTTTTATAAATAATTGAGGTTAAACCCATCTTCGAAATTAAAATTTACGAGCAAAGGTATATGATTTTCTGCAATGGGAACTTATTTTATTTTATTTTTGAGTGGATGATATCAATAATTATTGCTTCAGTAAATGATCGGCAACTTGCTGGTGTAAAAGAGAATATTACACAAACCATCGGTGTTCCGCACGAAATTATTGTTTTTGGAAATAAAAATGGTAAGATTGGTTTATGCGAATTATACAATAGAGGTGCTAATCAAGCCCGTTTTGATATACTTTGTTACATGCATGAAGATGTATTGATCCAAACCCAAAATTGGGGCAAAATCGTAATCAATAGTTTTAAAGAAAATCAAAAATTAGGGCTTTTGGGTATTGTTGGAAGTAAATATAAAGCCACTAGTCCATCAGGCTGGAGCTGTTACGGTTTAAGTGCAAAAAGAGGTGTTATTATACAGGGTTTTAAGCATGAAGATAAAGCCCCTATTGAAGAATGCAGTAATCCGGATAACAATAGTTATGAAAAAGTAGCCTGTATTGATGGTGTATGGTTTTGCACCAGAAAAGATATTGCACTAAGCTTAAAGTTTGATGAAGATACTTTGAAAGGCTTCCACTGCTATGATATTGACTACTCCTTAACGGTTGGTCAAAAGTATGATGTTGCTGTAACTTTTGATGTAATTTTGGAGCATTTCTCTGAAGGGAGTTTTGAGAAAAGCTGGATGCAGGAGGTATTAAAACTGCATAAAAAATGGAGTGATGTTTTACCTCGTAACATTGATATGTTTGATAAAAAACAAATCCAGTTTGTAGAGAAGCGAACGTTTAGATTTTTTATCGAGCAGGCAAAAAAAAACGGTTTTCCTGCCCATAAAATTTTTGCCATATTATGGACAAGCCGTTTTGTGAAATATGCCGGGCTTAAAAATTTTCTAAAGATTAATTTGTTCTTGTTGAAAAAGCTGCTTTAGGAAAAACACATTTTTCGGATATAATTCAACTTGCTCAATCCGTTTTTCTTTTTCAGGTAAAATATCAATTTGTAATTTTTTAATAATAGAAAAAAAAGTCTCATTCTGCTGATTACAAAGCCTTCTGAATCAAAACAACTTAGCAATTGATTGATGTAATCTGCCTCGGTTTTTGTTTTGATGATGCAATAAGCCAGCCAATCGGGCTTTATTTCTTTAACTATACCTTTCTTGGTTTTCTTTGGCCTTGCCTTGATGTTTAAAATATCTGTGTTAGAGGTAGAGTGTTGACGATATAATACCAAAGTTTGATCAAGGTATTTTAAACCACCATTCTCGGTAGCCACAAATGCCATCCACCAATCATGATAAAATTTTCCAGGAAAAGGGAATAGATTTTTACTCAAGGATCTTTTGAACAGCGCCGAATGGCCCGAAACACAATTGTAAAAAAGAAAAGGAAGCGATGAATTTCCCTCATACATATTTAATACATCAGACATGCGCTTATTCATCGGACGATCAGTTTGATCTATAAATTCAGAATCGTGATAAATCATGGCGTTAGCTCCGATATTATCTTTCAGTAATTGAATTTTATCTAGCGACCAAATATCATCCTGATCTGATAGCGATATATATTCGCCATTGCAAAGTCCAATAGCCTTTTCAAAATTTTTAACATACCCCAAGTTTAGTTCATTTCTTATTATCCTGAATTTAGTATGTTTGAGAGCATATTCATTTAAAATTTCAATAGTATTATCAGAGGAAACATCATCCACTACTACAATTTCAAGATTTGGATAAGTCTGATTAACGATCGAATCAAGCTGTTGCCTTAAATACTTCTCCCCATTATAGGTGCATAAAGCAATTGAAACTAATGGAATATTCATTGTTAATCGTTAAATGCCTGCATATCGATCAATCTTCTATAAAGGCCATTGTGAGCCATTAATTCTGAGTGACTTCCAATTTCAACTACTTCGCCCTTATCAATCACTACAATTTTATCGGCATGTTGAATGGTGCTTAAACGGTGAGCGATTACAATTGATGTACGGTTTTTCATTAAATTATTTAAGGCATCCTGCACTAATTTTTCCGATTCCGTATCTAAGGCTGAGGTTGCTTCATCCAACAACATGATTGGCGGATTAGCCAGGACGGCTCTTGCGATACAAACACGCTGTTTCTGCCCTCCTGAAAGTTTGTTCCCTCTATCGCCAACAAAAGATTGATAACCATCTTCTGTATTCTCTATAAAATCGTGTGCATTGGCAATTTTTGCTGCTGCCACCACTTCTTCCATGGTTGCATCTGGTTTTGCAAATGCTATATTATTAAAAATCGTATCGTTAAATAGAAAAGACTCTTGGTTAACTGTTCCCATTTGCGCCCTGATGCTTTCTACAGTAAGTTCTCTATAATCGTGACCATCAATTTTAATCGTTCCTGATTTTGGATCGTGGAAACGTGGAAGCAGATCCATTAATGTGCTTTTCCCGCCACCTGACGGACCAACCAAGGCTACAGTTTTTCCTTTTTCAATGTCGAAGGTTATCGAGTTAAGGATTTGTTTTTCTCCATAACTGAACGATAAATTCTGCAGGCTGATTGCACTGTTAAAACCATCAAGCACTTTAGCATCAGGTTCATTAAGCAATAATGGTTTTGTATCGATTAAATCCAAGACCCTTTCACCTGCAGCAATGCCCGAATGAATTCCGCTAAATGAATCTGTTAATGCTTTTGCTGGGCGCATTACCTGTGAAAAAAAGGCAATATATGCGATAAATTGGCTTGTTGTTAAAGCACCTGGTTGGTTACTTATAATCAGGTTTCCACCGTACCAAACAATTAAGGAAACCATTAAAACACCTAGAAATTCAGAAACTGGTGAACCTAGCTGCTGTCTTCTAACCATTTTTCTATTTAGATTTGAATAAAACTCATTTTCTTTCTGGAATTTTTCTTTAACTCTATCTGTTGAATTAAATGCTTTAATAATTTTGATCCCGCTTAAAGATTCATCCAAAAATCCGATCATCTTAGCAAACGATTCATGTGATTCTTTAGCTTGTTGTTTAATTCTCTTAACAATTTTGCTAATAATAAATGCGGATACCGGAATTACCAATAATGAAAATAAAGTTAATTTAACCGAAATACTCAAAAGAACTACAATGTAAAAAATAAGGGTCAGCGGCTCTTTAAAAACAACTTGTAATGTATTTGTCACCGTAAACTGCACCACTTGAACATCGGATGCTACTTTTGAAATAATATCTCCTTTACGTTCATTGTTGAAATAGCCGACATGTAAATTTATAACGTTATTAAATACGGTTTTACGAAGATTTAATAAGGTATGTACTCTTAAGTCTTCCATAAAACGTTGGGAGAAGTACCTAAAGAAGTTCGATAGTAAGACGGAGGCAACAATAATCATACAAACATAATTTAAAGTTTCAGCTCGGCCATTTACAATTATGGAATGTGAAACAAAATCGGAAAACTGACCAGTAATATCAAAGGCAGAACTTGCTTTTGTAACCGAACTAATAACGCTTGGCGATTTTGCTGGAAGCAATGTGTCAAAAAGTGGCACAAGTAAAGTAAGATTTAATGTGCCAAACAAAACAGCTAATAGGGTTACAATAACATATGGAATTGCAAATTTTTCTATCGGTTTGGCAAATGATAATAAACGAAAATATGTTTTCATTTTTATATAAAATGGAATATGTAAAATGGAGAGATGTATTAAAATAGCTCCAAAAAAATCTAATTAAAACTTGGCAAATGTACGGTTTTCAAATAAACCTTGCCGGCTTTCGAAACCGAATGGGTTTAAAATTACAATCGGTTAATTTTTTTGGTACTAACTGATTGATTGATAATGGTCATAACATCTGAAACGTTTAGGTTTGAATGATATTTCTGCTTCAGCATTTCGAGCTGCAATCTACTGGCGCTAATGCGGTTCTGATGTGCTAAATAATCTTTATAGCTTTCCAGTACCCAGGTTTTACCTGTTAGTAATTTTGGAATGAGCTCGGTAAGAATCTGCTGCAAGGGGTAAAGGACTTTCCTTAAGCTATTAAGATGAATACCTTGTAGAATATAACGGTTTCGATAATAGATTTTTTTGATAAAGTTAGATTTGATCTGCGTTTTGGTACTTCCGCTTACATGGTGAAAACAAAAAGATTGGTGTTCGTAATAACATTTCCAGCCCAATTGCCAGGCACGTAAACTTAAATCAAAATCTTCTGACGAGAAAGGTGAGTAGATTTCATCAAAACCACCTAATTCCTTTAATTTCTGAGCATCAACCAAGGCATTGGCACCAGAAAGATAAGCGGTATAAACATTTTCATCTGCTGGATTTTCGCTATAATAGAATTTGCTTGCTTTAATCCGGCAGCCACTGTAATATAAAAAACGGGCGGCATCCTCAATCCGGCTTTCATCAAAACTCATAATGCGGGCCATTACACCAAACGTATCCGGTTTGCTGAAATATTTCCACTGATGCTCAAAATAATTGGGTGTGAGCTTCACATCAGAGTTTAAGAGTAAAATTAATTCATATTTGGCTTCGCGAATACCATGATTGCAGGTATAAGAAAAGCCTTTGTTCTTATCATTAATCAATAATTTTACCTGCTGATAATTTTCTTTGATAAACGAAATACTATCATCCTTTGAGCCGTCATCAATTACGATAATCTCAAATTCAGCATTTATGTTTTCAGCAGCTATAAAAACAGATGGCAGGTATTTTTCTAACAGATGCTTTCCGTTATAATTGGGTATTACGATAGAAACACTTTTTTGCATCTACTTTACAATTTTATAATTCCGGTATTCGAACAAACGCATTCCTGTTAAATCTTCAATTTTTTGCAAAACCCTCCTGCGGAAATTTATTTTTGGAGTTTCCTTGGTTAAATCTTTTTCAAATTTCCAGTTTGCAGCAGCGATTCTTTCTTGCATTACTTTTGGATGGCTACCTTTAAAATGAACTAAACGATCGGCATTGTGCATATCATAAGTTTCCTGCACAGGATAATTCTCTTCAATCCATTCTTCTGTTTGATAAAACTGATTAAAGTTCCGCACTTTACCTTGTAATCCTTTTGGTGGTTTAACCCAGCCATAATGATAAATGTAAGCATCAATTAGTTTAACCTTAAGTTTTCTGTCGTTAATTCTGAAGCCCTGCGCATCGCGGTAAGATCTTACCCCGGGTAAATTTTTTATAATCCGAACCTCTCTTCTATACCAGCGTCTGGATTCAGCCAGATAGTCATAAGAAGCATAAAAATGTTTGTATTTTAAAAGTAAGGCTTCTATATTGCTGTTGTTAAGCGCTAGCTCCATTTCTTTTTTGATCAAGGGGAGATAATCCTCATGTATGGCTTCGTCACCTTGAATGTAAATCATCCAATCGGTATCTTTCCCTATTTCTGCTAAGGCCTTATTGGTTTCATCAGCAAAAACACGACCGCCTTCCCTTATGCTGTCATCCCAAACGGTATCGATGGTCCTGATTTTAGGATCGATGCTTTTAACCATTTCAGAGGTCTCATCAGATGAGTTGCCCAGTGCAACTATAAAATCATCACACAAAGGTAAGACTGAGAGTATGGCTTCTTTTGCTGGATAATCGTTTACAATTGCATTTCTTAAAAAGGTAAAACCGGTAACTTTCATTATGTGGATGCTTTGTAGCTGATAATTTTTGTTTATTTGTACAAAGATAGTTTTATTGATGAATACGCATCTATCCATTTTAAGCGAAGTAAAAGCCGGGAATTACAAGGTTTTGGCAAGAACATTAACCCTTGTCGAAAACAACATTACACCGGCCGATTCGATTTTAAGAGATTTAGATAGTCAGGTTAATGTCCCTGTTTTAGGTATTACCGGTCCTCCAGGCGCCGGTAAAAGCACTTTGGTAAATGCAATAGCCAATCATTTTGTTACGAAAGGAATGCGCATCGCGATATTGGCGATAGATCCTACCTCTCCATTTAATTTTGGTTCTTTGCTTGGTGATCGTATCCGCATGGCCGGTCAGTTTAACAATCCAAATGTTTTTATCCGTTCGTTGGCTACCCGGGGCGCTCTGGGCGGTATTTCGGCGAAAACCATCGAGATGGTTGATGTTTTAAAAGCAGCTAATTTTGATCTGATTATTGTAGAAACTGTTGGTGTTGGGCAATCGGAAGTAGAAATTGCCGGATTAGCAGATAAAACCATCGTGGTGCTGGTTCCCGAATCGGGTGATGAGGTGCAGAATATCAAATCTGGTTTGATGGAGATTGCCGATTGCTTTGTGATAAACAAGGCTGATAGAGAAGGTGCAGCTATTTTTGCCAATAATTTAAAGAAAATTGTTCATCAGGGCACGAAGACTATCCCAATATTAAAAACAGTGGCCGATAAAAATACAGGTATTGATGAATTATGCGCTTGGATAATCAAGCCGCTTACTGCTGATCATAACCGAAGGGCTTTTCTGTTTGCAGAGAAAGCCTGGAGACTCATTCAACATGAAAAAATGAAGATTGTTGATAAAAAAAGGCTGCTAGAAAAAGTTCAGGCAGCCTTAAAGCAAGATGATTTTAATATTTATCGTTTTGCTGATGAATTTACCAGAAACGGTTAACCATTTATTTTTTTGAAATTGCTAACTGAGTACTGCAAACTGGAAATTGTAAACTGACTAACTGTTCATAATCTCCTCAATTTCTTCAGTTTCTAGTGGGATATCGGCCATTAGATCTACATTTCCGCTTGCGGTGATCAGAATATTATTTTCTAAGCGGATACCCAGGCCTTCTTCTGGAATATAGATTCCTGGTTCAACAGTTAAAATATTGCCTACTGCAAATGGTGTGTATCTTCCGGCAAAGTCGTGTACATCAATACCTAAATGGTGTGAATTGCCATGCATAAAGTATTTTTTATAAGCCGGCCACGCTGCTGTTTGGTTCTTTACGTCTGTTGTAGAAATAAGTCCAAGATTAACCAGCTGCTCAGTCATAATTTCGCCAACCTGTTCGTGGTAGGTATTCCATATGGTTCCTTCGCCAATTAATTTAATCGATTCTTTCATTACATGCAGTACTGCATTGTATACATCCTTTTGTCTTTGAGTAAACCGACCATTAACAGGGATTGATCGGCTCATATCTGCATTGTAATTGGCATATTCGGCTCCAAAATCAAAAAGTATTACGTCGCCATCTTTACATTCTTGATTATTATCATTGTAGTGGAGGATGTTTGCATTATGACCGGAAGCAATAATAGGGGTGTAGGCATGGCCTGTTCCACCTTGGCGGATAAATTCGTGGATAATCTCTGCTTCAATTTCATATTCTTTAACGCCGGGTTTGGTAAATTTTAATACCCTGATAAAGGCATCACGGGTTATTGCTGAAGCCTTTTTAGTTAGTTCAACTTCAACATCTGATTTAACTGCACGTAAATTTCGCATAATTGGTGCCGAACGTTCATAATGATGCAATGGATATTTTGCCCGCATTTTCTCAATGAAACGGATATCACGATAAGGAACTTCATGGGCATACCTATCATTCTCATTTGTATTTAAATAAATATGTTCAGCATAGTTCACAATGCTATGCAATATGTTATCAAAATCTTCTAACCAATATACCGCTTGAATGCCCGATGCAGCTTTAGCCTGCTCTTTAGTGTATTTGTATCCTTCCCAAACTTTAATGTAATCGTTAGTCTGTCTTAAAAACAGGACTTCTCTGTACAAAGGATTAGGACAATCAGGAAATAATAACAATATTGTTTGTTCCTGATCAATTCCTGATAAATAAAATAAATCAGGGTTTTGCTTAAAAACAAAGTTCTGATCGCCGCTTCTAGGAAATTCATCGCTTGAGTTGAATATAGCTAATGAATTGTTTATTAGGTGATTAGAGAATTTTTTTCTGTTTAAAATAAATAATGACTGATCAATAGTAGGATATTTCATGAAAATGGTATTTTTATATGGGCAATGGCCAAATGTAATAAAATGATTAATTATCGTAAAGTTTGGAACGGAGTTTGTATAAAAGTTTGAAAATTTAAAATTTTGTTTAATTTTGCGATTACTAAAAAATTAATCAATTAAATTGTTTAACCCTTAAAAAAGAAAAAAGATTATGAATTATTCTACTTTAAAGAAAAGTGTTGCGCTTTCTTTAGTGGCATTAACAGGAGTTGCTTCTCTTGCTGTCGCTCAGGATGCACCTGCAACAACTTCTGCTGTCAAGGTATTTGGCGGTAGAGCACAGTACAGAACTTGGTCTATCGGTGTACATGGTGGTGTTTTAATGCCAGTTGTTGCTATCGGTGGTTCAAATGACTTCAACAAATGGGATGCTAACTTAGGTTACGGTTTAAACATCCGTAAACAATTAGGTCACTCATTCGGTTTAGAATTAAACGGAACTCGTGGTAAACTATCAGGTAATAACGAAGGTATTACTGGTGCTGGCGTAAAAAATTTCGAAACTGAATTACAATATGCTGTAGATTTACGTGGTGTTGTTAATGTTGGTTCTATCGATTTCTTACGTCGTGAGAACTCTGTAGGTTTCTTCTTAACAGCTGGTGCTGGTATGTTGGCTTACGCTCCTAAAGTTACTTTATCAAATGGTTCAGTAATTGACTGGAAAGGTAAAGCTACTGGTCCTGCTGATGACAAACATGATGCTAAAGATTACGTAAAAGGTTTCTACATTCCAGTTGGTGCTGGTGTTAAATTCAAAGTTTCTGAGCGTGTTAACTTTAACTTAGGTTACACTATGAACTTTGTTGATGCTGATAACTTAGATGGAGTTTATGCAAAAGGTACTACTAAAGATAAATTCTCTTACGGTTATGCTGGTTTAGAATTCTCTTTAGGTTCTTCTGCTAAACCAAGTTTAGAGTGGACTAACCCATTAGCTACTATGTACGATGAGTTAAAAGATCCAACTTTACGTCAAGAAGTTGAAGCATTGAAAAACCGTGTTTCTGCTGTTGAAAAATCAGTTGAAGATTTGAAAAAAGATACTGACGGTGACGGTGTTGCTGATCAATTCGATAAATGCCCAGGAACTCCTGCTGGTACTGCTGTTGATGGTTCAGGTTGTCCTCTTCCAAAAGCACCAGAGCCTACTGCTGCTACAAGCACTGTAACTGGTTTCGAAAAAATCGGTTTCGATTTCAACTCTTCAGTTTTAAAAACTGAGTCTTACCCTACTTTAGATAAATTATCTTCAGTGTTACGTGAAAACGGTGGTAAAGTAACTGTAAACGGTTACGCTTCAAGCGAAGGTACTGCTGCATATAACTTGAAATTATCTAAAGACAGAGCTAACTCTGTTAAAACTTACTTAGTAAACTCTGGCGTTAACGCTAGTCAAGTTGCTACTAAAGGTAATGGCGAAGCTAATCCAATTGCTTCTAACGATACTGAAGAAGGTCGTATCCAAAACCGTCGTGTTGAAACTGCTAGAAACTAGTATTTCAATATAAGATTTAAAAAAGTCCTGATGAAAGTCAGGACTTTTTTTGTGCCTTTTAATTTTCTGTGTTAAGCTTTTTAGCTAAGTTTGTGTTATGTACTTCTTTAGAAAAAAGGATCCGAACAGGCCAAATAATATCAATCTGAAAATTATGCATTTTATAAATGCATTGGCCATCTTAATTTTTCTTGCAGGTATCATCTACAAGCTAATCCAATGGCTTGCTAAATAACCCCCAAAATTGTATGAAACAAATTATTAAAACAACCAATGCTCCAGCTCCAATTGGACCATATAGCCAAGCTGTACAAGCCGGAAACTTTTTATTCGTATCAGGCCAGGTAGCCATTAATCCCGAAAATGGAGAATTAAATATTGGCAATATTGAAGAAGAGACGCACCAGGTAATGCGTAACCTTAAAGCAGTTTTGCTTGAAGCAGGTTTAACTTTCGATAACGTAGTAAAGTCTACTATCTTCTTAAGCGATATGGGTACCTTTGCTCAGGTAAACGAAGTTTATGGACAGTATTTTACTGCTGATTTCCCTGCGCGCGAAACGGTTCAGGTTTCGGTATTGCCTAAAAATGTTAATGTAGAAATTTCTGTAATTGCCATTGTAGGCTAATTTTGACAGAAAGCAAAAGCAAATATTTTATAGCGGGCATTGTTCCTTACATTATCTGGGGGACAATGTCTATACCTTTACGTAACATAAAAGGTTTTCCGCCACACGAAATTTTATACTACAGGATATTTATTTCCATTATCGTAGTTTGGGCAACTATTCTTTTATTCAGAAGGGAAGCACTAAAGAATGATTTTAATTTCTTAAAATCATTAAGCGCCCCTAAGAAAACAAGACTATTGTTGCTTACCGTAGTGTCGTCATTTCTGATTACGGGAAACTGGTTCACTTATATTTATGCCGTAAATAGTGTAAGTTTAAAAGCAGCCGCCTTTGCCTATATGGTGTGCCCACTATTAACTGCACTCTGCGGATTTATGATTTTAAAGGAACGGTTAACAAAGGTTAAAATTATTGCCCTAATCATTGCATTTATAAGCATCATCCTATTGGCAACAGGCTCTATACATGAAGTAATGTGGGCCATTATCATCGCATCTTTTTATGCCATATATGTTTTGTGCTAAAAGTAATTAAAGATGTAGATAAGTTTAACTTTTTGGGCGTTCAGTTAATTTTATCAGGATTAATAATGCTTCCGTTGTATTTTCTTAATGCTGCGCCTTTTCCTACCGAAACCTTCTTTTGGTCGCATATATTGTTGATTGCCATTGTATTTACCATTATTCCACTCTTTTTAAATTCGTATGCACTGTTGGGCATGCCTTCGTCGGCCCTGGGTATTTTGATCTATCTCAACCCTATAGTTGCATTTACCGTTGCATTTTTCTACTTTAAAGAGAAAATAGATCTGCACCAATTTTTTGCCTATTTGCTTTTGCTGCTATCGATCGTTATTTTTAACGGACAGTTGCTAAAGAGTGTTGTTTACAAGAAACAGTAAAATATTTTGTTTAATTCGGTATTAGATACACCTGTTGAGTTTTTAAAGGGCGTTGGGCCAAGCCGTGCCGATGTTTTGAAAAAGGACCTCGGCCTGTTCACTTATCAGGACATGCTTGCGCACTATCCGTTCAGGTATATCGACCGTACAAAATATTTCAAGATTAACCAGATTAATCCTGATTCGCAATATATCCAGATTATTGGGCGCGTGATCAGCAAAAAAGTAATTGGTGATAAAAGAGCAAAACGTATTGTTGCTGTTTTTAAAGATGAAACCGGAATTATGGAATTGGTTTGGTTCCAGAGCCTAAAATGGGTTGATGACAATATCACTGTTGGCACCGCTTACGTGGCCTTTGGGAAACCAACCATCTTTAACGGTACATTCAGTATCTCGCATCCAGAAATGGAGCTGTACCAGCGCAAACAGGTGGGGCGAGGGAATTTAACCTTACAGCCGGTTTATAACTCAACGGAGAAGCTTAAAAAGTTTAATCTTGATTCAAAAGGCTTACAGCGTTTAATCGCCGGCTTGTTGGATCAGATCATCCCCCAGGTTCCCGAAAATTTACCACAATATATCATTGATAAGTATCAGCTGCCCGATAAAAGATCGGCTCTACTGAATATTCATTTTCCTAAAAATGTGAAGGATTTAAGTGCAGCAGAAAGACGCCTTAAATTTGAAGAATTATTCTTCATCCAATTACAGCTTTTGCACAATAAACATTTACGCCAGTTAAAATTTAAAGGTGTAACTTTTGAAAAGGTTGGTGAAAAAGTGAACCGCTTTTATAATGAGTTTTTACCTTTCGAATTAACCAATGCGCAAAAGCGTGTAGTTAAAGAAATTAGGATAGATACACAACGCGGTGTACAAATGAACCGGCTTGTACAGGGCGACGTAGGAAGTGGTAAAACCGCCGTTGCACTGATGAGTATGCTTTTAGCAAATGATAACGGTTACCAGGCTTGTATGATGGCTCCAACGGAAATTTTGGCCCGCCAGCATTACGCCTCTATTACAGAACTTGTAACCAACGACCTGGTGCGTGTTGCTATCCTTACAGGAAATACCAAAAAGAAGGAACGTACTGTTTTGCATGAGCAATTAGAGAATGGAGAAATCGATATTCTGATCGGAACGCATGCCCTGATTGAAGATAAGGTTCAATTCAAGAATTTGGGGCTGGTTGTGATTGATGAACAGCATCGTTTTGGTGTAGAGCAACGCGCTAAGCTTTGGCGGAAAAATATTATTCCCCCACACATCCTAGTGATGACCGCTACGCCAATTCCGCGTACTTTGGCCATGACCCTATACGGCGATCTTGATGTTTCGGTTATTGACGAATTACCTGCGGGCAGAAAACCGATAGAAACCAAACACCTTTTTGAAGGCCAACGCCTCAGGATGTTCGGCTTTATGAAGCAGGAAATTGCCAAAGGCAGGCAGGTTTACATTGTTTATCCTTTAATTAAGGAAAGCGAAAAATTAGATCTTTTGCATCTCGAAGCTGGAATTGAGCAGTTGAGCTATCAGTTTCCTAGGCCTGATTACCAAATGAGTATTGTACACGGGCAAATGCCCAATTCCGATAAACAGTTCGAAATGCAGCAGTTTATCGATGGTAAAAGCCAAATTATGGTAGCCACTACCGTAATAGAGGTCGGCGTAAACGTACCTAACGCTTCGGTAATGGTAATTGAAAATGCCGAACGGTTTGGGCTTTCACAACTGCACCAGTTGCGTGGTAGGGTAGGCCGCGGTGCGGAACAGTCTTTTTGTATATTAATGAGTGGGAATAAACTGAGTAAAGAAGGTAAGATTCGTTTGGAAACAATGGTAAGAACCAACAACGGTTTCGAAATATCAGAAATAGATTTACAGTTGCGCGGCCCTGGCGATATTACAGGAACTCAGCAAAGCGGCGTTTTAGATCTGAAGCTTGCCGACCTGGCCAAAGACCAGATTATTTTGTCTGAAGCACGTAACACCGTAATCGCACTTTTTGAAGACGATCCGCAGTTGGCAAAGCCCGAAAATGCAATCTTAAAAGCTTACCTGCAAAAATTAGAAAGGGGCATTTCTTTCGGCAAAATAAGCTAATCTTGTATTAAGTTTGAATTCTTCCAATTATTATAATTTTCTTCTCTTCCTATTTTGCAATAATATTTAGTGCTGTATTATTAGTGCTACTTTGTGTAGTTTGAAATTATTTTTTTACTAATCAGCCCCTTATAAATATTATTTTACCCCCTTTTTTTTCCTCCTAATATTTCTATCTTGCGTGTAACCAAATGTGAACTGTAGCGTCGGCAAGTCCAAAATTAGGTACATCGTACCTTGTGATTTTTAATTCAAAAAATGAATTTTGAACTAATTAAAGCCGATTTGATATGGTTGACAATGATTTATTGGCATAATTAGAAGGGAACCTTAATTTTTTTGATGTTAAGTGGTGTAAGCAATTATGTCGATAAGTCATGTATAATTGATTTGTGTAATGACAGTTCGATATTACTTATGAGTATTAAATTATAATACAATTATTATCTAACCAAAATAAATTGAAAACTATGAAAAAAAATCTATGGAAGACTTTTGCCAGAAGTAGCATGTTTCTTGTTTGCGGTGGTTGTCTCGTTTTTTTCCCGTTTACCAGCATGTCTGCTAAAGCATCATTGCACGAAAAAGAACCCTTTGATTTTTACAGACCTCCGCTTGAGGATATTATTGTGAAAGGACAGGTTACCGATGCTAAAGGTCCGATTCCTGGAGTAAGTGTTAAATTAAAAGGAGGTGCTGCAACTACCGTAACAGATGCTTCCGGAAAATTTAGCATAAAAGTACCCGAAGATGCTACTTTAGTATTTACCTATGTAGGTTATGTAGATCAAGAGATTCAGGTAAAAAACCAAACCAATATTAATGTCCGTTTATTAGAAAACAACCAAAACTTATCCGAAGTAGTAGTAGTAGGATATGGAACCCAAAAGAAGGCAGTTGTATCTGGTGCTGTAGCATCGGTTAAAGGTACAGAACTGGCTAAATCATCTTCAGTAAACTTAACCAATTCATTGGCTGGTCGTTTACCTGGCGTTACGGCACTGCAAGGAAGCGGGGAGCCTGGATACGATGGCTCGACGATCCGTATTCGCGGTATAAATTCGCTTGGTAATAATAATGCCTTAATTGTAATCGATGGAATACCTAACCGGGCAGGTGGGATCGAAAGGTTAAATCCGAACGATATAGAAAGTGTATCGGTGCTAAAGGATGCATCTGCAGCTATTTATGGCTCGCAGGCTGCAAATGGAGTAATCCTCATCACTACTAAATTAGGAAAATCGGGGAAACCACAATTTTCTTACGATTTTAGTTACGGCCTACAGCAGCCTACACGTATACCTAAAATGGCCAATTCTACTCAATATGCTGAGATTTTAAATGAACTGAATATTTTCGGCTCTGATCTTAATCCAAATGAATGGTCGGCAGCGTGGAATAGTTTCAAAACAACAGGTACCTATTTATCTACCGGCGGTAAAACGATTAATGCTGCTTACAAACCAGATGAAATCCGGAAATTCGGCGACGGCTCAGATCCTTTAAGGTATCCCAATACTGATTGGTTTAAAACTGTTTTTCAAAATTGGTCGCCTCAACAAAGACATAATGTTCAGATTAATGGTGGCAGTGAAAATGTTAAATATTTGCTTTCGCTAGGCTATCTAAATCAGGATGGCTATTATAAAAATTCTGCCACAGGTTATCAGCAGTATGATATGCGTTTTAACCTGGAAGCAAAATTAAGTAAGTACATTACCACAACATTGGGGGTAAGTGCGAGAGAGGAAGATCGTAATTTTCCAACGGTTTCAGCAGGTGATATCTTTAGATTTTTAATGCGTGGAAGGCCTAACGAGATAGCCATATGGCCTAACGGTTTGCCTGGTAGGGATATTGAATATGGTTATAATCCGGTGGTTTCTACTACAGACTTAACGGGAACTAATAAAGATGTTAGAGATTACTTTCAAACTACAGGTAAAGTAGAAATTAAAATTCCTGGTGTTGATGGATTAAAGGTAACCGGTACAGCTGCAATAGATAAATATTCTGGCAGGCAAAAAAACTGGCAATTGCCCTGGACACTTTACGATTGGGACAAGAAAACGTTTGCAGCCGATGGTGTAACGCCTGTGCTTGCAGGTACGGTGCGGTCTCAATATACCGATCCAAGGCTTAGAGAAACCGCAGGCGGACAATTGGCCATAAACTTAACTGGAATGGTTAACTATGATAAAAAGATTAGCGATCACACTATTGGTTTAATGGCCGGTGTAACACGCGAAACAGTTAATAACGACGGTTTTACTGCATTTAGAAGATACTTTATATCATCATCTGTTCAAGAGTTACTGGCTGGTGATGAAAGGGAGCAATCATTAGGCAATAATCCTGGTGATCCGAATAATTTATTTAAAAGAGCACGGTTAAGCTATTTTGGCAGGGTGGGCTATAATTATAAGGAAAAATACCTTGCCGAATTTTTGTGGCGGGTAGATGGATCTTATATCTTTCCAAAAGATAGGCGTTTCGGTTTCTTCCCAGGGGTATCAGTAGGTTGGCGCTTATCTGAAGAGCCGTTTTTCAAAGACAACGTTAAATTCGTCAACAATTTGAAATTAAGGGCCTCATGGGGGCAAATGGGAGCTGAAGCCTATTTTGGCGATGCACTGCAGGAATATCAGTACCTCAGTTTGATGAACTTTGGCACTTATACCTTTAATGATCTGGTGACCAAAACTTTAACTGAAGGTAAGGTGCCCAATTTTGATTTTGGATGGGAAGTAGCAAATAATGCCAATATTGGTTTAGATGCCTCCTTTTTAAATAATAAATTGTCGTTAGAGTTCGATTACTTCTATAATAAACGTACAAATATTCTGATCAGCAGAGGTAGTTCAGTGCCTGAAAGCTCGGGCATTACCGATCGTTTACCACCTGTAAATCTCGGAAAGGTAAACAATAAAGGTTTCGAATTTAAATTAAGCTACAATGACCAGGTTGGTGATTTAAACTTTGGAGTAAGCGTAAATGGTGGTTATGCTAAAAACAAGATCGTTTTTTGGGATGAAACCCCTGGTGCTCCAGAATGGCAGCGTTCTACTGGCAGGGTAACTAATTCATGGTTAGTGTACGAGTATGATGGTGTTTTTAAAGATAAGGCAGAGAGTGATGCCAATAAGCAAAAATATAGTGCATTAACCAGTAATCTTCGCCCAGGCGACATGAAATTTAAAGATATTAACGGCGATGGTAAAATTAATGCAGATGATAAGATACGTTTAGATAAAAATGGAACCCCAACTTTTACCGGCGGTGTAAATTTTAATGTTCAATACAAAGGATTTGACTTATCAGTACTTATTCAAGGGGCAAGCGGCGGAATGCAGATTGTTGGTTTAACAGAATCGGGAGATATTGGTAACTTCTTGGAGTGGTCGTACCTGAACCGTTGGAGTATCGATAATCCAAGTTCGGTAAACCCGCGCTTATCAAACAGGGGTGCTACCTATTATACCGATAGCAATAATGCATTAAACAATACCTATTGGTTAAGGAGCAATAACTACATCAGACTTAAAAATGTAGAGCTAGGTTATACATTGCCAACCACCTGGGTTGAAAAAGTTGGGTTAAATAGTGTAAGGGTGTATACAAATGGCCTCAATTTGGCTACGCTTGATAAAATCAAGATATGGGACCCCGAATCTACCAATACAAGTGGACAATACTATCCACAAGCTAGGGTAATTAATATGGGTATTAAAGCCACTTTTTAACAATGTATAGCTGTTTATCAATTACAAAGAAGAATATGAAAACAATAATTCAAAATAGAAATTTATATCTATTGGTTCTTATTACCTTTTTTGCATTTGCGTGTAAAAAGGATTTTTTGGACGTAGAATCACCTGGACAGGTGCCTGCCGAATCGGTATGGAAAGACCCAGCAACTGCGCAGGCATTTGTGAACGATATCTATAACGGATTGGGTAATGGCGGCTTTTCTGAGCAGATGTTAGCATCAGTTTCTGACGAAGCCTTGTTTACGCATCCTACCCGTGGTATCGATCTGGTTAATAGTGCTACCATTAACCCATCTACATTGGGCTGGGTTGATGATACCTGGGCTTATAAACAGATGTATAACCGCATCCGGGCCTGCAATATTACCATCGAGAAAATTACCAGCGGAGATAATGCACTAACCAGCCAAACGTTAAAAGATCAGCTGTTGGGCGAGGCATATTTTTTACGTGCTTATTTTTATCAGCAGTTATTACGCTTTTATGGAGGAGTGCCTATTATTACAAAAACTTACGTACTCAACGATAATTATAATGTAAAACGTAATACTTATGAAGAATGTGTAAACTTCATTATAAAAGATTGCGATGAGGCGAATAAACTGTTAACTGGTAAAACGATGGGAAAGGGGCGTACCACCGCTACCGCTGCTTTGGCACTTAAATCAAGGGTATTGATTTATGCTGCAAGCGATTTGCATGACAGGGCAAAACTTACTGACAAGATTAAAAATATTGATGTTAAGAAATTAGACTTTTTAAGTTATGCCAGTGGCAGCCAGCCAGACCGTTACCGTTTGGCACAAACAGCAGCAGAAGCCGTGATGAAACTGGGTACAGGTTACAAATTAGATCTTACCACTCCTGTTTCTGTTGCCAATGGTCAGGTAAATTATAAAAGCATTGCCATGGGCGGAGCCAGTAAAGCGCCTGGTATAGATGCTACTGCGGCTTCAGAATTAATTTTTGCACGTTATTTTATTATTCAAAACAACATCAAACATGCACAGCAAAATGGCCCGAACGGTTACCATAACTGGGCTGGAAATACGCCAATTGGGTTATTGGTTGATGATTATGAAATGATGGATGGGACAAAGTTTAGTTGGAACGATCCAGTACAGAAAGCAAATCCTTATGTAAATAGAGATCCACGGTTTTACGCTACAGTTTTATATGATGGTGCAGGTTGGAAACCCCGCGATAAAGCATCTGGTAATGTCGATCCTGCCAGTCAAATCCAAACTGGTGTATACGATTTAATGGATAACACTACGAGAATTGACTTTAAAGGTTTAGATACACGTGCAAGTTCTATCGAAAACTGGAACGGCAGCTGGACAGGCTATTACTACCATAAATTTATCGATCCAGATCCAAGTATTGTAGATGCCTCGATGTCGCAAAATGTGCCTTGGCCTTTCTTTAGGTATACCGAAGCGGTATTTAATTATATCGAAGCGAGTATTGAGCTTGGCGAATTGAGTAATGCTACAAACTGGTTAAATAAAATCCGTTTCAGGGCAGGTATGCCAGCTGTTACAGCAACAGATCAGGCTGGCCTTAGAGAGGTTTACCGTCACGAACGCCGCATAGAAATGGCTTACGAAGAACAACGTTATCATGATACCCGCAGGTGGTTAATCGCCAGTGAAACATTAGGCAGAAAAACCACTTATATTAAGGTTACTGGTAAATTTAAACCAGGCAAAACGATGTCTGCCCCTTATCATTACGACAATACCATTTACGATTATACTTATAGTCCGGTAGAGGAAAATGCGCAAGAAAACAGAAGTTGGAACGATAAACTATATTTCAGGCCATTTAGCCGCGATGAAGTAAATAAAAACAACATGCTCGATCAAAATCCTGGTTACTAAGCTAACCGTTCTAGATACCCGATGGATAATATTATTCATCGGGTTTTTTATGCAATAATATCTGGAGCTGGCCGATCGGATATTTTTACTTTTCAATAGAAAAAACAGATAAGCTTAAGCCTTTGGCCATTCCCGTATTTAATTTTCAAAGCGTAGTTTTGCAAATAAACTTTTTTCTGTGACAGATTCAGACCTCAATTCGGTTATTACAAAACCAGATCCTTACGCCGCATTGCGCTTTAGGGAGTTCCGCTCTTATTTAGGCATGCGTTTTTTCTTCACACTTGCCTATCAAATGCAGGCAGTAGTGCTTGGGATTTATATTTATCATGTAACAAAAGATCCATTGGTCTTAGGGTTTGTAGGCCTGTGTGAGGCTATTCCTGCTATAGGGATTGCATTATACGGAGGTTATGTTGCAGATAAGAGCGAAAAAAGGGGCTTATTGCTCAAAGTATTTGGAGGCGTATTTCTTTGTACCCTCATTATGCTGCTGGTAACATTACCGCAGTTTAACCTTGGGCAGTTCGATATTATTTTTACCCTGTTTAATTTTAAGGTTAATCTAATTGCCTTAATTATGTATGTACTCGTATTTGGGATGGGGATATCAAGAGGGTTTTTCGGTCCGGCTACATTCTCTTTAATGGCTCAGATTTTGCCAAAAAACCTTTATCCAAATGCAAGTGCCTGGAGCAGTTCGAACTGGCAGATGGCTTCTATTTTAGGGCCGGCAATAGGAGGAATAACTTATGGTTTCTTCGGTATTACAATAACTTATATCGTAATTATTTCTTTTGTATTTATAGCCCTTATCTGTATTTTCTTTTTAAAAGTACACCCTCCGCAGTTTGTGCCCAAAGAAAATATTAAAGAGAGTTTGCTTAAAGGAATAAATTTTGTGTTTAAAACCAAAATGATGGTTTGGGCAATGAGTTTGGATCTGTTTTCGGTGTTTTTTGGTGGTGCGGTAGCCATATTGCCCGTGTTTGCAAATGATATATTAAAAGTTGGACCAGAGGGTTTAGGCTTTATGCGGGCCGCTGTTTCTGCAGGATCTGTTTTTACCATGCTTGCTATGACGCGTTTTTCGCCGATGAACAAACCATGGCGAAATTTATTGATCGCCGTAACCGGTTTTGGCTTAAGTATCATCTGCTGGAGTTTATCTAAAAATTTCTACTTAACGCTCTTCTTTCTCTTTTTGGAAGGCTCTTTTGATAGCGTTAGTGTAATCATCAGATTAACCATTATGCAATTGTTAACACCCGACGAAATGCGCGGACGTGTATCGGCAGTAAACAGCATGTTTATTGGGTCGTCAAACGAAATCGGAGCTTTCGAATCGGGCCTTACCGCAAAGTTAATGCGTACTATCCCATCGGTAGTTTTTGGTGGAACGATGACATTGGCAATCGCTGGAATTACATGGTTAAAAACGAAATCTTTAACGAAACTGAGTTTGCAGGATATTAACGAACAAACCAGCAAGGTTGCTTAGTTACTAAAAGAGTTATCAACTTAATAGCCTTTTGCTGGAAAGTTGACAACTCTGAAATTCAATGATAATTAAGTACTATTGTGCCTTCGCGTCTTGGTGATGAAATACAAAAAATGGTTCGTGGGGACACGAACCATGGCGTTAAAGAGAATATTTTATCGCAAATAATTTGGGCATGCCCCAAGCTGCGCAAGGGTCGGGCTATCCGTTACAATCTTTTTTGAAGAAAAATCAAAAAAGGATTTCCACTGCTATCCCTCATGCAAACCCATAGCGGTAAAAAATGTCAGTTATACGTTTGCCCTGGCCATCTAAACCCGATGGCACGGATGCCGATAGAGCGCATTTTTTTAATCAACAGTTATCGGCAGTAGGAACAAACGAAGAACTACTGGAATTGTTTTCCAAAAAAATGCATTAAACTAAAAGCAATTTAATTTTTTGATAAAATAGAAATGGTTCGTGAGGACACGAACCATGGCGATAGAGTTGTCAACTTTAATAGCCTTTTGCTAGAAAGTTGACAACTTTAGAATTCAATAATAAATTAACTATTTATTGTGCCTTTGTTTCTTGGTGGTGAAAAACAAAAATGGTCCGTGAGGACACGGACCATGGCGAAAATTAAAACGTCTTATTCTTACCCCAGATCAAATAGATAATGGAACCTATAAAAGGGGCGAGGAGGATAATGATAAACCAGAGTACCTTTACCGAGAAACCAATGCTGTTGTTTCTCGATATATGGTATAATGCGGTTAATATTAAGGCCAGCCAAAGTATGGCCACTATAATAATGATAATTGCGATCTGGTTGCTTTCTACTTGTGCTAGTAACATAATAAAGATATTGTTCCTTAAGCTTCAACAACTCTTTCTCCAATTTGTTGGCGCCACATGGCTTGATATAAACCATTTTGTGCAATTAGTTCTTCATGTCTTCCTTGCTCAATAATGTGGCCTTTCTCTAAAACATAAATTTTATCAGCATGTTTTATCGTTGATAAACGGTGGGCAATCAAAATGGTAATGTGATCGGTTAAATCTGAAACCGAGCGAATGGTTTTGGTAATCTCTTCTTCCGTAATCGAATCTAGCGAAGAAGTGGCCTCATCAAAAACCAAAATATCTGGCTGACGGAGCAGTGCTCTTGCAATAGATAAACGTTGTTTTTCTCCTCCCGAGACTTTAACGCCACCCTCGCCAATTAACGAGTCAAGTCCTTTATCGGCACGGGCCAAAAGTGTTTGACAGGCAGCCTGGTTTAATACTTTATAACACTCCTCATCAGTGGCGTTGGGGTTAACAAATAACAGGTTTTCTCTTATTGTACCAGAGAACAATTGCGTGTCTTGCGTTACGAAACCGATTTTCTCGCGTAAGGCATCAAGATCGATATCGTTACTCAGAATACCATTGTATAAAATCTCACCATCTTTTGCCGGATATAAACCCACCAATAGTTTCACCAGTGTGCTTTTTCCAGAACCCGATGGACCAACAAATGCAATGGTTTGCCCGTGATGGGTTTTAAACGAGATATTATCTAAAGCATTTCTATTGGCTGTTAGGTGTTTGAAACCCACATTGCTAAAGGTTAAATCCTTAATTTTTGCTATAGAAGTTGGATTCTCAGGTTTTTTATCAATCGGTGTACTTAAAATCTTTTTAAAGTTGCCTAACGAAACTTCAGCCTCACGCCAGGTTAAAATCACATTGCCCAGTTCTTGTAGCGGTCCGAAAAGGAAGAACGAGTAAAAAAGGAATGAGAAATACTGTCCGGCAGAAATCGTATTGTCGAAAATAAGGAGCAGTAAAACCAGTACCATTGTACTGCGGACCAGGTTAACGGTTGTGCCCTGAACAAAACTCATACTGCGCACATATTTCACTTTTTTAAGTTCTAAGCCCAAAATTTTGTAAGTGGTTTTATTCAGCCGGTCAATTTCCTGGTCGGCCAAACCTAAACTCTTAACCAGTTCGATGTTTCTTAACGATTCTGTAGTAGAGCCTGCCAAAGCAGTGGTTTCGCCAACGATAGAGCGTTGGATGGTTTTAATTTTGCGACTTAAAAACCAGCTTACGAAACTGATGATCGGAATAGCCGAAAAATAAACTAAGGTAACTTTGTAGCTTACCGAAACCGAATACACGATAACGAAAATCATTCCGATTAGACTTACAAAAAGGATACTGATAAAGGCGGTGATAAACTTCTCCGAATCTAAACGTACTTTTTGTAAAATACCCAGGGTTTCTCCGCTACGTTGATCTTCGAAAACCTGATAAGGCAGTTTTAGAGAATGTTGCAAACCATCAGCATACATTTTTGCGCCAACTTTTTGAACAATCACACTGGTGAAATAATCCTGAAAGTTTTTAGCGATACGCGAAACCATGGCTGCACCAATAGCCAGCCCGATTAAACCCAGCGAACCCCAAAGGTATTGGTTATAGGTTAGCGAATCTTTTTTATTGATAAAGCGGTCTAAAATGCGACCGGTGATGTATGGATCTAAAAGTGAAAAACCAATATTTATGCCTGCTAGCAATAACGCCAAAGCCACTATCCACTTGTGGTGTTTCAGGTAGTTAAGTAATAATCCCATTAAGTTTTGCTGTTTGTCATTGCAAACATAAAAAAAGGGAACGGATAAAAATCCATTCCCTTTTTTTATGACTTTAAGCTAAGAAAATAGCTAAACGTTTGTTAAAATCCGTAACGTAAACCAATTTGTATCTGCCAAGGGTTACCTGATGGCGTAACAATGCCGGTATTATTTACACGATAAGTATAAGCTTTGTTTGTAGCATCGAATGCACTAACAGCGTATAAAGCCTGGTTGCCCAAAGTTTCATTTACACCCCATTTTTTGTTAAGTAGGTTTGCAAAATTAAACACATCTCCAGAGAATTCAATACTGTGCTTTTTATTTAATTGTAGTTGATAACTTAATTTTAAATCAACAATACCAAAAAAGTCATTCACGCCACCATTTCGCTCTGCTATCTGACCAGAATATTTATTAATATAATCTTTTAAACTTTGGCTTGCATCTGGATTATCCAATAATGTCTGTAAACCTGTTCGGATATTTGCAGGAATATTTTGATTGTTTCTATCGAATACAAAAGCTAAATCATTTGTAGCCACAAAATCTCCATTAATATTGCCGCCAGCCAATAAGCTATATCGTGTTCCACCAATACCAGAGTAACGAACGCCTAATCTAAAGCCATAAAAACTTGGTGATGTTCCATAAATAACAACCTTATTGCGGAATTGATTATCTGAATAAGACATTTTGCTCAAATCTCTAGGATCATCTTTAACAGGTAGAGATAAAGTAGCAGAGTTTGCCACGTTGCCGTTATATGATGTATTATCTTTTGTGTCGTTATAAGTATAACTTGCAGAGATTTCTCCATCTTTGAAATAATTCCAGGTTGCATCTATAACTATAGCGAATTGATTTACTTTACCTTTACTATTTAATTCTAACACACGGCCAAACTGATTAGTTAAACGACCGCCTTTCCAATCGGCAACGCCATTACTTGCTGTTATACTTGACGTTGGTACAAATACACCACGGTTACCTTCATTAGGAAGGGTAAAGAATGGATTTGCCGCCATATTTTTGTCAACATACATGTAGTTGTTACGTCCTAATGTTGCGTAACCCGTAATTCCAACCTTAAATTTATCGGTAATTAATTTACTGTATGATAAGTTGGCTTTATAAACCACTGGTATTTTTGCATCTTCTGCGTAAGTATTGATAGTTGGTACCTGTAAAGCACTTAATGAAGGTGTAGCAACAGTACCATTTCTATAACCTATAAAATCTGGTGTTGGTACATCTTTGCCAAAAACATCAACTGTTGCTAAATGTTTACCATCAAAGGTTAAGTTATTAATGGTTACATAATTGTTAACATCCGAGCCGAAAATACCTGCTCCGAAACGAACAAAGTCTGTTCGGTTTTCATTAATATCCCAGTTAAATTGAATTCTCGGCTGAATTAAAAACTGTTTTAACTCATGGTCTGTTCTCACGCCAATAGCATCAAATAATTGCTGATTTAGTGGCGATTTTGGATAAGTGCTGTAATCAATGCGTAAACCACCTATAAAATCTAAGCCTTTTGCCAATTTAGTCTGCATTTGGCCGTAAATAGCGGCGTTCCAAATGCCGGCTTTAACAGTTGGGTCTGCAACCAAAGGTACTTCACGGTAAAATCTGTTTGGAGCAAGGTTATTAAAGTTTGTAATTGCTGGGACTTCGATCTTTTTTGTAGGGTCATTTGGAAAAGCAGGGTCTTGAATCTGAGAAGTTGAGTATTCGAAACGGCCATTCACTTCACTACCATAAAGAGATTTTGCATTGGTATACATCACGTCAACACCAAATGTATATTTAACTTTATCAGTATTATAATAAAAATTATCTACCAGTTGAAAAACATTATTGGTAAAACCTTCTTGTCCGAAACGGTGGCCACCAATTTGTATTGCAGTAGAGATACCCTTTGTACCATCAGCAAGGTCAGATTTTATATTTCCTACAATTGCTCTTGGAATGGCACCTGTTAATTCATCATTTTGGGTACTTGCCTGGAAAGTATATAAATGTTGTATTTTTAATTCGTTAGTGATTTTGCTGCTTATGGTTGAACGTAAAGTTGCCAATAAATTATTGTCGACATTTTTATCGTTACCATAACTTTCATAGAAATTTATCGCGGTGTTATCTGCTAAACCTAACGGATTTCTATCGTTTGTGTAATTATCACGAATGGTTAATAAATTTCTGTCATTAATTTGCCAATCTACACGGGCAAATGCAGCATCCGAGCCGCGCTTTTTATCAAAAGAACCATATTGAGGTGTATTTGCTACGCCATATTTAGTACGGGCAACATCCAAAAACTGTGCTAAAGTACTATTAGTGATTTTGAAACGTGCTTCATCAGCCGGGCCATTAACATCGGCAATAATTAACGGGCGAGCATCTTTCTGATGATCTAAACCAACGAAATAATGTAATTTATCTTTAATAATCGGGCCACCTAAAGTAAAACCGTATTGATAAGTAGAGAAATCGTTATCACGTTTTACGCCTCTAATATCGTAACGGCTGGCTAACCAATCTGCACGGCCATAACCAAAGGCGCTTCCGCTTACTGTATTTGTGCCTGACTTTGTTACTGCAGTTACGGTACCTCCACCTGCTCTGCCTAAAGTAACATCGTATTGATTGGTTACTACCTTAAACTCGCGAACGGCCTCAATAGAAATTGAATATGGCGCACCACTACGACTCGTCGTACTGCCAGCTGATGTTGGGTTTTTAGCATTCATTCCATCAATGGTATAATTTGTAGAAGAACCTAACTGCCCCGAAATATTTCCACCGCGGCTTAAAGGAGATAAATCCATTAAGTTAGAAAAATTACGCCCGTTTACAGGTAATTGGTTCATTGTTTTGGCCGAAATTTCTGTAGAAGCGCCAAAGTTTTGAACTTTGTTCCTCAAACCCGAAGCCACAACCTGTACCGCGTCTAAATCCTGCGAAGCTTCCTGCATGGCAACGTTTACCCTAACCACATCGCCAAGGTTTAACATATAACCATTTCTGATCTGCTCGCCAAAACCTACATAAATGGCTTTTACCGAATAAGGGCCACCCAATGGGAGCTCTTTAAAAGTATACTCGCCCTGGGCGTTGGTAGATGTTTTAGTGGTGAAACCTGTTGAATTGTTTCTGATCTGCACCGAAACTCCAGGAATAGGTTTCTTTTGTTGATCGGTGATAACACCCGAAATTGATGCCTGGGTTGTTTGTGCAAATGCCCGGTTCTGGACAAGGCAAAACAGGAGCAACACTGCAATAAGTAAATTTTTCATCATGATTAATTTTCTAATTTTTATGATGACAAAGATGTTAATGTGCTGTTAACTGAATCCTGATTTAATATTAATAATAGGTTTAGTGTGTTGGCATTTTGAGTGCTGATGTTAAGATAAAATGTTTTAGATAAATTGATAATAGGCGGTAGTGTTAAGGAAATGTTACCATCTTTTTTTAAGCATCTAATTGCAAATTACATTTTGCCACCGCAAGAGCAATAGTCACCAAACACGTACACCAGCATTTTCGATCAACCATTTAAGACATATAAGAGCATTTAAGTTTATATGTCCTTACATTCCTTAAATGGTAAAAACAGATAACTAACCTAAATTTTTTTACTGATCTACAAATAAAGTAATCTATTAAAACAAAAAACGGCCGATAAATCAATATCGGCCGCTCTCATTTTAGGTTTTAACAATCAGTTAACCGATTTAAACAATTAACCTTCTAAAAAACTATTTCTTCTCAGCAATATATTTATCGCTGAATTTCTTATCCAACTGTTTGTGTAGATTATCAAGATTAATATCCCTGCCCTGAATAAAAGCCTGCTCCACTTTGTTGGTGCGCATATCCAAAGCGTCGCCAGCTGAAATAAAGAAAGTAGCATCTTTGCCAGTCTCAATACTACCTGTGGTTTTATCAACGCCCATCGCTTTTGCAGCGTTTAAGGTAATGGTTGATAAAGCTTTTTCTTTATCCAAGCCCCAGGCCGTAACCGTACCCGCCATAAAAGGCAGATTGCGCTGTTGCCAGTAACCATCAATACTCAATACCACATTTAGGCCTGCGTTGGCTAATACTGCAGCATTTTTGTAAGGCATATTTACATCGTCATCATTGTTGTTGGGTAAAGCATGGGGCTGTTTCACCACTAAGGTAATGTTGTTTTCTTTCAGGAAATCGATGATCAGGTAAGCTTCATCTGCCCCTGTAATTACCGGGGTGATGCCAAATTTCTTGGCGAAATTAACGGCTGCAACAATATCTTTCTGACTTTCGGCCGCGATAAACAATTTTTCGTTACCGGCGAATACCTTTTTCATCGCCTCGAAACGGGTATTAATTACTTCTGGTTTGCCCATTTCAGAGTAAGCTTTTGCCTCAGCAAAGAAAGAGGTTAGCTGTGCAATGGCAGCCTGTGTTCTTTCAGCTAAGCTTTCTTGCGATTGTTGTGGCCTGCCGAAACCACCGAAGCCGCCTCTAAAACGTGGCGTAACTGGCCAGGTCATGTGCATGGCATCGTCTGTTTTAAGGGCTGCATCTTCCCAATTCCAGGCATCGAGCTGCACAACTGACGAACTGCCAGAAACTGTACCGCCTTGTGGGGTTGGCTGTGCCATTAACACACCATTGCTACGTAAGGTGGCCGGAACTTTCGAGTCGGTATTGTAAGCAACGATAGATCTGATATGCGAATTAAAATCGCCAATCTCCTGAAAATCCAATGTTGCTTTTACGGCTTCAATTTCGGTTAAACCCAGGTTGGTGGTTGCGGCAATAATGCCTGGGTAAATATGTTTACCTGTAGCCACAATGCGCATTACATCATCCTGTGGAACCTGTCCGTTGGCGGTAACCGAGATAATTTTTCCGTTGCCAAAAAGGATGGTTCCGTTTTCGATCACTGTTCCATTGCCAATATGCACGGTTGCACCTGTAATGGCGATGGTTTTGCTTTGTTTTTTAGCTGGCGATAGGTTTGCCTGCGCAAAACACATCAGGCTCGAAGCCGAAAAAGCCAGACTGAATAAATATGTTTTCATGTTAGTGTGCATGTTCTTTCTCGGTTAATTCTGCTGAATAGTTTTCTAAAGTTTCGCAATTGTACAGGCGTGGTGCATCGCCTAATGGGCGTTGTGTACGGCCACCTTTGCTTTTGCTCTCTAACATCTTTTGGATCAAGCGTGCTTTTTCTGTCTGTTGAGCTTTGATTACCTGAGTATCTTTCTCTATATCCCAGTAAGCAACACCATCTACAAAAGTTTTCTCTGCCCTGGCATAGATAGAAAGTGGATTGGCGGTCCAGATCACCACATCGGCATCTTTACCCGCTTTTAAACTGCCTACTTTATCGTCGATATGCAACATCTTTGCCGGGTTTAAGGTTACAAACTTAAACGCATCTTCTTCCGGAACGTTACCGTATAATACCGATTTACCAGCTTCCTGATTTAAGTGGCGGGCCATTTCGGCATCATCAGAGTTGAAAGCAGTTGTTACGCCAACATTGTGCATAATTTTTCCGTTGTAAGGGATGGCTTCGGCCACTTCGTTTTTATAGGCCCACCAATCGGAGAAGGTAGAACCTGCAATGCCGTGCGCTTTCATTTTATCGGCCACTTTGTAACCTTCTAAAATGTGTGTAAAGGTATTGATCTTGAATCCTAAGCTATCAGCCACATGAATTAACATATTAATCTCGCTCTGCACATAAGAGTGGCAGGTAATGAACCGTTTGTTGTTCAAAATCTCAACAATAGCATCTAATTCCAAATCTTTACGTACGCTGTTACCTTTTACAGATAAAGCTTTTTCATATTCTTTTGCACGGGTAAATTCATCCACAAAAGTTTGCTCAACACCCATGCGTGTAACCGGGAAACGGGCACCTGTGCCGAAATTACTTTGTTTCACATTTTCGCCCAAAGCAAATTTAATGAAGCCATCGGCACCTGCAAATTTCAGTTCCTCAGGCGATTTGCCCCAGCGCAGTTTAATCAATTGCGATTGGCCACCGATTGGATTGGCAGACCCGTGCAGGATTTGTGAAGTGGTTACACCACCGGCCAGCTGGCGGTAAATGTTTATATCTTCTGAGTTGAGGATGTCGGCAACGCGTACTTCAGCAGAAACTGATTGTGCACCTTCGTTAATACCGCCTGCACCTGCAATATGCGAGTGTTCATCAATAATACCAGCGGTTACATGTTTACCGGTAGCATCGATCACTTTCGCGCCGCTTGCCGAAAGGTTTTTGCCAACCGCTTTAATTTTTCCGTTTTCTAAAAGTACGTCGGCATTTTGGAGGATTCCATCTTTTTCATTCGTCCAAACGGTGCCGTTTTTAATTAAAACGGTTTCTTGTTTAGGCAGTTCAGTACTCCCAAAAGCTGAGAAAGGGTAAATTACCGGACCCATGGCCAAAGTGCTTTTTGGTTCTTCTTTTTTAGGTGTTTCTTTTGCGCCTTCTTTATAAGTTGCTGTAAATTTTCCCGTAGTGCCATCAGCCAGAGCCGATTCGCCTTTAATCGTAACCGGATTTGCCGAAGTGATATAACCGCTTAAACGAACATCACCTTTCGGGTTTTTCTTTAAGTTGAAATTAATACTTATCCAATCGCCATTTCTGGTAAAGGTTGCAGTAGTTTTCACACTATCTACACCAACTCTTTCTATTGCAGCTGTCGATCCGCCACCTGTTCCGGTAATTTTTAGGATCAAAGCACCGATACCATCAACGTTTAAGTTATATGTGCCGCGTACATCGCTCACATCCATTTTGTTAACAATGAAACGTTTGCCCTGTACCCAGTTTTCGAAAATAATATTTCCGTTTTTGAACAGGTTATCAGAGGAGATTAAAAAGTTGGCTACTTTTCCTTTTTCTAGGGAACCAACTTTATCGCCGATGCCCAAGAGTGAGGCAGGGATTTCGGTAACCGATTGTAGGGCCTGTTTTTCTGTTAAGCCGTTTTCTATTGCCGTGCGGATATTTGCCCAAAAATCGCGACTGTTTTCTAAGCCAAATGCAGTTAGTGCAAATTTAATCCCTGCTTTTTCCAAGCTGGCTGGATTGGTTGGTGCCAGTTCCCAGCCTTTCATTTGTGATAAAGTGACGTTTCTGGCCTCTGCAGGATCTTCAACATCATAAGCTTTAGGGAAAGTTACGGGAATAATTAAACTAGCTCCGGTAGCTTTAACTTCGTTAATGCGCTGGTATTCATCACCTGTAGATTTAATGATGTATTTCTTGCCAAATTCTTTTCCGATTTTATCAGCACGCAAGATGTTCTGCCAGCCATCTACCTCAAATAGCTGTGGCAGGGTTTGTTGTTTGCCAAATTCATCGAGCGAGATATTATACTCATCTTTTTGTTTGCCATACCATTGCGCATCGTAATAGGTTTGACGCAATAACGCAATAGAACCCATTAACGAAGTCGGGTAATCGTTTGATGATGTTCCCTTGTTAAACGAATAGTTTGCTGCGGTTTGATCTTTTAAGAATACGCTGTTATCTGCGCCTTCGTTTAAAGTTACTGCGGCAGAAACACCACGCGCTATACCATCGCGGTTAATTACATTTACACTACCAAAGCCCACCTTACGCAATTCATCTGCTTTTTTGCTGTCGGTAGAAAAAATGCTTTTCACATAAGTTTCTGGTCGGATGGATTCGTTCCAGCCATAAGCGCCTTTTTTGGTAGATACAAAAATAGATTGGCGCTGACCGCCGAAACCACGCTGTTGGGCAGGAGCTTCGCTAAGGCCGTAACTGGTAAAGGCATCAATTAAGGATGGATAAACAAATTTTCCTTTAAGGTCGATGACCACATAACCTTTAGGTACAGCTAACCCGGCACCAACGCCTTGGATAGTCTGTCCTTTGATTAAAAGTGTGGCATTTGTAAGGGTCTGGTTGGCATTAACTACTATTGTTGCATTGGTAAAAGCAAACATTCCAGGTCGGGTGTCAAAAGAACCGTTAACAGGAAAGGAGGTTTGCTGTGCAAACAGAAATGTAGTAGAAAATACCAGCCCAATGGCAAGTAAAATTTTCTTCATAATAAGTTTAGTGTTTAATTTGTTTAAAACTAATATAAATAAGCGTTCAATCTGTTGAATATCCTATTTTTTACAATTAATGTCTATTTTTGAATCATAGAAATTTATTGATATGAACGATATTTTAAAAAGTGCCCACTCTGGATGGCGCTATGTGGTTTTTCTTTTGCTAATTATTGCCGTTGTTAAGGCTTTATCTGGTTGGTTTGGTAATAAAACCTATACAGAAGGTGATAGAAAGCTAAATGTTTTCACTTTAATCAGTGCGCACATTCAATTGTTAATTGGTTTGGTGCTTTATTTTAGCGAAGGCTGGTATAAGTTAAGCAGTGCAGGTGCACCAGCGGTACGTTATTTTAAAATGGAGCACATCAGTATGATGATCATCGCGATTATTTTAATTACAGTTGGTAATGCTAAATCGAAAAAAGTTGCTGATGCCGTTGCAAAACACCGTACCATTTCAGTTTTCTTTGGATTAGCATTGATTCTGATCATCGTAACCATTTTATTGATGGTAAAAGAAGTTCCGGGTAGATCGTTTTTTGGAGTTTCGTAGTGAACCGCAAAGCGCACAAAGGTTTTTTGCAAAGCGATACAAATAAATTTGGAACTGGTGTATGATTACAACTATCATTCTTGTAGTTTAAAGCAAAAAAATGATTCGAAATAAATTGCGAAGAATGTAATAATATTTTTATATTGCCTGCTGAAATTTAAATAAAGGCTCTATGAAACAACTCAAACATTTTAATAGTATTGGTCTTAACAATGTTATTTAGCTGTAAAAAAGAAATTAGCACTCCGCATTCTGAAGAGAAGATGCAAGAAATTGCGCAAAAAATCAATTTAAAGAAAAATAACATTAATCTCTCCACAACCATAATTCAGTTTGAAACTGTTGACAAGTTGAAAAATTATCCAGAAAAAAGAGAAATTGCTATTCAAAATTCTAACTCAACTACAAAAGCCTCCATTAAAAAACAAAATCAATTAATAGTTAATCAAACTTCTCTTCAAGAATCGGAAGTCACGTATCAAATTGACATAGAATCAGCATATTGGGGCGAGAATAATTTTCCTCAATCAGCTACAGTATCGTTTAGAAGAATTGACACATCAAATATAGGTACTGATGTTGCATCAATGTTATATTACAATGGGCCTAATTTTGGGAGTTGGACTTATAGTCATACAATCGGGAATGTTGGTTTCATAAAAGATAGAATAAATTTTAATACTAAAGGAGTTTATTCAGAAAGTTATGGTATCGGAGGAGTATATACCTATACTAAGAGCTGGACTGTTACTATTTCAGGTACTGCATTTCCAAATAATGATGTGTCTGCTACAATCAGTTACAGTGGAATTTAAATCAAAAAAAGATATGAAAAAGTTATCAAAAATTATTTTAGTCCTTTTTATTATTGAACTTGTAATATTAGGATTTTCATTCATCGTAAAAGTACAACACATTGGCTTGTACTTTACCAAAGAGATTTTTATGTTGGGCATGATCGGTCTTTTATGCTTGATCGCTCTTTCAATATTCTATTTTTTTAAACAAGTCTACTTAAGTCTTAAGGGATAAATATTGTGGAAATAATTATTCAATAAACTTTCTACCTAAAAAGAATCTGTGATAATTGAATTGAAATTTATTTTCATAATTATTTCCATTTTTCAAAATTCTTTATATTTTTGTTGCTCATGATCAACAATATACATACATGGCTTTGGCAAAGTAATTCGAACGAATTGCGCTGGCTGCGTATGAACTAAATATAGTTTATCAACCTAAACCTTATTAAAGAACCATTAAAGCCCGGCGTAGAACCACACGCCGGGCTTTTTATTTGTTAAAAAAATACGAAATGCAAACCTTAAGCCCTATAGCTTACACCATTTACCTTTATCATGTATAAAATTAATACGACTTACAAAAAAATGCTTGCCGATACCACAACACCAGTGAGCATTTATTTACGCTTACGTGATGTGTATCCCAATAGCATTCTGTTAGAAAGTTCTGATTACCACAGCAGAGAAAACTCGATGAGTTTTGTTTGTGCCGATCCGGTAGCGGGAATTATTTTAAAGGGATCTCGATTGGAGACTTATTTCCCTGATGGCGCTGTAGAGATTACCGAAAGTAAAAACCTGATTGAAGAAATTGCTGATTTTAAGGATAAATTCAGAGAAACGGAATTACCCGAAATCAAATTTATTTCGAGCGGTCTGTTTGGCTATTTTACCTGGAATGCCGTACAACATTTTGAAGATATAAAATTTAGCTCTGAAACCCCTGAGGGCGAAGAAATCCCTGAAATGCAGTACCATTTGTACCGTTATATTATCGCCATCGATCACTTCAAAAATGAAATTACCCTTTTCAAAAATACTTTCGAAGGAGAAGAAGAGGGGGGACTGGAAAAAATGGAATACCTGATTCAAAATAAAAATTACCCTGAATATAAGTTTCAACTTCGTGGAGAGGAAAGTTCAAACCTAACCGATCAGGGATTTATGGATCTGGTAGAGAAACTACAAAAGCATATTTACCGCGGTGATGTTTTCCAGATTGTGCCTTCAAGAGCATTTAAACAAGCATTTTCTGGTGATGAATTTAATGTATACCGTTGCCTGCGTTCGATAAACCCATCTCCTTATCTGTTTTATTTTGATTATGGGAATTTTAAATTGTTCGGTTCTTCGCCAGAGGCACAGATTACCATCAAAAATAATTCGGCCAATATTTTCCCAATTGCAGGCACATTTAAACGCAGCGGAAACGATATTGAAGATGCTGAACAGGCCCGTAAATTAGAACAAGACCCGAAAGAAAGCGCAGAACATGTAATGCTGGTTGATTTGGCCAGAAACGATTTAAGCAGACACTGTAACCGCGTTGAGGTAAAATCTTTTAAAGAAGTACAGTATTATTCGCACCTGATCCACCTGGTAAGTAAAGTGAGCGGTCATTTGCAGGAAGACGTAAGTGCTTTTAAAGTAGTTGCCGATACCTATCCGGCAGGTACCTTAAGTGGTGCGCCAAAATACAAAGCCATGCAGCTGATTGATGAAAATGAAAAATTGGGCAGGAATTTTTATGCCGGTGCAATTGGTTTTATGGGCTTTAATGAAGATTTTAACCATGCCATCCTGATCAGGACGTTTATGAGCAAGAATAATGAACTGCATTACCGTGCAGGTGCAGGTATTGTAGCCGATTCTGTTCCCGAAACTGAAATGCAGGAGGTGAACAATAAAATTGCAGCTTTGCGTAAAGCGGTGCAAATGGCAGAGGGAATATAGTTGGGAGTGAAGAGTTTTTAGTTTGGAGTAAAATCCGTTAACAGGAAATAAAATGGAAAATATAGATAAAAAAACCGTCTTAGTAATTGATAACTATGATAGTTTTACCTACAATCTTGTGCATTTAATTAACGAAGTTGGTTATGAAGCAGAGGTTTGGAGAAATGATAAATTCGATCTGGCCGATGTAGATAAGTATGATAAAATATTACTTTCACCTGGGCCTGGCATTCCGGAAGAAGCTGGTTTGTTATTGGATGTAATTAAAACTTATGCGCCAACGAAGAGTATCTTTGGCGTATGTTTGGGCCAGCAAGCCATAGCCGAAGTTTTTGGTGGCACTTTATTGAACCTAGGCAGGCCAATGCACGGAATTGCTACACCGGTAACTGTTGTGGATGGCGATGAGCCTTTGTTCTGGGAATGCCCGCAAACCATAAATGTTGGCCGTTACCATAGCTGGGTGGTGAGTAAAGAGAACTTCCCTTCGTGTTTAAAAATTACAGCAAGAGATCATAAGAATGAAATTATGGCGTTAAGGCATGAAACTTTAGATGTACGCGGAGTACAGTTTCACCCAGAAAGTGTGCTAACGGAGTATGGGAAACAGATGATGGAAAACTGGTTAACCTCAACCCCCTAGCCCCCTGAAGTGGGAATTAAAGGCTAGTTGAAAATAGCAAAAGCCAAAGGCATTTAACACTCATTAAAATAACTATAAGATTTAACTTAATTATAAAGGTAGCATGAACGATAGCGCTGAAAAGCCCCCTTTAGGGGGTGGGGGGTCTATATTAGATAAAATCGTATTACGTAAAAAAGAAGAAGTTGCCGCTGCAAAAGCTTTGGTTTCTGTTCAGGATTTAGAAAATTCGATACATTTTAACCGAAGGCCTTATTCTTTTAAGGAGTTTCTATTGGCCGGAGACCGTACCGGTATTATTGCAGAGTTTAAGCGTCGTTCGCCATCAAAAGGGTTAATTAATGGCATTGCCGATGTGGCTGAGGTAACGCAGGCTTATAATGCTGCGGGTGCATCTGCGCTTTCGGTATTAACGGATGTAGATTTCTTTGGTGGTAAAACCGACGATATTCTGGCAGCAAGAGCGGCAAACAATATTCCGATCTTAAGAAAAGATTTTATGATCGATGAGTATCAGATCCTGGAAGCAAAAGCCTGGGGTGCTGATATTATTCTATTGATTGCCTCAATATTAACCCCTCAGCAGATCAATGATTTTGGAAAGTTTGCAAAAGACTTAGGTTTAAATGTGTTGTTAGAAGTGCACAACCTGGAAGAGTTGGAGCGGAGCATCTGCCCGAATCTGGATGCCATTGGTGTAAACAACAGAAACCTGGGCGATTTTACGGTAGATATCCAGACTTCGTTCGATTTGGTAAATAAAATCCCGAATGAATTTTTAAAGATTTCAGAAAGTGCGATCAGTAATCCACAAACTATCCGTGAATTAAAAACCGCAGGTTTTAACGGATTTTTAATTGGCGAGAATTTTATGAAAACCGATAATCCAGGTGTTGCGATAAAAGAATTTGTAGGGCAGATATAATCAACAGACTTCCGAAGTCTCAAAGGCCAAAGCACAGGCAAACTTCAGAAGTCTTTGCGACTTAAAAAGATTTACACGTTCGCAAATTCGTATATTTGCCTCAATTACATGGGAAAACAAAAAACATATGATACTGCCGTAGTGCAGGAAAGGGCAATTTTAGTTGGAGTGGTTACACCTGGTGAAAAAGAAACCCAAACAAAAGAATATTTAGATGAGCTGGCTTTTTTGGTCGATACAGCTGGGGGAAAGGTAGAGAAGGTTTTTACACAGAAGATGCTTAAACCAGAGCGTGCTACATTTGTGGGTACGGGAAAACTGGAAGAGATAAAAGCTTATGTAAAATCAGAAGAAATTGATGTGGTGGTTTTCGACGATGAATTATCGCCGTCGCAACTACGTAACATCGATCGTGAACTTGGAGTTAAGGTGTTAGATCGAAGCAATCTGATCCTCGATATTTTTGCCAACAGGGCCCAAACTGCACAAGCAAAAACACAGGTAGAACTGGCGCAATTACAATATGTTTTGCCACGCCTAACCGGTATGTGGACGCACTTAGAGCGCCAGAAAGGTGGTATCGGGATGCGTGGTCCGGGTGAAACGCAGATTGAAAGTGATAGACGTATTATTCTAAATAAAATCTCTTTGTTAAAAGAGCGTTTAAGAAATATAGATCGGCAAAACGAAACGCAGCGTAAAAACCGTGGTCAGTTAATTCGGGTTGCTTTGGTTGGTTATACAAACGTTGGTAAATCGACCATCATGAATATGCTGTCGAAATCGGAAGTGTTTGCAGAAAATAAACTGTTTGCAACTTTAGATACAACAGTTCGTAAGGTGGTAATCGAGAATTTGCCGTTTTTACTTTCAGATACTGTTGGGTTTATCCGCAAGCTGCCTCACCATTTGGTAGAATGTTTTAAATCTACTTTAGATGAAGTACGTGAAGCCGATTTGTTGATCCACGTGGTTGATGTTTCCCATCCTAACTTCGAAGATCAGATTAATACGGTTAACGAAACGTTGAAAGATATTGGTGCGATTGATAAAGACATGATTTTAGTTTTTAATAAGATTGATGCTTATGTTTCGCCTGAAGTTGACGATGAAGAGGATGATGGCAAGCTCACTTTAGAAGACTTTAAGAAAAGCTGGATGAGCCACGATAAAGTACCTGTATTGTTTATATCAGCCACAGAAAAAGAAAACTTAGAAGAGTTTAAAACATTATTGTACGATAAGGTTAAAGCTGCACACGTGGCCAGATACCCGTATGATAGTAATTTGTTATATTAGATTAAATTCCGTTTTTGGGATGTAGAAATAAACCTCGCAGGTTTTTGAAACCTGCGAGGTTTCATCATAAAGGCGATAGATAAATACATTATGGAAAGTAAACGTCAGCAGAAATTTGCAGGAGTATTACAGGAGGAGTTAGCACAGGTTTTTCAGCGTGAAGGCGCTGCATTTTTGCCTAATACATTGGTAACGATTACCCGGGTTCGGGTTTCGCCAGATTTGGCAGTAGCTAAAGTTTACCTGAGCTTTTTTAATACCAATAACACCACGCTTTCTATCAATACAGTTAACGCACATTCGGGCGAAATCAGGTATAAACTGGGAAGCAGAATCCGCCATCAGGTTAGGGTGGTGCCAGAGCTTACTTTCTTTGTAGATGATACGAACGAGTATGTAGAGCGTATGGATCATCTTTTCGATAAAATTGCAAAAGAACCCAGACAGAAGGACGAAGACAGCGAATAATCTTTGTGAGGAAGCTAAGGGAACCCGTTAATTTCTTCACTCATTTTATACCGGCATTAATTGCAGTTCCGGCTGGCTATATATTGCTCCAAAAATGCAATACACCTATTGAATATACTGCTGCCTGGATTTATAGCATTGGCACTTTTATCCTTTTTGGTGTAAGTGCCATGTATCATGGTTATCCGGCTACCGATTATGGTGTGCGTTTTTGGCAAAAATTCGATCATTGCTGCATTTATCTAATGATAGCAGGTTCTTACACACCAACTGCTTTGCTGGTTTTTGATGACTGGTTACGTTGGAGTTTGTTCGCAATCGTATGGGTTATCGCTATTATAGGTTGCCTGCTTAAAATCTTTAACCGATTAAAAAGCATGGCTATCTCATTGTCTATTTATATTTTAATGGGCTGCTTAATTGTGCCTTTGTTACAGAAAATGCTAGGTACGTTACCTATTGGTGCAATTTTCTGGTTGCTGTTTGGTGGCATTTTTTACATTGCCGGAACTTATTATTACGCAAAGGATAAACAGCTGTTTAAATGGATGCACAGTCATGAGCTTTGGCACTTGTTTGTAATAGGAGGTGCCTTATCTCATTATATTTATAACCTCGTTTATATTTTTAAGTAGATTATAAATGCAAATTTTTGAGCAGATTATTCAAAGCAATGCTTCATTAATCCACAAGGTGGTTGATTTTGATGTAAAACACGATCAACTTATATCTTTAGACTTTACAGCAGCAAATACTCAGTTAACGGATGAAATGCTGGATAATACCGATTTATTTTCTGCCTGGGTAAATGGAAAATTAATTGATAATAATGCTCGTTATGGGATTGGTGGCTATGGCGAATATCGTAGCATATATTCGCGAAGTGCTCATTTTAATGCCGGTGAAGAAGCCCGCAGGTTGCATTTAGGTGTTGATATTTGGGGGGCAGCTGGAACGCCAGTCTATAATTTTTACGATGCCACCGTTCAAAGTTTTGCCAACAACAACAACTTTGGCGATTATGGCGCAACAATCATCTTAGCTTACGAAATTGATGGTTTTAAGTTTAACGCGTTATACGGGCATTTAAGTCTGGCTTCGTTAACTGGGCTGGAGGAAGGTAAATTTATTCCGGCAGGCGCAAAAATCGCAGAATTAGGTTTAAAAGAAGAGAACGGTTACTGGCCGCCACACCTTCATTTTCAATTGATCGAAAATATGGAAGGATTAAAAGGCGATTATCCTGGGGTTTGCAGATTTAGCGAACGAGAAAAATACCTGGCAAACTGCCCCGACCCGAATTTGATTTTGAAGGCTACGTTCTTTTAACCGCAAAGAAAATAAGGAATGCGCAAAGGACGCAAAGTTTAGCCGTAATTTTTCCGTGTTTCTGTGCTTCCGTGGCAAAACAACTCCTCTTTCCGCTGCGAAAAACTTTGCGTTCTTTGTGGTTAAACCTGAATAAACCGTAAATTAGTATAATGAAAAACCTGTTCACTCTTTGTTTGCTTTTCTGCTGTTCATTGGCCATGGCCCAGGTTCAGTTTAAATCGGGTAAAAGTGGTTTTGTAAACTTCCTGAGAGAGAATACCATTTATCCGCAGTTCTCTAAAGATAATTGTATTCAAGGAACGGTAAATGTGAGCTTTAAGCTTGATGCACAAGGGAAGGTTTATTTTTCTAAAGTGAGTAAAGGAATATTATCTGATCTGGATGAAGAAGCCCTGCGCTTGGTGCGTTTAAGCAGCGGTAAATGGCAGGTTCCGGCAGGTTACGATACCACAGTTTCGATTGTGGCACCCGTTAATTTTAAACTTTCGGGCTATAATTGTGAAGGGAAATCAAGCGAAGCCATTCAGGAAGCAATCCGTACTTATCTGGCTGAAGAAGGTTTGACCAACTCTGTAATTAATTTCTATAAAAACATAGACCAGGCAAAACCCGGACAAGAGGTTCAGATTATTGCCATTAAAAACCAGTTGGGCATTGATGATGAATACTTGGATGACCGGATAAAAATGGCCCTAAAAAAAATAAAACAGGGCGATAAACAAGGTGCCTGTGAGGATTTTTTATTTGTTAAATATATGGGGAGTAAAATGGCTGACGATTATTTAGCAAAATATTGTAAGTAAATGAAAAACACAAGCAGATTTTTTGCCTTATTGGATATCATCAGCATTGCATTATTGGCTACACAGTTTTGGCAGATTTTAACACACCTGAACGAAATCCCCGATCAGATACTTTCACAGGCAAAGGTTATTTTATTGTTGCCCTTATTTGTGTCGCTTTTTGTATCGGCAGCGGGTTTAATCTTATTTAAGAAATTCGGCTTTATTACCTATTATATTCAGTTTCCATTCCGTTTGGTGGTATGGATATTTTCTATTGGCTTTATTACTTATTTGCCAGAAACGTTAAACCTCGGCGAACGGTGGTTTGATATTTTGTTCCGCATCTGCTTTATCGCCGAATTTTTCAGATTGTATTTTACCATTAAAATTCACCGTTCATCATTCTGATACACTAGGTAAAACCACCGTTATGGCAGCAGGCAGAATTTTTGCTTCAACGGTATTCACCCTGCCAATGTATTCTCCATCAACCTGAAAGTGTGCTTTATGTTTCGAAGAAATCTTAACCTCAGCGGTTTGAAATACTTCTATTTTTTTAGGGTTGAAAGGTAATTTGGTGATCCATATTTTTAGTATTTCAAGATATGAGTAGTCTTTTACCAAAACCACTTCGAATAGATTATCGTCCAGTTTTCCACCTGGATTTATCTTTAACCCAGAACCGTACATGGTTGCATTCGCAATAGCCACCATTGCCGCTTTAGAAGTGATTGTTTCATCTTTAAGTTTCAATTGCACGTCCATTCTGCTGTGGTTCCATAAGGCATGCCAGGTAGCCTTTGCATAACCCCACATCCCCCGCTGGGGCAGGGTATCAAATTTCTTTACCAGAGAGGCATTAAAGCCCAGATCGGATAAATGGATGCAGATTTCATTATTAAGTTTAATCACATGGATTTTTTGCAAACGGCCTTCATCCAAAATGGCTAAAGCAAGTGCAATATCAGTTGGTATACCTAATTCTTTCGCCATTCCATTTGCAGAACCAGCAGGGATAATCCCGATAGGGGTTTCAGTATGCAACAGACATTCGGCGACAAGTTTTAAGGTGCCATCGCCACCAACGGCCACCACACGATCTGCCTTCGCGCTTTTAATCCTTTCTTTTATCTGCTCTAAAGAGCAGTCTTCTGGTAATTCGAAAAGATCGATCTCCGTTTTTTTTGCATCGAAATGGGTAGAAATTACTTTCTTCAAGTTAATATCATGACTGCCTGAGCCTGGGTTGATGATGAATAATAATTTCATGTGTTACCTTATGGTTTACATCACAAACAACTTTTAATAAACTCTGTTTTAATACTGATGAATAAATCTGTTAGTGTTAAGGTATATCATGGCTATGGCCATGCGCACAATTTGGTTGTTTATGGTCACGTTTTTAAACGCAAGGCAAAAACACAGCAGGTTTACAGCAATAATTTGTTTATTAATATCGCACATCTTTTAAAGCTCTTCATCCTAAAACCTTATGCTTTTGTTGAGGTGCGTTTGCAATTTTTTGATCAGACGATTTACAATAAAACCGAAGGGGATGGCTTTTTTAAATTCGAATGGAAAGCCGAACATGAGGTGCCTGCAGGCTGGCACTTTGTTAAAGTAGAAGCTGTTGATAAAAACGGAAAAGTTTTAAGTGCAGGTGAGGGTAAGGTATATGTACCGCACATTACGCAATATGCCTTTATTTCGGATGTGGATGATACCGTGATGATTTCTCATTCGGCAACTATTGGGAGGAGGTTGAGAGAGCTGTTTATCAAGAATCCGCATACGCGCAAAACCTTTCCTGATGCAGCCAGTCACTATCAGCAATTGGCTATGTCGCATACCGAAGCAAATCAGCCCAATCCTTTTTTTTATGTGAGCAGTAGTGAATGGAACCTTTACGATTATTTGGTCGAGACTTTTAGGTTTAACAAGTTGCCTGACGGTGCTTTTCTTTTAAATACATTAAAACGATGGAAAGATTTAGTCAAAACAGGTAAAACAGGGCATGAGGGTAAATTATTGAGGGTAATGCGAATTTTAGACGCTTTTCCCAATCAGAAGTTTGTGTTTTTTGGTGATAACTCGCAGCAGGACCCAAAAATTTATTCTACAATAGTGGAGAAGTATCCAAAAAATATCGAAGCGGTATACATTCGCAATATTCGTCCTGAAAAAGAAGTAGAAACAAGACAACTGCTTAAAAAGGTTGAGGAAAAAGGGGTGAGTGCGTGTTTATTTAATAATAGCGAGGAAGCGATTGAACATTCTAAATCAATAGGATTGATACAATAGTTTTTGGAGCGCAATTGTTGTGCTCATCGGTTTCGACAGTCCCGCTTTCCTTCCTGCCCCGATGTAATATCGTGGGCATCCATTCAATCGGGGCTAAGTACAAAGTTTTTTGCTAATGGGAACAGGCTACAGTTCAATAAACCCGACAGTAGCGGCAGCCCGTCCCGATTTTTCATCGGGATCATGAGGGCTATAGCGAATGGCGGGACTTCCGGACCCGATAAACACAGAACCCCGCTTTTCAAAAAAAGCTATCGTCATTGCGAGACTGGAAATGAGCGAGTCGAAGCAATCTTAATAGCGATTGTTGTAGGATTGCTTCGTGCCTCGCAATGACGAAAAATAGAGGGATTTACCTCAAATCAAGAAATCGATTTTCCGAAAGGTGTAAAAGCCAAATTCATCAACTTAAAATGCTGGCGCCCAAATGGGATACCTACAATGGTAATGCAAAGCAGGATACCAAAAAACAAATGGGTTAACGCAATCCAGAAACCACCACATAGAATCCAGATCAGGTTCATGATGGTAGAAAGGCAACCCGTGTTTGACGAAGTGTCGGTTATTTTAACGCCAAAAGGAGCGAGGCCTACAATGGCAAATTTAAAACATTGAATGCCAAAAGGAATGCCCACAATGGTTAGACAAAGGATTAATCCACCGATAATATATTCGAAGAAAATAAAGATACCGCCAAAAATAATCCAGATAATATTGCCTAAAAAGTTCATTATGTTTTTTAGTTTAAGATTTAATAATGGATGTTTTGTTACAATTCATTTAATACATACTCATGTATTCTTCGTAATTTAGAATTACACACAAAAGAAACACAACATGAAAAAATTAATTCTTGCGGCGGCATTTGTCGCCTGCTTCGGGCTGTCGCGTGCCAAAGCCCAGAATGTAAATGGCTTTAAGTTAAGTGATATCAAGGTAGATTACATCGAATTAAAACCGATTTATAATGGTGGCGATACCTATATTGCCAGGATAGATTATGGGCAAAAATTCAAACGGCCTAAAGAAATAAACGTAAGAGACGACGATGGAAATGATTTGCTTTTCAATTCCCAAATAGATTGTCTCAATAAATTGAAAAGATACGGCTATGAACTTCTTAATAACCTGAGTTCGATAATTATTTGCTGAAAATTATATCTTATTTACGCCTAATCCCGCTTTATCGTCCTGCTGAATTTATTTCAGCATCTTTTTAGCGTGAAAGACCCTGAAATAAATTCAGGGTGACGACCGTCTTAACAGAAAACTTGATTAAAACGCCAC